>JBMHDS010000023.1:0-29918 GCA_049889275.1 Bradymonadia bacterium | reverse complement strand
TTCGCGGAGGTTTTGCCTCGGTGGTTTATTGCCGTCGTTCATACGACGCCGGAGCTCACCTTCCGCAAATCGAGGATAACCCAACACCAAAACAACAACACCCAAGGTCGGGAGTATCGCCGCAAAAAAAAGTGCGTTCATGCCACCGGTCAGCCACACGATTCCACCCGCCATCAAGGCCGCAATGCCAGCGGAGTTCTTCGAGAAGAAACGCATGGTGCCGAGCACCTTGACCCGTTTGTGAGACTGCCCTTGATGACGGAGCCAGTCGAGCACGATGGCCTTATGACTACCGCTGCGAAGAGATTCGGCGACTCCATACACTGTCTGGCCCAGCAAAATCATCAGGAAGCTGAAGTCGCTTTGTGCGGCGAATCCAAAAACAGCAAAGGCAACCGACGCGAGCGCAAAACTGAGCGCGAGAGACCGTCGACGCCCGAAGCGATCCGTTATGATGGCTAGAGGCACCTCAAGCAGGCCCATTAAGAGTTTATCGTAGGCCAGAACAATACCGATCTCGGTATACGTAAAGCCCAACTCGACGGCCAAGAAGAGCACGAAGAACGCATCGAAGAAGCGTAGGTTGCGCAGCACTGCGTAGGTGCAAAATCGATATAACAAACCTTGGCCTTCGTCTCTCCTGAGCCCCCTAAGCTCTCATCCGCTCTTCAAGCAGAGCCTCGATGGACTCATCACCAAGCACGAATGCCGCGCTCACACGATTCCCACCTACGAGAGACGTCGGGTCGCGACGAAAATGCGCTCGCTCGATGAATTCGCCTTCCGGATCCACACGAATGCAATGGTCGGCTGCGAACAAGCCTAAGCCGCTCTCCGAGAGCAAGGCCTCGAGTTCTTCGCCGATCATGAAAACCACCTCATTGGTGCCAAGCGTTGAATCCACGTTACGCCAAATATCATCAGCCCCCCTGACCCAAAGCGCGCTGCGTTCATGGGCTGTATCCATCGAAACCGATGCAAAGATCGTGGTGGTCAGATAGCGATCTTTGTGCCCATTAAGTGAGCCGTGCTCATAGTCAAAGATGTTAAAGAAAGAGCTTGAAAAGGCAGCTATCTGCCCATCGGTGAAGGGGGCATGTCCGAGTCCATCTGGCGCGAAAAGCTCAGCCGACCGTTCATCCGAACTTCGCAGCAGTCTTCGCAGGTGAGCGGCTGGCTCGCTTGCGCCTTCGATACACGACAAAATCCAATTGAGCCCGCCGCGACCGAGGCGATAAAGGGCCCGAAAGCAATTGCGGTGAGCATCTGTATAAACCGCGGGCTCACCCACAGGCGGAAACCGGAAGGTGTCCATCCGATCGCCCTCAGCGATGCCACCACGCAGAGAGTCTAGTAACGTCCCCACTGGCAGCGAGACCTTTACGAAACCAAAGTTGGCAAGTGTCTCGACAAAGTCGAGCCGGCTCTTTCCTGCGTCGTCCATGAGCGCTTGAAACGGCAGTGTCTTCATCTTTGGGTTTCCTTGGATGAGTCATTCAGTGGCTCTATAAGCCTGTGTTGGCGAGTTTACAAGCGACAAGACCGAGGCGGTTCAACTAGAACGATCGATCCGATGCGCACCGATCGCGTAGTAGAGCACAACACCAAAAAAGAGGCAGCCACCTGCGACAAAGCTCATGGTGCGCACAGCCGCCTCACCGACGAGACCGCCTACATCCCCTGTTTGTATGGCGCGGTCAGCGAGCAGACCGATGACCATGGTCGCGACACCGTTCATCGCTTTGACGACAAAATTATACACACCAAAATAAATGCTCACGGAGTCCCCGCCCCGCTCGTCTGCACACGCTGTGATCGCCTCGCCTTCGAGGCCGAGCAGAACTGCCACCATGGGGCCACCGAAGCCGAAAATCACCATAGCGGTTGCCATGGGCGAATGAACCAAGGTCTGTCCCAGTGCTCCGGTCAAACAGTACACAACGCCTAAAGCGATGGACGCGATGGCGATGGCCCGTTGCCAACCGAACTGTCTTGAAAACCACGGCGTGACGGCAAAACACAAGATCGCAACACCTAAGAATGGTCCCATCAAGAGTGAGACGTCGCCTTCCGAACCCTGTAAAATTTGTACGGCCATAAATGGCGCAGCCATGGTCATCATCGTCAGAGACATCTGGGAGCCTGCAAAGATAATCATCACACCGAGAAACCGTTTGTGTTTGAAAGCGAGCGCTAAGGATTCAAGCATAGGTGGGGCCGCAGCCACTGAATCGGGCTCGACCCTGACCAGATTCTTCGGCTGCGCGAAATACGGTAAAACCATGAGCACGGTGGCGGGGATCAAGAAACACATCGCCGCATTGAAGTAGCCATATTTCTCAACCAAAATCGGGCTTAGAACGAAACCAGCTGCCGTCGCCAATAAAATGCCTGCGCCGAGTAAGGTGGAGAGTACTCGGTTTGTGCCCTCATCACCCTGCGCATAATCGGCGACGAGGCTCCAATAAGGAATCGCATAAAACGTGTAGCCAACAAAAAAGATGAACATGCCCGACAAGAGCGATGTCCAGCGCAAAGTCTCAGACATATCGTGGGACGGCAGAAAGATCAGCGCGAGCCCGACCGGCGGAATAAGGAAGGCGTACCAAAGTAACTGGCGACGTTCCCTGCCCTTGCGCACCCAGCCGTCGCTCAAGGCGCCTGCGACCGGGTCGATGGCACCATCAAAAATCCGAAAAACCAATAACGTGGTGCCTACTAGGCCCGCTGAAAAAAGGGCGAGGCCTGCGCTGGGTGTGCCCACTGGCCCCTTTTGCGTGGCAAAAAAAGTAATCCACTGCAAAAAGAACCGGACCAACAACATGAGCCCGAGCTGCCCACCTAAGAAAAAGACGCGTTGTAGTTTTGTCATGGGGCCCTATGCGACTGGATAACCATATGGCCACACTAACCTCGCGAAGGGTCGTCGTAAACTATGTAGAGCAGCGTAGATCTTCTTTGACGATTGACTTGAAGCGAAGACGCGCAACGAGCTGTGCGTCACATCGCGTATCCGAACCGACCACGCTCACCCACCCCGAGGCCGAAGGAACCTTTCATGGCCGTGCCCTTAACGACCATCAAATGGAAGGTGATTGCAATTAAAGGTCGCGCGCCAAACGAAAGCCCATCCAAGAAAACTGAACCGTCGGTGCGTAGTAACCTCGAGCGGTATTTCGCATGAGGGTTACATCTGACTTAAAGTCGCCTCCGCGCCAAACGCGCGGGCCTTCGGCGGTCTCACAATCCCCGTTGTCGCACCATGCCGTGCCGTCCGCAGGCGCGCCCTCGTATGTGCGATGGTTTTGGTCTTCGACCCACTCCCATGCATTACCAGCCAAGTCACAGACGCCCTGCACTGAGTTGCCGGTTGGGTGCGCGCAGACCGCCTCGTGTTCATCCCCGTCGCAGGTATAATTATGGGTACGCTCACAATCGGGCGCTTCATTGCCCCAGGGATAACGCTGGTCAAGCCCTCGAGAACGCGCGGCAAATTCCCATTCTGCCTCTGTGGGTAATCGCGCGCCAAACCAAACCGCGAATTGTCGTGCCTGAAACCAACTCACGCCGTTCACGGGCAATTGGTCTGTACCCGCCCGGTTGGAATTAAACTCATTTCCAGCAGGCACAGGGTCGCAAGCATCCTGTGCCACGCACTGCGCATACTGACCGACGGTTACCTCATGACGCATGATCTCGAAGGTTGGTACATTCACATCATGTACAGGCAACTCCGAATTCCGACCGTCTGCATACCCCATTGCGAATTGGCCGCCTTGGATCTCTACAAACTCGATGTCGGGGCAAGCGTCTCTGGCCTGACACGCGATCTCAGTGCAGTCGGCGCGACATCCGTTTCCACCATCACAGGCCTCAACACCAGCCTGTATAATACCGTCCCCGCAGACCGCGTTCTGACAAGTCGCAGTGCACGCATCGGTATCGACTCGATTCCCGTCATCACATTGTTCGCCTGCGTCGATTTGACCATTGCCGCACTCGAACTGACAGAGCGAATTGCAACCATCACCGGCGCTCAAATTACCATCGTCACAGGTCTCGCCAAAATCCACCTGACCATTACCGCAGAGAAAGGCTTGTAACCGAATGGGTGGCTGGTCTCCGCAGGTCATCACCACCGCACCCACGATCACATTGCCATCCACTTCTAGTGGGCTAATCGTGCAACCGGGCGCATCATCTCCCGGCGGCCCCACCACGTCACCCGCGTCGAGTACGGCACCAGAGCTCAACGTAATGGCGAGACGCCCTTCTTGAGTGACGGCAGCCTCGGTCACCGTCGTACCCGGCTCCCCCTGCGGCCCCTGTGGACCCGCCGGTCCCTGAGCACCATCTGCACCCGCCGGACCAGCTGGACCAATCGGACCTTCGGGACCAGCCAGACCCTGAGCACCATCCGCACCCGCTGGTCCTTGTGGACCCGCTGGACCAATCGGGCCATCGCGCCCTACAGGACCTTCTGGGCCCGCCGGACCTTGAGCGCCATCCGCACCCGCTGGCCCCGCTGGGCCAATCGGGCCATCGCGCCCTACAGGACCTTCTGGACCCGCTGGACCTTGAGCGCCATCTGCACCCGCTGGCCCCGCTGGCCCTTGTACACCGTCCGCGCCCGCCGGCCCCGCTGGGCCCATCGGGCCATCGCGACCAGCCGGACCCTGAGCGCCATCTGCACCCGCTGGTCCTTGTGGACCCGCTGGACCAATCGGGCCATCGCGCCCTATCGGACCTTCCGCACCAGCCGGCCCCTGAGCACCATCCGCGCCCGCTGGCCCCGCTGGACCAATGGGCCCGTCGCGACCAGCCGGCCCCTGAGCACCATCTGCACCCGCTGGCCCTGCAGGACCAATCTGGCCATCACGACCAGGCGGACCCGCTGGGCCTTCCGGACCCGGCGGTCCCTCTAATCCACCGGCCGCGAGGTCTGCTACCGCCACACAGTTCGCACCCACGGTGTCACAAAGCTCAAACGCCCGAACAGTCCCGTTAACATGCAATTCTGATTGAGGGTTTGCTTCAGCGATCCCTACGAACCCACCTGAGGTTGAGACACCCTCGAGGTTACGCGCATACTCTGCATAACGGGCCCATTGCGCCCGCAGAACCGCACCGATTCGATACCTTGGTGTCAACTCCCGGCCGCCATTCACCACCACACCGAGGAACAGCTCTGGGTTGTTGACCAAAAAACGCGGCACGGGCTCCATCCGGCCTAATTCAACTGTAAAGTATCCGCGTACAACCTCCACACCGGGATTGATCTCCTCCCACTCAGCAAAACCGAACTCGGGCTCGGCATATAATCTGAACTCCATGGGGATGAACCCATCAACCGGCTCCCCATCGAGGCCTTCGAGGTAACCATAATAGGAAAAACTGAGCCCTTCTGGCTCCTCGAATTGCGCATATGCTTTCGAAGCGAAAAAAACACTCACAAAAACCAATAAGGAAAAACTGTAATTCAATACGTTGGATTGGCGCCGATAGGTCACGGGATGAGCCCTCCCTCAAGCCTGAACTCGTCATTACCGCTCATCTGTGAGATGGGTTCTACGCCCAGCCTCATCCCAAATCGGCCATCGTGGCTCTCCATCACGACGCCCTGACCGCGAAGCTGATAGTCACCGTTGGAAGCGGCCGGACCGGATACCACGCCCAATTGAGTTCGAGGCGCCTGCACCCCTTGAGCAGTTCGATTTTTCGGCGGTTCACCGCACCCCAGCAGGCTGCCGGCAAGACACAGACAAGCTGCAATCCACGCTCTGAATATTAAGCGACTGCGGTCCATAGCCCCTCCGGCGGAAACGTTCTTCCTACAGTTTAGGAACGTGTTACTAAATATGCAAAGCGCTGCTGCCTTTTGAATGATAAGGCGGAGCTCACTTCAAGCAACATACGGTCTACCGACGGCCCCAACCCACTGCATCTTGTCTATGCCATACCCGCTCTCGTCCAGGGTCATAGCGACTGACCGAGCAGGTCTTTCAAATGCCCAATGTGAGCGAACGCGCTCGAGTGACAGCGCCGTCGTCGAATGCGGTGAAGGTTTGCGTGGCACGCCTGACGTGGAGACAAAAAAAGCGCCAAGGTGCAAGGGGTCTGTTCAAGGATGCCTCATCAGCGGCGTCGGCAACGACCCGCATCGCAATAAAACACGGGCGAGCTGCCGCGGCTCGGATCATCACAGGCACCAAGGCCTGAGCAATCAGCGTCCATGTCACATGGCACGGGCGCGCACTCACCAAAACGCGTATCACAGAAGTCATAGCGTCCAGGACAGGTCTGATTAAAGCAACCGGGCACGCAATCACGGGACACAGCCGCGCCATTTGGGCCCGGCAAATTGTTGCATGTAGCCAACAGGTTGTCTGGAAAACCACGTATGGGCGACCGGTCGATGGCGTCAAAGGTGGCAGGCCCCGTAAGGCCGTCTAAGACCAATGCGTCCCGCGCTGGTCGGTTCGCGTTCCAAAGGGCTTGAAACGAATAAACCGCAAGGCGTCGTAAATCGCCATCGCCTGGCCACCGCCATGCACCTTCACCCGTCGGTTCAAAGCCATGGTCTCTCAGTAGGTTCTCAGGCACGTTTGTGGGCACAAAACCCTGCCCTGTCATAAACACCGTCTGCCCCGCAGATGCACCACGGTCTGGGCAATCGCCCTGCCGCCTCATATTAAAAAGCAGCTGTGCGAGGGCCGCATCGCGAAAGCCCCAATCGAGGGTCACGGCCTGACCTAAATCTCTCGATAGGGCGAGCACCGCATCGTGTGTGTTGCTCTCCAGCCATTCAGGTTTAGGGTCACCTGCGATGGCGATACAGCCTGGTCCACCGCAAAGCGACATCGGCACAAGAGACTGCGGCTCAATACAATTCATGATTCGCGCGACTTGCTCTGTGAGCCCTTCAACCAAATCAGGCGGAATCATACAGCCGCGCCAGCTCGACTGGGCCACTGTTGGACCGCGCAGCGGCGGTAACGCTGGTGGGGCGGCACCATCATCGCAGAGGCCCACGCCAAATCCGACCAAAGGTGCACTCGTAAGCGCCGCTTCGGTCTCTGAGTCAAGTTCACCGGTGAGCGTGAGCTGCTCCGCCCGATTGCGATTCCAAAGCGCCTGAAACGCATATAGAGCGAGCGTCGCCATGCCTTCATCGGGCGCTAAGACATAGTCGAAGTGAGGGTCATCGCGGGGAATATTATTCTCCCATCCATGACGTCTCATGGTCGGCTCCCATGCGGGCGAGGCCTCTAGGTCAACGGCGAGCCCATTGTGATGATTCGACAGTCCTGCTGGTGTAGCAAAGTCACAGCCCTTAAGCGTCCAAAGATGGAACAAATGCTGAATGGACACATCCCGGTAAGCCCAACGGATCACCATGGTGCGGTCACCCTCGGCAGCGGCATTGAGTAAATCATCGACACCCTGTGAGCCCACTAACGCTGGCCGATTGGGGTCGAGCATCTGCCAGTTGCCATCGGGTAAGTCAGACAAGGCGCCCGGACGAATACAGTTAATCGCGTCAACTAACTGCCGTGCAAGCCCGTCGATTAACTCGACTGGTGTGTCATCGCCCTCTGTAAAGCATGTCCGCGCCGCATACTGCCCGATGCTCTCGCCCTCATGTCCTGGCGTAAAGCCACCCCCGCCCGCAGAACCACCACTGCCAGCCGAACCACCGCTGCCAGCCGAACCACCACTGCCAGCCGAACCACCATTACCGATAGTGTCCTCTTTACCCGACCCGTCGGACTGCTGGCCACCCGCAGCATCCACTGGCTGACCGGTGAGTCCCATCACACCGCTATCCGCCTCGTCACTACAGCCAAAGAAGACACAGAGCCCCACGCAAGTCACCGAGGCTAAACGGACTAGAGTCTGCATAAATGTACCTCACGTCGAGTGGTCTTGGATGGGCTATTGATACCCTTTGGAGCGGCCAGGAGTCAATCGCGTGAAGGTCCACGCCAACAGCAAACACCTACGGGTTGTCAAGATGGCCACAACGCCGTTCGACGTACTATGCTAATGGCAGCGAGCTCGAGGTGCCGTGGCATGAAAGTGCAATTCAATAAATCGCCCGAACGAGTATAGAATATGAAATCGACGCGCCTTTGGTTTAGGATGTAGGCATAAGGAACTGGAGTCGCGCACCTCATGGGACAACTTGATAGACCTTCTCAGCTACACTGCCGCCGTTCCCGTCGTGCCGACCTCAAGCGATTGGCGATACTCTCCATTTTGTTTGCGTGCTCATCGGGCTGCGCCATCGATGTGCCGCAAAATGCTGCATTCCCGCAGGATGACGACGCAGCCGTTCTAGGACAGACAGACGGGCAAGTTGCAAGCGATGCGAGACCTGACGAACCCAATCGGTCGTTTGATGCTGCGACGACCGATTCAACAGCCGAAAGACGCAGCCCACAGGAGGCTGGATGGATCCGATATCACACACAAATTGAATCTTGTGCCCCACGCTACAACGGCCCCCGTGTCACAGAATTCAACGTCACAGATTGGCCCCCATGTGAGGGTGATTTGCGGGGGCAAGCCTGGTGCCAAAACCGTCGTGATGACTCTCAGTCTCGTTGTCAACTCTGTGAGCAAGGCCTTTTTTACTGCCCTGGGGCGCAGCAAGACTTGGGTGGGCTCGACACGGATGCAGCTCTTGTAGACGCTGCTGTCATCGATGCTGCGCCGCCTGCGCTCTGCGGCGAGAATGAGCGCGTTTTAAACGAACAGTGTATCCCCTGTGCGCCCGGCGAGACAAACGCCGCGAATGACCGCATCGCCGATGGCAACACAACCTGCGATGCTGTGGCTTGCGACCGCGATGAATACGTCTTGGACCACGTCTGCACCCCATGTGGCGCCGGTGAGGTCAACGAGCCCGGCGACCGCGCAAATGGACCTGATACGCAATGCGACGCCATCGACCCGTGCACAGCGGCACGCGCCATACTTGAGGGGGACGAAGGTAGGGTGACCGTCCGTGGTTTTCGTGTGGATGTCTTCGACGAGAATCGAAGTGTGTATAACACCTGCGATGACGACCTGCGCCTGAGCCAAGACGAGTGGAGGCAACTCTCGGACGGAGACGACGACCGGAATAGCTCGCTCAGATGGTCTTTCACCATCGAGGTTGTCGGCGGTGACGTCGTCGCTGTTTTTTCAAGCAATAGCAGTGTGGATCTGCTGGATGACAACGGAAATCGAACTCAAGTGGGCACTGGCACTGTCAGCATGGTTCTTCGAGAAGGTAACCACAGTTTCGCCATGGCCTACGAGGCGTCGAGAATCGAATTTCCACAGGAGCCACCCACCATGACCGTTGAGCTCCGCTGGCGAGATTAGCGAGTCTTGAGAACACCGCTGGTGAGATGAGCGACCGTTGAGTGTGCTGAAAGCGGCGGGAGAATGAGAACAAACCTCAGCCTCACAATCAGGTCACAATCCCCATCTTCAGACTAAAGACTCCCAGCCAAAGATGGCCTGTCTGTGCCGCATGCGGCCACAAAACGAGACCTGTCGCTCGAGCTATAAACCAATTGTCAGCTGTCTCGCTTGAGGCGACCAGGACACTATCAAAAGCCGCCGAATTTGCGTATCAGTTGCGACCAGCGGTCTGAGCGACACGCTCCTCTTCCCTGACAACGCCTCCTGTATTAATCTGCACCCGGGAGTGGGAGTTCACCAAAAGACGACATGGCCATTAAAGACCCAGAATTACTGACCGATGCAGACTTCCCCGTTGAGTTTGGGCGTTACACGCTCACCGGACTCTTGGCCTAAGCCCGATGTTCCCGGTGGGGCCGCCTCGTTGGGCTAGCTCACGCCGTAGACTATTTCTTAGACGGGCAGGCTAACCGATCACCCAAGGTCTAAACGGTGTTGCATTCGGTAAGAAAGGTCTGTAGTCAGCGCCCACCCAGTCGAGAATACCGGCGACAAAGTCTGCGCTCTCTAAGTGCCTGCCAGTCTCCGATGGGAGACCGGTGCTAAAGTCCACCGGCGCGCTCTTGAGCACGCCTTCTGAATCACCTGTGTCGGTGGATTTACCAAACGCGCGCCCACCCCTCACGTCACCACCGATCACCAGCGCGCTGGTGATCTGCCAGTGATCTTTGCCCGAGTCCTCATTGAGCATGGGTGTGCGCCCCATCTCCGAGACCACAGCCACCACCGTCTCGTCGATGAGACGGCCCCCACCACTGCCGCGCCTGGTCTTGAGCGCCTCGACGAGTCGCGCAAGACCTGGGAAGAA
The DNA here is from genome assembly GCA_049889275.1 of Bradymonadia bacterium. GTDB lineage: Bacteria > Myxococcota_A > Bradymonadia > UBA7976 > UBA1532 > UBA1532. The sequence continues at coordinate 19,636 of JBMHDS010000023.1, read as the reverse complement.
CGCTCGACAGCTGGCGGTCTGGTCTTCATGAGAGTTGGTGTGCGTATCCCAATCGAGGCCCGGATCCATGGCCACAGACCAAACCACATCTTGCTCGAGCATATCGATGGCAATGTCGATCTGGTTGTTGAACTCGACGCTTGAACCCACACCACCCAAGACGCCGGCGTAAGAGGTCAAACGTGCCTGTGTCCGCATGGACGTGAGGTAGTCCTCTACCCGCTTGGCGTTGGCGCCATACTGCGCCCGACGCTCCTTAAGGCGGTCGGCACGACCGCGTAAGAACGCGCGCACCGCCTCGTGTTCATCAGCGCTCGGGTAATGGGTCTGTGCGGCGCCGAGTTCGCTGGTAAATCGCTGGTCGCCATCGAGCACGGTCACAAGCTGATTGGATGAGCCCACTCGCCCACTTTGCGCAGAGTAAGGCCCCGTGAAAGCGGACTGGCCCATAATCATATAGGGCAATGGATATTCAGACCCATTCGCTGCTGCCGCAATCGCTGCCATATCGGGCGAGGTCGCCGCTGGTGTGCCCGTCAATATCCGCCTTGTGCAGGCCTCATGGGCGACCGATGCGACGGTCATGCCGCGAATAATCGCCGTGACGTCTCCATGCTGCTGAAAATAGTTCAGCACTGCACCATCGGTTGCGCTCGCATCATAGATGGATGTTTCAGCCACCGGCGCAATCTGCCCCTCGGGTATACTCACCCCCGGACCCGCCTCCTTTGGGTCCAAGGCAACCACTGGGTCCCACCCACCACGAATCATCACCACGATGAGACGCTTACCTGCGACGGTCTGCGCCTGGGCAATCCGGGGTAGAAGGAGTCCGCCTGTCGCACAGGCGGCACCGCCCAAAATGAACTGTCTTCGTCCAAGCTTCATGACGTCACCCCCTAATAGTGGTTAAAGCGAAAGTCTTGCAACAACGCCGAGAGCAACAAGCTCCAAGCGCGGGCCCGGTCATCGTGATCATCGCCACGCAAAACCGCCTCAAAAAGCGCGTACGCCTGGTCCAACTCATCAGCGCTAACACGTTCGCCCAAAACCACCCAATAAAGGGCTGTGAGCTGACCTCGCACCGCGGCCTCGTCGACCGTATCGAGCTCGATCTGCGTAAACAGCCGGCGCTCGTTCGCAGCCAATTGAAAATCCGATTCGACAAGGTAACTGGCTGCTTCATAAGCGATGCCTTCGATCACCGCGGCGGTGGAGCCCATATACGTGTGCACAGGTTCGATGACGGTCATGCCATCGATTCCACCTGCCAGCACGCGATAGCCAAAACGCGCATCGGTCATTAAATCGATGGTGCCGTAGGGGCGTCTTGAACCGTCGGTGATGGTTGTCTGCCATTTAAAGCCGGTCAGCGCATAGATCATTCGAGTCACTTGTTCAGGGCGAACCTTCTTCATGCCCAAAACAGCCTCGGCGCCTGCCTCGGCGGTTGCATGGGAGACATGGAACGCATCGGAGAGCGCCATCTCCTTGATGATGGCTTTGACATCATAGCCACTCTCGACGAATTGCGTCGCCCAGGCGGACACGCGCTCATCGGGCACCGCATCCAAGGGCGTTTGCGTCAAATAGCTGTAAAACCGCCTGACACTGCATGAGGCAAAGTCAGGATGCTCGGTGATAAGCCGGCCCAAGTCTGAGAGCGTGACACCGGGCTGGCCGAAGAGCGCCGGTTCCCGCAGGTTGCGAAGTCGTCGGCCTGGCTGATAGGCGTCGCGACTGTCGTACATCACCACAGGATACTGCTCGACACGCCCTGGTCTAAATGTTGGCTGAAAACCAAACAAGAAGCTCGCGATCGGGTCGAGGCTTTCATGGCAGCTGGCGCACGCCGGGTTGTCTTGAACTGCGTTCGCGACAGCGTCGACGTCGGCGAGATCCACATCGGTCTCATCAAGGGCGACGGGCTGGTCTAAGAAGTCGTAACAGAGAAAAGCACGGGTAATCGCATTCGCTCGCGCACGGTTCTGATTTGCTGTTGTGGACCGCCATCGAACATAAAAAAACGTCGATGACAAAACACCTGCGCCGTTTCTGTCAGACTCGGCCCAACGGCACCGCCGCCAGCCTGGAAAGTCCGGTTCAGCGGCTTCATCACACAGTAGGCCAACTTGGCCGGGCACAAGACCCTCGACCCCATCGCCCCAAACCCCCTCCATGGTCTCATTACCCAAGGTATAATCGGCGGTGAGTATCTCTGTGTAAGGTTTATCGGTGCGAACGATATATTCGATCAATTCGAGTGGTGCCTCTTGGATCTGAGAGTTGATATACGCCTCTTGCTGGCCCCTTCCCTCACGAGTAAGCGGCGCCTTCCACGAGACGCTTGGTCGACCTTCGTGAACTCTCAAGAGCAATGCTTCGTCGTGCATATCTTTGATGGTCTCACCAAACTCATCGGTTTGGACCCATTCATCGATCAGGCTGGCGAGCTCATCGGCGCGTTCCAACTCCGCTTTGGTTGGTCGAACACCACGAAGCGCCATTGATGCCCGAATCACGCGCGCCTCCGGCTGCAAAAACTCAACATCTGCAGCAGGCGTCTCATCGCACTGTGCGCTCGCCCCTGACGCAATCCAATTCTCAAGCGGTGCGATCGCCTCTGGCGGTAACATGCCCCCTGGCGGCATTTGTTCACCTGTATTATCTGGCTGCGTACCGACGGTTTTTTGGTAGAGAAAACTCGTGGCCACATCACCCGGCTTTATGAGGGTGAGCTCGGGATAGGTGGCTGAGCGACGGTCCAACAACCTATCCGCTAGACCCGTACGACGCAGGTCAAGTTCGTGTATGGAGCCGTTATGACACCCCACGCAGAACGGCTCAAAGAGAAGTTCGGAGACATCACAGAGTGTCGTATTTTTCGGCTCTACGGTCGAATCAACATCGCCGTCTAACGCAGGGCGCGCAGCGTCAGTCGATCCGCCCACATCAGCACCAAAATCAGTTTGCAGACCGGAATCAGGTGGCTCACTTGGGTTCGTCGAAGCGCCATCGTCGCCGCAGGCGAAAATAAACAAAGCGCTGAGGGCAACGAGCTGTATTCTAATCATCTCGAGTTCCTTTCGGAGGAGCAGAAAAAACACTAGCACAGCTTGAGGTCGTCACAGCGTAAATTAGGGTCCTCCGCCCTCAAGCCAAAATAGGCCACCCGCGTCATATGATCGGACTCAACGTCTCAATAACCGGATACATCGTGTGTATTTTGTTGCAGGCCGTGAGGATAATGGCGACACTGCCTCAGGAGGGCTTTTTGCACGCTGTTAAGCGTGAATTTAGGTGAAGGGCGAAGCATTGAAGCAATGTCCACTATGCGGCACAGAATATGCCGACAGTGAGCAGTTCTGCGCGGGTGACGGCTACAAGCTGCTCAGCAAGCCCGGTGACACGCTCGATCCTCTCATCGGCGAGGTGCTCGCGGATCGCTATAAGGTTCAGCGAGTCATCGGTGAAGGTGGCATGGGGCGGGTCTATCTCGCCAAAAACATTCATGCAGAGCTCGACGTCGCCATCAAAATCCTCAGCCCGGACTCCAGCATGGACCCAGAGGTGGTACGCCGTTTTGAAGCGGAACGGCGAATCATCTCAAAGCTCAGGCATCCCAATATTCTCAGGCTGGTCGATTCATTCACCACTCAAAAAGGTCAACTCGCCATTGTGGTGGAATACGTTCTCGGATTGACCATCGAAGAAGCCACAGCACAGGGCCGCATGTCACCTCGACAGGTACTCTTCATCATGCGGGAGGTCTTTGACGCCCTCTCTGAAGCCCACGAGGCGGGCATTGTGCATCGAGACATTAAACCCAGTAACATTATGCTTGAGCAGATCGCCGAGCGTTCAATGGTCAAGCTACTCGACTTCGGCGTGGCAAAAAATTTGGGGAGCACCGATCTCACCGGCGGACTGGTGCTCGGTACGCCAGCATACATGTCCCCTGAGCAGATCGAGGGAGACGGCCTCGACGGGCGCTCTGACCTCTACAGCATGGGCGTGGTTGCCTATGAGGCGGTCGTGGGCGTGCCACCGTTTGTTGGGGATAACACCTTTGCCATCATTCGACAGCAAGTCACGGAATCGCCGCAACCACTCCATGAAGCTGCGCCCGATGCCGGCATCAGTCCAGAGTTGAGTCAATTCGTCAGCGACTTGCTCTCCAAAGATCCAAATAAAAGGCCCAAAGATGCGCGTTCAGCACGAGACATCGCAGACACCCTTTATCGCGACCTGAGCGCCGAGGGTGGCCTCAAGCTGAGCGATGCTCAATTCTCTTTTCTTTCCGGTCTCGGCAAGGCCGATGACACGGTCGAAGGCCTTCAGAGTGACACCAAGGCAAGCAGTCCGATGACGTGGCTCGCGAGTCAAACGGGCGCGCCTCAAGCGGCTTCCGGTATCTCGCCAGACGATGATACGATGACGGGTGAGCAAGTTGAAGTAACCGAGCTGGTGGCACATCTTGGCGCTACGAATACAAATGACGAGGACGGCCCTGAGCTGTTCACGTTCTCCGATGCCGACACACTCGCAGGTGAGTCAGCGGCAAAATTCAATCTCGCGTCTCTCGAAACCGGCGAACAGAGCGACCTGGCCGCGACAGATGAGCAACCACGCCTGCTACCCGAACGAATCGCTGCGGCCGATATTGGCCGCGACAGGACCGTCACGATGGATCAGGAGATGTCGCATCTAGGCGCTCAAGTCCGCTCTAAGGAGAACCTTCAGCCCCAGGCAACCGACGACACTGGCGACCTCGCGGTGGTGCATCTCATCGCTCAGGCAACACAGGACGAAGCCGCCAGGGCCGGTGGATTATCAGAGAATCGAATGACGATTCCGGATAACCCAGACGGCCAAACAACGCCCACTGAGACAGACCTTCGCGAAGGCGCCATTGACGAAGCGGGCACGCCAACGGAGAATCTCGACACCGAGACGGCATCGACCACGTCCAAGAACTCGACTGCTGGTCCGGTGGCTGTCAGCGATGATGACCCAAACAGCGCACGAGTCGCAAATACCTCAGACCCTCTTGCACCCGTCCAGCATCCGCCAGCTGAAATTGAGACTGCACGAACGGTCAGGTCGGGCTCAAAGTTAAATGGGCAGGTTGTGATGTTGGTGGTCCTCATCGCACTCGGTATCGGTATCACCGTCTACCAAATGCTCTAGACGCCAGCTCGCATCCGGAGATCGCACAGTCCCCCACCCCCGAGCGCGCATCCCATCAGACATGCATGTGCACAAGCAAACCGAAAACATCTCCCTATGGACGGCGCATGGCGACATCCCTGCGGTAATTCCAACAATCTAGCGGATTCTTGACCAAGCGTCTTAACTGGCGCCCATCCTGACTACCGCACGGCGCCGCAATCGGATGCCCGCGCTCACGATATGGCGCTTCGAAAGTAGAAAATGCGAACCAATCGGTCGCGCACGACTGAATTTCGAACACATCGGTTGAGACCCAACCCTGCCCATCTAAGCTACAAGAGAATGGAATGTTGATGTCTGTGCTTCGGTCTCTACGGCCCGCATATAGGGCGCGCCCCCTGCTTGCACGGTTTTCTGTGAGCAGGGTGCGGTCCTGTGTGAAGACAGTATTGCCGTCTTCGGACACGCGACAATCCACAGGCTGCCACAAGTCGCTCTCGTCGCATGTGGCCTCGTAGTCATCTCCCGCCGCCTCACACCCGAGGTCGGATGGATAATCGAGCTCACCGTCACCGTCGTTGTCGATGCCATCACTACATTCGGTGAGCGCTCCATCGCCCGACTCTGAGCGTCCTCGAGGGCTATCGCAGTCGAGATCGAGGCTGTCGACGAGGCCATCACGATCATTATCAACACCGTCGTTACATTCGACCGTAAGGGGTTCGATATACACGTGAGCTTGCATGGGTAAGTCACGTTGAGAGCTGGTCCCGCCGAACGCGATCTGATGTTCCCCAGCCGCGAGTTCACCCATCAGCAAGCTTGTTTGCTCTGCATTGCCTGACACACAGTTCCCACCGTCTTGCGAGTCACAGACGCCTGCGACAGCGGCGTAGCCTGCCACAAACCTGCCACCTCGAACGAGATGGGCATCAACCAAGCTGGGTACAGCTAAGTTGAGCAATCCAGCACCATAAACCAGCCCTCGCTCCTGACATGAGACCTCAAGTGACCCCTCATTGGCGGGTGGCTGGAGTCCGTAGATAGCGCTCTGCGTTGATAGACGAAAAGGATGTATACCCACGCACAGGTCTGACTCAGCTGCACCGGCCGCCCGCTCACAGGCAGGATCATTTGGATAATCGATTTGCCCATCTCCGTCATCGTCATCTCCGTTGGCGCAGGCAGGCATGGTGTCTGGATCCACCTCCGATGAATGGCCGTTCGACACACAACCAGGATCAGCCGCATCTACGAGGCCATCAGAATCGTCGTCGAGTCCGTTCGAACACGCTGTGGCCATCGTTTGTATGATACGCAAGTTGCTGCCGGCTGGCGCACCTTCAGCGGCAAGCACCATGAGCCCGGCCTCCGGTCGAATGAGCTCCAAATACACGTACGTAGAATCGCCGCCTCGTCGACAGCGCAATTCCGTCGGCTGACAATCCCGATAAGCGGCAAGACTCACCGTGTTCTGTGCGGTCGGCTCGATGTAGAGCCAAACGCTTATCCTGGCTACGCCTGGAGGCACTCGATACACAAATTTCGTCTCAGGCAGATCAGTCGTCTGGCAGCTCGTGGCCACCGTATTGATGCGTCCACCTTGGGGGACGGGCACCGCTGCGACGCCGGAATCACCAAGGCTCAGTGGGGTTGCACCCGCGACTTGCTCGCAGCTGTCGACCTCGGAAAAATAGGATGCCGAAGCGCAGCTGGGGTCGTCAGGGAAATCTATGACACCGTCTTGGTCATCATCGATCCCGTTGGCGCATGCGGGTATGTTGGCGTTTTCCAGCTCGGACGCGCTGCCGCGACCCGAACACCCTGGGTCCAGCGGATAATCGATGAGCCCATCGAAGTCATCGTCGATGCCATTGGCACAAACGGCGGGTTCAGCGAGTTCCGACTCATCCGGGTCCCCTTGCGCGCCGCAACCCGGATCGTATGGAAAATCGATGAAACCGTTACCGTCGTCATCGACGCCGTTGGCACACGCCCCTCGCTCATCGTCATCTTCGAGATCATCTTGGGCTGAACTGCAGCCTGGATCCCATAAGTCGGTCAGGCCGTCTCCGTCATTATCCACGCCATCACCGCATGCGCTTGGCGGTGGTGCCATTGCCGCATCGGTGAGAGCATCGGCTCTGCCTGGCTCCGCATCAACGTAGGCGTCTACCTGTACATCTCGCGCCATGCTCGAATCTGACACAGCACCCATTTCACTGACGTCTGCATCACGATTCCCCTGCTGTCTCTGAGCGTCACGGGGCACCTCTTCCCCAAGCTTAGGCGCAACATCGAATGCGCAACCAAATAGGGCAAGCCCAACGAAAACGACCAGAATGTCCGCCCCGTCAACCAGAGACGCCCGATGAGCCCCCATGCACATGTCATCCCCCGTAACGTCAGCCCTTCTAGGTTACCAAGCCACGTGACAAAGAACGAACTTTAATTATTGTCCAACGGTCTGTACGCCCAACGCGCCACGCTGAGCTTGGAGCAGGCCCTGAACGCGCGCCCACCGTTCAGGCTCTTGAGATTGCTCGATCTCGTCGAGTACAACTCGCAGGCTATCCGCCGAATCCATTTGAGCATAGGTATGGTCTTCGAGGCCGAGGAGCTCATGGAGGCGCGCATCGAAAGCATCCACGGCCCCGATAGACCAAAGGCTGCGTAAGCTGCAGGTATAAAGGAGATAACGCGCAGCATCGAGCCCCAACCGCTTGGCCTCCATGAGACCAGCATCGATGGCCTGTAAACTCTTTTTGGGTTGTCCGAGGTCTGCGTAAGCAAGCGCCTTTCCACCGAGGCCTGCCCACAGCTCAAAGGCGCCGTAACGAGTCAGGGTGTCAACCGCCGATGCGCATTGCTCGAGCGCGCGCTCTGGCTCATTCAAACGCCGTGCAATATCCGAGAGCGTGAGCCGCACACTCGCATAGCGACAAGGCTGAGCCGCCTCATCACATCGATGCGCTGCCGCACGCGCAAACTGATCCGCACTTTCAAGTTCACCGAGGTCTATATGCAAGCGGGCAAGCCCTAAGTAGATCATCGTCCCAAGCTCGTCATCGTCGAGCAGTGCGTACCAAGACAACGCCTCCTCAAAGGCAGCCTTAGACTCGTTCAAAAATCCATACGTGTGTAAATACACCCCGTAACGTTCTTCGCTGCGGCAGATTAAGGCAACATCACGTGTCGCATGCGCCATCTCACGCGCTTCTTCAATGCGAGACACATTCGTTTCCGCCTGTCCCTCCACCCATTTAAAGGCGAGCGTTTGCAAATAAAGAGCATCTATCTTGATTGGCACTGCCACGCTTGACACCGCGACTTGCGCCACCGCAGCGGCATGACGAAAAGCGGCCTTCAATTGACCGAGTTGAGATGCGATCTCGGCCCATTTCAATTTGATATTCAACCACTTTGAGTGGCCACGGGAGATCCCTGTACGGCGCAGGCAACGCGCCCAGTCTATCAGCATCCGTCGAGCGTGTACGTAGCGGTCGGCGCGCCGGACCTTCGTGAAAGCATCATCGATATAGTTCAGGTAGTCGTCATAGCGCGCCGCCGCCAAAGCATGGTGCACGATCCGCACCGAATCATGCACTTCCTTGCGCAATAAGACCGACACGATGGATGACTGAAATGCCTCGAACCGGCCGGCCCGAATCGCACGTTCACGAAAGACTTGTTCGCATTGTGGGTCACAAAAATAGAGCCAATGTCGATGTGAAAGCTCGAACACACCATGGTCAAGTAACGCATCGAGTAAGGCTGGCTCCCAATGCATGCCAGAGTCCGCCAAAACCAACTGCCATTCGCGCAGGTCGAATGATGTGCCTAAGCATGCTGCGCTTTCCAATACCGTCAGCGCATTCGGAAACTGCCGCACCGTCTTAGAGAGCACATCTGCCCAGAGGTCCGCTACCGTAGCAGTCGCACCCAGTGCCTTTTCAAAGCTTAAGACCAAACCGTGGCTCGTATGGGTAAACCAACCGCGAGCGGACCACGCCCTTAACGTCATGAAAAGACGATGTGGATTTCCACGGGTCAGCGCATACAGAGGCCCTGTGAGCTCGGCCGAAATGGCGAGCTGCGCGGTCGCCAACGCATGGTGCTCGTCTAAGTTGAGCGGGCTGAGTTCAATATGCAGGTGACAGGGTGGCTGGGCAGCATTCAAAACAGCTGCGCCCTCCAAAGGCGGCTCGTCCAACCCGCGGTGTCGGGACGTGAAAACAGCCAACAAAGGAAGCGAAGGACGCCGCTTGGCAAGATAGTCGACAAATGCCCATATCTCGTCTTCTGGGCTCGGCGCATCAATGAGCAAAATCTGAGCGCGGTTCATGCTTCGCGCCGCAAGCCAGCGCCCAACGGCAGCAAATCGAGCGTTTTGACGAACGGCATCTGGTAGCCCATCCTCGGATGCATTCAAACAACTGATCATCGCTGCTTGGTCACCTTGCAGTCCAAGCGCAGACAAACGCTTGAAGACTCTTCGCCTGAGTGCATCGCCATCTAATCCAAATGCTTGCCAAGCGCGCCGCAGCAGCCCGCCCAGCCCCGCCGTCTCACCTCCCAAACTCCCCTGCACCACGCGCAGCGTCTCCGCGCTGCCGAACTGGTGGGCGCGACGACTCAACCACATGGCCAGCGCGGTTTTCCCCACGCCCGGCGGACCATGGATTTGAACGACCCGAATGCCCGCATCGACGCTCTGTCTCAGCATATCCCAAAGCTGTCCCCGCTCACTTTCGCGGCACATGAACGGAGGCCAACCAACATGATAGAGACCTTCCCGTCCATATTCGGGTGCCCGACAAAAATCGTCCACCGATGACCGCCAATGATTTGGGATGGCCCGCCGGCCGAGTCCATCAATACCAGTCCCCGCGCCGTCAGAGATATGCGCTTTGCCGTCGACCGTATTCGGGCTCGCTGCATCTGCGAGTTCAGAGAAACTCAGCCTTTGCAACGCATGGGCTGCATCGGCTGCATACTGAAATCGGTGAAAGCTGTCTTTTTCCAAACAAGTCTTAAACCAAGCTTCGAAGCCTGCTGGCGTCAAGACGTGATCTGGAATTGCCGGCGGCGATGTCCGTAAATGCTGGTACGACAGCAGTTGAAGTTCGGGGCCCTCGAATGGAGGTCGACCGGTCAACAGCCAGTAGCTCAGACAACCGACGGCATAAAGATCGGTGGATGGGCCAAAATCACGCCACCGTCTCTCCCACTGCTCCGGCGCCATGTATCGAGGTGTACCGCTCACACTATTATTACGACTGAGGGACTCGATATTCAGGTCATGCACAAGGCCAAAATCAGCCAGTTTGAGACCGTTATCCCCAATCAGAATATTAGACGGCTTTAAGTCTCTGTGCACAAAGCCATGGGCATGTGCCGTCGCCAGCGCGTCCAAGATAACCAACAAGTCGCGCTGTATATCGACCCAAGACTCCCAGACCGTATTCTGCTTCAGCGTCCCGCCCGACGCGTATTCCATAACCAAATACGGTGCATTCGGGACGAAGGGTCCACCGAGCGCGGCTGCGCTGTCATCATCGATGCGACCGTAATCGAAGAGCTTGATGATGTGGGGATGATGCAATCGCCCAAGAGCCTGGGCTTCGTTCAAGAAGTGAGTGCCCGATTCGGCATCTTGAGCCTGCTGATGCTGGATCACTTTGATGGCATAATCATGACCGGTCTGGCGACAGCGGACGCGCCATACCTCAGCCACGCCCCCGCGGCCTAATTGATTGAACAGCTCAAGATTCTGCAGCCAGCTCAAGTTCTCTCCACAAACCTAGACAAACGCGCGGAAGCGCAACGCCGTTGGATTCGTTTTGAGCGATGTACCGTGGCGTTGCCCCCCTAGGAGATTTAACCATGCAGCAGAATCGAGCACAATCTCGGGGCTGCACATCTCGATCGTCGTTGCCTTAACACTGAACTTATCGAGCACAGTGAATGCCTGGTCATGGAGACGCTGTTTTAATCTGCGATGGTCGGGCACCCGATGCCCCCATTCCGGACAGACCGAGTCAAATCGCGACAGACCGAGTCAAACTCAGTCAAGTTGAGCCACCCCATGCCATTAGCTTTGAATTCGTAAACACGGCGCAAAACGTCAGAACTCAACGGTTTTCCGCTTGTCAAAAAGACAAACGCGGCCAGCCGCACATGACGGTTGAGCGAAAGCACAAAGAAAACAATATACAGGGGATAAGAGATGAATCTATTGCTCGCAACGTGCGCAGTTTTGGCACTCGGCTGCCAATCGGAAGACGATATCCTCAAGCGGCTCGAGCGGTATTCCTTTGGACAACCAGATGCAACCCAAGGGGCAAAGACAGCGACAGTCCACACCAAAACCAAGGTAGACAAAGCGTCGCCCACGCTCGTACTGCCGCCACTGGATGTCATGCAGACGGCTGAAAACGAGAAGGCTTTACTCGACCGTCTCAGTCAGGTGGTTGGAGACAACAAACGTTTAGCAGCACAAAAGCACATCGCTGTGGTCGACTACGCAAAGTCGATTACAGAAGCTCGTTTCTACATCTACAACCCCAAACAAAAGCGCATCCTGTTCTCCACGCATATTGGCCATTCGCCCTATTCGGGATACGGCATCCCCACAGACTTCTCGAACGTACCCAATACCCGCAAAACGTCATTGGGACTCTATCGCGTGGGTCGTGAATATCGAGGCCAATTTGGCCGGTCCAAAAGACTCCACGGATTATCACCCTCGAACTCCAACGCTTACAAGAGAGCGATCGTGGCCCACTCTATGCCAAGCGGCGACCCAACTAATCTCTACAGCTGGGGCTGTTTGACCTTTTTCGAGCATGACCTTGCAGAAGCCTTTGACTGGTTGAAGCGCGGTACCTACATTATGGTCGTGAGCTAGCCGCTCATCTCGCTGCAAAGGCTCTCGTATAAGGACTCACGGTCGATCGAGGGAACGACGAACCTGAATAGGTCAAGCTGCGGTGGCAGTGGCAACGACAACAAAACGAGAGAACGCAATGCACCACCCTCAACACATCTTGGCTCTCCTGGTCTATTGCTCATTGTGCTTTGCATGTACAGATTCAGATACAGAGGCACCGACTCAACAAAACGAAGGGCTCGATCAGGCGTGTTACGACCAATGTGTAGATAAAGGTGAAACCGAGGCCGTTTGCCGGGCCTTCTGCTCAGATGGAGACAAGGACGATGGCAAGCCGTCCACGCAGAATGGCGAGGTCTTCCAGCTGACAGTCGGCGACATGACACGTCAGTACCGGATCCACGTACCTGCGATGACGCCAACAAACGGGCGACCCATTCTATTTGCCTTTCACGGCGGCGGTGGCCGAAACGGAACATTCCCGCAAGAGGCCCAATTCATCGAAGCATCCGAACAAGCGGGCTTTATCTTTGTGTATCCGATGGGTGAGGTCGTCGGTGACAACGAGGGCGAATGGCAATTGAATACGCGGAGTGAAGCACGCCACGACATCGCTTTTGTGGAGCAGCTCATCGATTCAATCGGCAATGAGCACACCGTTGACCTAAAGCGCATCTACGCCACAGGTTACTCCCTTGGATCCATGTTTACCTACGAGATTGCCTGTCAGCTCAGCACCCGTTTTGCAGCGGTCGCATCTCATGCGGGCACAATGCCCATCTTACCGTCAGACTGTGCAGCGCCAAGCGCCCTAGGGGTGTTGCACATCCACGGCGTTCAGGATGAAATCATTCCATATACAGAGAGTTGGGATTGGAAGCGATGGGACGAGGTCGGCACCATGCACAGTGTCGACGGTCTATTGAGTTTTTGGCGCGAAAAACTTTCATGCGCGGCCCCAAGAGAGATGCCCGGAGACAATGCAACACATCGAAGCTATTCGAATTGTGCAGGCGGCGCGCGACTCGAACACTATCAAGTCACAAATGGCGGCCACGAGTGGCCCAACACCATCAACGGCGAAGCGACTCATCAGGTGATTTGGCGTTTCCTGAGTGGTTTTTCGAAAGACTGACCTCGTTCATAAGGACGCACACGTGTTGGTGACGAGACACCTCACTTGGCCGTATCTGTCAGCGAATAGAGCCGACCTTCACAAGACTTTGCAGATTTTACCTGGTGCACAAGAACTGAGGGGCATACGCTGACTGAGCCATTGGACTGTCAGGATATCCTCCCATGAGTCATTCACGACGAGAGTTTTTGCAAAAGAGCGCCATGTGGCTCAGCACAAGTTCGCTTCTTGGCTGCCAGAAGCCCAAACGCATCGACGCGACGACGAATACTCGGCCGGAATTGGCGAAACCGAAGCTAGACAAAAGACCACGAACTTTGAGGCCGCCACTGCTCGCAGGCCTCGACTTGCAATTCTTCAAAGTACATCGGCAAAAGCCCATCTCGGCTGAGAGTACCCGTGCTGGTATCGGTATATCGGTCGTCACCCCCACCGACCGCCTATTCATTCGCAATAACTTACCCCACCCCCCGCAATCGATCGTAAGCCATCCGGAACGCTGGAAACTCAAAGTAGACGGCGTGAGCCGCCCACGTCACTTCAGCATCGAGGCTCTTAAGGCCCTCGGTGCCGTGGATGTGACCACCGTCCTACAATGCTCTGGCAATGGCAGGGGCTTCTTTGAACATGCTCCTTCAGGATCTCCTTGGCTGACCGGAGCCGCAGGCTGTGTGACCTGGCGCGGTGTTCTGGTGAGTCGCGTGCTCGAGGCCTGTGGCGGGGTGAGCCACGATGCAAGTTACTTGACGGGCACGGGCGCCGACCGCCCACACGGTCGCCCGGACAGCACCGAGGCACGCGTCGAGCGGTCGATTCCAATCGCCAAGGCACTCAATGACTGTATCCTCGCTTGGTCGCTGAATGGTGAGCCCATTCCACTTTCGCATGGCGGCCCCCTGCGTCTCGTTGTGCCCGGCTACTTTGGCTGCAACCAGATTAAGTACGTGGAACGCATTATGGCCTCTCAGGAGGAGTCATCTGCAAAGATCCAACGGACGGGCTATCGATTTAGACCGATCGGGGAGAAAGGCAAGCCATCACAGGCCTCCATGTGGCGCATGCCCGTCAAGAGTTGGGTGACCCACGCATCGTCCGACTCAACAACCAAGACAACCACGTTTCATGGTGTCGCCTTCTCAGGTGAGCGCGGAATATCAAAGGTCGATTACAGTTTTGATGGCTCGGCGTGGCATGAAGCCCCACTGACCGGAGAGTCGCTCGGGCCAAATGCCTGGCGTCGTTTTCAAATTGACGTTCCTGCGGACGAGAGTCCATCCGTTGTGTTTACTCGAGCGACAGACACGTCTGGCGATGTCCAGCCCGAACACCGGGTTGAGAATGAGCGCGGCTACGGGAATACAAGCTGGCGAGACCACCGATTCAAGTTAGTGCCTCCTGTACAGGGAAACACGAATACAGTTGATCGAGGCGACCCCCTCACCGATGCTGAGTTAAAGCGGGCCCGCCACCTCTTTGCTCAGGGCGCCACACCGCCCTGCGGGGCATGCCACACATTGGCGGATGCCGCCACAGCGGGACAGGTTGGTCCCTCGCTCGACACGCTTAAGATCGGCGTCCGAGGCGTCGAGGCGGCACTCAATAATGGTGTGGGCGCGATGCCGAGCTATCGCGACGCATTGTCGAAACAAGATCGGGCGCTACTCGCCCGCTACATCGCGCAGCGATCCAAAGTGAACAAATAGGAATTACACCCGCAGCCGGTCGACGCATCCGCTCTCTTGCCTTTCAACGAGGAATGCTCACATAGTGTAGCCAGTTTTTCTTTAAACGGAGCCCCAGTGTCCACCGAGCTCATCGCAAGAAGCCTTGAAACCGTCTTTGATATCCCCATCGTGAGAGCGTTTGGGGGCGATGGAGGCAAGCAGTTCGCCAAAATATTCGGCACCCATTTTGCCAATCAATCAGATGTGATCGCCCGCTCGCTAAACGCCTCGTGCAAAAAAGCCTTCGCCGCAATCAGCTCAGGTCTCTTGCCGCCTCGACAAGCTGAGACCTTCTTTGAAAAACTCAAAATTACCGCTGAAAAGTCAGCAAGCTCGGCGCTTACCCATGAGTTCGCCAATGCGATTCGCGCCAATTATCTTTTGCCATTTGCAAACGACATGGACTTTACGAGTGACGCCTTAGAGTCATTTGCAGCGAGCGCCGTGGAATGCCTGCGGACCTTATCTAAGCGTAAGACGCTTCTCGATATTGATGGTTCAAGCAAGGATCCAGATTGGGTACGGCTGATATCGGGTCCACCTCAAGACGACCTCGCCAAGCAGTTAGCGAATGCGCTCGGCGTGATCTCCGAGCTAGATGGTGATTTACTCCGTTTTCTCAGTTCAAGGAACCTCATCGCCGATGCTCTCATGCACTTTGTACGCGAGGAGTTGCGCAGTAATTCTCGCTTTCAAGCGACCGTATCCGCGCTGCAAAAAGAGGGTCTTTGGGCGGACGTAAGCGACACAAAAGCCGCCGTGGCCGAGCTCCAAACCACGCTGGACACACGTCATGATGAGCTTTTGAAGACGCTGGCCACAATACAAGCACAGCTTGCATCGCAAGCGGGTGACCCAGTTCTATTGTCAGAGAGCAACGACCTCGAGGCACGCATCAAAGAAATCGACGCGAGACGTGCTCTCGATCTGACCGAGGTTGTAGAACGTGCATCGGCCGACTGGAAACAGTCGACAGGTGCACGACTGGACAAATTTGAGGCGAACTTCGGCGGTTGGTTCACCCAACTCGGGGACCAAATGGGGGCGGTTCTCGAGGGTCTTGACGGCCTAGACCAAAAACTCGACAAGGTGAGCGAGGGGGTCGAGTCGATTAACGAGAGCGTTGACGTAATCCAGCAGCAATTGGTCGCTCAGAATGAAAAGATAAGCTCGGTCGTCTCCGTGCTCGAACCACTCGCAGACATGATGAGGCACCTGAATGTCGGTCATCAGATCAAAGCACGCGATGAGTTCTCGACGCACAATACGAAGAGTCTGGAACTCATCACTGCCGCGGTGGGCCACCTGAATGCCATTCCGCGCACAAATCGTGATTTTAGCCGCGCCGCCATTCAAGTGGGTAGCGCACTGTCCTCTGCGGGCAACACAGCCAAATCGGTCGAAATTCTTAAAGAAGCCTTTGATGCGGCCACATCCGACGCCGAACGGGCACTCGCAAGTTACAATCTCTTCCAAGTTCATCTGAGAGATCTTGCATACGATGAAGGCTTAAAGGCTTACCAGGTCGCCCTTGAACTTGAGCCGAGCAAATATGCACTTCACCAGCACACGAAGTACCCCATCGAACGGATCCTCGGAGCGGGCGGAATGGGATGCGCATTTCTCTGCCGTGACCGACTCCGCGGACACGTCGTTGTCAAAGTCTTTTGGGAAGGCAAGCAAGGTCCGGTAGACGAAGTGTTTGCCGAAGTCCTCACTATGGCTCGGGTTGGAGCAGAACAGGTACCTGAACCCATCGACTATGGGTACGTAGACCCTACGAAACAGGAACGCCCCTACATCGTGATGCAATACGTCGAGAATGCCATCGATGGCGAAGACTACATCGCAGCCCATGGGCCACTTTCAGTCGTCGACGGCTTAATGGTCGCATCCGAAATGGCCACCGGGCTGGAGTTAGCTCACAAGGCCGGCGTCTCCCACCTCGATTTGAAACCCGCCAATGTGCTGCTCAAGCGAACGAATACGGGGTTTGATGTCAAACTCATCGATTTCGGTCTTGCGCGCGTGGCGAACTCATTGAAACAAGAAGCAACCACCCGAAGCCGCACCGGCAAGAGCATGATGGCTCAAGAGATCTTCGGCACACTCGATTATGCGCCGCCTGAACAAATGGGTATCGGCCAATACGGCAAGCCCGGACCACTGAGTGACGTTTTCTCCTTTGGAGCGACGCTCTATCGAATGATGACAGGCAAGAGCCCGCGGGCTCTGAATCCAAGAGCATTACGTGAGAGCCCCGAGCTATTTGACCTACTCGCTCAATGCATCGAGGAGGATCCTGCGGAAAGGCCGGACTCGATTGCAGAGGTCCGCAAGCGAATAGACGCCTTGCGACAGGCACTTGGGTCCGACGCCGAAGCGTCACCGGAGCCCGTGCCCCCTTCGCCTGCAGTCCGCGCGGAGACAGCGACTGATGCATACACGGCCTCGACAGCCAATGAACCTTTGCCGCCCATTCAACCGGGCGGCTCGAAGCTGCCGATGTCTCTGGTCGCCGGCCTGGTGTTGATACTTGGCGGTGCTGCTTTTGTTATGTTCTCGGCAAAAGATGCCCCAAAACCTGAAAACTCAGCACCGCCATCGACGACTCAGGGTGTCACCGCTGGCGATGCGCCGAAGCCGTCGAAACCCATGCCAACGCCAGCAGTGGTCACCAACACCAAGCGGCCTAAGCTGCCGCTGGAATGGCGCTCGTTGCCAGGTGGCTCTTTTCGTGTCGGCACTGATAATGGCCGCAAAGAAGAAGCGGGCGGCAAGTTCGTTCGAGTGGATGGCTTTTCCATGATGCGCAACGAGGTCACCGTAGCCGAATATAAACGCTGCATTGAGACAGGCCCTTGCACACAACCGAGGACAGACTTGTCGTGGGCTAAGGCGAGGCATTTATGCAGCAGCAATCGAACCGACAACGCTAAACATCCGGTCACTTGCGTCACCCATGAGCAAGCAACCGCGTTTTGTACCTGGGTCGACGCAAGACTGCCCACAGAGATCGAGTGGGAGTACGCGGCTCGGTCTGGCGGCAAGAACATCAACTATCCCTGGGGTAACAAGCCGCCCAAAGACTGCTCTCACTCTGTCATCGCCATCGGGCATCGACTCGGGTCACGCCCGACCGCCGCAAACCGAGGTTGCCGTAAAGACAACACGGCCCCCGTCTGCAGTAAATCCCGCGGCCATTCGAGCCAAGACATATGTGACCTGTCCGGCAACGTTTGGGAGATGACAAGCAGTTGTTGGAGTGCCGACCACGGCAGCGTAAGAAACTGTTCCAAACGCGTCAATCGAGGCGGTGGTTTCTGGAGTAACGAGATTCAGACCAAGTCGTACAGACGTGCCGCCCAGAAGGTCACAGCGTCTTCGATGGATGCTGGCTTCCGGTGCGTGAAGGATGGCTCATCAACGCCGGCGAATAGCGCAAACGACCCATCGCCACCGTCCTTCTGTCCGGTGGCAGGTAAAGCTCATTCAACGGAGAAAACCATATGTCGGGAGAGCCGTTTATGGCCACTTGATCAAGTCAGTCGACACAAGTTGAAGGCGATTGAGCAAACCTATCCTTCACGCTTTAAGGCTGCAAAAAGCTGCCTTCGAAAATGGGTCAAGAAAGCCTACCGTTGCAAGGGCGAGATTAACTGCATCAAAAACACCTATGATGGTCGCATCAACTTCTTCGACCGACTGACGACAGACCCGAGTTCAGCATGCGGTACGTAATCTGAGGCTCAAATCCGCGACCCAAAATCTTATTAATGAGGTCTCGGACGAAAGCACCCATGACCACGTTCCAGAAGACCCGCATCGACTGGGACTACGTGCTGCCTTTAGATGCCACCCATGGAAACGATGATCTCTGCTTGATTAAGTCGGTTTAATTTCTATATCTTCTGGCAACGTGCGATATTCTTAGCAGACCGCGCCAAGGGGATTTAAGTGAAGAAAGTAGAAGTACAGCGATACGCTTGGGTACTGATTCTAATGACTTGGGGCTGTGGCACCGATGCGACGAAGGTCGCTGAAGACTGTGTGGAATCAGACCTGATTGCGCAATGCCCACCAGGTACGACTCCTCGCCTCGACGCTGACGCGACGAGCAGCTGTGGCGGGTCCGCGAATGCTGACATTCTCAACGAGGAAGGCGCCGTCGCCGGTCGTTGCGCGGGAACAGGCACGTGCCGCGTGGTGTGCGAACTCTCAATCCCATGTGAGAACGTGGTCAGCTGGTCCACTGAGAATGGCGTCATTTGCGACGACGCGCAGGGCGCATGCGGCAATCTTAGTTGCGATGCGGGTGAAATAGAAACTTGCCCCGAAGACTGCAGCGGAGACTGTGCAGAAGGCGAATCGCGCTGCAATGGAGATGTGCTCGAGACCTGCGGACCACGTAATGACTGGCAGCCCATACAAACCTGCGCCGACCAAGACCAGGTCTGTCGCGATCCCGACGGTATCGGGCAAGGAGACCCAGCTCGCTGTGTGGACCGACAAGGTGGTGCTGGTGGCGCAGGCGGTGCTGGTGGCGCAGGTGGTGCTGGTGGCGAAGGCGGCGCAGGTGGTGCTGGTGGCGACGGCGGCGCAGGCGGTATGGAAGCCCAATGCGCGGACGGTGAGAGAGCATGTGGACCGCGGTTGGGACTACGTATATGCGTCGACGGGCAATGGGCTGAAATGGACTGTCCGCTATCACTC
>JBMHDS010000022.1:0-400468 GCA_049889275.1 Bradymonadia bacterium | reverse complement strand
CAATTGGATACGGCAGGTAAGCCAAAGCCCCTGTAGCGCAAGCTTCGGTCATGGTCTCAGCTGCCCGACAACATTATGTGAGCAGTTTATGCGAGCGGTCAATATTGGAGCGATGGTATGATTGGGATGTCGATGGGTAAGCGCCAACAGCGCTGAACATGTTCGATATTTTGAAAGATATGGGGGTTGAAAATGGTGGAGGCGCCGGAAACCACATTCGAAAGACTTAACCATTCACTTTCAAACACTTAGACCACAGGGCCGTAAAAAGTTACCGCCAAACTTACTGTCGTTTTTTCTGGCTGGGTTTCTGCGCCTGGCAGGGACGCGAATTAGGGCTGAAAGTGGGGTTAAATTTCTGTGTTCGGACAGGACAATTCGCGGGCATAAAATGAGCCCGTGAGGGTGCCTCCTCCGAGCTTGAATCAGGGCACCTAAGTAATCCTATGGCACCTAATTAAGTTACCGAGGAAGCACATACCAAACAGCTTCACCGCGAAGCGCTCCAAAGCACGCGCGAGCACCCCAACTATCAACCCGTTGACTCGTTGCGAGGGACGGAGCAAGAAACGGCTGTGGATACAGCGGCAGGTTACAAAGAAGACCGACCACTCTTCAGGTTGATAACGAATTGGGCGGGACATAGGAGACTCCCGACACCGGGGTAGTGAAGAAGCCTATCGGTCAGTCAGCTAAAGTGTTGCTCAAAAAATTCGTGTGGCACCTGATTAGCACCTGATTAGGGGCGCGGCGAGCTTCGAATCAGACCAGAACTTGGTAAGAGCCGCCAAGAACGACGAGGCCGGCATGTACCCATCTCTGAGCATCTTCTGACAGAGATGAGTGCATGGTCACAAAAGGGCGAATATGTCATTCACACAAACCGCCGCGGCGAACGAGAACGAATTGCTCGCCCACGTGATATGGCCAGAGCCTGGTCAAGGGCCGGTGTTCGCGCAGAGGTGTGGCAGCAGCGCCCACACCATGCATTTCGCAAGGCGTTCCACTCCATCCTGACCGAAAAAGGCGCGAATGCGGATGCAATCTCATACCTCGTCGGCCATGACAGGGGCCTGCGTGGCATCTACACGGATGTGCGCGCCCTCGATCTGAAGGCAGCGATTGCACGCTTTCCAAACGTGCTGAACCCGCCACCCGAGTCACAGATCGTCGACGGCGGGTTTAGCAGCTCCTGCGGGTAAATTGCGGGCATTCAATCCCCACACAAACCAACATTATTAACCATTTTGGATAGCTAGCCATGAAGAGAGAAGAAAATGGTGGAGGCGCCGGGAGTCGAACCCGGGTCCAGAAACGGTCCGCCGCTCGCATCTACATGCTTATTTCGTGTTTTGTTTTACCCCGCACAGCGCCCACGAACAGGCTCTGCTTTGGGGGAGTTCAGTGAAAATCTCGCTGCCGGGCCCACCGAACGAAGCCCATTAGCCAACCTACTGGTGTTATGCCTAAAATGCCCCGTAGGTACTGACATCAAAGACAGGTGAGAGGACTACTTACGCAGCCATCGCCATTTCTACATCATCATTAGCATGTATAATTTTCAGCCTTTCTAACGCGGTGACCGAGACCCGCGACATGCAACAAGGGTTTCATCATCCCTGTCGAAACCAATCGCCCCCATATTTTCAAAGACCCCACGAATGTGGTTCGTGAACACTAAGGCCCGCTTGCATGCTTGTCAACTCGACGCAGCGTGGTGTGTTGCGCGATGGCTGGGGCTACACTGAGTAAAGCTTAAGCCTAGTACTGGTCTCTTAACTCGCGTTTAGCGGTCTTGGCTTTCTCCGATTGGCGCTTGTCGTGGAGCTTCTTGCCTTTGCCTAATCCGAAAGACAACTTCGCGTAGCCGTCGCGAAAATAGAGCTCTAGCGGGACCGCCGTGTAGCCCTTTTGCTCTAACTGGATCTTGATCTTATTAATCTCGCGGCGCTTTAAAAGAAGCTTGCGCGTTCTTCGAGGCTCATGGTTGTTGCGGTTGCCATACAAATACTCAGGGATATGGCAGCCATGTAAGAACGCTTCGAAATCCGTGATCTGAACGTATGCTTCGGCGATGGTGGCCTTGCCATCTCTGAGACTCTTGACCTCGGTGCCCTGCAAGACAATGCCCGCCTCGAAGCTGTCACCGATGGCGTAGTCGTGCTTCGCTCGCTTATTGCGCGCGATGATCTTTTTCTGACCGTCTTTTAAGCTCGCCACAGTCTTCCTCCGGGATGCCCCGCATTAACGCACAATCGGATGGCAATTGAAAATACGAGTCTCTGACCAGTCCGTAAGCCGGGTTCTGTCTCCTGCACCGGTCGCCCGAATGCAGGGCGTGATCATTCATCTAATCGCCGTGTTGCCACGACGCTTTAGCGACCTGACCGAGAGCTACCGAGCGGACACTCGGGCTTCGTCATGCGAAGCGCCCTCCTTTGGTCTTGCTCCAAGTGGGGTTTACCATGCAAGGCATGTCACCATGCCCCCGGTGCGCTCTTACCGCACCCTTTCACCCTTACCGCGCAAAGCACGGCGGTTTGCTTTCTGTGGCACTTTCCTTCGAGTCACCCCGACTGGCCGTTAACCATCACCACGTCCTGCGGAGCCCGGACTTTCCTCCCGCGCCAACGCGCCGGCGATCACGTGTCCTGGTCAGAGAATTTGTATTGCGCCCTCATCGGGCACGTCACCTATGCGTCGGCGACGACCTCTTCCGCCTCGACACCTTGCACGGGCTCAAAGAGCATGTCTCTCATCACCAAGATACGGCGACAGTTGGTGCAGCTCTCTAGACTTTCCATGCGCATCAGGCGTATCACCGTCTGTGGGGCGACGGCCATTTGGCATGCGAGACATGTGTTGTCCTTGACGTTGGCCACGGCGATGCCATCGCGACCCGCTAGGACGCGGTCGAAACGTGACAAAGTGGGCTTATCGACGACGGCTCTGAGCTCTTCTCGTCGAGAGGCCTGTGCACCCGAATCGGCTTCGGCTTCCTGGATGCCCGTCTCGAGTGCCTTCTCGGCATCAGCCATGTGCTGCTCGAGCTCTTTGAAGTCATTTGTTTTCTTCTCATAATCAGCTGTCGCCGTCTCGAGCTGCTCCATCAGCTTGAGCAGCTCTTCGCTTTTTTGCGAATTGTTCCGACGCGCTGTGTCGAGTTCTTTATTTAGAGCGGTCAACTCGCGCTGAGACTGAATGTTGCTGAGGCGCGTACGTGCTCGCCGAGCGACCTCTTCGGCGGCCTTAATCTCTGCTTCTTTTTCTTTGCAGAAACCGCGAATGTCATCGAGTTGTGCGTTGCGTGACGCGAGCATGCCCTCGAAGAGCTCTCGAGTGTCTTGGTTCTCCTGACGCAACTGACCCAGCTTTTGAGTCATGCGTCGGAGGTCGCGCAGGCTGTCTTCTAGGTCTTGCAACTCAACGAGTGCTCGAAGTGTCTCTTTCACGGTCTCTCCTGCCCGTACTTTAGAGCGACGGGCTGCCCCTTATGACCAAAAACCCCAAAAAGGGGTGGGCCCACCAGGATTTGAACCTGGGACCAACCGGTTATGAGCCGGCGGCTCTAACCGCTGAGCTATGGGCCCGGTAGGGCGCGCAAAAGAGCGAACCCAAGATATTCAAGTGTCAACGAACGCCTTAAGACGCTTACTTCGGGAGGGGTGACGGAGCTTTCTGAGCGCCTTGGCCTCGATTTGGCGAATACGCTCTCGCGTGACGTCGAAATCCTGACCCACCTCTTCCAAAGTGTGATCGGACTTTTCGCCGATTCCGAACCTCATGCGCAAGACTTTTTCTTCTCTTGGCGTCAAAGTCGCTAAAACTTTTCGTGTTTGCTCCTGCAAACTGAGGTTTACAACGGCCTCACTGGGGCTCACCGCGTTCTTATCTTCGATGAAATCGCCCAGGTGGCTGTCTTCTTCCTCGCCGATGGGTGTCTCGAGCGAGATCGGCTCTTTGGCGATCTTTAAGACTTTGCGGACCTTATCTAGGGGCAGGTCCATCTTCTCCGCGATCTCTTCCGGCGTTGGCTCACGACCCATCTCTTGGACCAAGTAACGACTCGTACGAATCAACTTGTTGATGGTCTCAATCATGTGGACCGGGATACGAATCGTACGCGCTTGGTCGGCGATCGCTCGCGTGATGGCCTGTCGAATCCACCACGTGGCGTAGGTACTGAACTTGTAGCCGCGCTTGTATTCGAATTTATCGACAGCCTTCATGAGGCCGATATTGCCTTCCTGGATTAAGTCAAGGAACTGAAGGCCACGATTGGTGTACTTTTTCGCGATGGAGACCACCAGCCGCAAGTTGGCTTCAACGAGCTCGGTCTTCGCGCGCTCTGCGGCGCGGTCCCCGACCTGTACGGTGCGGTACAAACTACGGAGATCAGCGAGGCTCGAGCCCGCTTCCATCTCGACGCAGTTAATATAGCGGCGAGCCTTTGCGAGCATCTCGTCATGCTTGAGCAGCCACTCTGCATCATCGGTCTTATACCGATTCAAGATCCGAGTGACCGTACGCTTATCCTTCGTACGCCTTAGTGTACGCAGGTCTTTTGTCAGCTTAGCCAGATTCTCGGCGCGGGATCGGCTCACTGCACGTCGCTGAATATCTTCGCCGATGAGCGCGCGGTGATAGAGTAATTTAAGCCGGCCGGCCATGATGTCGATGATGCGCTTGACGAAGCCCATCTCTACGATGAGGTCACGGCTCTTCCCCTTGACATTCTTGAGGCGGGTCTCAAGCTGCTTTCGGTAGGTGGGCTTCATCGGTAGAATCCCGCCCAAGCGCTCCTCAATTTTTCGACGTTCGGCGTCTAGCTTGCGAACTTCATTCGCCAGACCGATGAGCACCTCGCCTCGGTCTTCGACGATTTCGACACCTTCTGGAGGCTCACCGATGAGCTCCTTCAAACGCACGCAGCGCTTCTTTAGTTTGTCCACAAGGTCCACAGCGATGCGCGCGGCGACGGGGCTCTCGATGACCGCATCACGGACATGGATTTGACCGGCCTCGATGCGCTTGGCGATCTCCACCTCGCCCTCACGGGTGAGCAGCGAGACCGAGCCCATCTTACGCAGGTAGACGCGCACCGGGTCGTTGGTGCGGTACGCACCGTCGCCTTCGCCTTCTTTGAGGCCTTTTTTGCGCTCCGCCGCTGCTTCTTCACGGTCAACAACCCGAATGTTGGCCATCTTCAGCATGGTGAGCACTTCGTCGAGCTGCTCAGGCATGTAGCCTGGCGGCAAGACGCGATTGACTTCCTCGTTGGTCAAAAAACCTTTGCTCTGACCACGAGCCACTAATTCCCGCAGCTGACGCTGCTCTTGGGACACTGACATCTAGACCGCTCCCCTAGCTGTCTGTGCGCTCAGGCTCGCTAAAGCAGCCCTGACACGCTTGAGTTCATCATTCAACTCGGCACAACGAATCGGGTCCGTGGAGAACGTGTCTCGAATCTCCCGACTCAACCGTGACCGGTCAGCCTCTAAAGCCCCGCGCTGTAACCGTAACAACGCTTCCTCGAAGGCCTGCTCAACAACCTCGGCGTCCGCCGCTAATGGCATCGCCTGCAACCCCCGTAAAAAAGCGGTGGTCTGTGCGTCGTCAAGCCCATTCAAAATGCGGTCCATGTTAGGTGCTTTACCTACACTGACCTCATTGTAGAGGCAGTGAAAAAAACCAATCAGACCGGGTTGCGTCAAGTATTTCTGACATTCTGCCTCGTATAGGCGCACCACCAATGCCGGAAATTGCATAATAAATACAAGCATTTGAGAGATATACCCGGGCAGAAAAAATGATTCCACGGGGGGCTGTTGATAGCTGTCAAATTGAGGGGCTTCCATGCCCGTAGAAGACGGATATGGCATTTCCATAAGTGGTGGAGGTAAGTCGATCGGTGCAGATGGCCCGGCGGGCACCTCAGGCGGCGCTGCCGGTGGACGACGCTCACTAACTTCCGCCAGCGCAGAGTTGACGAAATCGGCGGACACGCCGAGCTTCTCGACCAGCTGGCTGATGTAGAGTTCTCGCGACAGTGTGTCCGTTAGTTTTGTGAGCGCAGGTGCCAGGTTACGCAACGCAGCGAGCCGTCCAGGCGTATCATCCGGTTGTTGCGCGATCTCGTGATCGATCATGATATCGAATAAGGGTCTCGCCTCATCGAGGAGCTGGACGAAACGATCGACGCCGTGCCGCTGGACATAGGAGTCTGGGTCATCGCCGTCGGGCAACATGACGGCGCGTGGCTGAAGCCCTGCATCGAGAAACGGCCCCAGGCTCGAGAATGCTGCTTTCAGGCCCGCAGCGTCCCCATCCATGACACAGACTACGTTTGTATTGAGCCGTTTGACCAGGCGCACCTGCTCAGGTGTCAGCGCAGTGCCCATTGCCGCGACGGTCCCTTCGAGACCTTGTTCCCAGAGCGCGATCACATCGACATTACCCTCCACCAGGATAACGCGAGCCGCTTTGCGGGCCGCAGTGCGCGCGGTAAATGCCCCATAAAGCTGTTGCCCCTTGGTAAATACAGGCGACTCGGGCGAGTTCATGTATTTGGCGACCTTCTTATTCGCATCGAGGATACGACCGCTGTAACCGGTCACATCACCGCGAAAATCCACCACCGGGAACATGAGTCGTTCGCGGAACCTTAAGTAGCCACCATCGAGCACTTGGCTCGGTTTCCAGCCGTCTCTAGGCTCCATCACAACGCCGAGATCGACCATATCGGCAAGGCTGATCTCGTTTGCTTCCAAAAATTGAGCAAACGCGCGCTTGTCGCCACTCGCCCAGCCGAGCCGAAAGGCCTCA
This sequence comes from Bradymonadia bacterium, assembly GCA_049889275.1. Lineage (GTDB taxonomy): Bacteria > Myxococcota_A > Bradymonadia > UBA7976 > UBA1532 > UBA1532. Next base: position 393,643 of record JBMHDS010000022.1, on the reverse strand, counting down.
GCTGCGCGTCGACTCATGCCCCTGCCCGATAAGTAACGTTGTGCTCGCTCGCCGGCCTGAGCATACAATTGATCTGCGTAGTAGCTCGTCAAGCGGTCTTGTGCATCGAGTAGACGACGTTCTTTCGTCTTCTTTTGCTCCCGGCGACGCTTCTCTTCGGCGGATTGAGGACGAGACTCGGGTACCTCAACACCCACTTCAGCTGCCAGCTCACGAACGGCTTCAGGAAAATTCCTCGCGCCCACCTCCATCAAGAACTTGATGGCATGTCCGTGTGCGCCGCAGCCAAAGCAATGGTACGTATTCCGTGTCGGCGAAACTGTAAATGATGGGGTTTTCTCATCGTGAAAAGGACAGAGGCCTTTGTAGAGGGTTCCTGCCTTCTTGAGGTTCACGTGGCGGCCGACAAATTCGACCACATTCACGCGTTCTAGTACCTCGGCGATGATTTCGTCTGGTATCAACCCAGGTCCCCCTCCCTGTGTTGGTGGTTGCCCTACAGGCTATTGCGCCCTTGGTTTAGGTCAAGTCTCGTTTGGTAAGTCATGGCCGCAGAGCCTGTTTAGGCCTCGCGATGATACTCTTGGCGATCGATCCGATGGCCCTTGAAGTGTTGGCGGAAGCGCGCCATGAACTCTTTGCTGGTGTTGTGCACAGGTAACTGAACGAAAGGTTTGAGCGACCGGCGCTCGACACCTACGTAGTAGACTTCCCGGTCAACGCCCTCACAAAGCCCCCGCCAAACGGCCCGAAAGAAGGCCGAATTGAATGCACCGGCGTCGGTTGGCAGTAAGCTGACAAAGCGCTGGATCCAAGCGAGGTCTCTATCCTTGAAGGTTGCCTTGAGTCCCGTGCGCGTCTTCTCAAAGCCTTCTTCATCGACGAGCACTTCAAACAAACCGTCTAGCGAAGCTGGGTGTTTAAAATCGAGGCTCACCTCGAAATCCAAAAAGACCTTCTCAACGTTAATGCCTTTTAGATCCTGGACGCGTGATGTGTTGCCGCCGAGCCAATAGATCACTCGAAAAAATTGCGCCCAGACGTCTTCCAAGTGAAGCCGCGGTGGTACATCGCGGTCTTGAGAGTCGCAGAAGTAGCTATTTCCGACCGATGGTCCCGTGTGAAAACGGCATGTGCCTTGGTCATTCCAACGGAAACCAAACAAGGGCCCCATGCTCATGCCCCGGTAACCAATCGAGTCTTTGATCTCTTTATCGTCGAACAAATCGAGGTCGTCGATGAAAACGTAGAAATGCTCATCGGCATCTCTGACCTCCACAACGCCACCCTCTTCACCGGCCACAGAGAATAGGACTGAATCTTCATCCCAGGGCACAGCGATATCATCGCCGAGATAGAAGACCTCACCCGTCGACTCAGTAAAACTTGAGGACTCAGCCGATAGAAAATCCCTGACACGATCCGTCCATGTAGAGAAGTCCAGGTTTTTGGGGTCGACTACGTAGAATTCCATGAGCCCTCCAGGGAAATTTCTGAATTCGGCGCCGCTATGAAGATACCCGTCGCATACCGGCGCCTGATGGCGAAAAGGGGCCACACGCTAACGGCCTGGAGCGGTGTTGTCAAATCACATTCACGGGATCGACCCGCCAGGCCCTCACAAACCTATTCCACAGGTACAACATACCCACGCTGCACAAGAAAAATGAGGTCTTGGTAGGTCTCTGCATCGGAGGCGGCGCTGGCGTTTACGATCGCGTCGACCTCGCCTTCGTTGATCACGAGTTGAAAGGTGTCTAAGAGCTCGTCTGAGAGCGCCGCGAGACGCGCTTCAAGTGGCTTTGCCAATTGGAGTGGCGGAAATCCATCGGAGATGACTTCGCGAAACTTACGCATTTGGCTTGCGTGCTCGTCAGCTTTCTTGAGCAGGGTATCCAAGTCGTCGTCGATCGCGTCGTCGAAGCGCTTGTCCGCGGCAACGCCACGCACCTTGTATTTACCACTCACAAACGACATCGCGCGCAGAAATGTCTTCTCGGCCGACACCACCTGGTCTAGACCGGCCGGCTCTCGAATTCGAGCAGACTTGATTTGACCTTCGGCAAAGTAAACCTTGATCCGCTCGCCAGCGTTCGAAGCCAGGTCCAGAACTGCATGTTTTTTCGAGTTAGCGACCATCTTCACCAGATCGGGCAAGGTGGTCCCTGGACCAGGGAACTCGCCCTCCAGACCGGCCTTAAAGACCGTGCTTTTAGAAGATGACACCCTCGCTAACGGCGGCCCTGGCGTCGGCGCTGGTTGTTCTTGGGTAGATGCATCGACAAACTCCATAATGGAATGTCCGATCCCAACGCGATCACCGCCGACGAGGGTGTGCTCAGAGATGAGTTCGCCATTGACGAGCGTTCCGTTCGTGCTCTCGAGGTCATAGAGAATGGCTTTGCCGCCAAAGGTGGTAATGCGCGCATGGCGGCGAGACACGAGATCATCGTCGAGAACCATGTCGAACTCACTCCCACGACCGATGAAAAATTCTCGATTCGCTTTGAGTGGAAATTCGCCACCGGAGTGTTTTCCGGTGATAAAACGTAAGATGTGGTTCATTTACTTGGCCTCAAAACAGGACAGCACTTCCATGTTGGTACCATTGGGCGCCACCAGGGGCAACAGAGCCTGATGCGTTTCCGAATATTTGGAGTATGAGCTATGTTCACCCATACTCATGTCCCTATGCGCACTGGCCCAGCAGGTCACCGACGACCGAGAAAGAGAGCGTCATGCCAATTTTACGTATTTTGATCGTCTTAGTATTGATGTGTCCATATCCGTACTCGGCTCTCGGTCAAGAGGCCAACGGGGCTGAAATCTCTGAGGCACTCGCTCGGATCGCTTTGCTGGTGAGGGAAGGTGAGCAGAGCGAACGGCCCTGGCGTGGGTTGGTTGGCGATGCCTCTCCCATCGTTCGGCAGTCCGCCTTCGAAGCCATCGCGCGAATTGGGTCTCGACAACACACCAGCCTGGTTCTAGGTGGTCTCTCAGACACCGCGACGAGCGTACGAACAGCCGCGGTGTTCGCGTGGTCTCAAATGCAGCACGTAGACGCTGAGCCGCTGCACAAACTCTTGCTCTCAGAATCTGAACCATCGGTTTTGAGCGCCCTCGCATTTGCGATTGGAAGGATTGGACATCAACAAGATGTGGACGTCCTGCGCGTGCGATTGAAAGGTGCCGAGCCCGCCCTCGCCGCTGCGATACTCAATGCACTGGCCGAGCTCCATGAAAGGGGTGTGCAGATTCCAAGAGACTTTCAACAGGCCTGTGTGACTCGATACGACAGAAACAAGCAGGCAATCGAAAAGCTGGCGATTCTGGATTTGATCAAGCGTCTACAGATGCCAAAGAATGAAGCGCTCGTGAAAGTGGGGCAACTATGCGTCGACGATCAAGACCTCGCCGTCCAGTTACAGTGTGTCTCCAATCGGCGTTTGTTCACGAACCCTGAGCTCGTACTCAAAAGAGCACTGAATCATAAGAGCATCATGATGAGGCGCATCGCCATCCGCTCTTTAGCAAGTCCAACACAGGTACTGACGCTGTCCGAACATCTCGCCAAGTTGGGCCGCCTAACGGAAGACACAAGCACTTGGTACAGCCAATTGAGTGCGGAGCTTCTCGACATTCTAGATGTCTTAATGCGCGCTCAGCCGGCCGACACCACCAAGCGAATCGTGCGTGATTTACACCAAGACATCGGCAAGATGCTTCAATCCATTCGGAGCCATGAAGCGGGCGCCTCGAAGGCCGAAGTTAAGGGCGAGGGCGATGCGGAAGAACCGTCGGTATCGAAAGCACAGCCGACGCCGCTGCGTCTGCCTTACTTCGCGGAGTTGCACTGTGCAACATCAATCGTGCTGAACCATTGGAACGCAAGACGAACAAGCCCGAACTGCGGATACGGATACGCGTCATCGGAACGAAGGCTATCGTGGAGATATCGTTCGGATGCCGCGTCGAGTGGTGGCCGCGCACCAAATCTAAAGCGTTTGGCCGCTGAGGTTGCTACGCAGAGCATTGGCGCGCAGGGGGCTTTTCTCCAAAAAGTGAGTGCGCAACCCGCATCAAAACAGCGTGACAAATTACTCTTGGCAGCGCTTACGCCTAAAGACTCGGCCCTGACTCGACTCGCCATCCAACTGATCTCGAAGGTGCGTCCGAAAGGGTATGAAAGCGCGTTGCTTAATCATTATGGATACGCGGCTAAACAGCGCGCGTTTTGGACGATGGCGGCACTCATCGATACCTACGCCCAGCTGGGCATGACGGCGACCATAGAGATCATTGAGCGACACACGAACGATTCGAATCTGCTGCTGAAGCTTAGCGCCGAGAGAGCCCTGAGCCGCCTCAAAGATGTGATGGCCAAACAGTCAGGGCCAATCAAGGTCGAGCTCGGACGGAAAGATCGGGTGCCACCGCCCCTCATGATGGGTGGTGGGCCTAAACCGGATCTTCGCTTGATTAAGCCCTCAGTGATCAATTCAGCACGTTTCCATACAACAGCGGGTACGATCACGGTGAAGTTACTCACCGAGCGCGCACGAGAGACCGTCAAACGCTTTGTGCAGTTAGCGAGGAGAGACGTGTATAAAGATCAACCTTTCTTTGGATCAGCCCTGCCTTTCATGACCTACACAGGAGATCCCACGCAGACGGGCTCAGGTGGTGAAGAGCCGCGCTTAAGGGCTGAGATTTCTCAACGTCCGATGACGCGAGGGGCTTTAGCGATGCGGGTACTGACCAGCGGTCTCGTCGGATCGCAAATTATCTTCAGTGGTCGACGCCAGCCGGTTCTCGATGGCCGTTTTCCTATCTTTGGACAGGTGACTGCAGGCCTTGAAGTGCTCGGACAGCTTACGGCGAGTGATCGAATTATTCGCGTAGAGTTGCTTTCACAGCGCTGAAGCATCATGATTCGGCTCTAGGACAATGATAACAGGCTGAGTCGATTAAGACCTGCCGAGGAGTTCACATGTTTTCGCCTCTTTCAGTTGTGCTCGGTATCGGAATGCCGGGTATTCCGGAACTCTTAATTATTCTTTTCATCATCGTGCTTGTGTTTGGCGCTAACCGGCTTCCACAGCTCGGTGATGCGTTAGGAAAAGGCATCAAGAACTTCAAGAAGTCGTTCTCGAACGACACGACCGAAGCCGAAGCGAGCCGCGTGGATGTCAAACAGGTCGATAGCAGTGAGCCCATCGTCACCCAGAGCACGTCTGTGAAGACTGAAAAAAAAGAACAGAGCTAATCTGATTCAGGCACACCGCTTGGGTCGGCATCGCGGCGTTCGAGCAACTCGATTACCCAATCATTCTTTACCTCTGCTACATCGATCGGCGAGTTCATCATCGGCCTCAATCGGGCCTGCGCCGCCTCACGAATGGTCGCGTCGATAGAGCGCGCCTGCAACACCTCTCGAAGGCCTGTCTCGTCCATCAGCTCGAGCAGATTTCTCGATAAATCTCTCGGCATGTAAGGGTTTTGGAGTAACGCCAGCTGAATGCTCCGGCGCCGACACCAACGGTCGCTGCCGAAGACCTCTGATAGCACCTCAGCGAGGTTGGGCTGCCCGCTCGCGATCCGCAGCACATCCCGTTCAAGCAACTTCGGATTGCCTAAGAGAATGGAGATCACGCCCGGGTCGGGGTCGGTGAGCAGCCGCGTTAAGACATTTCGGTCGGCGCTCCGCGCAAGCGTTCGCCTCTCACCCAGGGTAAGATCGCGGTCGGGCATAATCCGAGGCACGCGCACCGAACTGACCTCTACACTCTTCAGTGGTCCACGCTGGACAACCAACTCGAGCACAGCGGTGGTGTTCTGAACCACTGCCGCGGGCAGGAGACGTCGTTGAATCAACGCACGATGGTCTAAAACGAGTCTGGAAAAGGCCATCATTGCGACCACACCAGCGTGGTGCCCCTGGCTCCTTGCTTGCAGGGCAAACTTGACGAGATCCAGATTTTCATCTGGGTGATGCTGAGAAAAATATTCCGCCCACAGAGCGACCCGCATCGACAACTCAGGTACGCTGAAAAGCCGGCGAAGAAACCTCTCGTGTGCCTCGCACAATGCGCTCAAGGCACGATTTCCGTCTCAGCAAAAAGCAGCTCGGCGGTGGCTTTGAGCTTTGCGCTCGGGAGTTTGGGGACGGGCATTTTGATTTTGTAATCAACTGATGCGCCCGGCTTCAAACGCACTTTCTCCACTTCTACTGGGTCGGCTGTCTCATCAGAGCAGCAGGGATATTTGCGACTCGCAACCGCTAAACCATCTTCTGTGGATAGCGTCACCCGCAAGGTGATCGAATGTTGAAGCCGATTACTTTGATTGGAGACTCTACTGGAGAGGATCACAGGTGCTTTCGACGCGCCTTTCGGCAACGTAATTTGAATCGGATCCAGCTTAAGCCGACCCTCAAGCTGCCCCACCGATGGCGCGGGCGGCGTCTTGACAGCCGATGGGACATCAAGGGCAGAGTTCGCGTTCGCGGGTGCTTCGGCCGATGTACCCGCGGATGGACCGGTACTGTGGTACCAAAAGGCGACACCCCCACCCACCAATGCGATGGCTAAGAGCACCATGGTCAGTCGGCCAAGACCGCTCTGGTTGGCGCTGTGAATCTCCGACGCGGAGGGAGATGTGATCGCGGAGACGGTTGGCCTTGAATCAAGGGTCGCCTGCTTACGTTCGGGCACAAGCGCGCTGAGGTCAGAGAATGTAACACGCTCCTGAGGTAAGCCCGCTGAGACGATGAAGTCGTCGTCTTCACCGGCTGCAAAGTTTTCCTCAGCGAAGTTGAGCAGTGAACTCGAGGTGAGGATATCACCGCTTTGCTCAGAGTCCGGCTGCTGAGAAGGTAATTTCTTGGGGTCATCAGACACGATTGTCGAACTCCTTGAAACAGACAGTGTATGCCGATTCTTAACGTCGATAGTGATTGATGTTGGGAGTTTGGCACGTTGAGAGGGGTGGCACAAGCCAAGGACACCAACGCCCGGTTTGCCAGTTGACAAAAGACCCGGGGATGATGTTGTGTCGGCACAGTGCTTTTGGAGGGGCCCAGTCACATGGAGCAAATTCGGATCATCAAGCGGTACGCTAATCGCAAGCTATACGACACGTACGACAGCCGCTATGTAAAGCTCGATGAGCTCTCGGCCATGCTATCGGAAGGCATCGATTTCCAAATCATCGACAATGAAACCAAAGAGGACATCACTCGCGTAACCCTCGCTCAAATTCTCGTACGCAACGGGCGTAAAGGCTCCCTCGGTGATTCGATGACGTCGCTTCGTGGCTTAATCGTTAACACGAGTGAAAATTTGCAGAAGAAGCTCACGGAGCCTGTCTCCACATTGCGGACAAGCGTCGAGGAGTCGGTGAATCGCATATTAAAAACGAGTGAGGAGCGCGCGATTCAAGGCAAGGACCAATTCCATGCTTGGGTTGCCCAAAACACATTGGCCATCGATGAACTCCAGAAGCGGGTCGAGGAGCGAATTCGCCAACCGATCGCACGCCTCGACCTCGTCGGGCAGATCGACCATTTGTCGGCGCGCCTTGACCGGATTGAGACCATGCTCGGACTTGAGCCCTTAGAGCGGCCTAGCATGTCTATTGATGAGAGCGATGTGGAGTCGGTTGACTAGAAATCTGCGCCTAAGTTCACGGCGTATGTTTGCTGGCCACTCGCAATGGTCACTTCAGGCGTAAAATTGAAGGCGCCGGTGATAAACCGAAGACCAAGCGTCAGGCGGTCGACCCGCTGCTGTTGATTTGTAAAAACGAAATCACCTTCACCGTTGATGTCACGCGTACCGGGGCTCGAGTCGATCACGTTGCTGCGAGAGAAGACCCAGAGTGGGCTATAGGCAACGTAGGGAGAGACGTTTACCACGCCGGCCACACCAAACGATTTACTCAGCACAACGTCGAGGCCCGCAGTGCTCATGACCAATTCCGAGGAGCCAATCAAACGATTGAACGTGCCTCGAAGCGCAAAATCTACTGGTACCGCATCTACCCCCTCGTGAGGGGCCCACTTGGCCATGACACCGAACATCCAGAGTTCGCTGAAGAACAAATAGCTCGTGTTCATGCCCAGCTCAATACTGCCCGGTAACCCTTTACGGATCCCGATCCGGCTCACGACGAGGCTGTTGGGTGGGTTCTCATCCTCAATACCTGCCTGCCAGTAACCCCTCGACGCATTAATGGTCGTTGTCGCGAAGTTTACATTGAACTGGAAGCCATTGATTCCCATCGTCTCAGCCGGTGCAAGCAGCGTCGGCGAGAGCGCGACCGCATATTCTTTCGTCAGCAGTCGGAAGGATTGCGTATTACCCTGTGGGCGAGAACCGCAGGGGGCTTCCCGCGCCGTCCCAACCCCGACACAGAGTCGATATAGGGCTGGGTCGTTATCAAGGGCGAAGCCCGCGGTTGATGTCAGTATGAGGGACGCGAAACACAATATTGCCAATCCCCATCGAGTCGTCATCACGAAAAGCTCCAGTAGTTGTGGGCCGGCGAATGCTCAGCACAGTGGGCAGATGTAGTCCGAGGTTAGTTTTCACTTGGGCGGAGTGTCAAGAACCGTGAGCCGTCGAACTGCACAATGTTTGTGAAGGTCGACCCAGACGGCGGCCTGTACTATGGTGTGGCCATGAAGATCAGATTCAGAAGACGGCGTCGGTTCGACCTGGGTAAGGCAATGTTTATATTGCCCAACCTGTTCACCGTAAGCTCAATATTCTGCGGTTTCTACGCAGCCGTAACGGCGGCCAGTATCGCCAGTGGCGATGCGAACGAAAAGCTCTACCGCGCATGCATAGCCGTGCTTTTTTCCATGATCTTTGACTCGGTAGACGGCCGCGTCGCGAGGTTGACGCGCACTCAGTCAGCGTTTGGTGTGCAGATGGACTCGCTCGCTGACGTCATCTCTTTTGGCGTCGCCCCAGCGCTCATCGCTTGGCATTGGTTGCTCATTAAATTCGGTTCTTGGGGTATGTTTACGTGCTTCATTTACTGCGCATGTGGGACCATTCGTCTTGCTCGATTCAATGTCATGGCCGCAGCATCCGATGGACCGAGTTCCTATTTCATCGGCCTACCCATCCCTGCCGCCGCTGGTTTGCTCGTCGCGGTGATCATTTCGACACTCACCCCGGACATACAGTTGGGAGCCGACGATTGGTGGGTGCCGCTGATGCTTGTCTCCTTGGGCATTCTCATGGTCTCCAACGTACGTTTCCGAACCTTCAAAGCGACGAGGCTCGGTGTTCGGGCATTTGCACTGATTATCACTGTCCTCGCAGCGATCTCAGCACTTGCGGTGGTCACCAGTCCCGCCATTGCGATCGTCGGATTGATGAGCAGCTACCTGGCCTTTGGAATCGCAGAAGGCATTTGGCGGCTCACCCAGCCTGAAGAAGAACTGGAAGATGAAGATGACTACGAGCTCATCGATTTACGCAACCTAGACCCACTGTTAGAAGATGGTGAGGAAGAGCTTGTTGACTAGCGGTGAAAGCGCGAGCGATCACTTTTTCAACATCGCTCTCAGCTCAAACTCAGCGCGGCTAAGACTCCCCTTTGAACTGTACGCACAGGATGGCGCCGATTACCTGAGAAGATTCGAAGCGGGTCAATCGATCGACCGTTCAGCGCTCTCATGTCAAACCAAATACTGCGCCCGAGAGAAACATCGGTTGGCCTGGGCCGCGTGTCTGGTCAACGCCTGTGAACAGAGCCCCGTCGACCTGCACACTCTGATTGGCTGTGGACAGGTCGTGATGGAGACCTGGGTACGTCATCTCTATTATCCGAGCTGCAGAAAACTTGCCTCTCGCTGGCTTCTGCGTTTGCTGAGCCAACGTTCAGAGTTGTGCTTCCTAGACGCCTATTCTAACAGCGAACCGATCTTTAATGAGCAAAGACATCTGCGGCTGACGTACTTGGCCGCGCGCATTCTGCGTAGTCTACCACTCGCTGAGACAACTCAGCTTGAACTCATGCTCGGGTGTTACTGTCTCGATCTCGGCACTCAAGGTCTCTCTTTACAAGGCGGCGAGGCACGTCGGGCGACCATCGCGATATTGTCCTTTGAACGCCCGATATCGCGCGTCGTTTATGACGCGGTCTTGAATGCCCCCATCGAGGGTGAAGCACCAAGTCAGGTGGGTCCATCCCGCGCATGGATCGTTCAGCTCATGGAAGCGCTTGTCTACTTCGACGAGCACCTCCAAAACTGGCTCGTCGACAACCCAACACCCGTTGGCACCAAACCCTGCCAAGAAGCAATTTGGCGAAGTTTTCGAGACTGCCATCATCATCAGCTCACCCCAACCATGATCAATGCGTTAGAAACCGAAATTTTGAACGTAAATTGACCGGTGTTGTAACCACACCTTGACCACGGCGCTGAGTGGATCGTATAGCTCTTGGCGACTCAAAGCGGCAGTAACACTTCGATGAGGAAACTATGCGCCTGAATAAGACTCTCCTGCTGATCTCCATCTTCGCAACACTCATAATTGGATGCGAAGACGATACTCAAAAATTGACCCTGAAAGACGCCCGGAAGGCAGTCAAGGCGTCACAATACGATTTGGCCGTCAAGAAGTTCAAAGAGCTGCTGCAACTCGCACCGAATGAATATAACGGTTTGTGGGGACTTGCCGATGTATACGGCAAGCAAGGAAACTACGTAGAGCAGGAAAAACTTCTCGACCAAATTCTCGCAAACGAGGAATACAAGAAGAGCTTCTCAAAGATTCTTTTGCCCGCCTTGGAGGAGAATTATGTCATGCAGGGTAATAACCTGCTCGGCGCGGACGTAAAGAAAGCCGAGGGGTTCTACCGAAAAGCGCTTGAGCTCAACAAGAAGAATGCACTGGCAAATTCAAGTCTCGCGGAGCTCCTCATGAATCGAGGTGATGCATCTCAGAAGGCGGGCCAGTTCCAGGCTGCGGACGATTCCTTCCGGGAGGCGCTCAAACTGCGCATCTCATCCAGCCTACGCAAAAAGCTGAAGAAACGCGCTGAGTTGTCCGAATTCTTTGTCCAACGGGCCACAATTTTGCCGGAGTTCAAGAAATTGGAGGCAGCGCTGGTCAAGGAAGGGCTCTTCGACTCCAAGGCAAAGCGCTTCACCGTGCAACTCGAAACAGAGATTGCTGGTGGCAAGGCAAAGGGCGCTGAGGCCGCTGCTGAAGCACGTCGAGCGGGCGTGCTCGCTTTGGTGAACAAGCTGACCGACCTCGTGTGGCGTATCTCAGGTAAGCCTCGAGCCGCGGACGCTGCTCCAATCGAGTTCAAGACGACCGTGCTTAAGGGTTTCGCAAAAAATCAATCGCTCACGAAAAAGGGCAAAGGGTTTACGTACAAGGCAAGCGTTCAAGTCGCCCGCGATGCCCTACTCTTTCACGTGATCGATGTGAAGGCAGGCCAGTACAAGAAAGCGGCCAAAAAGTAGCGTTCTAAACCGCCTCATGGCGCACAGCCAGCGCCGTGAACACCCACCCCAACAAAAGTGCTGCCCCACCGAGCGGAACCACCGCGCCTAAGGCGCGAGGTGCACCTAAAGCCATCGCGTATAAACAACCTGAGAATACGCATATCCCAATAACAAACAACAGAGCTGAGCGCCGGTGCCAAACGGTCTTGCCCACGGTGCGTTGATGCAGGCCAAGAAACATGAGCCCAAGGGCATGGAGAAACTGGTAATTCGCAGCGAGTTCATACCAATCGCGATGAGGCCCGATCAACACATCGGAAAAGAGGTGCGCCCCGAATGCACCCATCGCCACCGCAAGAAAGGCGGCACAGGCACCGATGAGAACAGCGTTCATGCCTTCGGCCTGACGACGATGAGTCGGTGAGTTCGGGTCAGACCGCCTTGAGTGCGCCCGACGATTTCGAGACGGTTGAGGCCTTCCGTCAGTGGAACGCCCACCTCAAAAGGTTGACGACGCGTCTGAGTGTCATCAACGCTCTTGTAGAAGACCTTTCGGTCATTATTAAAGACCCGAATGTCTCTCAGAGACTCATGGCTTTGGACGTAACCTCGAATGTCGAAGGTCTCTTGTGGGCTTTCTAGAGTACCGTTCGACGACAAAACAATGTTGAGAGAGCGAGCCGGTCGACTCGCTTGAAAAGTCATATCCCCAGCCTCGCCGGCGCGCACGTCTTCGCGTTTGAGCCAGCCAAATGACCCGGTCGGTGTGACAACGCGATACCAGCCGGCGGTGCCCGCTCGCGCTCTAAATTGTCCACTGATCGTCCCAATACAACCCGAAGTCGCATCATAGTGTCCAAAAACACAGACGGGTCCGCTGATCGGTGTCAAATAGACCGTGTCGGGTAGCAATCGTCTCGATTTCTGTACGATGACAATGGGGATGTCTCCCGAGGTCGTCTCCCCTGATTTCACATCGGACAACAGCACCCGCAGGGTCGATGACCCAGGCTGCAACTCCTTTGCCTTGATGCGAAAATTAAAGGTGGCTGCCTCGCCCGGAGACAAGGGTGATAACTCGATGCGGCCCCGCTGGATGGTTAAAGCGGGGCGATGGTCTTCTCTCTTGGGACGCAGAACGCCAAGTAAGGCGTGCGCAACCGCTTGACCCTCATTGAAGACCCGGACCCGCAGCTCTGCCTCTTCACCGCTCTGCAACATACCGTCGCCGTTACCGAATCGGCGGTCGTCAATTTGGTAGTCGAAGCCGAATCGCGGGCGCAGAGTCGGAGATACACGAACGGTGAGCATTTGTGGCGAGGGGACGGTGCTCTGATCGGCTCGGAATTGAAGCCTCGCAGATAGGCGCGCAGGTGGCATGGCTGGGTCGATTTTGAAGTCGATGGACCAACTTCGTGATTGGCCTGGTCCAAGTCGCCCAAATACAAACTCCCGATCGTCCAAGAGCGGAAAATTCGACGAGGTCGCCGCGGTTAATCGAGTCAATGTTCCAGACCCACGATTATGCACTCTGACCGTAAGCTTTAAGGTCTCACCTGGGGAGATCACACCATCCCGAAGATTCGTAATCATCTCGACCTCGGTGGACGTTGGACGATTTTCATCAGCCAACGCGTCGCTCCAGTCGACCTGCAGTTGAGCAAGACGCGACTTGATTTCATCACGAGCAAGACGGCGTTGCGATTGAATGAGCGGCTCTACCTGTTTCAACATGACAGCGCGGTCATATGATTTGACATTTCTCAGAATATCGGCTGCCAACTTGGTTTCAAAATCCTCAACCAGTCTCGAGGTTTGTCTAACCGCGGCCTCTTCGGCTTTCAGGTCCCTTAGGTACGGAATCGTGTACGTGGGTAGAGCGGGTTGTGTACTCGTATCGGCACCCAGGCCCGTTAAATGGCGAGGCAATTGCCCTTCACCGGCGACCGCCTGGACGTCGAGATCAATATTATCTGAATCAACGCGGAGCGGCTGCACTCGGATGTCTGGAATAATCCCAACCGACTGAATACTCTCGTCGCCAGGTGTTAAATACTGGGCAATGGTCAACTTTAATGCAGAGTCATCTTGGTTGTCATAGATGACCTGAACCGAGCCTTTACCGAACGTGCGCTGGCCAACGATCAGCGCACGATTGTGGTTCTTAAGAGCACCAGCGACGATTTCACTCGCGGACGCGCTCGTCTCATCGACTAACACAACAATGGGTAGGGTTTTTTCCGTCCCATCTCGAGTCGCCATCTTGGGCTGACGGACTTTCGCGCCATAACCCACCGTCGTGACCAGCGGACCAGAGGCAACAAAACGGTCTGCCACCCTCACAGCCTGTTCCAGGAGGCCGCCTGGATTGCCACGTAAATCAAGCACCAGGCCAACGAGCCTACCCTTCGCCAAACGTTTCAGCTTACGATGCGCTCGGACGAGCTCAGCGTGTGTCGAACTCTGAAACTGATCGATGCGAATCACACCAACTCCACCAGGAAGCAACCAGTGGTTTACACTATCGACTGCGATCTCAGCCCGAGGGACGACAAACTTTCGCGGGCTTGACCAGGTCTTGCGAGCGACCCAGATCACAGCGGGTGTGTCTGGTTCACCCCGCAATAAATCAACGGTTTCGTCGGTGGTCATACTGATCGTGCTGTCGAGCCCGATCTGAACAATCTTGTCACCCGCCTTCAATCCGGCCCTTTCCGCCGGTGTATTGGGGATTGGCCGCACCACGACGGGATAACCGTCTTCCATCTGTATAACGATGCCCAAGCCCCCAAATCGGCCGTTGGTGCTCAGTTTCATTTCTCTGTATTCATTGGGGTCGAGAAGCGCACTGTGTGGGTCAAGCGTAGACAAAATACCGTTGATAGCGGCGTACTCCACGTACTTGGGCCTATGAATCAGCCTTGAGTGCGTCTGAATAAACTTAAATACATCCTTGAGACGGAACGAAAGCTGCCAAAGGTTGTCGATCTCATCGAGCTGAAAACGTTTTTGCTCGCTACCCGCACGGACCAACACCGTCTTTGGCTCATCTGTGTCGCCACCGTGTGATGTCACGACGACATCGTCTACCTCCGACTGAACGAACTGCAGCGCTTCTACCAACATCTTCGACTCATCGATGCGGCCCGGATCGACGTAGTTCTCTTTGAGGTGGATCACTGTACGACCCAAAAGCGATAATCGAGTGAGGTCGTAGGCCGACGAAGACTCCACCTCGGTGCGAGCGACCGCGTGGTGGACATTGAGGGGCGACGTCTCGTCGGTCCACGGCATCACGCCGCTCACCAGCACAGAGAATGCAATACAAACAACCGCGATTAGTCGCGAGAGGGCTGAAGCCATAGTCAACGTGGGCGTCTCCCATTTACCAGGCCATCGTTGGCCAGCTCATCGAGCAGTGTAAGTCGAAGCTTATGATTCGGCTAACTCACGCTTACTTTTATTTGCAACGAACGATTAGCTTCGTGATCAACAGATAGCATCCGAACGAGATTCCGTTAATTTTGGCCACTAGTTGGACGGGTTTGGTTGACACTCGCTACCCGAAGTTCTAAGGCTGATGGTGCGCACTGTGAGAGGAGCCACCTATGACAGACCAGCCGTTGCGACCAACAATTATGCTCGCCGATGACGATATTGAGATTCGCAGGATATTGATGCGGGCTTTGGGTGGTCTCGATGCTGAGCTCATCGAGGCATCCGATGGAGAACAGGCACTTGAGGCCATCATCCAACATCAACCAGACCTCGTCATCTTGGACGTCATGATGCCAACCCTGTCGGGATGGGAACTATGCAAATATATCCGGAGTAAGCCGGATTTAGAGCATATTAAGGTACTTATGCTCACGGCGATTGGTCGAACGGTAAACGAAATGACATCACCGCTCTATGGTGCTGACGCACACATGGACAAGCCGTTCGATATCCAAGAAGTCCTTGAGACGGTGAGAACGCTTTTACAAGCACCTGCATAGAATTCCACCCAGCACCACCAGCGCCTACGGCGTTTTCATAGATTTGCTCAGTTCCGCTAAACCTGGGTCCCTTGGAGCCAACGTCTGCGCGGCCTGGAGAAGGCGTTTAGCCTCGTCGTTTCGGCCCGCATTCACCGAACGCATGATCGCGCGACGAAGTTTCTCGACATGCACTTGTGTCCACTCGGAGACCAAGCGCTGGACCTCGGGATGTTCGCTCCCGTCTTCTGAGAGCGCAGCGACCTCTTCTGTTAACTCAGTGATGGGTACGCCATCAGCCAAGGCAGTCTTCAATCGAGAAAACCGGCGCGCTCGGTCAACCTCATCAACCAGCTCCTGAATCCCCTCATCTCCGCCCTCAAGTAACTGAGATATCACCTGTGCATGACCGAGGTTGAGCTTTGCGAGAGCCACATCTTGCTGGGCAAGCGCCGCGTTCACGACCTGAATCTTGTCATTAAGCGCGCCCGCGACCGGCTCGACGCTCGGTATGCGTAACAAGCCGATACAGAAAACCGTGATGGCACTGGCCATGAACGTCACGAGACCAACCCTGACGCGGGACCAACGCGAGGCCGTTGAAATAGAAACACCTGAGGCGATGCCATAGTGCTTGCGCGGTCCAGCCGGTCTGCGCCAACCGACTGACTCAAAAAGCATCTTCGTTTTACCAATAACAATGATGTCGCCATCATAGAGTTCAATGGATGTGACTTTTCGACCGTTTACGTAGGTGCCATTCCCACTCTGCAAGTCAACAAGATTAAACCCACCTTGATGACGCTCAAAACGGGCATGATGCCGGCTCGCGCCTTCATCCATCACGACTAAATCAGCGTTGAGCGCACGGCCAATGACAAGATCTGGCAAATCGAGATAAACCGTTGTCGCATGTTGCAACGGGTTGATAACCGATAAGCGAGCCCTGACCATTGAGCGCTTAAGCTTTTCGGCCTTTGCCTTCAGAGAGAGATGTTTGCGCCGTGGTGAACCGCTTAACTCGATCGGCTTACCAGGCTGGGCGACTCGAACCCGCTGGTCGTGCATACGTTGATTGATTGAGTTCAGTGTCGAAGGACCGTCGATAGAATCCGTACCGGAGTTGACGCTTGGTGCCCCGCCGTTGTTTGCAAACTCATGTGGAGCTTGTTCGAGTTCCGGTTCAAGTTCAATGAGCTGTTGTGCATCGAGCTCGACGATCGGCTGCTCTTCTGCCACAACGCCATCCCGAAAATCTACGCCCCTTTGAGATTGCCCTTCCCCTGAATCAGGTGAATCGCCAAGACGCGCATCGAATTGGTTGGTATCGTCCTTCAATCACTTGACCCTGAACTCTGACGCAAACCACAATAGCAGCGATTTGCACCTCGACACATTATTTCTTAGGCTCTTCGGTCATGAAATGGCCGTATAACTTTCCTGCATAGCCACGTTGGAAGGTCGCTGCACCGATCGCATTGACGATTACACCAACGAGAATGAGCGTCTTGAACCGCTTTGTGACAGCGAGCTTACTCGTCACCAGAATCAGAATCAGGTACGGTAAGACATCCAGAATGAAGCGGTAGCCGAACTGCTCCCAACCCGTATTTTGATACATGAGAAGCGGAATTGAGATAATCAGGACGGGCATCCAGAGGCCCCACTTGAGCCAACCTGGCGCGCGTGCGAAGAACAGATATACAAATACAGGCGTGGTCAAAAATAGGCTCATACCGTGCTTACTCAATTGCACATACGGATAAGCCGACGAAAATCGTGGTGTCAGGGTGAAGGCGGCCGCCAAATTTCGATTCACAAAGTGCGGATGAAACAAGCCAAAATCTCTAATTCTTGGAATGTGTCCCCCCGCCAAGTACGTGTGACCGAACTCAACCGCGTTTTCGAATCTGACATAGTTGTAAATGAGGAGAGAGACGCCAACGACTAGACATGGAGCGGTGAACAGAACGAAGGCACGCATTTTTTGGCGAGAATCAAAGCGGTCTTGCTGTCCAACAAATAATTGCCAATAGAAAAATAGCGCCGCAAAAACGAGGCTTGCCCGACTTGCGAATGCGCAGGCCAAGAAGACGCCTGCCCAGAACGGACGACGACAGTCAAAGGCGAAGTATAGGTATAGGGTGTGAAAGGTTAGACCGACAATCAATGCCGTAAACCACACCTGGCCGAGAACGGAGCACCAAAAAACAGCGGTGCCAAATCCAAACAAAACCAAGAACCAAGCGAGCTCACGATCGGTTCGTTCAATATAACCTTGCGACCTCACGCGTAAAAGCAGCAACCACATGAATACGAGGTTCAGCCCGGCCATGGCCACCGTAAAAACGACATCATTAGCACCGTATCCAACGGCGGCAACGAAGGGCATCAACAATACCGCTGGGCCCGGTGGAAAAGAGACAAAGTGCTTGGTCGTCTGCTTGCCTCGATCTTTCTTAGGGATATCTATGAGCTGATCGTCAAGGGTCCTAAACTGGTCTGCCTTGCCTTTGCGGCGGGTAAAATAGCCCCTGACTTCAACACCATATTGACGCGCCGAGTCACCTTTGAGTTCCACGACCTGGTAGCTTGCCCAATCATTTCCGTGATGCGGGCGACGAACCAAACCTGTCTGACCCTTCAAGAAGGCATCGGCTAAATAGACGAAGTGATTGTCTTGGGAGTGAATCGCGAGACGATTCGCTGCAAACGCCGCGTATATAGTGCATCCAATAACGAATATGAGCGCAAGATGTTTACCTGACACCTTCATCATTCCTGTCACTTCCTTGGCTACTCGGGGGCACATTAAGAACCGTCAAAGATTCTCGCTTCTACCGAGAAATTTGCAACAAGGGAAGCGCCCGTTCGAACAAACTCGTTCACGACACTAAAACGGGGCTGGTCAACTTGGACAAACTCACAAAGAGCTGGATGGCGCTCACTTTGGGTCTCATGGTCGGTCTGCTCACAAAGCGGCTGGAGACTGTGTACGGTCTGGCCTGTATCGGCGTGACCATCCTATGGGTCATCGGCACCTTGACCGACAGCCCAGTTCAGATCGGCCTCAGCCTATTGGGACTGCTTATCGGACTCAGCCTCGCTGACCCTGACATCACGACTGTTCACCCAGTGTCGCAAACGCGGTGTAGCGGACGAGTCGTGCAAACGATATCACGAGACCACGATCAAATCGTTCGCGTACAATGCATTGGATTCGAACGGCTGGTGGAATGCTATCGAACTCGCACTCAGAAACAGCTGAACACGGGTATGCGGGTCCACCTGCAGGGACGTTTCCTGGCACCGCCCGCCCCTAAAAACCCCGGTGACTACAATGCTCTACGTGCCGCTTTGAGCCAAGACGTGGGGCACCGCTTTATCGGCGAGATACACATCTTAGAAGAACACCATCAAGATGATTTAGCGCAACGATTGAGACGCTGGGCGACCCATGCACTCGATTCAGGAAATCATGATTACGGTCGCCGAGTGTTGCGCGGCATGCTGCTCGGTGATCGTGCTGCGGTTCCGCCGGCAGATCTAGAGGCGTTTAGAAAAACAGGAACGGCTCATCTGCTCGCCGTCAGCGGTCTCCATGTCGGCGCCTTGTCGGCCACAGTTTGGTGGCTGATTACGGCGTTTTTCGCATTGATGAAATTACGGCGCGGACAGCTCTATGCGTGCACGACGACACTCACCGTTATCTGGATATTTGTAGGTGTGACTGGTCATCCGATCAGCGCCATTCGCGCAGGGTCGATGATATCCATCTACCTACTCTCTAAGCTGATTGGTCTTCGGGTGCCGCCGCTTAGAGCCCTCTCCGCCATCGCTTTCTTTACGATGATATACGAGCCCACAGTCATCGACGACTTGGGATTTCAATATTCGTTTCTAACGGTGGCTACCTTACTCATCACCCACAAATCAACCTCGGCGCTACGGTCCCTACTCGGCATCAGCATCATGGCCAGCTGTGCCGCATGGCCGGTTGAGCTATGGCATTTCGGGACTTTGTCAGTCAGCGCGCCCTTCGCCAACATGATTTTGACGCCACTCGCGAGTCTCGTTTTGGTACCGCTGGGATTTCTAGGATTATGCATGGCCGACATCAGTCAGGTGCCATTGGACATTGCCGCAAAGGGTGCTATGTATTTCTGCGGACTCGCCGATGGGATCTCAGACAAGTTCGGCTATGTTTGGATCGCCGGCCGGACCTTGAGCCCAATGGCGTTGTGCATGCTCCTGTGTCTACTGCCCCTACGGCTCAAAACCATTTTACCCATGCTCGCTTGCTTATTGGTGGCCTTTGTCAGCGACCTTCAACCGAAGCACTATATAGACTCCATTTATGTCGGACAGGGAGATGCGACTCTCCTTGTGTCCAACGGGGAGGCGGCCCTCATCGACACTGGCGACGAATACCAGGCTCGAAAACTCATCGGCTATCTCAAACGTGAGGGTATTGGCACTCTCAAGTGGGTTTTGATCACTCACCACCACCCGGATCACTATGGGGGTCTGAGAGAGCTCAGCGACGCGATACCCATAGGTACGATATTTCATGGCCACACGCCCCATGACGCAAAAGAGTGGACCGTCTATGCTAATCGACTCCGGAATATCGAGATTCGCCGGGCCCCGCAGCTCGATGAGTTAGGCCAACTTCAACTGACTCACTTTCATCCTGCACGCAATGTCCATTGGTCAGAGAATGACCGTTCGATATCGACTCATATAAGACTTCAGGATCGGACAGCGTTGCTCACTGGAGATCTAGAGAGCGCGGGAGAATTAAGGCTGATTCAGATGCGCGTACCCACAGCGGAGATTCTATATCTGGGGCATCATGGTAGCCGCACGAGTACGACCGAGGCACTCTTGAAACACATCAAGCCGAGGTTTGCGATAGCCAGTTGTGGCCAAAACAATCGCTATGGATTCCCCCATCGAGAGGTTGTGGGTCGGCTGAATTCACGCGGTATTCCACTGCTGACTACAGCAACGAACGGACGGACTCGGTTAGTGCCTAACGACGAAGCTTGGGCAATTCACACGGTTCATCCAAGCACGCCGATGTTGAGCTCAAGTCGTTGAGTCAAAATGGCTAGGGCTGATTCCGAAAGTCGGCTGCTTCAGGTGGGTCGACATAAAGAGCCGGTGTATGAGGTGGTTGCATCACCATAATCCAGCTTACGATGGTCAAGACAATCGCAACGATCAGCAACGTATCAAAGCCACCGAAACCAGTATCGGCCCCAACCGTGCTAAAATAGCGTCCGCCTGTTCGCCGGCGAATTCGATTCTGGAGCCGATAATCAAAGCCTATGGATGGGTTTTCTTTATTCAACTGCCTCAGCAGTTCACGCCCTGCAACCGCGTCGAGAAACTCTTGTACTTTAACTTCATCGAAATCCGATTCGAGTTGTTCGATACGCCCGGAATCTAATCGTTCCGTAAGCCTTGAATCAACATCTCCATCGGCTGTACTCATCTCCGGTTTTCGTCTCCTAACTCCCGATACGCCTTGGTTAGCGCCGCGCGGGCTCGATGCAATCGAGACTTCACGGTGCCCTCGGGTAACCCCGTAATTTTCATGATATCAAGATAGCTCAAACCCTCAAGGTCTCTGAGCACCAATAAGCGCCTAAAGTCATCGTCTAGCTGCAATAGCGCTTGCTGTATCCGAGTTTGAGCCTGAGAGGCCTCGAGGGACTCATCCGGTGTGGGCGGTGTCTCTCCCGTGATTCGACCGCAACTACGCTGATATTGACCTTCAAAGAGGTTCTCCACGCTCATGTGACGGTTGGCCGCTCTTCGTTGATGATACTTGATCCGGTTTCGACATAAATTCATGGCAATTCTGTACAACCATGTCGCGAGCTTAGCCTCTTCTCGAAATGAGCCGATGGACATAAAGGCTCTCATAAATACCTCCTGTGCAATATCTTCGGCCTCATGAGCGTTAGACAGCATGCGAAGGCAAACATTGTAGACTGCACCCTTGTGCTTTTGCACAAAGACCACGTAGGCAGCTTCATCACGCTTCTTGAGCCGATTGACCAGGTGACCTTCGTCGGTTCTTGCTACAAGCGGCGAGGCACTGGCACGACCAAACCCATTCATGTAAGTTGTATTGCCCATGATAAAACAGCCCCTTCATCGTCAAGTTAGAAAAGCGCGTGGACATTTCCATCCAACGCGTGACCGGTTAATTGGGTCTTTTTTTTCGTCGATTATCTTAGGTCGGGGGCTTTTAATGTCTGCGGGCGTCGTCTTCTCGATATTGCTCGGCCTTGCGCAAGCCAAGGACATGCAGCCAGTTAAACTTGGCAATTCAGACAGTAAGATTCGAGAGCTGATTGCCCAGCGAGAATACCTTCGCGCTGCGAATATGGTCAGTCGTAAGAGCGATGGGGCTCTGCTCGTCAAGGGGCATCTGCTGCTCAGAGCAGACAGGGCTCGAGATGCATTGATTATGTTCGACGCAATCAAGAAGCCGCCCGAAGATCTGGCTAATTTCTATTTCTTGCGTAAGGCGGCTGCGCACCTTCACGCTGAGCAACCCCAAAAAGCGATTGAAGCCTTGCAAAGAATCGAGCGGCCCGAACTGTTTGGTGCAGCTGCGACGATGATACAGGCTCGCTGCCATCAAGAGCTCGAGCAACATGCTCAAGCCCGCAAAGTGCTCAAGAAAGTACTTAAAAACGGACGGTCTCACGAGCGCGCAGAGGCGCTCTACAGGCTCGCCAGCGTAGAACTCGCGGCTGGCAATCCCAAGGCCGCCTTCAAACATCTTAGAGGATTAGACGTCGGATACCCAACGTCCAGGCATCGAGGCCGTATCGGTGGCCTACTCAAGACCTTGTTCAAATCCAGTCCCCGACTCAAAAAGAAGTGGCAAGGATGGAGCACGGAAGAGATCGTCTCAAAGT
This sequence comes from Bradymonadia bacterium, assembly GCA_049889275.1. Classification (GTDB taxonomy): domain Bacteria; phylum Myxococcota_A; class Bradymonadia; order UBA7976; family UBA1532; genus UBA1532. Next base: position 371,252 of record JBMHDS010000022.1, on the reverse strand, counting down.
CGGAAAAATTGCTCAAACGGCATAAGAATAAGGCCGTCGTGGAGGCCTTACAAAAGTTAAAGATCAAAGACACTGCGCGCGATTTGCAATGTCGAAGGCTCTATGCGCTCGCCAGAGCGCTTCGCAAACTAAGAAAGTGGAAGCGAGCGCGTCCCCTAATTAATCAGGCCGTTGAGGTCTGCTCAGCGATAAAGCATGAGCTCGCGCCATGGGCGTTACACCTGGCGGGCAAAGCCGCAGAACGCCTTAGCCACGAGGTTGAAGCCGCCGAAATCTTCACCCGTCAAATGACAGATAATGGGTCACACCGGCTTGCAGATGACGGTGCTTATTTTGTCACGAGGCACCTGATCGAAGACCTCGATGATATCGATCGAGCGGAGACAGAGCTCATCAAATTCGTCAAGCTCTTCCCAAATGGCGATATGATGGACAGAGCCATATTTTTTGTCGCCATCAACGCATTTGAGAAGGGTCTGTTTAAACAGGCCCTCCGGGTCATCAAGCTCGACACAGCGCTGAGCGGGCAAGAGCATAATTACCGGAATATGGGGCGTACAGAATACTGGACAGGCCGTATCCTGGATAAGCTAAAGCGACGAGAAGAGAGCTACGCCCAGTATGAGCTGGCGCTCAAGAAGTATCCGCTAAGCTGGTACTCGATACTTGCCTACTCGCGACTCAGAGAGTTTAACAAAGAGCGAGCCGACGCACTGGCAGATAAAGTATTTAGCACGCCTGGACACCTCGAATTTCAAAACAAGCCCACCAAACAGGGCCCTGAATGGCGGCAAGCGAGAGCACTCGCCCGACATGGACTGGCCCAGGCGGCTTGGCAAAGCGTACGAAGGGCTAAGGCGAAATCACAGTCAGGTCAGTGGCAAATGGCAAAGATTTTGGACGCCGCAGGTGCAGCTCACCTGAGTCACAACATCCTTAGGCGTCAATTGACATCCTTTAGACGGGTGGCGCCAGTAGGCGATGCGAAGTCAGCTTGGGAGGTCGCTTTTCCGAGACCACTCAAGGGCCTGATGTCCGATGCTGCGAAACAAGCGGCCATACCTGTAAATCTTGCGCGCTCGATCACACGCGAAGAAAGTGGGTTCCATCCCGGGTTGGAATCAAGCGCCAACGCGATCGGACTGATGCAGCTGATCCTGCCCACAGCCCGCTCAATGGCGAAGAAAGCAGATGGCAAAATCAACGGCACAAGTCTGAGGCGCCCGGCGTTGAATGTGCGCCTTGGGACACGCTATCTTCGACATGTTTACACGAATACGAAGGCGGTCTATCCGCTCGTACCCGCGGGTTATAATGCGGGGGGAGGTGCCTTGAAGAGATGGCTTCGGAAGCGCGGAGGACTCGATCTCGATCTGTTTGTTGAGTTAATCCCATACGAAGAAGCACGAGGCTACACGAAGCGCGTGAACTCAACGTGGGGCACGTACAAATTTCTCGAAGGCCAAAGCCTGAAGGCGCTCTACTTGGGGCAGTCTACCCTTCAGAGCAACGACGCAAACCAGTAACACGCGCCCGCCTGTGGCGACCTACAAGTCGACGGTCAGGACCTCAAGACCTGAAGCCGGCGGATCGACATGATTTCGATATACAAAATGAGCAACATAAAGGCGATTGCCAATAACGCGCGTGGAGATGAAGAAGCCATGGGACCCCGTGAAGCGGTCGGAATCGCCGCGTAGAGATAATCTTGGCCCCCAGGTTGCCTCTTCAGGATTTAACATACGATTACGGCGGCGCATGAGGAGCGCTTGCATCGTGCTGTCCTGATATAGAACGAGCGGTCTCCCTGAGCTGTCGAATTCAACATTGCAGTCCTCGCCGACCACATGCACTGAGTGGCCACGGCCCCCGACATCGAGCCATACCCCGTCATCAACCCATTCGCTCCATCCGAGTTCGGGCGCCAGAAAACGCAGTGAGTCCGTCTGGCCGTCTTGGAAACACAGATAAACTCGACCCGAATCGTCGACGTTCACATCGGCATTTGCACCCATGTCGCCTTGTAACTCAATCTCGCTGCTCTCCCAGCCTGCCACCACCTCGGCAGATTGAAAACCTGCCTCATTTTGCACAACCAAATAGAGTTGACCCGTGCTGCGGTCGTACCACGCGACGTATAATCGACCGTCTGGAGTTCGAGCCTGTGAAGTGAAAAGTCCCGTTCCCTCGGGGTAACTGCCCGAATCCACAACATCGGCCGGCAGGCTTCTCTCGTGCAGAACATAGGGCATACTCCAGTCATCGAGTTCATTTGGAGTTGCTGTATTCGCCTGAAGATATCGGACCTGACTGGCGTCTTCGATATTCGCGACTCGGTATGCGATTCCCGGCCTACCCTCGGCATCGACACTGATGCTTGCCCAACGGCCACTGTCCCCTTCAGAATCGAGCGTGATGACCTGCCACTCATAACCTGCCGCATCCGGTAGCCCTAAAGCGTATTTAAGTGCGCGATTGTCAACATCGTAGTAGGCCACATGAATCGCGCCGTCTTCCGATGCCGCCAGGGCCGTGTATTGACCAACATCAGCGCCTCGATCGACAACACCACCTCGAGGGCCAGTCACGGAGAACTCTGGCTCTGCACCTGCGGGTATACCGTCAACCCAATGCCATTCGATTGCGCCACTATCGGCGTATCGACCAACCACCAGATCACCGTAGGTATCGGAGTAAGCGGCCAGCCAGACCTCATCGCCGACGGCTGTCATAGAATTGTAACGACCCAAGACGCCGAGCGGTGCATCGGGCGGGCTATCGCAGACACATGTCCAATCTTCATCGCCGCACATCAAAGGGTCTCCCTCATTGACGAATTCAATTCGCTTGGTCTCGCCGAGTCCACACTCGAGTTCAAGACAGCGGTCAGGCAACGCTCTGCATTCACCATCCGATAGGCAGCAAAATTCCGACTCAGCACATCCACCCGGACAGAAGCCTTCGCAAGAGCATAATCCACGTGGATCACAAATTGGCGTGTCACCATCAGGACAGACGAAAGCTGAACAATCGTTATCGCCGCTACAGGGCTGGAGTTGACAGATGCCGTTATCGCAAAACGTATTGGGTCGGGCACACGGTGCATCCGCGCTACAAAGCTCCGTGACACCACCCATATCAGGGTCACGATCGGAGCCAGCGCCCGATGTATCGTCACACCCGACAAATACGGTCCCAATACAGAGGAAGAGTACGCTGACCAGCCACGCCTTTTTCCGACGAGGCCTTATCATCAGCAGTCCGAGAAACATGAAGAGTGCTGTGTTTGAGTTCTGCGGGCCCTGATTACACTCGCAACCACCGCCGGGGTTTCTCTCACCCGGCGCAGGGCGACCAATCAAAGAACTCTGCTTCGACTCGAGGGTAACCGTGGATGTGAGCCCAGCTTTGTCCGTGGCACGCACGGTGACGGGTACTGTGGGGTCAAATGAGAATTTGTCGCCATCGACGTCCACCCAAATCTGTTCGTGAGCTTTATACTCGACCCGGAGTTCCCCTCGCGGCGAGACAAAGTCATTGACCTCGATCCGGACATCTCCATCGACCCGTGTGAGCTCAAGCTGCGGTGGCTCGGTGTCGATGACGAACTCGTGGATGGCCGGTGTTGGATCTAGCGTGCGATAATCGTCCACACGCCGAGCGCGAACTTCCAGTTCATGACGGCCTTGCAGGAGGAGTAGTGGATGGATCACCGAGAAGGTCGACTGGGGCTGAAAGGCTGACCACGTTGTCCCATCCAAGCGCCATGAATACTCGTGCTCGCTGTCTTCGACGCGACTGTCGAGAGCGTCTGCTGTGACGAGCAGTTCGAGTTTCCTATATGTGTCTGGACCGGCGGCTCGGAACATCTCGGTCGTCGGCGTCTCTTTAAAGACCGCTGCTTCCAGCCTCGTATCCACAACCGCAAGGTTGGCTTGCTCTTCTTCAGTTGTTCTCAGACGCGCGAAGATGGCCAATAAGCCACCATCTTCGATAGAGGTGATCGCGCGCTCTTGAAGATCGAGGCTAAAACCAAGCAAATCTGGCAAAGCAATCGGTGACAGTAAGCCTGTCGCCAAGTCACCCACAAAGACATTCAACAACGTCGGCAGAAGTGTCGCGAGTAAAGATGGGTCATCTCGCATGAGTTGTGCATTTGCCGTTCGCAGGTCCGTTAGCCCAGACGCCAGATCGCCAAGGATTGGTATGATCTCATTGTCAGGCGTAAAATCTAGTCCAAGCGGCACATCCACATTTGTGTGGAGGCTAAAGATCCGGGCCCAGCGGTCATCCATGAATAAGTGAAAGTCGATCCAGAGTTCGGGGATCAAAATACGGATTGCTGGGTCGACGAGCGTTCGAGTCCCCTCTTCGTCCACTTCGAACCGATTCTCACCAAATATGACCTCAGGGACCTGTTGTGGTGCCAAAGTAATGGCGATGGGTGCTTCTGGGTCACCGGCAAGCTCAGCGAGGCCGGGCAGAACAATACTCAAAATACCGGCATTGAGCTGTTCTACGGTCTGATTGGTCACCTGCAGACAGAGGGCGCCCGAGTTGAAAAATGCCCAAGAAAAGTGTTCTGTGAACTCGCGAGTCAGACCAATTCCAAGGTGGTAATCACGTTCGAGCACGTCCATGTTGCCACTGAGCAACATGGTGCGCGCGGGCGCTTCGATCTCGGGTTGGCTTGTCTGCGGTACACACCGATTGCGTTCGCTCCTGGCACCACCGACCATGCCTACCGAGATTCCACCTGATTCGACCACGGCATAGCTACCCACGACAGCTAAGTAGTCGACGACAGCTTCGAGTCCTGGCGTGACTTGCTCAGCTAGAGAGCCAACATCCAATTGGCCATCCAAACCGAGCTTGATGGCTACACATTCGCCACTTTGAAGGCGACATTGCCCATCAACACACGAAGCCCCCAAGTTTGTAGGACAGCCAAAGTCGTCCTCGCAGGTTCGACACGTGAAGTCCTCAACAAAGCCATAGATTTGCTCAGTCAAAAGCCCGTCGATGAAGCCTTGTATTGTATCGAAGATAAAATCTCGAATGAACGGGAAGTTAATCACGAGACTCAAACCATCGCAGACCCAGCCGAGTACACCGCCCGTTCCTTCAAGTCGTACATTGATATCACTCAGCTGGTATTGGAGGCTTTGCTCGAGATCAAAGGTAAGAAAACGCTCTGGCTCTGGGGTCAGTAAGCGGAGTGGTAGACCGACCTCAAAACCTGAACCATCGATGGCAATCGCACATGCCGCGATTGGACGCGCCTGGATAGGAATCCTTGCGCTCAGTTCTGCGAACTCAATTGTCGCAGTGAGGCGATTCGGCTCCTCAGCTGCCAAATCAACACGCTCGATCGCTATGTTTAGATTGCAGCCAATCCCTTGCTCATCACACATTTCTTCAAAACAGTAACCATACTCGATCCCAATCGTCTCGCCAGCTTCGCCAGGTAGACAAATGTTAAGACCATCTTCAGGAAGCACTGCCGCCAACACAGGCTCGAGGTTTTCTTCCAAGAACTGCAAACCAGACTGGGTGACTCGAAGTTGCGCCGCATTGTAGATCCTATCTTTCGCTGGGAAGTCGCCAGGGCCCTGGTCACAGCCGGAACAGCCCGTCGATTGGCCACACGCAGCCAACATGCAGAACAAGACACAACCTCGAACCGCTGTGAGCAAGAACTTGTAATCCACCAATACCTCCTTTGAGAACCCCGGTAGACGGCCTGATGACGCCGACGAGGTACCGTACTACACCATAGAAGGCGACGTCGATGGTTGACTGGATTACGTCGATTGTTGCCGTCATAGACAGGAAGGTCCGATTAATCCCATTCGCTGGGGCAGACAAAAACACCGTTGAGCAGGATCAATGCAGGCATTCTATCTGTCCAATGGGCGTACACAATGAAACATGTAAGGTTGCATTGTCCGCAAAGCAAGCGAGGCTCAGAGAAGTACTCGGTCGTTGGGATATCCACTTACTTGCCCATCGTACTCACCTCGACTAGATTTAGCGGGAGTCTGTTCAGCGTTGAGTGAATCATTTAAGTGACTAACGATACCCACTTAGGTCCATACGAACTTATCAAACGCATCGGCTATGGCGGTATGGCTGAGATTTATCTTGCGCGGACACAAGGTATTGGTGGGTTCGAAAAAATCTTGGCGCTCAAGGTGATCCATCCGAAGTTCGCTCAAGACCAAGAATTCGTCGACATGCTTATCGATGAGGCTAAGATTGCCGTTCAACTCAACCACGTCAACATTTGTCAGATATTTGACCTTGGTTGCATCGATGGTCGTTTTTTCATCGCAATGGAGTTTGTGGATGGTCGAGACCTTTATCAGCTGCTTGTCGAGGGTGCCGATAAGGATAGCCTACTCCCATTCGAATTAGTGGCTTTCATCGGTCGAGAGGTCGCCGCCGGTCTGCACTACGCACACACAAAAGCAGATCGATATGGTCGGCCATTAAGTCTTATCCACCGCGATGTGAGTCCACAGAACGTTTTGGTATCGCTCGACGGACAAGTGAAGCTTGTGGACTTCGGAATTGCCAAAGCCACGGCGCGACGACAACAGACGGAGAGCGGGGTCATAAAGGGTAAATTCTACTACATGTCCCCAGAGCAGGCATGGGGCGATTCCCTCGACCACCGCAGCGATGTGTTTAGCTGTGGCATCTGCCTGTATGAGATGGTGTGCGGACGGATGCTCTACAACGAAGAGGAACCATTAGCATTGCTGGACACCGTCCGCCGGGCAGAAATCCCATCTATGCGGAAAGATCGTCCTGACATTCCGGAGGAGCTCGAACGAATCATTATGAAGGCCCTCGCTCGTCAACGAGAGGACCGATATCAGGATGCTGGCGCGCTCAAAGCAGATCTTTCTGCATTTCTATACGGGCGAAAACCGGGGTTTGAGCGAAGCGAACTGGGTGAATACACCCAACGTCTAACCGGCATGAGCGGTTTTGTGCTCGAACTCCCATCCAATGAGCCCCCTGAGACCTTCCAGGACTTCAATGAAGACGACACGTTTATGCGTGCAGATGAATATGACCGGACCCATGGCCAGAGCATTATCTTTGCGTTAGGCAAAGACCTGTATCCCATGGAGGATGCACCAAGTAGCACCTCGAGCGCCGGGCTAGACAGCACAATCGAGCCTGATCTTGCGGAGCATACAAGCGAGTCCAGCTTCGACGCCTGGCTTGAGACAGGGGAAAAAACTGAACTCATAGATGTGAGCCACTTTGATACGAGTGGCGAGATGGCCTCGGCTGGCGACCTCTATGCGAGTCAAGATGATTCCGTCACACGTCTCTTCGACGCGCCAATATCGCCGGTTGGAGAGCCTATTGAATCACAAAGCCCCCCCCAAAAAGCAATCCAAGAGACCGGCGGTGTGAGCATTGAGACGGAGGAGCCCGAAACAAGGGAGATACACAAACCGCAGCCGATTTCTCGACAAGAACAGCTGAAGAGTCAAGACGAACGACCAACGATTGAAGGGATCCCTGCGGCCCTCGCTCAGGCGATTCAACCAAAGGTGAGCGAGGAACTTCAGGCACCGGTCGCTCGCAAAAAAACGAATACGCAGAGGCGCCTTCCGGATCTCAATTTCCAGCGAAAGCTCGTTCGAACGAAGCCTTCCGAGAGGACCATTCAATTCATCAAGACACCCCGCGGCATTTCGTTTTTGGCCCTGATTACCCTGGTCATCTACTTTCTTGTTCAGTTTGGTCCGGTCTGGTTTGGCCCTGAGATCCAAAGCGTTTCCCTTGCTCTGAACAGCACACCGGATGGAGCAAGTATACAAATCGACGGTCAGGATACTCTGAAAGTGACGCCAGTTGAATTAACCGAGCTCGCCATTGGTAGACGCTACGAAATCCGGTTTCTGCTCACGGGCTACGATGAACACGGCGAGACGATCTTGATCGATGGGAAACCAAACTCGAATGGCGCCTTGATGCTCAAACGCGAGATCATGCTGAAGCGAGCGTCGGGCCAACTCGCCATCTTATCTGAACCAAGAGGCTCCGATGTCTATATCAATGGCTCACTCAAAGGACAGACGCCGCTGACTCTTAAACAGCTCAATAGAGATGATGACAAAATCTTTATGGTGGTGAAGAAAAGGGGCTTCAAAAGCGTTCAGAAAACAGACTTTTGGGGCGACAGAACCAGCCTCAAATTTAACTTTATCCTCGAGCCCAACAACAGTCGGTAAGCGAACCTAACTACTGAAATTCATACACCACGCCAAGGGTCGTGCTCAGTATGTAATCCGTCTCACGCGCCGCCGTGTAGGTAAGCGGCTCGGTGTCCGAGTTCAGTAGATCAACATGCTGATTTGCCCCTTGGTAATCTGATCGACGCTTGTTCAGTCCCGCACGCACAGCCAGTCCCCAGCCATTGCTCAACCAGTAAGACGACTGCAATCGAAGCCCCAGAATACTTGTTTGGTTCTCACCACTGCTCACAGGGGTCTGCTCATGACTGATCGGGTAACCGAGGTATGTGTGAACGTCAATTTCAATGCGACCATGACGTAAACCGGCACCCACCTGGCCAAGCAGTGCCAGAGTCTGCGCTGTCAAAGCAATGGGTGTTGGCTGGAGTTCACGAAAGCTCGCACGATTAAACTCGGTACCGAGACCAACGGAAATGCGTGCCAGTCCAACATCGTAGACATAGTTTCCGCAGAAACCGATCAACTGGGAATTAGCCGAAAGCTGGCCTCGACTCGGTAGACCATCGATTGGCAAAACGATGGTGGTCTGTGCGAAGTGTATGTCTTCAGCCCATACATCGAGACGCCAGTTACCATCAAAATCAACAACAGCCGTAAACACAGATGCTAAGCCTGCCGGTTTTAACTCTACCTGACGCAGGAAAGATTGCTCTGGTGCGTTACTCTCAAAACGTCGATGAATTTGACCAAAACCGACGCCTAGGCCGACTCGAATTTTATCCCAAAGGAGTATGGTTGAGCTTCGGTCCGAGACCGATTTAGTCCCTTCACCACTTCCAGTAAACTTGCCTTCTGTGCGCCGGCGACCGTCATTATCGTAAGTGTAATTCTTAAGTCTCTTATCGAGACCAGGGTCAACCTTTCCATCGGTTTTTGCGACATCTTCTGGCGCAAGGAAAACAACTGCTGAGAGGGGTATCCAGCCCTGGACCGAACCACTGATCACTTCAATCCAAGGCTTCCCCGACTGCCCACGGACTGTGACAATGTCGCCACCGTAGATGCGGCCCTTTGACTCATAAGCCGTGGCAGCGCCCATGCGAACGTCAACGTAATCCACGTGAACACGAGCGACTCTCGACCGTACTTGGGAGACATTCTTCGCCTCTGCGACAGACAGTTTACCTGAAATCTCATATGGAACGGTGCACACAAAAACGCTCAAGAAAGTGACGAGTTTGGCGAAATTCATCAGCGTCTCACTGGTTTAATCGCCAGCGCACTACGGAATCTTCGAAGAGCCGTTTGCATACGCTCAGTGGTTTGTGGCCGCTTATCCGCGAGATCGAGTCGCTCCAGTGGGTCACGCCCGATGTCATACAAAGACCAAAGATTACCTTCATGTCCATAGTGTAGCTTCATACCCGCGTCCAGCCATACCCACTGCTGTTTCGCAGTCTTGGTTGCCGGGATTTCAGCATAAATTTGTGCATCTTTGCCGCGTTTCCCAATCATTTGCGCAATGAGAGTCTTGCCATGTGCAGTCTCGTCCGAGTCCGGTTCCGCTCCAGAGCGAGCATCTGCGAGGTCTAAGATGGTGGGCATGAGGTCGATCATGCTGACTCGCTCTTCAACGGGCCTCGGCGGCATGCCCGGTACTCGAATCATAAATGGTACTTTCAGAGTGGCCTCATCAAGACGATTCTTGCCATCATCTTTAAGGCTAGCTCCCCTTGTGCCCGCAAGCACGAGAACCAAACTTTCCGCCCAGTCCTGACGTTCCTTTAACTTGGCAAAAAGCTGAGCCAGCCAAGTGTCGACATAGCGTACCTCATGGTCATACCGATCAATCCTTGATGGGCCGAAACTCTGCACATCGAGATGTTGAAGATAATCCGGTTGCGGGTCGACAATGTGAAGCCACAGAAAAAAGGGCTTACGACGGTCTGGTTCGAGCCGACCCAAGTGCTCTATCGCAGAGGTAACGACCGTTTCAGATGTAGGAACAAAGGGCTGCCGGCCCGCTGAGATACGATAGGGCTGCCAGAGTGCAAATCCCTGTGAGAGACCGGTTCGACCGGAAAAGTAGGCATGACTTGGAAAGGCCGCTGTGTGAAAACCGGTGCGTGCAAGTTGTTCAGACAGAAAATCATTGCTTCGCTCGTAACGGATACCATCGGCGAGCGTACGTGAGAGTTCGGACGGATAGCGACTTGAGAACATCGACGCGAGGGATGCGGCCATATCACCCGATGTCGAGTATGCGTTGTTAAAGACGACCGAATCGGAAGCCATATCATCAATGGCCGGTGTTGTTTCTCGACCGTAGCCATAAAACCCTACATGATCCGCCCGAAGACCATCCACGGTGACCACCACGAAGCTGTAAGGGGGACGAAACCCGATCTCACGGAGTACAACCTGGTCATCGTTCTTCGGCTTAGTCTCGAGGACTTCGAGGACTCCGTCACAGTTCTCGTCGATGGTGTTTCCTGCGATGTCGATGGCACCCGGGTGAATGTTGGGGTCGGTGTCATCACAGTCACCCCCATTTAGAATAGCGGCGTATCCATCGCCATCCTGATCGAATGGTGCCCGAACCATCGAGAGCACAAATCGGTTCATGCCGCTTGTCTCGCTTAGCTCCTGCCGCGCTGTGGGCGCTCGCAAACCGATCAAGGTCAGGAAGATGACCGCAAACGAAACCAAAACCCCGAGCTGAAATTTCTTGGCTGTGGGCAGGTGCTGGCTCGCACGAACCACCCACTCACCACCGACCCAGGTAAACAGTAGGGCCAAAACGCTAATCAGGATCGATATCCAAGGGAGCTCCACAAGCGGTCCAGACTGTCCAGAATGTTGGGCAACAACCCAAAAGACGCCAAGACTCGAAGCCAACCCAAGGTTGAGCCAGGGATGAACCAGAAATGTGAGCCGAGTCCGACGACGCACCAGATATTCTGCAGCCCGGCCCAACGCACTGTAAAAAGGTGCAGCCAGAACCAAGACCGAACCGATAGTGAACAAGCCGAGCAGAGCAACTGCGACAGATGCGAACTCGGGTGATTGGATTCGCCCCAGGAGCAGCGCATAACCACTGGGCAGCGCCGTCACACCAATCACAAACACAAGCGCAACGATCCAAATCAATGAGATGGTTCGACAACGTCGCTGTAAGGAGTCCGACTCCCGAAGCAAGAACCGTTCTCGGATAGCAAGGAGGATTCTGGTCATCCCCAATTGTTCTGGAATACGAGGATGCAGTACGCCTATCAAGAGACCAAGGAGCCCAAATGCAACAGCGTGAATGCCCGCTGAGCCGATGAGATAAAACACGACATCACTGCTGGACGGAGCGCCCGCGGCAGATAAGAGTCCGGCCACCAAACCAACAACGAGCCCGGACAGAAAAAATCCGAATATTGAGTCGGCTACATTCGTCATAGATGTTGAGACTACTTTCCCTAAGTGTGGTTGCCCTATAAGGCTCCACGGTGGAGTCGATTCGGTCAAGTTTCATGACGCCCGTCAACCATATTTATGAGTTGATAGGATTGCGAAGTGGTGTTGCGAAACGTATACCGAGTTATTGACGCTAAGCATCATGCTTTTGGACAAGAACCAGGGAGGAGCACCGTTTTGCTAAAAACAACGAGTAAACTTGGGACTCGGCGGCGGCCAATCGGTTTGCTAGCAGTCCTCTTTGCGGCTGGGGTGTTATGGAACATTTCTGTCGCGCATGCACGCAAACCTGCCGACGTATTCAAGCGTCAGATCATCTTATCCACGAAAGCTTTCCCGAGTTCGTTCAAAAACGACAAAGCGTTCATTCGCTACATGAAAAAGGCGCACAAGAAACGAATTGTCTACCCCGACTCAAATCGCCTTACGATTCGATTCATGGCATTTTTCTCCAAGCCGATCCGTACCACCGAATTCACTGCACTTGTTTACGACTTAACGGACCGAAACCGTCTTGTTGCGACGGTCCCCGTGGCACCGAGCCAACGCGAGACTCGCATCCTCGCGAGCGCCTTCGACATCGAACGAAGAGATTTCCCCGAAGAACACAAATATAGGGTGATGATCGCTGTCGGCAGCACAGCGCTGGCCCAAGCACAGTTCACCATAAAAGAATCCAAAAAGAATCGTGCTGAACGCGTCAAACGGGAGAAGAGCTTAAAACGTGGACGCAGCGTAGACTTTAGCCGCTAACCGCCCCACTACCCAGCCCAAAGAGCACATGCCAATCAGGGCCATTAGATGTGGCGGTCGATTGGATTTGTACGCTGACGTTTTTTACGCGGCAGCTTGGGGTTTTTGATTGGCGCGTAGCGGCTCACTAAAGTCTCTAATCGAGACAGATATTTGTCCACAGCGACGCCAAGTCGTGGTGAGCGATAGACCAATCTCAGCAGACCCGCTGTCTTATCGGGCTTTAATCGCTCAACCACAATGGGACCACCATCTCCGAAAAAAACCAGGTGGCCATCGTCTTCGGTAGGCGTTTGACCGGGCTTGGTCATGAGTGGTTTGCCATACTTTGAAAACATTCGCTTAACCACTTGGTCTGCCTGTTTTTTCTGCGCCGATGTGTACAGCAGGCGAACGATCACCTCGTAGAGTTCATCGTTGTAGAAGCCGAAATCCACCCGGCCTTTGAGGGTGTTGATGGTGACCCAATGCCGATATCTCTTCAGACTCGCTCGCTTTAAGATGGATGTCGCGGAACGAACCCCCTTGAGCTTCTTGCGCGCGCGGCGCAAACGTTTCCTATGTTTCGACTCTTGCTCCAGTTCGACAGACTCCGAATGGAGTTGAAGGCCTGTGACGTTCTCAAGGACTGTCGATACGCTCGTACCCCAACGAAACTCTCCATATCCCCCGCCAGTCAACCCTCTGACCGGGTAAGATTCAGCGTGGACGACGCCTGCAGTCATGAAGACGGGGACTAAGAACAAATACCTCATAATTGCTATTGTCCCTATTTTGTCGGTTTCGTCCAAATTGTTCAAAATTACTGAGTTCCAGTTGGGTTATTGAAACAATCGTTCTCAGCGACTAACGTTCTGAGCATGTTTAGATTACTTGGCTTTATTGTTTTCGTTGCAGGTATCTTTGGTGCCGGATTCTATTCCGGCGTACGTTACTACGAACACGAGATCGTTCAGAACCCCAATGAATTCCTGCGGCTCTACAAGCGTGAATTCACCAACACGGCTAGAGAGAAGATCGATGAACTTAAGAAACAGCTCTTGGACAAATCAGACTAGACGCTTCGCTTTGAGCTGTCTGGTCGCCTTTGGCTTTGCCTGTCAGGCGAAAGACGCGGTGGAAGAAGACTCTCGACCTGACGCCGGTCGAGCGGATGGCGGCGACGAGAACCCCTATCTTGATTTGGACTTAGATGGATATCCACCCATTGATGGTGACTGTGATGATACTGATCCCACCATCGGCCCAGACGCCGCTGAGATTTGTGATGATGGCATCGACCAAGATTGCGATGGCCAGGACCTCGCCTGTGAAGATGCGGATCAGGACCGCGATTCATATACCCCTGCAGAAGGCGACTGCGATGATAATGACCCGTTGAGACGACCCGGCAGGCTTGAAACTTGCGGTGATGGTATCGATCAGGATTGCGATGGCCAAGACCTGGCTTGCGATGCGGTGGATAATGACGGTGATGGCCTGTCGGCGGCGGAAGGAGACTGTGATGACACCAATGCTCGCATCCGCCCAGGCTTTAGAGATCAATGCGAAGACGGTATCGATCAAGACTGCGATGGTATGGATGCGATCTGTGTCACAGGTCTGGACGGTGACGAGGACGGCGTTGTCGATGAAGAAGACAACTGTCCGGATGATGCAAATGAGTTACAGAGCGATGGAGATGGCGACGGCGTCGGCGATCTTTGTGACAACTGTCGAATGATCGCAAATCCAGACCAACTCGATCGCGATGAGGATGGGGCGGGTGACGCTTGCGATGGTGATATCGATCGCGACGGAGACGGCTTCAGTGAAACCGCTGGCGACTGTCAGCCTGATAATGCTGATGTTTATCCGGGCGCACCCGAAGCATGTAACGGGACCGATGACGATTGTAATGGTTTTATCGACGACGCATGTCCGGGTGTCGACCTACGGTCAGACACCGTCGGCTTCGAAGCTGGGCCGTCCCTTCTTGGCAGCGAAGATGCCGATCCTGACCTCTGCCTCCGTGACCCACGCTCTGATGAAAACTGCGACGAAGTACCGATGCGTGATATCCAACTCAGCGCATTTCGGATCGATGTCCACGAAGTAACCAATGTTCAGTATAGCAGGTGCGTAGAACGAGAGCGCTGCTCACCTCCCTCGAACCAGGAGCAATACGATAACCCCGAGCTAGCTAACCATCCTGTCGTATGGATTACTCAATCACAAGCAACCGCCTACTGCGCATGGGCTGGCGGCTCATTACCCACCGAAGCACAGTGGGAGCGAGCCGCACGAGGTGACCAACCACTTGTCAGCCGCCCCTATCCGTGGGGCGCAGACCCAGGCGAGTGCCGAGCGAATATTGGTAATTGTCAGCGAATGACTGCGACGGTCGGGTCCTTTGCTGACGATCGCACAGCAGATGGCGTAGTGGACATGGCCGGCAACGTTCACGAGTACGTTGCAGGCTGGTATGACCCAGTCTATTACCGACGCGCTCCCCAACAAGACCCGCCTGGGACCGAGCGGCCTGGCGCCATGAGCCTGATCCCTGTGCGAGGCGGTTCGTACAGTGAGAGTGTATCGTTCAGCACGTTGACATATCGGGGATTTCGACACCTAGTAAACCACCGGTCGGGCCGAGGAAATCTCGGGTTTCGATGTGTCCACGAAGATTAGAGCTGAGTTCATTGAGCACCGATTAAGGCCTACTCAATTTGCGGGTGTTTTAACCACCACTCGGAATGCTGATCAAAGCGGGCATGAGCAGGATTGGCATCAACGCGAGCATGAGCGAGCCATATGTGAGTTTGTGAGCGCTGCGCAGCCCATAAATCAGCAGAAAGAGTTCAAAGAACTTATGGGCATATGGCCCCACGAGGGGGAGCCACATCAAGAGCGCTGCCACCTCTGCGTAAGCAAACACTCGAAAGGTAGACGAAAAGGGCTTGTCGTGACCACCGAGTAACCGCAGCATGCTGTGACAAAGCCACGTCTTTACAAACAGCGCGAGCGTAATGGCTACAGGGATCAACAAGAGCGCGTTGAGGAAGACCTGCGTCGGTGAAACGTCGGGCGCATTTGGCATCTGCGATAAAGCTTGTACGAACACCTCAGGCTGCGTGAGCAACGGGACCAATGCAGCGACGCCACCCAGACACCCAGCGACCAAACCGAATGAGAAGGGGGCGGCAAGGTCTCGTCTGCCAAAGTTGATGCCATTGAGATACCGAATCGGATTCAGAAAACCGAAATAAACGGTGGTCAAAAAGGTTGAGATACCGTTTTTCGTCGCTTGCTGTTCCCAGGGGATAAAGGCCGCGTCGCTGAGCTGGCCATCGCCATGCTCGTTACCAGCGGAAGCGGGTCGTGCAGCCCCGGCTTGAGAATCGATACTTGGGCAACGCACACATATGACAAGGCCTGTCTCGTCACGTGTACCGCACTCGTGACAAATGCTCACACCGCACCGAACGCAGATTGCCCAAGCGTTACGTTCAGGGTGATTCTGGCAGTGGACGGAAGGGCCCTGGGTGCTCATTTCTTGCGTGACTTTCTTCGACTCGCTCGAGCCGCCTTATTCTTCTTACGCGAAGCACGTTTCGTCTTGGACGCGCGCGCTGTTGCTTTAGGAGCACCGCCAGGCGTTCCAGGTGGCATATAACCTCTCGGAAGACCTTGCATTTGTGCCGCCATTTGTGGACCACCGAGGCCACCAGCCATGCCTGGCATACCGGGCATACCGGGCATACCGGGCATTCCCATACCGGCTGGTCCGCCACCGTCGACACCAAACTGGCCCATGATGTCGCCCATATCCATGCCCTTGAGTTTCTGCATCTGAGCGAACTGTTTGAACCCGGGTAGCTTCATCAGCAGATTGCCACCACCTGGTGAACCAATCGCGCCCATGATTTGGCGCATGCCCTTGAAACGACCAATCAATTCCACAACGTCTTCCGGCTTACGCCCCGACCCCTTGGCGATACGCTCAGCACGACCCCTTTCGGTCTCAACAAGTTCCGGCTCTTTACGTTCGCTCTTCGTCATTGACTGAATGATCGACTCAATTCGAACAAGCGCGGATTCATCGATCTGGGCCCCTTCAGGCAAGCCACCACCGAAGAAAGGCATTTTCTCGAAAAGGTCCCCTAGGGAACCCATCTGTTTGATCACTCGAATTTGCTCGAGGAAGTCCCACATATCAAAGTTGCCCGAGAGCATCTTTTTTGCGTCTTCTTCGGCTTTTTCCTCATCGACCACTTTCTCGAAATCTTGCATGAGACCGACGATATCGCCGAACCCCATGATCCGACTGGCAAGACCCTCAGGTCGAAACTCTTCGAGAGAATCGAGGTCCTCGCCCATCCCAAGGAATTTGATCGGTTTACCCGTCACAGACTTGATGGACAAGGCTGCACCACCCCGTGCATCACCATCGAGCTTTGTCATGATAAATCCATTTATGCCGATGGATTTATCAAACTCACTGGCTGTCCGAACCGCATCTTGGCCGATCATCGCATCGACGACGAGGAGCGTATTATCGGGCTTCGTGCGCTGCTTAATTTCGCCGAGCTCCGCCATCAATGATGAGTCGATGGCTAAACGACCAGCCGTATCGAAAAGGACAACGTCACATCCCTGCTTGCGCGCTTGACCAACGGCTCGATCACAAATATCGGGAGGCTGGGCTCCCTCTTCGAAGTAAACTGGGACGTCGAGTCGTTGACCCAAGATCTTCAGCTGCTCCACGGCTGCAGGCCGATAAATATCGGCAGCAACCAACATCGGCTTTTTGCCTTGTTCGACAAGTCGGCGGGCCAGCTTGCCCGTTGTGGTGGTCTTACCGGCACCTTGTAGACCGATCATCATAATCTTGGTCACACCGGACGAGAATGACAGGGAGGTGTCGACGGGCCCCATAAGAGCTTCAAGCTCGTCCTGACACGTCTTAATGAAATGATCACCCGCCGAGACCGTTTGACCGCTCTTTTTCGCCACCACCGTGACAATGCGGCCCAACGCCTTCGTCTTGACCTCTCCGATGAATTGCCGCACGACCTTAAAGTCAACATCTGCTTCCAGAAGCGAGACGCGAATTTCTCGCAACGCCTCATCGATATTTTCTTCAGTGAGCTCGCGTTTACCCTGAAACCGGTGTTTAACGGACCGAAAGCCCTTGCTGATTGTCTCAAACATTCAATATCTCTTTTCTGTCTAAACTCAGGCCGCACACAGGACATCGTCAAGTCAGCGCGGTGGTATGATTGCGCGATTTTAGGGATCGGCTCACAGTCCGTCAACCCGACAGACCGCGAATCCGCGCGTGACAATGATGCGGGCTCATGGATTCCCAATGCTGCCAGGACCAAAGGTGTCGATCGATGAGCGGTCGCTCACTGGAGATCAAGTGGTTTGTGTTTGGGTTTGTGGTGTCTCGCTGCTATAGGAATAGTGGGAACAAGCTTGAGTCGATAGGGGGCACTAGGGTGAGTACGGAAGAGCTCATTGTCGGAATAGACCTCGGAACTACGAATTCATGTATCGCGTGTGTCTTAAATGGCACTGTACATGTGATCCCCGATGAGGAAGACGCGGTACTTCAGGCATCTGTCGTTACTTTTCTCGAAGATGAAAGCGTCATCGTTGGCAATCATGCCCGCGGGCGGATCACGACAAACCCTGAACGTACTATTTACTCGGCCAAGCGTTTGATCGGACGCTCATTTAAGAGTGCCGAGGTGCAACAGGCTGTCAAACAGCTGCCGTATAAAGTCACCAAAGGCGAGGGCGCACAACCCTTCGTGCAGGTCGGGCGTGAGAAATACGCCCTTCCTGAGCTGAGTGGTATGGTGGTGCGCCGAATGAAAGATATCGCGAGCGCATATCTCGACCAGGCGATCACCAGTGCCGTCATTACAGTGCCGGCCAATTTTAATGATACACAGCGACAAATGACAAAATTAGCAGCGGAGTTGGCCGGCTTAAAGGTTGTCCGCGTGATCAACGAGCCGACCGCGGCTGCACTCGCCTACGGCTATGGGCACGATGTCAACGCGCGCATCGCGATATTTGACCTCGGTGGAGGCACCTTCGACATTACGATTCTGGATGTTCGAGGCAACATTTTTGAGGTCCTAGCGACCGCCGGTGATGGACATCTTGGTGGCGACGATTTTGATCTACGACTCGCCAAGAGCATGGCCGCTGCATTTGAACAGCAACATCAGGTTTCACTCGCAGATAATCCACTCGCCCGAGCGCGCTTACTCCACGTCGCGGAACAAACTAAGCTTGAGCTCACCGCATCGGATACGGCCATCGTCAATGTGCAGGCACTGACCCATTCAGCCGGCGGAGAGCCGCTCGACCTGAAATTTAGGCTCAATCGAGGGACCTTCGCCGCCCACTGCCAAGACATCATTCAGCGAGCATTCGTGGTCTGCGATGAAGCACTGAATGCCGCAAGACTCAAAGCCTCTGATTTGGACCAAATCATCATGGTCGGTGGCAGCACACGAATCCCACTGGTGCGTGAGATGGTCGCCGAATACTTTCAGTCGACACCTCTGACGGATATAAATCCTGATGAGGTTGTCGCTGTGGGAGCCGCGATTCAAGGCGCTGCGCTCGCAGCCGATCACTTTGCGAGCGCAGCCGACAGCGAGCAGCCACTGCTGCTCGATGTGGCACCGCGGTCCCTCGGTTTGGGCACAGTGGATGACTACTATGAGGTCTTGATAGAACGTAATGCCCAAGTCCCATGTGAACGAAAGCAAGTCTTCACCACGACCCACGATGACCAAACAGCTGTGCGCATTCGTATCTACCAGGGGGAATCACCCTCGACATTCGACAACACCTCCTTGGGCGAGATTGAACTCTACGGTTTGACTCCAGCGCCGCGAGGCCAGGTCAAGATCGAAGTCTCATTCGAAATAGACGTGAACGGCATTGTCATCGTGAAGGCAACGGACCTTGCAACGGGCCTGGAACAAGCGACACGAATCTCGATCTCAGCGGGCTACGCAAGCAATGAGATTCACACGATGCGTGAGCGAGGTATAGTTTGACGGGCAAAAGCCAAAAACTCGCTCATGTGGCGCTCAACAAGTCAGCGTCCCTCTTACGGGGCCTCGTTTACGCACCCTCCGGTGCGGGTCCATCTCTGTTTGCGGCGATGGCTGGCTGTCAACTGGTCGTGGACTCGGTGGACGATATCAATGGATTATTGGAGCAGCTGAAGGCAGCAACCCGCCTTATCGTCTTGACCGACGACTTAGCCGAACAAGCCGTCGTTGAAATACGCCGACGGGTCCGGGCGCATGTAGGCGGACACACTGTGGTCATCGCAGTACTGTCCGATGTCTACTCCAACAGAGAAGTCGCTCATGAACATCGACAGGTCCTTCAAGTCGATCTGTGCCTACCGAGAACGGCGCCTAAAGACTATACGCTCCGACACTTTGAAGATGCACTCAGCCGGCGTCGTCCACTCAGTGACTTCCGTTGTTTCCCTGCCGACGTCGCACGGGAAATCGATGACATCGCGGCACGAATTCATGTTGGCACTTATTACGAATTTTTCAACTTAGAGGGATGTGCTACCAGCGACGAGATTCGAGCGGCCTTTCACCAAGTTGCTCGCTATTTGCATCCCGATCGGCATCGAAAACGCCTAGAGAGTCAGCCGGAGATTATGGAGAGGATCGCCGAGATCTACAAGCGCGTTAACGAAGCACACAGTATCTTGGTGTCGACTAAGAAGAAAATCATCTATGACCTGGGCATACTCACACGCGCCTCCAAGTCTTTTGAACCAAACCGCCTGAATGCAGCAATCCGCGCGGAATGTGACCTTACAAAGCAAGAGAGTACCCAACTCAAGATTCTCGAGGCCTTGAAGGGGCGACTGACAGGAGACTGGCAGACCGCATTCACGTCGATTAAGGAAGCCGTGGCGATTGAACCAAACAACACTGAACTCGCTGCTCTCGCAGAGTCGATCACCAAAGTGTACATGGTGACCGCGTCTCATCAGCGAAACATCAGCCGCTGATGAGGAGGTATAAGACCATATGCTGAGTCGCGTGATCTCAGGTTTAGTCATGGCCGTTGGCATTGTGTATGTCTTGTTAGGGTTACCCTGGTGGGCATTTGGTATTGTCATCGTCTTAGCCGCGGCAGCTGGTTCAAATGAATATATTCGTATGGCCAGGCCGGATAGCAGTTCAGGTGAACGTGCGCGCTTTACGCTGATTACGACGTGCGTTGCGAGCACGCCGTTACTGCAGACACTCTCGCCAAAAATCGACCATATTATGGTCCTCGCGCTCGGATTTTTTGCTCTCGTTTTAGCGCGTCTTGCCAGACCGTTACCGATCGAAGAGGCGCTGGCTAAACTCTCGCTGGAGCTTTGCGGATTGCTGTACTTGGGTTTGACAATGCCGCTGATTCTCAATCTTCGAACATTGCCTAACGGAGGGTGGTGGGTGCTATTGAGCATGGTGGTCACTTTCTCCTCTGACACCGGCGGATATTTTGCAGGCCGTTTTCTTGGTCGACACAAGCTCTACCCTGCGGTGTCGCCAAAGAAGACGATTGAAGGAGCTGTGGGCGGTATTCTCGCCGCCGTTGGCGGTGCATATCTGGTGGCACAGAATGTGGACGGTTTTTCTCAGCTCACGCTACTGCACTGCTTGATGATCGGCGGTTTGGGGGCTTGCTTAGCTATCATCGGCGATTTAGCTGAGTCACTGATGAAGAGAGCGTTCGGTGTAAAAGACTCCGGAAACCTAATCCCTGGTCACGGCGGCATCCTAGACCGCATTGACGGACTCTTATTTTGCGGACCCTTCATTTGGATGTGCTGGCAGGTGATGTTCTCGTGACTTCAATGATTGCATTCTTAGTCCTCATCGGTGTGCTGATCACGGTGCATGAGTTTGGGCACTTCGCTGTCGCAAAACTCTTTGGCGTGAAGTGCGAGGTCTTTTCTATTGGCTTCGGACGACCCTTAATCAGCTTTCATCGAGGAGAAACAGAGTACAGACTCGCTTGGATTCCGCTTGGAGGCTACGTTCGCATGCTGGGGCAAGAGCCCGTCGAAGAGACGAATCCAGACAACGTTGGCCGCAGCCTGAACGACAAGAGCCCATTCGTCCGGATTCTCATCTATGCTGCGGGGCCGGCGATGAACCTGTTGTTGCCCTTTGCCATCATTGTCCCATTTGTTGCACTCAGTCAGAGCACTGCTGAAGTCGCGAGCACCGAAGTGGGCGCGGTGGATTCGTCCATGCCTGCCTATCGGGCAGGTCTGAGGGGGGGCGACATCATCAAGACTGTTGACGCTCGACCGGTGCATGCATTCTGGCAGATCAAGGAGCGACTTGAATCGTACGAGCCGGAACAAGGACCGATTAAGCTGCAAGTCGAACGTCCAGGAGAAGGCAGACTCGAGCTGAGCGTCACACCACAAGAAGTGGTGCGAAAACACCCTCTCCTCGGTTACGCCCGCTCCGACTACTTGATGGGTTACCAAGTCAGCTCTCTCGATAGCAGCATCGGTGTCATCGCAAAGGACGGACCCGCAAGTCAGTCAGGGATCAGAACCTTTGACCGCGTGCTTTCCATCGACGGCACGCCGACGAAGCGATTTATCGACGTGCTTCAATCCTTCAGACAGTTGACAGCGAATTCGATCGTTAAGGTGGAAGTCGAGCGCAGCACCGAAGCAGTGCTTGCGAACGTTGATGTTGTGAGGCGCAAAGAAAGAATCGTATTGGAGTATCGTGCCACCGGTTCAATGCCAGCCTTGGTGCATGCAAGCACCTGCGTGAGCAGTGTCGACCCGAACGGACCTGCAAACTTTTTGCAGCGCGGGGACTGTATCAAGTCCGTCGATGGAAAAGAGTATAGTCTCGGTGCTTTTTTGCGTTCCAAGGTCAGCGATGATCCGAGCAAACCAAAAAACTTGGTATGGCTACGAGCAGGTGCGGAGATGAGTGCGACCCTGACTGCTCGGCGCGAGCTGCAAACCCATCCCATGGCCGGAGACGTGCCGGTCTGGGTTGAGGGTTTCACGCTGCCTCGGCAGGCGATGGTCGCAGCCCAGCTCACTCAGAGTCAGGAGAGGTGGGCACACGGCTGGTATCGTGCAAAGACTGAGGTACCTCGGGAAATCGAAGTAACGACTCGAAGCATTAGCGGTATGTTTACGGGTCAGGTAAGCCCAACGCAGTTAGGTGGCCCGCTCACCATATTTCATCTGGCCGGCAGTGCTGCACAGGCTGGCCTCGATCGCTTCCTTAAGTTAATGGTTCTTCTAAGCTTGAGCATCGGCATTTTTAATTTACTTCCAGTGCCGGCTCTGGACGGAGGACAAATCATGATCGCAGGGATTGAGATGATCACAAGGCGACCATTGCCAGAAAGGGCTCAGCTGGCTTTGCATCAAATCGGCGTGTTCTTAATCTTGGCCCTCATCATCTTTGCATTAAGTAACGACGCCATCAGAACCTGGCGCCTAAGTAATTCATAGAGGCCTCGGAGAACGCCCATGATGCTCCTGTGTATCGATACGGCAACATCGATCGAATCTATCGCGCTCGTCGATCTCGCTTCAAAGACGACGGGGGCTGTACAAGCGCCCGGAACCATCATTGAAAGAAGTGTCGACCGAGCGGGTATCCATGGCCCCCATATTCTAGATGATGTCGATGCCCTCATCACAGATGCCGGTGTGACAATGGACGCTGTGCATGGTTTTTGTGTTGGTCTGGGGCCAGGGAGCTTTACTGGGCTTAGAATTAGTTTGGCGACTCTTAAAGGCTTAGCCTTTGCGACAGCGAAACCCCTCTACGGCGCGCGGACAACATCGGCGATGCTGAAAGCTGCCGGCGATCCAAACACGCTCGTGATACTCGATGCGCGGCGCAATGAAGTGTATGTGGAGGGTGGCCCAATCCAGGCACCGATCTGTTGCAAGCCTGAGGATGTTTGGCATCACGTTGACCCGAAACGGGGCTGGCGGCTCATTGGCGATGGTGCGCTGAAATATCGAGCAGAGTTTGAAACCGCAAGCGGTGTGCAAATCGAGTCGTCAATGGCGCTTCATCAACCACGGGCCGCCTGGCTTGCACATTGCGTCGATCCCCAGGTGACCCCTCAACTGGCCAGTCTCGAACCCGTGTATGTTCGAAAGTCTGATGCTGAGATTAACTATCCTGATGGCTACCCAGACGCTGTGAGACGCGCACCACGGTCACCCTAATGCACAAAGAAAAATTGGTGCTATCGGCGTTACCGCCACGTAATTATACCCTCAGGCAAGCCTATCAAGGGCGTGTTTGGCGGACCCCTGGCGCTGTGCTTGCGCGGGAGTTCGCGTTTTGGGGACTCGGGTTGTTACTTGTCGGTATCGCGCTCAACCATCAGACTGTCACCTGGTTGGGTGCAGGGATGGCCTCGACACTTGCGGTCATAGGCATTTTCGCAAGTCTGCGTATGAACCGACAGCGCGTGCGCATTATCAAAACGGGGTTTGGCACAAAGGCGACCCTATCGCGAAGTCGACGGATCCCCCTGTTTCATGAGCTCGTCCGCGGGCGACGGGAGAGCACGTATCGACTACCCTACTCATTCATCGACGAAATGGGCGTGACCCATAACGGCAGTATCTGGTTGTGCGGTTGCGCTAGAGATCTGCTGCAGTCGGGCACCCGTGAATTGGTCGCCTACGACCCAGCTCGACCCGAGCGCAGTATCCTACTCCGAGTTGCAGTCATGGTTGCACCGCACTAGCCCAACACCCGATGCAACGAAGACGGATAAAGTATGGTATACAGAGAGGCGTATCGAAGGAGATGTTCCAGTCATGAAAACGACCGTTCTTGGGGGAGGCAGCTGGGGCACAGCGCTCGCCGCTGTCCTTGCTAAAAATGGGCCTGTAAGACTCTGGGCGCGCTCTTCAAAAATCGCTGAACATATCAACGATTTTGGCCGCAATCCGGTCTACCAATCTGATATTGACCTGCCAGAAGAGCTGACAGCGACGACGGATATGCAAGCCGCACTCGCAGGGGCGGAACTGGTTTGTATCGTCGTCCCGAGCCATGCAATGCGAACGGTCATGAGCCAGGCAGCGGTCCATTTACCGGACAATGCTGCACTCGTCAGCGCATCAAAAGGGATTGAAAACGATACATTGATGACCATGGACGACGTTCTCCGTGAGGTCCTTCCGCCTAAATATCACCGTCAACTCGCTTATTTGTCCGGACCGAGCTTCGCCCGCGAGACGCTACTCAAAATGGCAACAGCCGTTACCATTGCAGCCCATGATGATGACGTATGTGAATTTGTCCAGAGAACCTTCAGCACACAGTATTTCAGAGCCTACAGAACCGATGACGTCATTGGCGTTGAGCTGGGTGGTGCGCTCAAGAACGTGGTTGCGATCGCTGCGGGTATCGTTGATGGCATGGGGCTTGGCCACAACACCCGTGCGGCATTGCTGACGCGGGGCATTGCGGAGATGACGCGACTCGCCGTCCACCTTGGTGCAAACCCGTTGACGTTATCGGGTCTTGCCGGAATGGGTGACCTCGTATTGACATGCACAGGTGATCTTTCGCGCAATCGAGCTGTTGGAAAGGCCCTCGGACAGGGCGAGAAACTTGGCGATATACTCGATTCCATGAATCAAGTGGCTGAGGGCGTACGGACCACAAGGAGTGCCTATGATCTTGCCAGACGAGAGGGTATCGAGATGCCTATCGCCGTTGAGGTGTACCGCATTCTATACGAAGAGAAACCTGCCCGAAAAGCGCTGATGGAGCTCATGACTCGAGAGCTAAAAGCGGAGCGCGCCTGAGTATGAATCGATCTTGGCCTATCGCGTTGGTCTTGTTGGCGGCGCTCACAGGTGCGGCCTATGCCGTCGGCTCCAATCACGACGCATCCAGCAAGGGTATCTACGCCGATAATGAGCCAGACGCTTCGCTTAAGCGTCGCATAGAGAGTCTAATGGGCGTGTATATGGTCCACGGAACCCGACGACATAAGTGGGAGCGGGTGACCAAGCGACGCAATACGGTGAAGGTCACCATATGGCATCCAGTGGGGGAGACCAGTACCCAAGAGCTGATCACTCGAGCCGTACAATGGCTGGTGTTTGGTCGCACGGAGTATGCAAAAGGGGCACGAGGGGTATTCAGCGAGTTTGCAAAGATCGACGCGATTTCGCTGGAGTTTACGGACATTATACGTAAGGAAAACACGCGACGGCGACGAAAACGGCCCGATCGATTAAAAACCTATCTCTCAATCCATTTGACTCGGCAAGCATTTGAGAGACTCGACATCGCGAAATTGAAAGATTGCGGAGAGCGGATCGATTGTCGCATGGAACTCAAGAGGCAATTCAAGCGTTACCGAATCGATTCTCGGTATATCAAGCGTCGTCGCCGGGCAAGCAAATGAATGACGACGTTTGGACACTGCGCCGGGTACTCAACTGGACGGCAGGCTACTTTGACAGAAAGGGCAGCGACACCGCTCGATTAGACGCGGAGTTGCTGATTTCGCATGCACTTAGAATGTCCCGTATGCAGCTCTACACCGAATACCAAAAACCTCTTAAGGGCCATGAATTAGCCGCGATTCGAGCGCTCGTTGAGCGCAGGGGCGGCGGCGAACCTGTCGCATATCTGACGGGGCAGAAAGGCTTCTGGACCATCGACATCGAAGTCTCTCCGAGCGTACTCATACCACGCCCGGAGACTGAGCTGCTGGTAGAACTTGGACTCAAACATCTCCAAACAGTCGAATCGCCACGGGTTCTCGACTTGTGCTGCGGCAGCGGCTGTATTGGGCTTGCACTCGGACATGAGCGACAGGACGCTTCGATTCTAGGCACTGACATCAGCGCCGACGCACTCTCGGTGGCGTCCCGAAATCGCGACCGACTGGGACTCACGAATGTCGAATTTGGACAGCATGACGGCCTTGAGGACATTTCCGGAGAGTATGACCTGCTTGTCAGTAATCCGCCCTACATCGAGACTGCACAGATATCGAAACTCATGCCATCGGTACGTGAGTTTGAGCCGATTATCGCCCTCGATGGAGGCGATGACGGGTTGAATTTTTACCGACGTATCGCCATGCATGCGGCGTCTATGGTGTCCGCCAAGGGTCTGATTTTGCTCGAGATCGGCTGCGACCAGGCAGCATCCGTATCAGCTCTCTTTGATTCGGCGGGCTTTAGTGATGTAACAGTCCACCAAGACTTAGCGGGTCTCGATCGAGTCATACGCGTGTCCGCGTCGAAGGCTTAAAAAGCAAGAACCGATGTCAATGTGACGATCACCGACAGACCAGCCAAGCCCGAGATCCCTTGAATTTCAATCTCGCCATCGGTGGCGTTGGCCGCTAACTTCAGCAAAACCATGTTCACGACAACGGGGACAAGAAAGCCAATGAGTCCGAGCGTGAGGAGTTTTGGTAGGAACAAAATCAGGTTTGCGATGAATTTCAGAGCCCATCCAAACAAGACATTCGCGACCCCAAATGTAGCGGCCCCAGCGATCGCTGAGCCGAGCGACTTGATACGCACTTGTGGCATGGCATAACCGGCCGCGAGCAAAACACCGGAAAATACAGCCCACTTGTATAAAAGCTCAATCATGCCACCACATTACTCGCAACTTGGGTTTCTACTGCGAGTCCCGTTCCCCGTTTGGAAAGCAATAACATAACCCGGCTCGCCTTGTCGCGATCGTCCATCAGATACCTGAGTCCGACGACGATGAGACCCACTCGCGCTGATGCGAGAAGAAGTGCATTGAGATGCTGGGCATCGTAAATAAAGACTGCCTGACCTTGCGGATTAAGAGCCTTTTTGGTTGCCATCAGAAAGTCGACAATATCACCGTTGAGCTGATGCGTTGCTGTCGCCAGGGCTCGCTTGTCACTTTGACGCCCCCAGCCATGCGGGTAGAATGGCGGATTGGAGATAACCAGATCAAAAGCATTTGGGATGGGCAGACTGCGAATGTCAGCTCGAATAACGCGCGACGCTCGGCTTCCATTGAGGATGATATTTCGGGCAGCCTGTTCCACTCGACGGCGGTCTAACTCGAGCCCCAAGACCAATTTGATATCTGGCTCGCGAGCTTCGAGCGCCAACATCAGCGGACCGACACCACAGCCCAAGTCTAGGACCCGATCTCCAGGACGCACTGGGCAGAATCGAGCGACATCCTCGGACCAAGGACACGGCGTGAAACCGCCCTTTGTGCAGATAAAATGACCGATCGCGGTGCGTACGACCTGCTCATCACTTCGAATGGTCAGCCCCGCTTTCTGGAGCAAGGCTCTTGACTCGCTCATGAGTCCGAGTTGCGAACGGACAGGACACAATTATCGATTAATCGCGTGGAGCCAATGTGTACTGCGACTGCGCAGACGACATCGTCGATGCAGGTGCCCACAATGGGTTCAAGCGTATGGGCATCGCTTAGCTGAACATAATCAATGCGCGCATCGGATACGGTGGCGATCTCACCCACGATGGCGTCGCGAAGTCGAATCATATCTCTCTCGCCATGGTGCCAAGCAGCGGCGGCGTTTGTAAGCCCGCGTTTGAGGCACAATGCTTGCTGTCTCTGAGCGGGGTTTAAGTACGCGTTACGGCTGCTCATCGCGAGGCCATCATGCTCACGGACGATCGGATGGGACAGGATATCAACGTCGACGTTCAGATCTGACACCATGCGTCGAATCACCGCCAGCTGCTGATAGTCTTTCTGACCAAATACAGCCACCTGACACTGGACAATATTGAACAGCTTGAGCACGACAGTGCAGACGCCGTCAAAATGACCTGGTCGGCTGGCGCCACATAGATGGTCGGTTAAGCCCGTCACCGAAATGTGCGTCGCAGAACTTGCATCGTACATGATGTCGACGGGCGGCACGAACACAGCAGCACACCCAGCGGCGGCGGCCTTAGCTAGGTCGCCCTCAAGGTCTCTTGGATATGCCTCAAAATCTTCGGTGGGCCCAAATTGCGTCGGATTGACAAATATACTGGCGACCACACAGTCGACTTTGGTCTGGGCGAAACGCATCAAAGTCATGTGTCCCTCATGAAGGAAGCCCATCGTAGGTACAAACCCAATCGTCTGGCCCTGTTGTCGCAGATTCGATGTAAACTCGCGTATTCCGGTGATGTCCGTGAAAACCTTCATGAGCGCACTTCAATGCCCATCACAGGTCTATTGATGGCTGTGAGCAAGCGCTGGAAACGCGCCATCACGCACCTCGTGACGATACGCCACTAATGCGTCCACAACCGACTGGCTTAGGTTCGTATATTTCTTGAGAAACTTTGGATTGAAGCGTTCATCCAGGCCGAGCAGATCGTATAGGACCAGAATTTGGCCATCGCAGTTCGCGCCAGCCCCTATGCCGATGGTCGGAATCGATAGCGCATTGGTCACTTGCGCCGCGAGCATCGCTGGCACACCTTCGAGCACGAGCGAGTAACAGCCAGCATCCTGGAGCGCTTTTGCGTCGCGAACGATGCGCTCAGCAGCATCCACGCTACGCCCTTGAATTCGGTATCCTCCGAATTGATGAACTGACTGTGGGGTCAAGCCGAGATGACCCATCACCGGTACGCCCGCGGTGGTCAGCTTGCTAATGAGCTCCGCGCGCTCTTCACCACCTTCGATTTTGATGGCCTGAACCGCGCCTTCTTTCATCAACCTGGTGGCGTTGAAGAGTGCAGAGTCTATACTGGCTTGGTACGTACCAAAGGGCATATCACCCACGAGGTGAGGCCGGCGACAGCCACGCGCAACAGCTCGACAATGATAAATGATCTCATCGAGGGTCACGGGCAAGGTGTGTTCGTGGCCTTGAATCACCATACCAAGGGAATCACCGATTAAGATGGCGTCGATATCTGCCTGTTCAACAAGGCGCGCAAACGTTGCGTCATAGCAGGTCACCATGACCAATTTGCGCTCTTCTAGTTTGGCGCTGCGAAAGTGGCGTGTTGTCAGTCGATTCATTATGTCTCCCTCTCGTCCCGGGCCTTAATGCTCCAGGCAATCAGGTGTTGTGGTTTATGCCTCATAGCGCCGAATGCGCGCCCCAATTTGGGTGCACGCTTCGTCTGCTTAGTCCCTCGAACAGAGGCGTCGCAAGTCTAGCATAGTCAGCGCGGGCGGACCAAAACTCGCATCTCAGACTGGAGTGCGTATACTTCACCGATGAGACAGATCGCAATCATAATCACGTTCTGCATAGTCACTGGCTGTGGTGGTCAATCTTCAAAGCCATCGCGCTGGGCGACCGCTGAGAGCCCAGATGGAACGTACGCTTTGAGATACAACCTGCCTAACGTGCTCCTCGAGCGTCCTGAGTTTGGCTTCGAGATCAAGATGGGCGAACTCTGGGAGCGGGTTGCACTCGCTGAGACACCGTCCACGGGTGTCAGTGTATCTGCGCTCAAAGCACTCATCGAGCAAAACGGAGGACAGTGGGTTGTGAAGGGCGAATTTTCTCGAACATTGAAGAGCTGGTCAGGCGACCACCGATGCCGAGTTTTTTCTGTAACGGAGCTGCAGCCCAGCGACACGCCAAAACAAGAGAATTGAACTCGTTGTCAGGGCAAGGCATCAGGCCTCACCACCCCCCGCCGACATCTTTCGCTCTCGTCCGTCTGCCGATAGCCACATAGACCGTCGATACAACCGCATAAGCCGCGCTCGGCGAGACACGCTGCACCAGGCGTGAGTGTAATATCCGGCAGGTCCTCCACCCGTCTTGAAATGCAGTAACGATTCTCTGGTCCGGCTTGAAAGCATTGGTCGTCGTTCATACAGTCACGAGGGAGGCGTCGTCCAATACACGCTTCTAACGTTTGAAGCTGCGCATCCATACGATCGCCTGCACAATTCGCTTCGCAGCGGTTCGTATAGATGAGCGATGGGTCATCGCCACAAACAGGTGCCCACGTGTTATCGCATTCATCACAACTCGGTGGATCTTCAACACAGACCGAGCCATCAAGCGCGCCATCGTCCCCGTCGCGTTCATCGGTGCTACCATCGCAATCATTGTCTAATTGGTCACAAACTTCGTCTACGGGCCTGACCTCACCCCGACACTCTGACCACTCACCGGTCTCACATGTCTGCTCGCCCATTCTGCATTCACCAACATTTGAACCACATCGGCGCGTTAACCCTTCATCGATTCGGCCATCGCAGTCATTATCTTTTCCATCGCAGATCTCGCGGCCCTGTTTCAGCACGAGCGCGTCGATCACGACGCCTTGGCAAACTGCCTCGCAGATGTTCCGATACTCGCTCTCACCCTGACACACAGGTCGCGGCGGCAATGCACCGCACTGACATGTCTGACAAACCAGTTGACCATTTACATCCGGTAAACATCTCGCACCGCCGCGGCAATCGACATCCTCATTACAAGCCCTCATACAAACCCCAAACTCACCTTCCGCATTGTTGGATGCGGGCACCTCGACGCGGGCGCACAGGTCCATACCGCATGAATTTGCTGTTAGATCACACCGCCGCAAACAAATACCGGCTCGCGTCGTCTCATCGGTTGGGTAACAAATGGCCGCTTCTGGTCTCAATTCATCGTTAGACATGTTCGACATGATCGTCGGACAGATTGGGTCGCGGAGGCTACACATCCGACCGCTGACACATTCACGCGAGCAGGATGTCTCCGAGTCTTCGCTCCGGCATGCCTCCATGTTGCCAGGAATGAAACGATCCGGCGTAGGTCGACAGCTCGCGCCGAAAGGACAAGCAGCATTCACCTCACATTGCGTCCGGCATGGCCCTTCATACCAAACCGTAGTACCTGCACACTCCGCGCGACACCTCGAGACATGGGTCTGACCATCTCGCCCACAAACCTGCTCGGCTCGATCTGACGGCGCAAGGCAACGGGCACACTCTTCGGACATACACTCCCCGTCTACGCAAACAAGCCCCGAATCGCAGGGCGAATCGTCACCACACCCCATACATTGGCCATCCACGATGTCCGAGGCGTCGTTACAGCTGGCATGACAAGCGCTTCGAAAACTCTTGGGAACACCATCCACTTTGGCGCAGACATAGCGGTCAACATCCTCACACTTAGATTCTTCGCAAGCCTCAGCAGGCGAGAAGCATCGAAACCGAGCTGGCGCACAGCGCCCGTCGATGCACGCCGAACCAGCTCCACAGCTCTCAGCACAGGCGGCCTCCACGCAAACACCATCCTGACACGTCGCACCTTGCGCACAAAAACCGCGACCACACGCGAAGAGGCACTCGCCATCTCCTTCGCAACCGCTGGTGGCACAGGAACCGCCCCGACACTGACACTCTGCACAACCGGATGCATCGTGATCGAAACCAGCTGAGCAGTGAAGGTTGCAGATTGGTGCCTGAGCACAACTTGCTTCGCTGCACCCAGGGCAAATAAGGGCGAGCGTCCCATCTATTTGGTTTGTCGCAGATGTTTGAAAGAGTACAAAGTGTCGGCCACCCGACGTGAGCGTGAGGTCGAGCTGGACCATGCCTTCACCCAACTGGCTGACCAAGGCATCGCCCCACAACCCTTCATTGCCACGTGGGCCATAGACAGCCAGCAACAGTTTGGCCTTGGGGGCGTTGTCGGTTTGCAGGATGAGCCTCACGGCTTCCTGTTCAACACCATCGAATGCATATCCCTGCAGGCCGTCGGGCCCGATGGTGACGTCTTGGACCTCATCGTCGCGGAGCAAACCGATCGTCTCAAAGAGCGGTACAGACCGCCCTGACATATCGATTCGAAAACCCTGCCCGCTGGGCGCGACAAGCGGGACCGCCCCACCGGTCACGGTGCTCGGCTGCCTGTCACACGCGCACAACCAAAAGATGGTGCTGACTAAGAGTAAGCGGTAGAACATGGCGCCTCCGAAGATACTGTCCAATCTAGCAAATTTAACGCCAAGATCGAATGCTGCCTGATTCTTGCGTCCCGCGGTCATAGGGACACCTCGTTCTTGTCAACTAAACTTGTCACTGTAAAGATCACTTGTCAGTATTCCGCCTTGAATCGAACCCTTAACTCTCGACCGTCACCAGCCATAATCAGGATCTCTTGAACGCCACTACGCAACGGAACGGACGCAATGGGTGTGTCACCATAGTTTGTGCCATTCACCGTCAGCCTCGCTGACGGCTTGCTGTTGATGGCGGCCCATATACGGTCACGGTTACCAAAGACCCGCATGAAGAGACGTATGCCATTTTGACTTGCGCTCAAGAGCTGCCCACGCTCTGGGATCGCATACCAGCCATCGGGCCTGGCC
The DNA here is from genome assembly GCA_049889275.1 of Bradymonadia bacterium. Taxonomy (GTDB): domain Bacteria; phylum Myxococcota_A; class Bradymonadia; order UBA7976; family UBA1532; genus UBA1532. The sequence continues at coordinate 338,429 of JBMHDS010000022.1, read as the reverse complement.
TGTCCACGGAGCGTCACCGAGGTGCCCCCACCCCAAGCGCGTATCCGCGGACCGGTGGTCTGACGTGTTGCCGAAGCTGTCGCGAGTGGCTTGACTTGCTTAGGCGGTTTGTCGGCTCGACTGGTAGAGGCTTGGGACGACTTCCCAGCATCCCTTTTCACAACAACAGCAGCGTTCTCAATGGAGGCTGGACTTATGGTCGATGAACGCTCGCCCTTGGCCTTTTTGGGCACCGACCGAACTGAACGTTTATGCCTCGATTTGGTCGTTTTCTTTGCCATTGCCCGAGTCGATGACATCGGCTTTAGCCGCCTCTTTTTATCTCGTTTAGGCCGTGCAGCCACAATGGCCTTGCTCTGCTGTGTTAAGGACGAGCCTTTGGAGAGCTTTGCTGGGTCAGGCTTGATAACTTTGCCCTTCTCTTGCGCCGTGACCGGCATCTTGGCAACGGTGCGGGCGGCAAATGCTTGGGATAGGTCGTCAACTTGATGTACCGATGCGCTCAATACTGGCGGTGCTGCGTCTGCTCTGAACGGAAGAGACGCCTCCACTTTCTTAGGTGCCAGTGCAGTGCCTCCCGACGCGATGTGTTCTCTTGGTCCACCGACAAGCCAAAACAACACCGCGCCCATCAGCACCAAAATTAAAGGATAAAGCACCTTTACACTCAGACTGAGTCCTGCACCCGAGTTTGAGACACGTGCAGATGTCGGCGACGCCACGTCTGGCATGGTCACCGTCTGTCCAGCAATTTGGTCATTGCCGTCCGCTGCGAGAAAACCCATCATTTGGGCTGCATTCTCATCGACGAAAGTGACGGTATCTTCCGTCGCTGAGACCAGGCCAAGCCCGCTATTGAGAGCAGGTTCGGCGCCTGCTGCACTTAAGATCGGCGCGTCGGCGACTGCTGTTCGTTCAATAGATTCTTGGTGGAGGCCAAGAAATTTATCGGATTTCTGTGGCAAGACCGTTGCCAGCCAGTCGCTCAATGCAGCGGGACCGATATTCAAGTTCAAGCGATTGGCAGCTGATTCCAGCGCTGCTGCGAACTGCCCGAGGTCGGCAAAACGTTCACGGCGATCAACGGCGAGAGTGCGTTTGATCACAAGCCGGATATCATCGGGCACCGAGGACCGAGATTGATCCAGTTCAAACATCATTCGGCCTTCGGTAATTCGCGACAACGTGGCGGCAATACCTTCAGGGTCGTGAAAAGCACGGCGACCACTCAGCAATTCGGCCAGCACAACCCCCAAACTGAACTGATCAGTTCGCTCGTCCAAGGCGCGTACAGCGACCTGCTCCGGACTCATATAAGCAAATTTACCCTTGAGCGCGCGATCATCATCCAGGCCGGTCGCTGCGGCATGCGCCAAACCAAAGTCGGCGAGCTTCACGTCTCCCTGGTAGGACAAAAGAATATTCTGCGGTGAGACATCACGATGAATAATATTAAGCTGAACCCCGGAGGCGTCCCTCGCTTGATGTGCATGGGCGAGCCCCCGCGCTGCCTGAATGCCAATCTCCACGATGATATTCAGGGGAATGGCCCCGGCCCGTGTCGATAAACGCTTTAAGTCAACCCCATGAACGTACTCCATGGCTAACCACACCCGGTCTTCCTCATGCCCGAAGTCGAAAATCTCAACGATATTGCGATGCGATAAGACGGCAGCGAGCCGGGCTTCACGTTCGAATAGCTCAGTAAATTTCTGTTTACCGACCAACTCTGGGAGCATGCATTTTAAGGCAACGGTCTTCTGGAAACCTGCGCGCCTCTCGAGAGCCGCCAAATAGACCTCACCCATGCCACCGCTGGCGATGGTACGTATGATCTTGTAGGGCCCAATTTTTTCCATGCTACCTAAACCGTGACTGAGTCGATTGCGAGGCTACCATGGTGCAATGTTCAAGCCAAAAACCGAGATGATCGACGTTCGGGTGGAAGAACGAAAATATATCCGTTATAGATGGCGGTCCGAGCGCGTTCTTTTTGGTGGTGCATGTGAATTACCTGCGAGCATCTTACAATTGGGGACAGACAGCATCTCGAGCTGTTTTCTATGGCACAATCGGATGTTCGATCGGTTGGATACCAGGTGCACGTGCGCTAACGAAGTGGTGTATGTATCGCTGGTGCCGGGGCTCCGCGAATGGTCTTCGTATTAGACGCAAGCTCATCAACAAAGCGCATCTTGATGCAGCACCGCAAGCGATCCTCGTCGCAAATCACTTATCGTCCCTCGACATCCTCGTGCTCGGCAGCTTTTTGCGTCGAGACTACCGGTGGCTCGCCAAGTCCGTCTTGTTTCGAGTCCCATTTTCGGGCTGGTACCTTAGAATTGCTGGGCATATTCCGGTGAGACGTGACCTCCCGACGGACGAGCGTACGCGACTGATCGAGCAACACATCGGTGGCGTCGTCGAGGAAGGTGCGAGCTTACTCTTCTTCCCAGAAGGTACCAGAAGCAATGACGGCGACCTTCATCCGTTTCGGATTGGTGCGTTCATGGCCGCGGTGCGACATAATATCCCAGTCATCCCCCTGGTCATTCGAGGTACACACGAGCTGATGGTGCCCGGCGCAAAGGATTTATCGATTCGAGCGGACCGCGAGTGTTCGGTCACAGTTCTGGAGCCCATCGAGCCTCCGGCCCTGCAGAGCGGTACAGAAAAAGAGCGCGCGGAAGCATTAAAGAACATCTGCTTTGATCGTTTTTGCGCAGAATTAGGATTAGACGAATCGTGACCAAGAGCGAGAAACATCGGGTTATCTTCAGGAATTCGGATGGAGAATGGACCACCGAAGTGTCTACCGGCGCCAACCTGCTCGAGGCATCTCGCCAGTGTGCAGCACCCGTGCATACGTTGTGCAATGGGATTGGTGCCTGTGTGCAGTGTAAGGTGAAGATCGTTGAGAACACCGAACATTTATCTGCCCCAGAATCTCTGGAAAAAGATTTAATCGGCAATTTGTTTCACATCACCGGCGAGCGGTTGGCCTGCCAGGCTCGGGTCTCTGGTCCCGTGGTCGTCGAACCACTGCCCGTTAGATTACCCAAAAAGAAAAGTCGATATCGGCCCACCCGTAATCGCTGACTGAGATATCAAAGCCAAGGGTCGAATCTGCCGTCATATTCTGGCATGATGCGGCGATTGTCGGATTTGGCTTTAGCTGAGTAGGGGGCGCCATGGCTGCACGTAGGCCGATGACTTTAACGGAAAAAATTCTATATGCACACGCCATACAGCCGCCAGAGGACGGTCTGAGGCCTGGTGATATTGTTCGGGTTAAGGTCGACTGGACCATCGCCAGCGAGTTGGCATGGAATGGCATGGATAAGACCTACAGCAAGCTGGGCCGTCCGCCGATTCATGATCGAGACCGATTCTATCTCGCCGTTGACCACACAGTAGATGATGTAACCATCATCTCAGATCCGAAGGCCAAACAGCTCACCGAGCTGTCCCGTCGCTTCGCCAGCGAGGCGAATATTCGACACTTCTACGATGCGAACGAGACGATTCTGCATACACGCTTTTATCGAGGCTTGGTGCAACCAGGCGAGATCGTGCTTGGGGCAGACAGCCACACGAGCAGCCACGGCGGTCTCGGTGCCTTTGCGATCGGATTAGGTGGAGCAGATATCACGGTCGCTATGGTACTAGGCGAATCCTGGATACAGGTCCCCGAAGCCATCGCCGTCGAATACACGGGCGCAGTGCCTTTTGGGCTCACTGGTAAAGAGGTCATCTTGAAGACGCTTGGTGAGCTGGGTCGCAATACGGTCGCGATGGAGCGATCCGTCGAGTACATCGGCGATGCAACCACGGAGTTCACGGCTGACATGCGCTTTACAATCGCCAATATGACGGCCGAATTTGGTGGTCTAAACGGGATATTTCAGGCCGATGAAAACATCGCAGAGTGGCTCGACCAGCGCCCCGACTATAAAGATTCAGCGCGCTATTTTCGAGCCGATGAGAATGCCGAGTATGTCGGACGCTACCGGATCGATCTCGACAAGATCGACCCACAGGTCGCGAAGCCATTCTCACCTGACAATGTGCATTCGGTGAGCGATGTTGTGGATATGGCACTCGATGGGGCGTTTATTGGTGCCTGCACCACCACGGAAGAAGAGCTCGTGCTTGCGGGTCTGATCTTGGAAAAGATGATGGCGGAGGGCCATCGGCCAGAGGTGTCCACCACCAAACGACTGGTTGTCCCAGGTGATCTACCGATGGTTGAGCGCTTACGAGAGACTGGCTTAATCGACGTTTATCAGCGGGCAGGCTTTCGCGTGGGACCGCCGGGATGTTCCATGTGTCTCGGCATCGCCAGTGAAAAAGCGGGTCACGACGAAGTGTGGCTGACCAGCCAAAATCGAAACTACCAGAACCGCATGGGTGCAGGATCCCTTGCCTGGCTCGCATCGGGCGCAACCGTCGCAGCATCGGCCATGAGTATGAAGGTGACCGATCCGAGTCCGTGGATCGAACAGGTGGATCAGGATCGATTCAACAACATACTGAATCGTGAAACACACCCAGCCAATGTCTCCATCGAGATCTCCGAGCCATCCCCCGTATCGGAGACCGCCGCAGCGGTCTCCGCAAGCGAGCAAAAATCGAGCGCCGGCGTTGTGATGGAGAGCCGGATACAGCGCTTTGGACCGCATATTGACACCGACGCCATTATTCCAGGCGAGTTCTGCCATCTCACAGACCTTGAGGCACTCGGTGAACATTGTTTTCACTACACCGCACCCGGCTTTAAAGCCCGAGTTGAAGAAGGATTTGACATCATCGTGGGCGGCGAAGGTTGGGGAAGTGGCAGTTCTCGGGAGCAAGCGGTCTGGGCGCTACTCGGCGCCGGGGTCAGACTTGTTATCGCGCCGAGCTACGCATTTATCCACAAGCGTAACCTCGTCAACGAGGCGCTTCCTCATCTTGTCTTGACCGATGAAACGTTCTACGAACTCGCGCAAGACGGCGCAGCGCTGTCCGTAGACTTAAGTCTGGGCCAGGTGACCATCGGTGGACAGACGTTTCAAGCGGAGACGCCGTCACCTATGGTGAGCAAACTACAGGAGACTGGTGGGATCGTCGCCGCCTATCACGCGTATGGCAGCGATGTGTTTGACCGGCTGGCGAGCGCTTGATGTTTAAACGTCTTTCAGTCTGCGTGGTCGTCCCTGCCTACCAAGAGTGTCGACTACTCCCCGTCACGCTGACGACCATACCTGAGTTCGTCGATCACATCGTCGTTGTCGATGATGGCAGTACCGATGAGACAAGCTCGGCTGCCGCACACGTGAACGATCCACGTTTGACGGTGCTACGGCACCATCGGAACCAAGGTGTCGGCGCTGCGATTGTGACAGGCTATCGCCACGCGCTGTCGCTCAAGGCGGATGCAGTGGTTGTGATGGGTGCAGACGCGCAGATGGATCCAACAGAGATGCACAAACTACTCGAACCACTGGTCCAAGATACAGCCGACTACGTCAAAGGCGATCGCTTAGGACATAAGCAGCTGGCCGAGATCATGCCTCGGAGCCGTCGATTCGGAAATTTTGTACTGACCTTTTTGACACGATGGAGCTCCGGTTACGGTCATGTTCGGGACTCCCAGTGTGGGTATACAGCCATTTCGCGACGCACCTTGCGACAGATCGACATGAACGCACTCTATCATCGTTACGGCTTTCCCAACGACATGTTGGCCAAGCTCGGTGAAGTGCATGCTCGCGTGATGGACTGCCCAATCACGCCCATCTATGGAACAGAACGGTCGGGGATACATATCCCAAAGGTCATCGGACCCATTCTCGCCCTACTTGTGAAGTCAGGGGTCAGACGCATCTGGCGACAGCGACGGCACAACATTCGCCTTGAGCCAAACAGCGCCAAACGGTTCATGTAGCTCCGAGAAAGGGCCCGCGCGGAAAGCGGCACCATGCGTATCCTGTGTTTGACGACATCATTTCCAACAAGCCGCCAACCGTGGCGCGGCGTGTTTGTGAGAGGCTGGGCTCAGTTCATGGAGAGCCAGGGCGCCACAGTCCGGATTGTGGGGCCAGCGTTGCCTCGAGTTGATACAGAGATGGCCTATCAAGGCTATCGCCATTTTGGTGACTTGTTGTCCGGTACGGGGGCCCCTGAGTTTCTTGAAAAACATCCCGTCAAGGGGGCTTTGTTTGGTGTCGGCACATGCCTTTCCATGGCGCAACAGCTGAGACGAAATGTGCAATGGGCAGAGCATATCGTGGCGCACTGGCTCGTGCCCTGTGCACTCATCGCGATTGCAACCAGTGGTTGGCGGCGCACGATACCAATTTCTTGCTACGCCCATGGCAGCGACGTCGCATTACTCGAATCGTTCCCGCCTTCAATTGGAAGGCGACTCGCGAGACAAATTGATTCACGGTGTAAAGTCATCATCTTTGTCAGTGAGGATCTGCGATCGCGGTTTTCGTCCCTACTTAAGAGAAGACCGAGGAGTAAGCATCATGTCATTCCCATGGGCATCCACCGCCCGACGCCCGATTCCGATTTCAACAACTGGGTCAAGCATCACTCAAACGGCAAGAAGGTTGTGACGACGATCGGGCGACATGTGCCCATAAAGGGTCTAGATGTTCTGCTCAGGGCATTATCGGGGAACGATAAGGTGTGTTGGATCGCAGCAGGTGATGGACCAGTTCGGGCCCGATTGATTCAAGATGCCAAACGCTACAACGTCAATTTGGTCGCCCCTGGAGAGATTACACCCTCACAACGGGAAGCATTGCTTCTGCAAACCGACGTGTTCGTCCAGCCCAGCCGACGCTTGGAGCGTCGTCAAGAGGGCCATCCGTTGTCTCTGTCCGAAGCCCTCGCGGCGGGCGTACCTAGCATTGTCACTCAAACGGGTGGGCTGGAGCGCATTGCTGAAACAGCTGGATGTAAACTGGTGCCGTGTGATGACCACCAAGCGCTCGCCCATTCGATCGATGCGCTTCTCAGTGATCAGGCGGAACGAACCGCGCTTCGAGCGCAGCATCTCGATTATGGCGCTCGCATGAGCTGGGCTCAGCTTGGCCATGAACATTACAGTGCATTATGTTAGTGGGCCCACTCGCATGCTCATGCGGCGGATGTAGGTCGTGCCGGCGTTCAGATCAGCCTTAGTCTTTGGTGAGGATCACAACGAGAAAGCCGCCGAACCCGCGGGTCACTGCGTTATCGCGTGCTGCACGTTCCATCTTCTCGAAGGCGTGTTTTACGCCTGGAACCAGATGCACTTGCGCAAATGGTGTGAAGACCCGGATCCCCTTGGTCTCGTCGACACGCAAATTCGATGGCAAGTAGCTTTTGACATCATTCAGGTTGTCGTATCTGGTGTAGACCATGTCGTCCGTCGTGACATCGCTCACCTGATTGGGTCGCTTCAAGCGTTTAATCAAGTAACGCAGTGAACGACGGTTATAGAATTCTAATGCGGCTCGGCCGCCAGGGCGCAATACACGGGCAACTTCCGACATTGCTTTCTCGATGTCCTCAACGTGAGCGAGCACCTTAAACGAGTAAATGGCGTCGAAACTTTCGTCCTCATAAGGCAAGTCTGTGACCGAACCCACCTGAACATCAAGACCTCGACCACTGGCTTGCTCCAGCATTCCGGGCGAAATATCAATACCCTTAGCTGAGCGCGCATGAGGTGCGATCTCCTTCAGGATAAGACCGGTCCCGCAACCGAGCTCGAGGACATCTTTGTCACGACACAAGGGCAGAGCAACCTCGATCTGTAAACGGTCGAGGAGCGCATGATACCCGTAGTGTCGTTCACGTTCGTACCAGTCGGCGAAATCGTCGTAGTAGCTTTGATTATCTTTCATGCGCAGGATGTACGCCGAACGGCGCTGCGAATCAAGTAAACTCTGACACGCCGCCCATCTGCCGTGAACTTTGTGTGAGTGACTTTGACGAATCGCGGCCTTCCATCTAGCCTTGGTCTTATGGATAAGCCAGTGAGCCAAGAATCACGGGGATGGTGTCCAACCTGCGGGTTTCGCGGTGCCGGTGAAGTCTGCCCAATCGACGGAACAGGACTTATTTTCGAGACTCAAGTTGCGGACACCTCTATCCCGCAGCGAGATATGAGCGATCAGCCCGAAGGCGGCGGGCAAAAAGCAGACTCACCGACTCAAATCGAGTCTTACGCAAGCGGTGTTGAGTCGTTCCCGGCGGCGCCAGCGGGGTCACACCAACGAGTTTATCCAGAGCTCACAGGCACTCAACTCAATGACAGGTACCGTGTCGATGAAGTGCTCGGCCGGGGTGGTATGGGTACGGTGTACGCTGGTTTTCAGCCAGCGATCAATCGAACCGTTGCCATAAAGGTACTGAATCCAGAATTTGCTGCGAACCCCATGGTGGTCCGTCGATTTCACCAAGAGGCACAAACCGCATCAAAGTTGTCACACCCTAACACCATCGCCATTCACGACTTCGGCGAGAGCGAGGGCCACCTGTACATCGTGATGGAACGGCTCAAGGGTCAAACCCTAAAGCAGCTGTTGCGAACGGATGGGCCACTTACCCTCGAGAGAGCGTGTCATCTCATCAAACAAGTGCTTCGCTCTGTCGCCCAAGCGCATCGTGAAGGTGTGATTCATCGAGATATCAAGCCCGACAATATTTTTGTGACTCCAACGAATGGCGTCTCAGAGCACGTCACGGTTCTGGACTTCGGCGTCGCGAAACTGCGCAAGCCTGACAATACCGATAACACCGTCACTCAGATGGGATCGATTTTGGGTACGCCAAAATATATGGCACCGGAGCAGACACAAGATGTGCCAATCGATGGACGAGCTGACCTTTATTCGATCGGCATCATCCTCTACGAAATGCTTCTTGGTGCCGTACCCTTCGATGGCGAGAACCCGTTAGCGATCTTGATGGCACACGCCCATGAGAGACCACCATCTTTCGAGACATTAAGACCGGATCATGGCTTTCACCCAGCTGTCCAATCGGTCATCATGAAGACGCTCGAGAAGGCCCGTGAACGGCGATATGATAGCGCTGAGGCGCTGCTTGAAGCCGTCGATATTCTGGAACAAAGTACCAGGAACCCAGACGAGCGTTTTGACCGCAAAAAATTGAGCGAGTTGATCCGAGCACAGGATATGCAACCCGGGAGTGAACTCGATCTAAGCGCTGAGCTGGTGACGCCACCACGTACACCACAACATAAGTCTCGGCTCTCAATCGCAATCTTGGCCGCGCTGATCGGGGGCGTTGCAATGGCAGCTCTGATTTGGAAGCTCGGACAACGGCCACCACAGACCACAAACATCCAAGCGGCAATCCCACTGGATTCGACCAAAGCAGCAGCCGACTCAAAAACCAGCAGGCGACCGGGTAGAGCGACCGCGGCAGGCGCACTCGAGCGCGCCCCCAAAATCCCAACAGACTCGGGGATGTCGGTTAAGCCCTCGAACCCCCAACCTGCAGACGGCGAGAGTAGAGAGGGGAAGTCAAAGTCAGCTCGACGCGCGTCGACGGTCTCAGACGGGCGAAGGCCAAGCAAGGGCCGAAAACAGGCAGGCCGACCTGTTCAAACGAGGTCAACCAAGACCAAACAAGGCCAGGCTAATTTAAAATCAGCCGCCCTAGCCACTGAATCCAAAAGCCCTTTGCGGGATATCATGAAGGGAGAGAGACCGGCCGCACGAGAGGTCGACTTAGAATCACCAATGGAGTTTGAATGATACCTAGGGCGAAGCGACCGCTCGACAACGAGGCGCCGTCGCGTCGAAAACACAGCGAAAACCCAAGGTAGATTCAGCCTCGACAACAGCACGTCGTCTTGTGGGTCTGCCTTGACAGGCCCGCTGCATTTGAAAATGCCCGCCCCGAACGACATGTCCAGGCTGCACACCCGGTCCACTTGGTTCTTCGACCAAGCTGGAACGATGACCGCGCCTCGGTAAACACCAGGCAACGGGCTGGCAGCTCGACGTTTCATCCACTTGTGCGCACAAAACTGAAACATCATCGTCCATGCAGCTGAGGGCACACGCGGCGAACGCCTCGAAGCAATCGTAGAGGCAGAATCGAGCGGCATCACGGGAGAGCGACCCATCGCTCAGGCACTGCGCGTTGCACGAAGCGGCCGTCGAAGAGGTCGGCTGACCCCATGACTCATAGCATTGACCAGATGGCCGCATGTCTGAGTCCGGATCGACGCACGCATCGGTATCACTTCGAACGAATCGACCCGGCTGTCGCGCCCGGATAATCCCCGTCCTGTCGCTCTGGAAATAGGCTTCGATACGCTCGTCCGGGTCACAGTAAGCAAGCACGTCAGCTCGATTGGCGGTCCACTCGGAGACGTTGCCATACAGACCTAAGATGCCATCGTTGGTTTTGTCGAGTTTGGCCTCGGCTGCTGGATGCGGGCCTAGAGAACATGCACCGAGCGCGATCTGACCGGCATGATCCGGCGACATACAATCACCGTCGATAGACTCGATGAGTGTTGGCTCGTCGATGATGGGTGCAGCAGCACCTCGACTCTTTGCGGCATATTCCCATTCAGCCTCTGTCGGCAGACGACCACCCCGAAAATCACAATAAGCAGCCGCATCGACCCATGATACGCCTACAACCGGATGTTCCCCATATCGTTTGGGATCACTCCAGTATCTCGCCACAAAACCACGCTTATCATCATCACCCGCATTACTGAATTTAGGTTGTCCGCAGTCACCTCGCGCCTGGCAATGACGATACTGTGTCAGGGTCACCTCGTGCTGGTCCATGCAGAAAGCCCCCACCTCCACCTCGTGAACAATCCGCTCAGATTCGCGCCATTGGTTCGCTGGCAATCGTATGGCGTTTTCAGTCGTAGAAAACGTCGAACACGGATCGAGCAGAGCTTGGCCCATTGAAAACGATTCACCCGCTGCAGGAGATGGCAAGTAGACGAGGGGCGTCGGCTGAGGTGGGTCGATTCCGTTTGCGCAACCGAGATTGTAGAGAACCAAAAGTAGTGGTGTGAGGACATCGGTCCGAGTGAGAGATGCAGTGTTCATTTGCTTAAAAACTCTGGGTCAGGCGTATCCATTGGCTGTCCATACAGCGGGTTCTTGTCGGCCTCTTTGACGTTGTCTCGCAGAAGGTCCCAGATGATCAGAGCGAGGCCACTCAATGCCAATGAGGCGCCCACACCGTATCCAAGCCCCTCGTATTGCTTCAAATTATCGAAGGTCGGTGTATCGTTGTACTCTTGGTCCGCGTAATAGCTCGCCACACCACCAACAGCAAAAGAGACCAGGCCCAATGACAAACTGGTCCAACCAAGGGAAGACCGCCAAGACGAGGTGGTACCCAACTGGCCCATCGCGGCATCAACGCGGGTGAGCTGAAATCGCTCAACGGTCACGTATTTTTCCACGGGCTCGAAGCCTTGCCGACGCAGTTGCACCTGATGGCGTCCTGCCATCACAGGCACCGGCCTGAGCATGGGCGTCAGCTGCAGCGGTGAGCCATCCAAATAGATCTGACTGTCTCGGATGTCGCTGTCGACAAAGAGCCAGCCTTTTTCAACCCTTTCTTTTAGCGTGACAAAAAGTGTCAACGGTTGATCGCGGCTGATTTCTACATCTCGAATCGCGGGCTCATAGCCATCGATTTCAAACCAGATGCGTTTCACGCCCGGCGCCACCTTAAGGGTGAGCGGCGTTTGACCCTTCATCGCCGTTTTACGGTTGTCGAGGTAAACCGCTGCCCCTGATGGTCGGCTCTTTAGAATCAACGTCTGTGAGACTTCGCCTCGAGCTCGGCAACTTTGGAGTATGTTAAATGCGCGATCTTTCTTTGGACTCGCAGGCGCGTTTTCAAGAAACCGGCCGAGCAACCCGATACAACGCTCCCAATTGCGAACGATCTGAAAGGTCAGCGCCAAGTCATACAAAATGTCGTTTTCGCCACTGATTCGATACGCTTCCTCGAACTTACGAATCGCTTGTTCATACGCGCCGTTGACATAGAATTGGCGACCTTCCTTGCGCAACCTCGACACGAGTCGCTGCTCCATCTCGGACAATTCTTCGGCAGCCTGAGGCGTCAGGTAGACTTCTTTTGATGCCACAGGCCCTGCGATTTGGGCGAAGGTCGGCGCCACGAATAGTATGATGAAGCTGACATTTAACGACCTCGTGAGAATCTTGACCATAAGAACTCGCTTACTGAATTCATCGCTAAGGTAGTGTTCCGCGTGTCACATATCAATGGTTACGAGTCAGCAATCTATGGGTGACTTCTTTGGTGATGAGGACTTTCTCACTGGACAAAAGTGCGTAAATCGTTAGGATGCGCCACCCGAATAGGAGCGTATGGGGCCGTTGACTAGATAAGGGAGGTCTAAGTGGGCGCATTTTCTGGTAGTCTTGCCTACCGTCAATATCGAGTTCGCGACACATTACCCGGCGATCACTTACAGGCATTCGCTGAGGGCATTGAGCGCAACCTCTTCTACCCCCTCGATCCATCGAAGGACCAGGACCGGTCAATCGGCTGGTGCAACCCGCTTTTCGCCCTCGATACAGAACTCGACTCGAACAAGTATATCTTCACAGACTATCTCGTTCTGGGGCTTCGTATCGATGCGTGGTCGATACCTGCGACGACCTTAAAGCTCTACACTGAGGCCGAAGTGCGGCGCGTCATGGTCGAACAGAAGAAAGCGAGTCTATCGCGATACGAGCACGCTGAAGCAAAAGAGCGTGTGATTATGGAACTCAAGAGGCGTATTCTGCCCTCGACGAAAGTGGTGGATATGGTCTGGAACCTCAGCGACGGAACTTTGAGGTTCTTCAGTTCGAGTCAGCGCATGAACGTCGACTTCATGGACCTTTTTGAGACGACTTTCGGGCTCACACTACTACCCCACAGCGCATTTTCCATGGCGCAGTCTGAGCAGGCTGGTCTACTGGCCGCAGAGCGGGACAAACTCGACACCATCGAGCCAGCCTATTTTGTCGATGCCGACACAGCTGTTCGCGCGATGACGGAGGTCTAGACCATGGACTTGATCACACGAATCAACCGAGTTGCCTTTGTTGGACCAGAGTTCCTGACATGGCTGTGGTTCCAAACCGAATCTGTCAGTGAGACGTTTCAGCTCGAAGGCGTAGAAGAGCCTGTTGACGTCTGGTTTGACGACAGATTGGTGGTGGGCTCAACGACGGTGAATGCGCAGGAAAATCATTTCAAGGGCGGCCATCCACCGACGAGTTTAGAAGCGCGTTCGGCCTTAAGGTTAGGTAAGCTCGCGACCGAGGCGCGCTTGAGGCTTGTGCAAGGAAGCCGGGAATGGTCATTGGTCCTCAAGGCTGTGGACATGTCGTTTTCCGGCATAAAAATACCAGCGGTTTTGTCCAAGGATGAAGATGAACGATTCTATGAGCGGATGTACCTACTAGAAGAGCTGGACTTAATCATGACAGCACTCTTTGGACAGTTCCTGAAGCTGAGAGTAAGCGAGGACTGGGAGCCACTACTGGGCAAGATTCGAGAATGGATCAGCGCGGTTGCTGCGCCCACAGCTGAAGATGATGTAAGCGACGACGCTGCGCTCGTGCGTACACGGCCTGACCCAACCGCAAGCCCGAGAAACGAGGAGCTTCCGCCTTGGGAAGATCCGGTAGAGACCAAGATTTAATGGCGCTCTGGTCCATCATCATGGCGGGTGGTTCCGGCACTCGTTTTTGGCCTCTATCCCGACGAGAACGGCCTAAGCAGTTCTTGCCCATCGGTACAGACACCCCCCTCATCGTTGAGACTCTCAAACGCCTAGACGGCGTCATTGAGCGACGTAACTGTCGAGTTGTGGCGGGCCCGCATCACCGAGGACACCTCGCCGAATGCCTACCCGATTTTGTCGACGACCAGTTTGTCATTGAACCCTGCCCACGCAATACGGCGCCCTGCCTTGGACTTGCAGCGATACATGTCGCGCATAAGGACCCAACGGCGGTGATGGCGGTACTCCCGGCCGATCACCACGTGGCCGACGTAGCCCGTTATCAGGGCCTGATCAGAACGGCTGAACGATTCGCCGCTGCAGGCGATGTTGTGACCCTAGGTATCACACCGAGTCGACCCGAGACAGGGTACGGCTATATCAAAACTGCAAGCCGACTCGACATGAACGAAGAGGATGTGTCCCCTGGCTACACAGTGGAGCGATTTGTCGAGAAACCCGATTCGGAGACTGCCCGTCGATACGTGGCTTCCGGCGATTTCCTATGGAACAGCGGCATGTTCTTTCTGTCGGTACGTACGCTATTGGATACGATTTGTACGTACATGCCTGATCTCGCCGAGGGGCTGGATAGGATTGCAAAGGCAATCGGCACACCTGAATATCAGGAGACGCTTGATGAAGTCTTTCCGACTTTGCCTGCGATCAGTATCGACTACGGCATCATGGAGCCGCTCAGCCAGACCACTTCGGGACCGCGCGTCACAGTACTTGAGGCAGACATCGGCTGGAATGACGTCGGTCACTGGGGTGCACTCGATGACTTTGTCGCGGCTGACACAGATGGCAACGTGATCAACGGAAACGGCGTCATGGTAGACGCATATCGCAATACCATTCATAGCGAAAGTGCGGTCGTTGCATGCATCGGCGTAAGCGATCTCGTGGTGGTGCAAACTGAGGACGCTATACTCGTGTGTCCTAAGGACAGGGCGCAGAATGTCCGAGCGATCGTCGACCGCTTGAAAGCCTCAGGAAAAGAAGGACTGATTTGATGAATATCAATCGAAGTATCTTCAGACAGTATGACATTCGGGGCCGAGTCGATATCGATCTCAACTCCGAACTCGTCTACGCGTTGGGACAAGCTTTCGGGACGACGATTAAGCGGCGTGGCGGCCGTTTGGTGGCTGTCGGGCGCGACTGCCGCCAATCCGGTGTGCAGATTTGCGATGCGCTGACGCGAGGCTTACAAGCGACAGGAATCGACGTCATCTCCCTGGGTCTCGTCTCCACACCGATGGTTTATTTTACTGCACATACGCAAGGCGTGGACGGTACGGTCGCTGTTACAGGTAGCCACAATCCTCCCGATTGGAACGGTTTCAAGTTCTGTGTAGGCGCGAGTTCATTCTACGGAGACGACATACAAGGCCTGTTGACGCTCATTGAACGAGCGGACTACGAGACAGGTACAGGCTCTCTGAGAAAATTATCGATTAAGGCCCCTTACGTTGAGGATTTAATGGGTCGACTGAAGCCACTGTCGAAGCCGATAAAGGTGGTGGTGGACGCCGGTAATGGCACCGGCGGTTTAGCTGCCGGAGAGATCTATCGACGCATGGGCGCAGAGGTCAACGAGCTTTTCTGCGAACCGGATGGGGCTTTTCCAAATCACCACCCAGATCCAACCGTTGAAAAAAACTTGGTGGATCTGAAGGCACAGATCGTCGCGGTTAACGCTGACCTAGGTATCGCCTTCGACGGCGATGCCGATCGTATCGGGGTTGTTGACCGAAGGGGCCGGGTTATCTGGGGTGACCAACTCCTCACGCTCTTCGGGTTGAGCTTGCTCGAGACCTATTCAAACCTCAAAGTCGTGGGGGAAGTGAAGTGCTCGAAGGTCATGTACGACACCCTAAGAGAAGCCGGTGCTGAAGTTGAGATGTGGAAGGTCGGCCACTCCCTGATCAAGGCGAGAATGAAGGAAACAGGCTCACTTCTCGCGGGTGAGATGAGTGGTCACTTGTTCTTCGCTGACCGATTTTTCGGGTTCGATGACGCGGTATACGCAGGTGGTCGTCTGCTCGAAATTTTGGGAGAATCGGGCCTGACCTTGGAAGCCATGGTTGACCAATTACCTAAAACTTATGCGACACCTGAACTTCGACTGGCCTGCCCAGATGATTCTAAATTTCGGGTACCAGAGAAGGCCGCACGCTTCTTTAGCGAGCACTATGTGGTTTCATTGATAGACGGTGTACGCATCGACTTCGAGTCGGGGTGGGGATTGATTCGGGCCAGTAACACACAACCCGTATTGGTTCTTCGAGTCGAAGCCACGAGCGAGCGAGCCCGCGATGACTACCTACAACGACTTATCGGCTGGCTACAGACCGAGGCGCCCGAGGTGTCAACCACTATGGAAGCGAGTCATTCATGAGTTTGATCAGTCTTGAATCGGTCGACGAGCACACCGTTCTGTTTGAATCAGCGGCCGTGAGTCATATCGGCTGTGTCAGAGATACAAACGAGGATGCTGTCTTACTCGACGATGATACAAAATTTTGGGTGGTGGCCGACGGTATGGGCGGACATGCATCCGGACAGGTGGCGGCAAACCTTGCCGTCGAATCTATTGCTGATTACATGAGACGCTGGCGGCTTGAAGACGAAGCAAAACAACCCTTCGATCGCCCCGCAAATATGACCCGTGCCGAAGCATCTGTATCGAATGCGATTCGTGTCGCGAACGTGCGCGTCTATAATCGTTCACAATCGGACCTCGATTGTGAGGGTATGGGTACGACGGTTGTGTTGATGCACCACTGCCCTGAGGAAGGTTTGGCTATAGGGCACGTGGGCGACAGTCGTTGCTATCGTCTTCGAGACGGTCAGTTTGAGCGATTGACAGAGGATCACTCATTAGCTGGAGAGCTCACTCGTTCAAAGCTCATTACAGAACAGGAAGCTAAACTTCATGCGGGTTCAAATGTAATCCTGCGTGCCTTAGGCATGGATGATGACGTTCAGGTCGATGTGATCCTCGTGAGTCCAAGGCGAGGCGACGAGTACCTGATGTGCTCAGACGGCCTGACCGACCTACTGCACGACCATGAAATTGGAGAGATTGTACAGGACCGAGATCTCGACCTGGAGCAGTCCGTACAAGCGCTCATCGATGAGGCAAACGCGCGGGGCGGTAATGATAACATCACCGCAGCGCTCGTACGTGTGACCAACTAGAGTCGTGAAGGTCGCCGCGTACGATTCAGCATAACAATGCTTTGCTGAAGTCCTTTTCTACTCGGTTCCAGGCATTCGCGCCGATCTTCATTGATGTTCTGAGCAAAAGCAGGTCAAAATAACGAAAATCATCCGGAAATGACGAGGGCAAGACATGGCCATTCAAGCCAGTTTGGTTTACGAAGCAGACGATGGGAATAAGAGTGACTTAGCGCTCGATGCAGGTGTTAAATCCACCATTGGGCGCCATCCCCAATGCACACTTTTCGTCAATCAGCCATCGGTATCGAGACGGCACGCACGCGTCTGGTACGATGGACAGAGCTGGATTGTCGAGGACCTCAAGAGTTCAAATGGGACATTCGTCAATAATCAGCGCATTGAACGTGAGGAACTAAACGAAGGCGATGAAGTTCGCTGTGGCGACTTCAAGATTACTTTTCTCATGGAGGAGTTCACTCAAGAGGTCGGTGATATCGCCCCAACACCATCCGCCCCGCGCCTCGTGGGGGCACTGCGGAGTCAAGCGTCGATTCCCCCTGCGGACCCACAAGTGGTGTCACGCCCGACCATCGGAATTGCAGACGCATTTCCAAGTCAAGCAACCGATCTTGGGAATGGCGCTGGCTCACATCTGCAAGACGCGACAATTGCTGAGCTAGAAAAACAGCTCGAGGAATTTAGACATCAGGTCGCAAACCTCGAAAACCTCAATGAAGAGCTCAAGTCGAAGAACACATCCCTAGAAGCCAGACACGCAGAGGAGGCCGCTGCTCTGACCGAAGCGCAGGCACGAGAGAGCGCGTTGAGGGAAGAGCTCGAAGAGAGCCGGAAGGCGCTCGATGCCAATGAACAAGGTCCTAATCTCGATGAATTCATCGATGAGCTGTCAGAGATTTATGAGGATCTTGATGTCTACACATCGGAGACCAACCTGAAGCTGAGGCTATCTCGATCATTCATTGATGACATCACTGCAATGGGGGCATTTCTCGAGTCACTACGGAATGACCCGGATGCACAGGGACCCCTGGGGCAAAAGATCAAGGCGTTTGTCGATGAGGCTGATGCAGACAAGATAACGAGAATGATGCTCTCATCGATTGATGAAGCGCAAAAGGCTACCCGCTCAAATAGGCGCATCGTTCGCCTATTGAAGGAAGTTTTGAAGCCTCACCTAGAGCGATAGCCGATCACTCGAGATTGCCTAGATAAGACGAAAACGGAAACGAAACCTATGTCCTTCATCAAGACCCTATTCGGACTCATTAAGCGAATCTTTGGAGGCGGCTCGAACACCGCCGCACTCGATATCGTCGATACCACCCAAGAGTCGTTAAATGCCATTCAGAATACCGAAATCGACGAGCCGGAAACCGGATTCGAGCAGCCCATGGAGCCCGTAGCCTCTCCGCCCGAGCCAAGTATCTCCGCCGTCGATGACCAGCCCTCGGATACAGATAAGCGGTCAGCCAGCGGTGAACCAAATACGGACACATCTGTAGATGAGGCAGAACTGAGCGCGGAGGAAGAAGCGCGCAGAGAAAAGGAACGTCTCGAGAGGGAGCAAGAAGCCCGTAACCGAACGGAAGAGAAACGAGAGCGTCAGAAAGCGCGTAAGCAAAAGAAATCCAAGAAGAGGCGCCGTCGCAAACACGGCAAGGAGTCCACTGATAATGCCGTAGATTCATCAGCAGAAGAGACGGTCAAACCAGGGGCCGAAGACGCCGCCAGCGCTGAGCCCAATGCGACCGATGAGGCCGCGAAGCCCAATGTCGACGCTGTCGAGCCAGAGGCCGATGACGCTGAGGCCGTGGAGGCCGCGGAGGCCGATATCGACTCTGCCGAGCCAGCTGAACCAACTGAGCCAGCAGAGCCAGCTGAACCAGCAGAGCCCGCTGAGTCCGTGGAGGCCGATGGCGACGCTGAACCAGCTGAACCAGCTGAACCAGCAGAGGCCGCGAAGGCCGATATCGCCGCTGAGCCAGCCGAACCAACTGAGCCAGCCGAACCAACTGAGCCAGCAGAGCCAGCAGAGCCCGCTGAGGCCGCAGAGGCCGATGTCGACGCAGCCGAGCCAGACGCCGATGACGCTGAGCCCGCGAAGGCCGATATCGACGCTGAGCCAGCCGAACCAACTGAGCCAGCAGAGCCCGCTGAGGCCGCTGAGGCCGATGGCGACGCTGCGGGGCCAGAGGCCGCAACAGCTGAGTCTGAATCCGACACAGAGACCGACGATGCACAGGCTGTAGATGCACAAAGTGATGATAAGACCATCAACTTAGATGTTTCAGAGCTAGACCTGGCCGAACACATCGATGATCTCTTCGATGACGACGACGTGATGTACGTGAACCCCGAGGAAATTGAGGCGGCGCCGGAGCCTCCACCGCCACCTGTGTCCAATACATCGCCTCCGGCAATACCCAAAGAAGCGCTGACAAGCCCGACATCGGCCGAAGACGATGGCGCCGAGAAGTCCGCACCAGTGCCGGAGTCGACAGTACCGGTCACAACTGAACTGACTGATACGTCTTCCGGAGAAAGCGATGCGCCTGCTCAAGAGAGCGCGGCGGATGCGGAAGAAGACTCTGGCCCGAGAGAAGGCGACGCAGCAACTGACCAAGAGAGCTCTACGCCTTCCGAAGAAAGCGCTGCACCTGTCGAAGAAGGCGATGCGCCTGTCGAAGAAGGCGATGCGCCTGTCGAAGAAGGCGATGCGCCTGTCGAGGAAGGCGATGCGCCTGTCGAAGAAGGCGATGCGCCTGTCGAGGAAGGCGATGCACCTGCCGAAGACAGCGATGCGCCTGTCGAAGAAGGCGATGCGCCTGTCGAAGAAGGCGATGCACCTGTCGAAAAAGGCGATGCACCTGCCGAAGAAAGCGCTGCACCTGTCGAAGAAGGCGACGCAGCAACTGACCAAGAGAGCTCTACGCCTTCCGAAGAAAGCGCTGCGCCTGCTCAAGAGAGCGATGCGCCTGCCGAAGAGAGTCCTACGCCGACCCAAGACAGCGATGCCCCCGCTGAGGCGGCAGCCGAGACTGAGGCCTCTTTGCCATCAGAGGGCACTTCTGGGGCCACCTCAGACGATGGCGAACCGGCTCGTCCATCTGGCATTTTAAAGAGTAGCTGGAGCCAGCGCAGTCAACGAAGTTTCGGCGCGGATACGTCAGGTCAGACAGGTAAGCCTAAGCTGAAACTGGATTTGAAGAAGCCCACTCTCACAACGAATTCGGGTATGAAGAAGCTGAACTTAAACCTCAAGAAAAAAACAGACGAATAGAACAAACCCTCCTTCACTCGACGGGCCTTTCATGAATTGTAAGAATTCCGTTGCCGATCAACTTGGCCAACTCGCTGTGTTTATGGTACACGGACTGCGAAAGCGTCGCGTGTATTGATTACACACCTTCGGCAGCGCTCACGCCCCGACTATGGTAGGGCGTTTAGAGTCAAACTGGCGGGCGTGAAGCGACACCTTCATATGTTTGATTAATGTATCCACGCGTCGGCCGAAAAAGGCCCACGCCTAACCTGGCCCGGTTTGTGGCCAGTATTGCCACCTGTCGTCGCGCACGACATGACACAACACACCTAAAAAACGGTCTGTTGTTAATTTTTCGGGTGGCCAGGAGAAGTTTATTATGAGCAAGCGAATGCTCGTCAATGCGGCCCAAGAGGGTGAAGTCCGCGTCGCGACTGTAGAAAACAGTGTACTCGAAGATCTTAACATTGCGACCGATGCCAACGAACTCTTAAAGGGTAATCTTTACAAAGGTGTTGTTGTCAGTGTTGAGAGTGGTCTTCAGGCCGCTTTTGTTGACTATGGGAGTGAGCGTAACGGGTTTATCACGTTTAACGACATTCACCGACGCTACTATAATAAGAAGACGAAGAACGACGGCAAGCGGCTGCGCATCCAAGATGCAATCGCACCAGGGGCTGAGCTCCTTGTGCAGGTCTATAAAGAAGAAGTTGGCAACAAAGGTGCGGCACTGACCACTGATATCACACTGCCTGGTCGATACCTCGTCTTAATGCCGTTCTCCGACAGTGGCGGCGTGAGCCGTAAGATCGAAAGCGAAAGCGTCCGCAAGAAACTGAAGGAAATCGTCAATAAGCTCAATGTTCCAGACCAAATGGGTCTCATCGTGAGAACAGCCGGCCAGGATCGAACGAAGGCCGAACTCGTCAAAGACTACCAATCGCTCGCACGCGGCTGGGGCCACAGTCAAGCGAGATACGAGCAGTTAAAGGGACCGGGCTTAGTTTATCGCGAGCCCGACGTCGTCATTCGTTCGATTCGTGATTATTTTACAGATGATGTCACCGAGATCGTTGTTGATAATGACTCCGTGATGAACCGGCTCGTCGATTACTTTGAACAGGATGCACCTGACGTCATCGAGCGTGTTAAACGGTATCGCGGAAAGATGCCCTTGTTCAGCAACTATGGGCTCGAAAAACAACTGGAAAACATCAGTAGTAACAAGGTCGGGCTACCCAGCGGCGGAAGCATCGTGATCAATCCAACAGAGGCGCTCACAGCGATCGATGTCAACTCTGGGAAGTCACGTGGTCAATCAAATCAAGAGCAAATGGCCTTTGAGACCAATCTTGAGGCCGCTGAAGAGGCCGCTCGCCAGCTGCGGCTAAGAGACCTCGGTGGGCTCGTGGTGATCGACTTTATCGATATGTACGAGAACAAACATCGACGACAGGTCGAGAAAAAACTCAAAGAGGCGATGAAGCGCGACAAAGCCCGAGTTGAACTCGGACGAATTTCCCGCTTTGGCCTCCTCGAGCTGTCTCGACAGCGCGTAAAAGCGCGCCTGATATCCAGCACCCATACAGTATGCCCGACCTGTGAAGGTTCTGGCTACGTCATGTCGATGGAAGTGTCCTCCATCACGATGTTAAGGCGACTACAAGAACTCGCTGTCAGTGCGCCAAAAGACGCGACTATCCGTGGGCGCCTTCCCGTACCAGTAGCGCTCAATCTACTCAACGCACATCGCTCATCCATCGCGGACCTAGAGTCGAATTTCCAGGTCACGATCGAGATTGTTCCAGAAATCGACGCTTCCTCGTCACGAGATGCATTCGAAATCCGAACAAAAGCGATGTCAGATCGCGATGCAGAGGACCAAAAGACAGAGCGCAGGGAACGTAAAGAGCGCGGTCGCAATCGACGACGATCCGGGCGGTCCGAGCGTCCACGAGCTAGCGAAAAAAACGTGCAGAAATCGGCCGAGAACGACAGCGAGGAGACCAACACGCAACCCTACGAGCCACCGCGGGTCGTCGGCTTCATCGAGCCTGAAAAGCTCAATGACACCTCGCCTATCGAGGAAGCGATTGAGGCTGAATCCACGGAGGGTTCGGGCGAACGTTCACCCGAACCGCGAGACAGACGTCGTAGGCGACGTCGCGGACGACGGAACGATGGCCAAGAAAAGCAGAAGAATAACGCAATTGAGTCAGCGGCAACGGAGCCCTCAGCCGACGAACAGAAGCGTCAAGAGGCGAGGGAGCGTAACCGTGCTCGACGCAAAGCTCGGGGACAAACAGCTAAACCCGTAGAGCAAGCACCGCTCGTCGCGGAGCGTCAGCCAACGGACGGTGAGACAGCGCCAGCACGAACACCCGAGCCTATCTCTGCGTCTGTGGAAGCGCGCGACACAGAGGCTGCAAAGACCTCCCGCCAAGCGTCTAGTCGCCTACGGAGTAAAATTGCCGAAAAACTACGCCAACCCGCGGCTAGCAAAGCACAATCGAACCAAGAAGAAGTAAAGAGTGTCGCCGACAAGAAAACAGAAAGTCCGCGCGCTAAGAATAAAAAACCAAGTGGCTCAGCGGCTCGTATCAAGGAGAAGCTGCTCGGGCGTGGACAAGCCCAGGCTGTAGACAAAAGCGAACATACGGAATCAAACGCACCTGAAACGAAGGTTCAAGAAACCAAACGGAAGACTGCGCAGACGAAGGCGGCAAAGACCGAGCCGAAGACGACAGAGAAACGTACCCCTTCCAAGTCAAAGCGTGTCGGCAGCGGTGCGTCAGCACGTGCAGCAGAAGTCATCAAGGCAAAGCTCGCGGACAAACTGAAAAATAAAGATACGGCTGCGAACACCGAAGCGAACAAAACAAGCCCCGAATCCGAGGCCATTAGCGCCGGTGATGATGCCTCGACAGAAGCGGGGACTGCGGCTGCCCCAGAAGAGAAGCCGACCCGGAAACGCCGGACGACCAGACGTAAAAGCGACAGCGTGGATGCGTCCCCTGAGTCAAGCGCGAAGAAGCCCAGCCGCGCGCGGCGTTCACGTAAAGCAACTGAAGATGCAGCGGCGGCCGAGGCAACGCCCGACGCAAAGACTTCCGCGGACGAAGCGACTGAAGCGCCGAAGCCACGCAGAAGTAGGGCCCGAAAAGCAGCCACGACCAATTCGGGCGAGGGCAAAGAGACAGCATCAGTGAGCGACGATTCGAGTTCAAGTGAAGCAGCCTCGACACCCAAGCCTAAATCAACGTCACGGACCAGGACGACTCGGGCCCGAAAGGCGACGACGGCGACGACCGAGACAGCTCCGGCGGAAACGACCAAGAAAACCCGGACACGTACAAGAAAAGCTGCCACGGAGAGCGTCGCAGAGCCGGCAGATGCAGGTCAGGTCGAAGAGAAGCAGACTCGTCCCGCGTCGGCGAAAAAAAGCACCCGAAAGGCCACCACAAAAAAAGCGAGCAAAGCGACTGATACTCGCTCAACTTCGGGAGAAGGAGCGAGCGAGGTGCAAACCAAGCCCGCTCCAACGAAGAAGCGAGCCCCTCGCAAGGCAGCGACCACAAAGACAAAGAAAACGGCCGCTGAAGAGAGCACTGACGAGCCTAAAGCAGAGCCCAAGAAGCAAAGAGCCAAGACCAGTCGCTCTGCCACCAAGCAGACGTCGACCAAAGCTAAGGTGGAGAAGGACGTCGAGGCAGCAAGCGCAAAGCCAAAACGTACGACAAGAAAAAAGTCAGCAAAACCAGCAGCCTCGGATGACCAGGCGATCAAAGAAAAGGCCGCAGACGTTTTGGCTACGCTGACCACCTAATCGGCGTACCGGCCGCTTCGGTCGATGCGGAGGAGCGACATCTCACCAAGCGCTGAGGCTACTGCTGCGGGTTCAGATACCAAGTATTCTTGGGTCCGCAGCGAACAACGCCTTCTTTACTCAGCTTTTGCAAGTGTGAAAGAAGCGATAACCCGGCGAGACCACCCGTCTGACCTTGCTTTAAGGCGGCCGGTGTGTCCGCGTAGACCTGTTCTAGTATGTCCAAAAAGTTTGACGCTGTTTCTAACGCCTTGAGTACGCTGGATTCACGCGCCAAGCGATGCCTAGTATATTCATCAAGTTTGGGAACCGCGTGGGCAATGTAGGGGCCGTGGCTCGGCATGAGGCAATTCGGTGCCAATGCCTTCATGCGCTCAAGACTCTCGAGATATGCCTTCATATCACCATCATTTGGCTCGATCAGAATCGAACCGAGGCCTGCCACCATGTCCCCGACGACCATGAGTCCCCGTTTTTTCTCCACCAAACAAATGTGGCCTGGCGCATGACCTGGCGTGAATAGAACGGTCCAGGATTGACCGCAGCGTGTTTCAATTAAATCACCCTCATCGATAAATTTGTCGACCGAAACAGGCATGAGTTCGGCTGTTCTACGATGAGCGAGTACGGGCGCACCGTAGCGTTTGCGGCAGTCGTCTAATCCACCAATGTGATCATGGTGATGGTGGGTTGTAATGATCGCCTTAATCTGTGCCCCGTCAGCGACGCGTTGATCCAGATAGTGATAGAGATAGTCACGATATTCAGTGGTGCGAGCAGCCGGCTCGATGACCAACAGTTCTTCGCGACCGAGGATATAGCAGTTTGTATGGGTCGCGGGGGGCAGGGTCGGCGTCTTGAGGGGCAACATCATCACATCAGGCTCGATGGGTGAAAAAGTAGGCTCCTGCCCTGCCGCTTCAGTGGATAAAAAAACGTCTTTGGCACCCGACAACCCTGCCTGAGCTAACCCTTCTAGAAGCAAGCGTGTCGGCGGAGCAAGACGCCGCTGACCGGCTCGCCATAAGTCGAGCGCCGCTTCAACATTTATCCAGTGAAGCTCTTGCAACTCCCCGTCACCGGCAGAAGTCGACAGTGGGCACTCCGGTAGGACCATCGCAAAGTAATGAGTTTCCATCGAGTAAACGAGGTACTGAGGTGCTCGCCAACAACCAAGATATGCTAACTCGTTCAAACGGGCAGAGAGGTCGAGCCCCACCTCTTCACGTAACTCTCGAACGGCACAACGCCGCAAGCTCTCGAGCAGATCATCACCGACAACATCATCGGTCGCCATTAAGCCTCCGGGGAAAGCATAGAATGAGGCCAAGAACGGCGCTGTAGCGCCACGTTCACCCCAGAATATATCGGGCGCCTTTTCGATGGAGTCGAGTAAAATAATGGATGCCGAACGCTTCAATCTCAATCCTCGCCGAGCTTGTTCATGCACGTCGATTGTACCCGCACAAGCATACGCCATCTACTTTGTCTGTTTAACCAATTGAAGGCAAAAGCTAGACACGCTCACAATACCCGTTAATCTAGACAGATGAGTGTTAAACCGTACGACAAAGCGAAAGAAGCAGCCGGCCACTTAACCAACTCCGTTGCGGCACCCGACTGTGCCGTTGTACTGGGCAGTGGACTCGGCTCCTTTGCTGACCAGCTCACTGAGGCTGTCACTGTAAAGTATGATTCCATTCCCGGCTTTCCTGGCGTTGGCGTGGTCGGACACGCTGGCAAACTAGTGGTGGGTCGCATTGGAGATAACGGCCCACGTGTGGCTGCGTTCTCTGGACGCGTGCATCTATATGAAGGACATGACCCAAACGTGGTTGTCCATCCTGTACGAACCATGGGCTTGTGGGGCATCAAGAAAGTCGTATTTACCAACGCTGCCGGAGCAATCGACTCCGCTCTCAAGCCGGGCGACCTCATGCTCATCGACGACCATATCAACCTGACTGGCAAGAGCCCGCTCACTGGTCATAATGACGACCGTCTGGGTACCCGTTTCCCCGACATGAGCGTCGCATACGACCGAGACATACTCGAGATGTTCAAATCGTCGGCACAGGAGCAAGGCATTACCGTTGGACAGGGCGTTTACGTCGGCCTGAGCGGCCCCTCTTACGAGACACCCGCAGAGATTAAGATGCTGGAACGAATGGGCGCCTCGGCGGTCGGCATGTCGACGGTATGTGAGGTGATTGCTGCGCGTCACATGGGTATTCGCGTTGGCGGCATCTCATGCATCACAAATTTTGCGGCCGGTCTATCCCCCACGCTTCTCGACCACGCCGAAGTTAAGGCGACGGCGGACCAAGCAAAGCATCGCTTTTTGTCGCTTCTCAACACGGCTTTGATCGCACTAAGCGAGTAATACCAACCGGCATTCCACTTGGAGTGGTTTTTGAGCACAATTTTTTCCAGAATAATCTCGGGCGAATTGCCGAGCGATATCGTTTACGAAGACGAACGCTGCATGGCATTTCGCGATATCAACCCCGCGGCACCGTTGCATGTGCTCGTCATTCCGAAGAAGGAAATCCCACAGCTCAATGACATGACAGAGGGCGATGAAACGCTCGTCGGTCATTTGATGAGGGTTGCGGGCATCGTAGCGAAACAAGAGGGGTTCGATGACTTTCGCGTTGTGGTCAATTGTGGTGCAGGTGCAGGACAAACCGTTTTCCATTTGCACTTGCACGTACTCTCGGGAAGGCGCTTGAATTGGCCGCCCGGTTAAAAACTAACCATCGATACTGATCAGCGGCTCTTCGACAGGTCCACAGGCGGCTACAGGTGCTTCCGCCACTTCGTTTCGGGATGAACTCAGCGTCGGGTCAAGCAAATGCGTCGGCCGAACATTCTTCAGGGATGCAAGCATCACTTCCCGCACGTTTGGTATTTTCTGCTCAAGCTCTACAAGCAACTCTGCCATTTTTACCCGCTGTAAGCCCGATTGAGAGCCGCATAGGTTACACGGCAAAATCGGAAACTCTCGCAGAGACGCATAATCTGCTATGTCACCCTCAGCGCATTCGATCAATGGCCGAATGACATCAAAGCGACCATCGTCCGTGGTGTAAATCGGCGGCATCGCTTGAAGTTTCCCCGAGAAGAACATGTTCATCATCACCGTCTCGAGGGTATCGTCCCGATGATGACCTAAGGCGATCTTATTACATCCAAGGCGCTCAGCGGTCGAATACAGTATACCGCGTCTAAGGCGGGAACAGGGCGCACAAAAGGTCCCGCCAGGTTTAGTCAGTTCAAGAACAATGGAATATGTATCTTGGCGTACAATCTCGAACTCACAACCATACTCATTGAGCCAAGCTTCCAATGCTCGCCCATCGTAACCCGGTTGGCCCTGATCTAAATGCACAGCGACGATGCTGAACTCGAACGGCGACCTACGGCGAACAGCACTCAAAAGGTCCAGCAACGTGTAGCTGTCCTTACCACCTGACACACCGACCATGATGCGGTCTCCAGGCGCAATGAGATCATAGGCACGCACAGCCTTCATCATCTTGCGAGTGAGCTTACGTTTCAGTGTATCCAGTTCTTTGGCGCGCTCAGACATGACCTACTCGGTTCACAAAGGGGCCCTAAACTGCCTGACACTGACTTTTATTGTCAAGTGACGGTCGATTAATGAATGCAGGCAGTCTCGCATCGAGCCTTCAAATTCTTCTGAAATCTTTGCAATCCGGACCATGGCGGTTGTGTGAAGCCCAGGGGCTCATACCAACGTCGTTCACATAAGTCCGAGATCGTAAACGCCCGCCCACGATAGTCACCTTCAATTAAGATTGGTCGCAACTCGGGTATGCACCAATTTTTGTGCATCACGGACATTGCCGTTGGTGTCCAAAGGCCGTCTGTGAGAATCTGCTCCCTTCGGGGACGTTGACCACGCCCTATTCGCGCTCTAAGAACTCGAACATAGGGATCATGTTCACCTACAAATGTGGGCATGATGAGGGAGTTGTAGCAGGGTTTATCAATCCGCAGATTGCTGAGCATAGCAGCGGAATGTTGGTATTTGACGCCGAAGTAAGGCAACAACCCATGCGCGAGCCATAACAGGCCGAAAACCATCGCTATACGACACTTTGAGGGTATTCTTCTGCGGAGTCGCGCATGATGTGTGCCCAGCACAAACAACGCGACGACCGCAGAGCCAAGAATCATAATGCCCTTAATCATCTGACCGACGCTGGCTAGGGTGCCACTGAAAACCGAATCAAGACATAAGAGCGCGCCCGTCAAACACACGATCGACTTCAGATGTCTCCGCCACGTTGCACGGATAAGCACTAAATGGTTGGCGGTCAAAGCGCTTGCGTAGCCCGCCAACATCACCAGGCCAAAAGCCGGTGCTAAGGTGACGGTCAGTCCCCAATGAAAAACTGCACCGATAGGCCAAACCCACAAACTTCGCCGCAACAACAAGATGCAAATCAAGATTTCAATTACGACGACGGCGATGGAAAGAGAGACACCCAGTCCCATCGGAAAAGGAATGAGTGACCAGTAAGCGTCCATTTGTCTCAGTGCATGATGCGCACAACTAAACTCTGGATTTAGGAAGTCGTGATTGAGTTTGTGAAAGGCTGCCAAGAGGTAGGTGCCTGCAGTCAGCCAGCGAACGCACGACAAAACATCTAATCGCAAACCGAAAGACCCGAAGGCTGCGACAAACGCAACCCAGGTGAGATACATGGACTGCGTCAGCACATCTCGCAGAAAGAGTAATGGATACAGCGTTGACAGCGCACAGAGCAAGAACGCCCATGGGCTTGGTCTCCACAACAACAAAACCGCTCCGAGGGCCTCTAAAATTTGCGGCGCACGCCAGCCGGGCTGTTCGAAATCAGGCAGACAGAGATGCACGAGACTCGCAATCGCAAACCCCCTCGCCCAGTACTTGATTCGACGCGATGAATCCGGTTTGCTCCATATATTCTCGTTTCCCCACAT
The DNA here is from genome assembly GCA_049889275.1 of Bradymonadia bacterium. Lineage (GTDB taxonomy): Bacteria > Myxococcota_A > Bradymonadia > UBA7976 > UBA1532 > UBA1532. The sequence continues at coordinate 309,338 of JBMHDS010000022.1, read as the reverse complement.
GAAATGCTTATACTGCGTGGGAGTCAGCGTTTGAAGGTGATCAGTGACATGTCCGACAAGTTTGTTTCAATTGGAGCAGGAATCATTACGGTGTCTGATACCCGAACCCGTGACGATGATCGTTCGGGCGATCTCGCGGCACACCACCTCTCTAATCATGGCCACAAAGTTTTACGACGTCGTATCGTCCGCGATGACAGCAGCGCGATTCAAGAGGAATTAAAACACCATCTTTCGATGAAAGAGATCTTTGCGGTTATTCTGACCGGTGGTACGGGCATCACCCAACGGGACGTTACACCTGACGCCGTTCGACCATTTGGCACGAAACATTTACCCGGATTTGGCGAGCTCTTTCGGATGCTGAGCTATACAGAAATCGGCAGCTCGACGATTCAGTCGCGCGCGGATGCTTGGCTCTGCGATGAAACCCTCGTTTTTGTCTTGCCTGGCTCGACTGGTGCCGTCCAGCTGGCTTTTGAAAAGATCTTGAATGAGCAACTCGATGTTCGGACGAAACCTTGCAACTTTGTCCGCCTCAGAGACAGAATTCTCTCAGAATAGTTCGCAGTTAGAGGCGGGTCTATTTGCCCATGGGGCTGGGCGCCTTAGACTTTTTGACCTTACTCCGTTTCAATTGGCGCAACATCGTTCGTGCCCGCGGACGATAGGGGTTTTCACGACGCAGAAGCAGATTCAAATATCGTATAGCCGCCTCATCGTCGCCCTTCAGACGGTAGGCCTGCGCAAGTTCAAAGTAAGCTCGCTCTTTCTCCCTATCGCCTAACTGGGAACCGCCTTCGCGCAGGTAGTTCAGCCAGTAGGAAATGCCACCTTTTCGTACCGAGGTCTTGGCATTTATCGCGGCTGCTTTAGGTCCTTGCTCGTCTTCAGACAATGCAACATCAGCAGCACTGCCGCCCCTCGACTTACGGTATGCGACCTGACCTTCGGCAGCCTCTGCCATCCTCGGCTCAGGCTCAGGGGCAGGCTCTTGGATCAAGTCCGCCCTCTGTGGTCTATCCAACGCGAGCGCTTCTTCTACTTGAGGCTGTCGTTTGACCCTCGCTGGGACGTCTCGCGCGTCAGCCGGTTCAGGCGGGGGGGCAAAAACAGCGCCCGATGAAGGCTCTTTCAACCGGCTGGCGGTCCGCGCTTTCTTGGAGACACGCTGAGCGGGTTTTGGTCGCTTTGAAGCTCGTCGAGCTTTTGACTTCGAAAGCCTCCGTTTGCGGGGTGAGGAAACACGAACTGCTCGGTCTGTGGAGCCGACTATAAGCTCGTCGGAGTCTGTTGGCTCTGCCTTGGCCACCGCATCGGTCGATTTCGCTTTGGTCGCGCGAGACGGCTTAAGCGGAGGTTCTCGCTGAGCGAGTTCCATTTGACCAACGGCTGACGAGCCGAGCCGCGCCTCTGGTGCATCAAGCTCCACAACGGGAAGCTGCTTCAACGCGGTCTCAGCAACTTTGCCTGCGGCCGCTTTTGCCAGAGCGGGCGATACGTCACGAGACACCGCCTTAGTTTTGGGCTCATTCTCGCGCTCGGATTGAGCGATCACACTCTGTGCTTGTTCGCCCTCCTGTATCTGATTGGTGTAGACCGCGAATAGAGTACCGCCAACGATGAAAAGACCTAAAGCCGCAAAGGCTGGGGCCTGAAACCAACTCAGCAACCGATCGAGGATACTCGCTTGAGGAGGGCTCTCTTGAACAGCTTCGCGCGCAGCACGCAAGATGGCGTAGTGGATTTGTGGGTCAGGTCGAACTTCAGGCAGCGCATCGACGAGCGCCTTCGTCGAACGCAACTGCTCAAGGGTACGTTCAAATTCGACGTCATTTTCAAGGACCGATTTCAACGATTGCTCACGGTCGATGCCTGACTCTGCGTAAAGAGCTTCTACGAGCAACTCGTCTTGGCTTTGATTTTGGTCAGACATCAGCCATTTCCTTCGAGCGCCCCCGACGGTTGCACATGACTCGCATAATCTGCGAGATGGCCCCTCAGGTTTTCCAACGCATAACGGACACGGCTCTTGACCGTATTCTCAGATGTTCCAAGCACCTCGGCGATTTCACGAAACTTCATCCCGGTAAGATGTTTCATGAGTAATGCTTCTCTTTGTTCTTCACTCAACTCGCCTATGGCGGTCTCTAGGCGAGTGCGCAATTCGAGATTTTCAGCAGCCCGGTATCCATCGTCTCGAGAGCCGGCTGTCTTTTCGGCGACGGACATACCGCCTGTCGCACGAGGCGTCTGTTCAAAGCTCGTATCCGTTCTCCGAGTCTTCTTTTTCCTCAACTCGTCAATACAAGTGTTTCGCGCGATCGTATAAAGCCAGGTCTTAAACTGGGCTGTCGGACGATATGACTGCGCATTACGCAACACCTTCATAAAGGTGTCTTGCAACAGGTCGTTGGCCCTCTCAGGTTGCCCGACGAATCGAAGTATAAAGTTAAACACTTTTTGCTCGTGCCGCTTGAGTAAACTCTCGAAAGCGCTGACATCACCTCGAATGTAGCTCTCAAAGAGATGTTCATCCGAGAGCCCAGCATGCAACCCGCGATCTGGTCTCAAGACCATGAGTATGAGATTCAACATGGACTTGGCCACCTGTTTTGGCCGCGGTCACGCTGTACGAATCTAGGGCTGTACCACGGATGACGCATAACGCTCAGCACCCTCAGATCGACCGTACGCCGGCGAGTAGTTCCGTGACAGAGATTTGTCCACTGTCGATCAGCTTTTGGGCAAGCCTCATTAAGATAATGTCACGAGATGAAGCGCTTTGATCAATGCATTGGCTGATCGCCTTAGCTGCAAGTCTTTCGTTCAGTTCAACACGCTCTTGGCCAGCCAGGTAGGGACCCAAAAAATTCTCAATGGTATCAAAACCAATGGCCACATTGCTCAAATCAGTTTGGGGACTGGTCCCGGCATTTTTGTCATCTGCGTCAATCGCTGCGCCAAAGAGTGGCTCAAATGCACATGCGTACGCGCGGGCGATCGCGTCACAGATCTCAGACGGCGCCGTCAATAATGGGCGAATTCTCAATCCTGTTTCGTTGTAAACAAATCGAATGGTGTTCGATTCAAGCGGATCTGCCATAGCGAGCAATAGAAAGTTAAAGCCATCCATCATCAGCTTCTCGATTGGGAAGATAAGATGTCGGCGGCAAGCTTCGGCGGAAAGTAGGGTCTTGGCCGCAGGGTCGGGCTCGCAATCCTCCAGGGAAACACGGGCGATGCCTAATTCATCAGACAGATGTTTCATCACGATGTCTTCGGGAACCATCTCAGCGCCTACCAAGCTCTCAATCAAAGCTCGCTCGTAACGCCTAGCGTGGGCCTCAGCTGCAGAAATGACCGCATCGGAGGTGAGATTGCGGCTCTGTATGAAAGCGCTTAGGCCTGACATTTCCTCATCACTCCTTCGACGTAGTATCACTACGCGTTGCTCAAAGTGGCTCCACCACAATGCCGCGCGGCGGCGTCAACGTAAAGGCACCGGCGGGCAGCTCTGGGTCCAGTGTATGATCTTTGACAGTCATATCAATGGAGAGTTCTTGTTTCGGCACAACGAATCTAATTCTGAGCGGGATAATGGCATCTCCCGTACCTGAATATTGACCAAGTTTAATGGCATATAATTCTCGACCATTGAGTTCAGTTCGAAGGGAGGTGACGCGCCTATGCTGAGGTTCAAACTCAATCACCTGCACACGCTCACTATCCTTAAGCGTAAGCACATATCGACCCGTCTTAGTATTCCACCCGAGCGAAGGTGTCGCGCCGGTCATCACAGGGACCCCCCCCCTCAGTAATGAGGCGAGTTCACCCGGCGACATGGGTACGGGTATCAATTTCGAGAGAGCCTCCTGGGTGACCGGCCCCAAAAAGAAACGGGCATTTTCAGCATCGTAAATCATCAACCGGCCACCGTCGCTCGCGAGCGTAAGTAATGGTGTGCCAAATGGAGATACCGTCTCCAGACGCAGTCGACCTTGATCGTCTGCGGCAACGTATTGCTTTGCCTTAAGCCTTTTGGAATCTTTCCAAATTTCGACGCTGAGCTCGGCAGACACCGCTTTAATGGCTTCCGCGCGCTGCTGTAGAGACTGCAGCCATGGTTGTGGATCACCGTTGAACTGAGCGGGCTTAGGAAAAGAACCACACCCAACCAAACAGAACACCATAAAGACTACTTTACTTTGCTGAGTTCCCATTCTCGCTCGTACTCCAAACGATCGTCATCATCACGTGCCAGCTTGAGCGCCTGCTTGTAGACCGACTGAGCGACCGTAGATTTGTTCAACTTGTTCAAGATGCAAGCGAGATGCAGCTGCACTTCTGGCTCTTTTGGCAGTTGCATAACCGCTCTTTTAATCAAGACATGCGCATCGGCATACCGCCCCTGCCTGTAATATATCCAGCCCAGAGAATCCAAATAAGGCCCCGAGGTCGGGACGACTCGGAGTGCTCTTTCCACATAACTCTGTGCCTGCTTCAGTCGCTCTCCACGCTGAGCCAGGGAATACCCGTAGTAATTTAGCGCCCGTGCATGATTGGGTGAATCCTGGATCACCCCGCGGACCAGCTGTTCAAAACCCTTCCAATCGCCGGTGCGTTCGTGCGCAATGGCTTGGAGATAACGATAAGCAACATTCTCCGAATACAGGGAGGCGTAAATCAGCAGCTCGGAGCGCGCTCGTGCGTACTGTCGCGCATCAAGCAATCCTTGAGCGAGCATGATGAGAGCATCTCGTGGTTGACGCCTCAAAGTTCTACGCTGACCAAGAAAGGAGATAGCTGCGTCTGTGTTCTTCATGATAAACGCAGCGCGTACGGCCTCAAGAAGAAGCTTCTCTGGTGTCTCATAATGTTTGGCGATTGGTCTGTAGCTCTCGACTAGACGTTCATTGTCTCCAGTAACAGCATAGGCCGATGCCAATCCAATCAAGAGTTCAGATTCTTCGGGCCTGCTTTTCAATAGTCGCTTATAGACCCGCCAGGCGACCTCTGCTCGGGTTGGGAGCAACATCGAATGAACGAATCGCTGCACCAAGCGACCTGGCCAATCGCTCAGCTTCATTTCCAAGACAGCCGCAGCCAATTCATGTTGGCTCGTCAATGCGGTCAACGCGAGCACGCTGGTCAACATTTTCTGCTGCAGGGCTGTCGCCTTCGGATGAGAACGAAAGGGCTCATGTTCCAGAAGCGTGTAAGCCTCGTAATGGGCCTTGCTCGCAAGCTTGTTGCGGCTCAACTTGCGTGCCAGATGGCCGAGCAGAACCCAATCCTGCAACCTGTTTCGGTCGATTCCTGTTGCAACCTCGAGATCGGTGAGCGCAGTCAAAATGTTCGATTCTTGTACCCTCTTACGCGCTCGGTGCGACCAAAACGAAGCCGCATTTAGAATCTCCGATGAGGTTATGGTCTTGCCCTTTAAAGCCCCAGTTTTAATCACGCGAGCCACCGCGATGAGAACTCGAGTGTCCGTGGGCGCGAGTCGAGCTGCCGCTGCGAGACGCGCCTCACATGCTTTATTTTTTCCGAGACGACAGTACGCTTGGGCTGCCGCTAAGAAAAAGTCTACGCGCTTGTATTTGTCTGCGAGTCCATCGAAGCGTTGTGCCGCTTCTAACCAATCTCCGGAGACTAGACGCTCTTGCGCTTCATCAATTTCAACCGAAATCGAAGGTTTGAGTTGAGCGGCGCAGCCGGACAGAAGACCCAGGAATACAATGTAGGTGGCGGCGCTGTTGAATCGCATGAGGCGGTTAGATCTCCGGAGACGCTAAGACAGGTATGACCGATGTAGCGTACGGGACAATGACCACATCGTCCATGTTGATATCTCCGAGGATCGTGTGGGGCGAGTCCAAGTATTCGATGAAGTAAGGCTGAATGGCGGATGCAGGATGCTTTGAGACGAGGTAAATTTGGTGCTCTTCTGGCAGTATGGGCTTCAAGCCGAGTTCATATATTGCTGAATTGATCACATCGACCGGGCCTAAGCCCTCCTCACAAGCTGCACACAGGATGATTGTCCCGCCATCGAGTAGGAGGGGGGCTGCGACAGCGATCATCTTGCAGGCCTGATACAGATTCATACTGACCGGGTGGGTGTCTGAGACAACGACCGTTGCGTAGCGTCTCTCTACTTGGACTTCATAGATGCCGCGAGCGTAGGCAACACCCAAACGGTGCGCCAGGATCGGATGCCCAGTAAAAAAATTGGTCACTACCCCGCGGTCATTGCGAACAGCGTTGATCAGAAAGCTTCGTCCAGCAAAGGCCGCCGCCTCCTCCATATCGCGTCGACAAGGATTGTCATCAACACGCCCTAGAGACGCCTTGTAGTGAGACTTGAGCGTATGATTGTGCCAGATACCGTCAGCACCGGCCATGCCAGGAAACAACGTCTTCGCACCGCCCGAGTAACCGGCAAAATAGTGTGGGCGAATTTCACCGACGAGAATTCTCAACTCCGCATCCAAGACGACCTCTGGATAATAAACCTCTGTCCCAAAGTCCGTAACGCCGGCACGCACAAGATCAGGCGAATGGGCGTCATGCCGCCATTCGCCTCCCGTAGGACTTCTAAATGGGTGTTTGCCAGCAGCGATGGCGTACGATACGACGTGCCCCCTGAAAAATGTCTCCAGAACCGGCTTGACATAAGGCCTCATATCGAAGCGGGACTCGTCCGGCAGAATAATGACGACGGTGTTTATACTTGCCAGGAGCTCAGGCAATGGCCGCTCTCCAATCGGCGACATCAGGTGAGCGACCAAGTCAAGGTTCGATGGCCTTAACGGCACCTGGCGATCCGGCTGTATGACATCTACCGGATGGGTCAAATCAAGTGTGAGCCTGTTCTCACCCCACCCTAATGACACCCTTTTTGTTTTTATCATATCAGCAGGCTCCAGTCGGGTATGAACGACCGGGTCAGAGTACGGGACGTTTACTCTGCGAACAAATGCCGACTGTTTTGGCCAATCGTGAAGCAGAGAATGTATATCCATTTAGGCTAATGATGTGCTAAGGTGCAGTGCCTTATTAAGGGAGATCGCCATCCCTCATTCTAATCATTAGGCGCCGACTGGGAGGTATCATGAAACTCAACGCCGCGGGACGAACGCATGTTGGCATGAAGCGCGCCCATAACGAGGACTCGTTACGGCTGTGCCGAGACGAAGGCCTTTTCATTGTTGCAGACGGCATGGGTGGGCACGCGTCCGGCGAGGTTGCGAGCCAAATGTCGGTTGAAACGCTCGCCGAGTTTTTCAGAGCAACAGCCGATGATGACGAGATTACTTGGCCCTACAAGATGGAGAAAGAGCGGCGTTACGATGAATGCCGGATCACGACGGGCATAAAGCTCAGTAATCGACGCATATTCGAGTCTGCGTCGCGCGATTCGCGGCTCAAGGGTATGGGCACTACAATCGTCGCGATGTTCTTCAATCGGCGCGAGTGCTACATCGGACATGTCGGCGATAGCCGTGTCTATCGTTTTCGGGATGGCAAGCTACTTCAGTTGACGGAAGACCATTCCTTGCTGAACGACTACATCAAGATGCGACAGTTGACCCCTGAAGAGATCGAAGCCTTTCCGCACAAGAACGTGATTGTGAGAGCTTTAGGAATGAAAGAAACTGTTCAGGTGGACGTACTCACAGAGGCCCCACAGAGCGGTGATGTGTACCTGCTTTGCTCCGATGGACTGTCGGGCATGGTGACGGATAAGAATATGGAACACATCCTTCGCCAAAGCGATGATCTTGACCTGACGTGCGAACGACTTATCGACGCCGCGAATGATAACGGTGGCACAGACAATATCACGGTGATTTTGATTCGCTGCTTGGACGAATCACACTAATCGGACCTATAGACGACGGTGTGTTCATGTGATTCGGTGACCACCGTGTTGGGCCACACAACCGTGTGTTTTAGCAAAGCGCCAGACCTCACATGACAATCCCTGTCGACAAAAGCATAAGGACCGACAGTTGCACCCGCTTCTATGACTGACCCGGGCATAATGACAGCCGGACCGATAATTGTGGCCTCTTTACTGACCGTTGCCCGTTCCGATATCCGACGCTGACGAAAATCAACACAGGGGAGATGATCCACTGTAATATCACCATCGATGATAGCCCAGTGCGCGTGGAGATATCGCTCGATATTGCCAACGTCTAACCAAAGACTTGCTGCTGGCACAAAGTGTCCGTAGACAGGCCCTCGCTCCGTCATCACATCGGCATAGGCCGTCCGCAGAATGTCACACGGGCCATCTGGAATACGCTCGATCAACTCGGGCTCAATGATCTGAACGCCCGTATATGCACCATAAAACAGAGTGAGGGCATCAGCCCCAGGGCTCGAGACCTCCGCAACACGGTGAAGCCGCCCGCCGCCATCGATACCCACCCGTCCGAAGGGTGCACTTGGCTCTACGTAACGTAAAGCAAGGGTTCCGAGAGCGCCCCGCCGCTTGTGGGCTGCGAGCACGTCGGTTAAATCGAAATCGAAGAGCGCGTCACCATTTACGACAACCAGAGTGTCATTCGGACGCTGTTTCGCGATACCTCGGATCCCACCCCCCGTGCCGCGGAGGACTTTTTCTTCCACGACAAAAAATGGCGTATCACTGCCACTCGCATAAGCATCGACTTGAGACGCAAGATGATATGCGTTGACCCCAATCTCCATACACCCAACTCGTCTCAAGTGGTCGGCCCCATACTCGAGGAGCGGTCGTCCAGCAACAGGGACTAATGGTTTAGGGTGCTGTGCCGTCAAGGGTCGTAGACGGGTTCCGAGTCCAGCGGCGAGTATTGCGCCTGTTAACGTCATGTGGTGGACCAATTCAAAAAGTATACGTGGGTGTGAGTCCCACAACTTGGAGCCGAATTGCAAGGGACGGGCGAATCGTGTAGTTCTTATTGGGTATTCAACATGCCTCCAAACGATTTATAAGCGACCTATGAAGCGAGCGCGACCACTGAGCAGTTTGATCCTCATGATGGTGGCGACGTGTATAACCACCGGTTGTAGCCGCATCGATAATTCCCTCAGACCACCGCCGGCTGTCACTCGAGATGCCGATCTCGATGACGGTCGAGCTTCACCCTCGCTGGGCCTGCGACTGAATGTGCCCGCACTGCTCAGTCAAGCAACAGGCCCATACGTTGTCCTCATAATCGAAGCTGAGACTGAAAAGGTCGTACAGCGTATAGATCTTCCCTATGTGGACGAATGGCCACATCAATTCCCCTTAAACAATCAGCTCAGGGGACAGCATATCGCCGTTGCATTTCTAGACCAAAATGCCGATCGGGTTTTTGATGACTGCCCTTTCCCTGCTGAGAAACATGCGACGCAGCAATTCTCTCGATACGACCACATTCAAGGATATTTAAATCTTTCATTGCCAATGCGAACGAGCAAAGAACTGACCATTGAGCACCGAATATGCGGACCGGGTCGTGCCAACACATCCCTCATCGGCCGCCTCGTCGGGTTAGAAACGCCACTCGAAGTGCCAATCCGGATTCTGGCTGTTAATGAAGAAACAGGTCAAAGCTTACGAAGCGAAATCTGGCCGTATCAAGACGATGCAGATGGGGACTGGCAATTTGTACTCCGAGAACTACTGCCAGGAACGTACACATTTACCATCTTTACAGACCACGATGACGACTATTCACCCACACCTTGCGCTGCGCTCTACGGGGGCGCGGACCGGCAGGCTGTTACAATCTCATCTGTGAGCGTAATCGAAGGCGAACAAACGGAATTGGCGCAGGCGATTACATTTGAGCCATCTACGTGCGAAAACACACTCACAGGTATCTCTGGGCGACTTACATTTCAAACCGAAGCGCTTTCAGCGATGCAAGAATTGTCATCGACTTCAAGCAGCCAAGGCTCGACTTGGATCAGCCTCATACCACTGGAAAACAACCTAGAAGTCATCAATATCCCAATCGCCACAAACCTCGCCGACCGCCCTCAGCCAATCAATTATACGATCACCGGAGTTCCGCCCGGAAGCTGGCGTGTAGTGGCTTATATCGACCGAGACGAGGACCGTTTTTTTAGTCCATGCAACACAATTAGCGGTGGACTCGACCTATTCACAGGATATCTGGAATCCATAAGAGTTCAGCAAGATGAGATCGCAAGCGCAGATGACCTAATACTGAGGCAGCTGGATTGCGACGATTCAGAGCTCAGCGGGATACGCGGCGAAGTCGCGATCGTCCAAGACCAAGGTGCGATTAGCAGCGGAAGACGCCTTTACCTCGAAATACGTAGTTCGGATGTAACGAATGTTACGCGCTCAATGGCTATTTTCGACCGGCACACGGACCACACCCTGGGGTCGAGTCCTTTTCTTAAGCGGCTCGAACCTGGCCAGTATACGGGCCAATTCTTCGTTGATACCAACGCCGATGGCGTACTGAATACGTGTTCTGAAGAAACATATGGCGATCGTTACATCAGTCAAGAGATTGCATTCGAGGTCACCCCATTTCAGATTACAGATCTCGGGTCTTTTGTAATCTCACCAACCAACGAATGCTTCGAAGCATTACAGACAGTCACCGCCCGTCTCGATACCGATCGTGTGGACGCTTTGGTTATCACCGACCTTTTTGTCGAAGTAAGCGAAGCGGGTGGCTGGACGGAGGTAAAAGCCATTGGCATCGATACACCGACGGATGAATTCAGCATTGGCCGTTATCCACCAGGAGACTATAGGCTAACCGTCTTCAGCGACGCGAATAGCACGGGGCGTTTTGAGCCTTGTGACAACACATCGGGGGACCGTATTTACGGAACGGTTTTGATGGAGATTGAAAGTGAACGTGCGCCGCCGGACGTTGTCTTTGAATTAGCAGAAAACTGTCCTTTGTGAGTGCGTTGACAGGAAAGCTCCGCAAACTTTATATTCTCGAGCCGCAAATTGACGTTGGGACGCATGACCGACGATGAGCTTTTTGGAAATCCTGACATTGATTGCTCATTTCTCCATTCTCGGCGCACTCGTCATTTTTGGCCTCCACCGTTATCGACTGGTCTGGCTCGCCAGACATAAGGATGCCAGTGTAAAGGCGCCCTCACCATCAGACGCTGACGATTTACCGAACGTTACGATACAGCTGCCCATCTACAATGAGCGATATGTTGTCGAACGATTGATCGAGCACGTGTGCTCGTTAAACTATCCCTGTGACAAACTTCACATCCAAGTTTTAGACGACTCGACTGATGACACATCAAGAATTGTCTCTCAAGCGATCAACAAATGGCAGAAGCGGGGATTCGAAATAGAGCACTATAGCCGCACGGAGCGAATTGGGTTCAAAGCGGGTGCCCTCGCGGCTGGCCTTGATGATTTGGATAGCGACTTTGTCGCCATATTCGACGCCGATTTCTTGCCTCGACCAGACTTTTTGCATCAAACACTTCCACACTTCGACCATGACGATGTGGGTATGGTGCAGGCAAGGTGGCAACACATCAACCGAACTCAGTCCCTATTGACGCGGGCCCAAGCCGTGCTACTCGATGGACACTTTCGGGTAGAACACTATGCACGTTATAAGGCTGGCCTTTTCTTTAACTTCAACGGCACAGCAGGGATCTGGCGAAGACAATGCATTCTGAGCGCCGGTGGCTGGCACCATGAGACCATAACCGAAGACCTCGATCTGTCATATCGTGCTCAACTCGCCGGATGGAAGTTTGTTTATCTTGACGATGTCGACACACCGGCCGAACTACCGATTGACATCAACGCCTTCAAGACCCAGCAGCATCGTTGGGCCAAAGGATCGATCCAGGTTGCTCGCAAGCTTTTGCCTCAAATCTTTAAAAGTTCGATTCCGGCGCGTATCAAGCTCGAGTCAGCCTTCCATCTCTGCAACAACTTTGCATATGTATTGCTCACGGCGATGGCAGTCCTAATGCCCCTATCAATACGCATTAGAGCCGAACACCAATGGCACTACTTCTGGTTCGCTGACCTACCCGTACTGACCGGTGCAACACTTTCAGTCTTTTACTTCTATTTTGTCAGCCAAAAGATGCGGCCTGTGTCACCCCTGAAAAAAGTCAGGGATATTATGATGGCTCTCGTTGTCGGCATTGGCCTATCCGTCAACAACACCCGTGCGGTCATTGAAGCTTGTCTAGGCAAGCGAAGCGCATTCGTGCGTACGCCAAAGCTGGCATTCACTGAGAACGAAGATGCCAAAGGCCGCATTGCATCAGCCGAATCTAGTTATCGTGGAAAAATACACTACACAAGTTGGGTTGAGCTGAGTTTTGCTTTGCTCTACCTCCATACGCTCGCGTTCTGCATCAGTGACAAAATTTGGAGCGCGATCCCCTTCATTGGGCTCTTGTCAAGCGGCTACCTCTATACCGCCGTGCTCAGCATGGGGCAGGCGCTTAGATTGCGAAGCCAAGAAGAAAAACCTCTGGCACGTCAAAAGCCCGCATGAAAAAAGCCGGGGCATCTTTGCCGCTCGTCTTCGGCACAGTGGCAGGCTGTGTGCCGATAATTTCAATGGCTCTAGGCGTCAAGCTCGGTATGAGGGCGGACCTAGCTCTGATTTACGGCTACGGAATCGCAGCTATACCCTACCTAATCCTTTGGACAACATTCGAGAGACTACCATCTAGCCGAAACACGTTACGCACGATCATATGCTTGGCCGCTATTGTCCGGCTGATCAATCTTTCCATGCCTCCACTACTGTCAGAGGATCTTTGGCGCTACATCTGGGATGGCATGACTTATTGGCAAGGAATAAACCCGTTCCACTATGCGCCGGCTGCTCGTGAATTCGACGTTCTTAACCTTTCCGTTGGACTCGATGAGGTGCGGAGAAACATCGGACATGCTCATATTCCAACCATCTATCCGCCAGGCGCTCAGATGGTATTTCAAATGGGCACCTTTTTGGGCCCATCGCAAACGGCAATGCGCTTGACAATGATCGTAGGCGACCTGTTCGCAATCTGTGTGCTCTGGAAGCTGGCGAGCCGGCTAAAGCAAAACCCTTGCTGCGCAGCTTTATATGCCTTCTTGCCGCTATCGATACTCGAGTCAAGCGTCGGCGGTCATGTTGATTCAGTCGGCGTTCTCTGTCTTCTATTCACCGCCTATATGATGTCATGTCAACGGGCATGGCTCGCTGGTTTGGGCATGGCGCTGGCAGGCGGCATCAAGCTGGTACCGCTGGCTCTTCTGCCGAAGTTCTACTACTCGAAACGCCGTTTCTTTATCGGTGTGATTGGAACAGTGCTTGTTATCTTCGGCGTTTGGTATTTTCAATATCAAACCTATCCAAAAGGACTCGTCGCTTACGCTCACAAATGGCGCGGTAATGATGGACTATTCGCTCTCTTCAACGGTGGCTTTAGTTTTGTCTTACATGACACCGTCGATTGGATTAACTCGGGGACCACCGTCCGCAACCTAATCACAATACTGATTGGTCGTGACCACGGTGCGCTTGTGACCATAGAACACGTGTCTTTTGCTGCATCCAAGCTCCTGGCGATTGGTGCGGTGGGTTCTGCCATTTTGTGGGCAACACTATATGCGCGCGACATATCATCCTGCTGGCTCATCTTCATGGGATGTTTGCTGCTCACATCACCGATTGTGCATCCCTGGTATCTGCTCTGGGTCGCGCCGTTTGCCTCGCTGTATGCGTCTAACCTAAACCCTTGGTTTTCTCGAGGTCTCATCACTTGGTGCCTACTTATCTGGATAGCCTACTTACCTCGCCCCAAATACCTCGTGACAGGTGTTTGGGAAGAGCAGCCGATACTTCGATTGGTACAATACTTTCCAGTTTGGACATGTATTTTGTTCGGGCTATACGAGGTCCTCAAGCAAAGAACATCACCAGGTGAGCGCCATTAAGAACTCTTTATTGCCGGTGGTTCCCAAAATGCTGCTTTCAGTCAAACCGATATAGCTCGCACCAAAGGACGCCATCGTCACCCTTACGTTTTCGCACACACGCTGATGTACAGAATCGTCGCTCACAATGCCACCGTCCTCAACCTCTTCCCGCGCTGCTTCAAACTGCGGTTTGACAAGTAAGATCGCAACCGCACCGGGTGCTAACAAAGATATCGCGGGCGGAATAATCCGAGCGAGGGAATTAAAAGAGATATCGGCAACAAGAAAATCTATGGGTTCCGGGATGAGGGTGCGATCGAGTCGCGCCGCATGGGTTCTTTCTAGGCAAGTAACCCTCTCATCGGCACGTAAGGTCCAATCGAGTAAACCGTAACCAACATCAACCGCATAGACTTGCTTTGCCCCAAATTGCAGAAGGCAGTCCGTGAATCCGCCGGTCGAGGCACCCAAATCAAGACACGTAAGACCGTCTACAGCCAACCCAAAACGATTCAGCGCGCCTTCTAACTTAAGGCCGCCACGACTGACAAATCGATGTTTCTTACGACCTCGGATTCGTACGGAAGCAGATGGATCGACACGCGTACCAGCCTTATCGACACGATGGTCATCCACAATGACTTCACCCGCCATCAATCGACCTCGAGCCTCGGCCAAGCTGTCGACCATTTCGCGCTGAACCAGTAATTCATCGATGCGGACTTTTGCCATCAGACCGACCGCGTTCGAATGTATTCGACAAAATCTAAGAGTACGCTTGTTTCCGGAAAGAGTTCGGCCACACTCGCGCACGCATCGGACGCGATCTTGTCTCTGAGTGTTTTTACCTCCGTCAAAGTGAGATGTTGGGCGAGGTTCTTGCCATCATCTTGGTCATCTTGGTCGAGGTCGAGTAGATCATCGGTCACTTGAAAAAGAGCCCCAATGAGATGGCCAAATCTAGAGAGTCGCTGCTGAAAATCTGTTCCTTCGCCGTAGATAATTGCAGGCCCAACCGCAGAGGCTGCGATCAATGCCCCCGTCTTCAACTTCTGCATGGCACGAACCTGTTCGAGCCCCTTGAGCGACCCACTGATGTCCAAAGCTTGTCCCCCGACCATGCCCTGTCCGCCAGCCGCCTCGCCGAGCAACTGCACCAACCGCTGCACAACGCTTGATTCATCACAGCCTTGAGCGATAACCAAAAAGGCCTGTGTCAACAGCGCATCGCCAGCGAGAATTGCAGGCGCTTCACCGAACTTGATGTGGCAAGTCGGCTGTCCGCGTCTCAAATCGTCATCATCCATAGCAGGTAGATCGTCGTGAATTAAGCTATAGGTATGAATCAATTCAACGGCGATGGCCCAAGGTAAGACGGGTTCAAGGTCACGCCCCATCGCGCGTGCGACTAAGAATGACAGGATCGGACGGATGCGTTTGCCTCCACTGAAAGCCCCATAAACGGATACATCACGAAGCGTTTCCGGCCAAATCTCCCAATCATTTACCTCGGCTTGCAATCCGTCTTCAAAATAATGTCTAAGTTCACCGATGAGTGTTGTGAGCGACTTCAATCTGACTCCCCTTCATCGTCAGCCATTGATGCCTGCAGCTCAAGAATTCGACCTTCAACGCCCTCCAGAATTGAGTTACCTGTCCGAGCGAGCCGGACACCTTCTTCATACAACTTCAACGCATCGGAAAGTCCAAGGCCACCACTCTCCAGTTCCGTGACAAGGCCTTCCAATCGCTTGACTACATCTTCGAAGTTCTCTGTTTTTTCATCACCCATTGCGCTCTCCTTCAATCTTGTAGGTTTTGGTCTTCATCAAGCTCAACACTTGTCACCGCGGCATGAATTGTGCCCTCCAGCACCAAGACATTGATGTTGTCACCGATGTCCACATCAGATGCTTTATGAACCAATGTCGTTCCGTGTCTGGTGATGCTGTAACCCCTCGATAAGCTCGCAAGCGGTGATAAGGCATCAAGCTTGTAGAGTTGTACACCGAGACGTTGTTTCGATCGTTCAAAATGCTGTATGCAAAGGCTAGCTAATCTAAGAGTTGCTTGCTCAAGACGATTCTTTGACACCCCAAGTTGAATACGTGGGTCTACTCGGTAAAGTCGCTTCGTCAACTCCACAAGTCTGGTTTTCTTGCGAGAAACCAAAGCATTAGTCGCTCTGTGTAGTTCGTTTCGTTTTTTCTCAACCGGTAGTTTTAGATGCCCAAGACTCACCGACCTACTCAAACGCTGCGCTAAGACATCCAAACGGGAGCGTTCGGTCTGCGCCTTGTAGCGAATCAGACGATCAATGGCATCGCTTAACGCAGCGATATGGGCGTTGAGATCGTCGCGTACCGGTACAGCGAGCTCTGCACCAACAGACGGCGTGGGCGCACGGCAGTCGGCAACGTAGTCAGCAATAGTGAAATCGGTCTCATGACCCACCGCGCTGATAATCGGTTTAGAAGCCCCCGCAATTGCAAGGGCAACGACTTCTTCGTTAAAAGCCCAAAGATCTTCGATACTACCACCACCTCGCCCAACGATGATGACATCAACAAGTTCAGATTGGTCCAGACGCCGTATCGCCTTCGCAATCTCTTTCGCTGCGCCACGTCCCTGCACAGATGCAGGAGCGAGGTAAATTGGAATTTGGGGTGACCGACGTGCGATGACCGACTCGATGTCGCGCCGGGCTGCACCCGTTGCGCTTGTTACGAGCCCGACACCTTTCGGCAGAAACGGCAGCTTAAGTTTGCGACTTTCGTCGAAAAGTCCGTTCGAGGCCAGCTTCGCCTTGAGCGCTTCAAATTGCGCCTGAAGTCGGCCCAAGCCAATCGGTTCAATCCCCTCAACGATCAACTTATAGCTCCCTTGAGGCGCATAGACATTAAGTCTTCCGCGTACAAGAACATATTCTCCTGTACCTGGCCGATAGCTCAGCCGCTGAACTGTTGAACGCCAAACGACACCATCGATGCGTGCTTTGTCGTCTTTGAGTGTCAAATACACATGGCCGCTACGGTGCGCATTTAGCGCACTCAACTCGCCCTCGACCACAACGTGATCAAAGGAAGATTCGAGTTTACTCTTTATCTGCTCCGTGAGCTCAGCAACCGAGATTGGGTTTACGTGGTATGATTGCTTTGGGGTCCTCATGAGTGCCCATTAACATGACTACCAAAATGAGGCTACCGACCAACCTGGGGAAAGGATTATTTCAAGTAGAAGGCGAGGATAAGAATGCCACCGTTGTGTTTAATGCCAGCCTGGTAAAAGAGCTTTTTTTTCACAGCGCTGAGATTAACCTTAACTTTGTGTTTTGGAATCGCCAGAGCAAGCTTGTGAACAGGTTTGCTTTTCTTGCCAACCTTCTTGCCAAGGTAAGTCACGACGGCTTTGTCGCCAGTAGGCAGAAGGATTTCGCTGCGCTTGTCGTTGCCGAGCCGATTACTTGTCTTAGAGATGAGCTTGAAGGATTTATATTGTCCGAAAGCTGTCCTCAATGATTTCGCCATCTTCTTACTGATCTTGGCATCAATCTGACCAGCTGATTTAAGTGCGTGTACGATAGCCACCTTAAGTTCGACGCCATCACTTGCCTCAGCCGGCTTCGACAATCCCATGACTGAGGCCAACACGAAGCCCATTAGAAAAGCAAAGTTGCGGTACATTAGATCGGATCCTCCCCATTTTCAGGCTCCCCGGCCTTTTCCTCTTCGTCGAGCAACCAAATAACGGTCGATTCTTCGTCCTCAGTTGGCATGCTTACAAGCACAGCCTTGCCACCCTCATTGACCACTGAGTCGACGATAATCTCACCGGGCGAACTGTCCTCTTGAACCACCGTTTCGACGGGATTCGTAGTGTCCTGTGTGCTCGCTGTCGGACGCAACATAACCAGTAGAATCGCTGCCGCGGCCATTGCCCCCAAAGTCACGGGTACTAAATTAGCCTTTAACCAGTCTAATAGACCGCCCTGTGAGGCAGTATCGACCTCGGCAACCGACACAGGTGGGCGAACGGATTCAACATGCGCTCGGGCTGCTGTTGGCGCCGGCTCGAAGTCAGCTAGCTTACTGTCGATGCCGTCGATAAAACCGTCAAAACTAACGGATGCAGCTTCCGCATCCACATGTGTTCTGATCATGTTGCCGATAGCGCTAAAATCGTCTCTCATTTGAAGCAGACTGGGATCGTTACCCAACTCTACTTCAAATTCTAGCTGCTCCGCCTCAGTAAGCTCACCATCGAGGAATCGATTGAGCAATTCGTGTTGTCGTTCAGTCATGACTTGCCCTTTCTGACCCCAGCCCCTGCTCGTGCAGAGAATGTACTACCCGATGCATCGAGGTACGGCTTCAGAGTTTTTTGTAGATTCTTCCGTGCATGGTGAAGGCGGCTCATCACCGTCCCAAGATGGCAATCCATCGCCTCCGCGATATCTTCGTAGCTCATGCCCTCTACTTCTCTAAGCAGAAGTATTTGACGATGATTCTCAGATAACTTCGCCAGTGCGTCTTTCAGCACCTGACCCAGCTCTTCGGATTCAAAGGCAGCGCCCGGGTGCATTGGCCGGGTATTGCCAACAAGTGGAGCCACACCCGCAGATTCGTCGCGCCGCTTGTAACTGTCGTCATATTCTACCGACCGCATTCGCTTCTGTTTCCGACAGCGATCGATACAAACGTTCACGACGATTCTATAAAACCAGGTGTAGAAAGAACTATCTCCCTTAAACGACTCAATGTTGCGAAACACCTTAACAAAAGCATCTTGAGCCGCGTCCAGGGCATCTTCCCGATTTCGTAGCATTCCAAAGGCAATGCCGTATGCTCGTCTTTGATAGCGTTCTACTAACATGTGAAAGGCACTCCGGTCCCCCTGCTTACAGCGGGCGATGATCTCTAATTCGGCTAATTTTTTCGAATCTGCGGCCATCGACGGTACCTAATCGAATTAATTCAAATGCGTCGGCATCTTATGCAAAAAAAACTTATCCCGTACAGCAGGAAACACCAAATTATTGTCACGGATGGTGGTGTTTGATCCTCAGCAGTCTGATACGTACCAACAAAAAGCGATGCAATTTTATTTTATGGAACGAAATAAACGGCAACGTATGTTACCGGTCAGGTCATGACTCAATTGTCTCAATTTGAACAGATCGAATTGCGCCTAGAAGCGCTAAAGCGACGACGACGATTCATTGGTTTCCTGAGAGCTCTGTTCATCATTCTCGCTGTAAGCATAGTGTCGCTCACCGGCACTATTTTGCTGCTCTCGGTGTTTTCACCGACGCCGGTTGTCGTCACTATTGTTCGACTCCTGATTCTCTTTTGCGCCCTGTTCGGCTCATCACTCATGGTGGCCAAGACTCTGCGGCAAACAGCGACGGCGTTATCCAATGCCCGCTATTGGGAAACACATCAACCAGAGCTCAAAGACAGTTTGATCGCGTTTGTCGAATTCCGCGAAAAGCTCAAAGACGGATCATTTATCGGGGACAAAGAGTCCTTAGATGGGTTGGCAAGCTGGGTTCTCGAGAAAATTGCCAATACGGATGTGTCACAGATCACACCATTGAGGAATACAAGACCGAACGCAATGGCCCTCGCGTTCGCGCTTGTCGCACTTGCGACCGCGCTGAGTGTGTTCCCAACATCATTGTCTCGAGGATGGTCTGAGCTCCTCGGCACGGCAAGAATGACGGACGGGATTGAAACAGGTCCTGTTGTCGGCGACGTGACGATCATTATCGATCCGCCAGCCTACACGGAGCTTCAAAGGCGCCTCATCCCCAATTCAAACGGTAATCTGACCCTCCTACCTGGATCCAGACTCACCGTGAAGGCAACCTCGATTGAGGCGATATCAGGCGCGTTCATCCTCTATGGCGATCAAGAGATCACAGCAAAAGTGATTAACCAGCGACAGATAGAAGTGTCGTTTAAGGTATTCGAAGGAAATGACTGGCGGTTTGGTGTTCGCGCCCTCAAAGGAAGAAATGTTATCGAAGCGATCCCACGCCGTCTTACCATTAAGGCCGATGGGCCACCAAATGCTGAGATGATCGCGCCGGCTACGGACCTAGAGCTGGAAGATGTGGGTGCCGTGCCGGTAGAATTTAGCGGTGGAGATGATTTCGGGATATCGCGCGTGGTGATTCGAATCGCTTTGGCGGACGATGATGAGAACGCGACGCGCGTCGAGCAATCAGGGTATACTGGGAAACGGGTACGTGGCGCCGATGAGATCGATTTGAGCGTTATAGATGCACAGCCAGGTGATCGCATTGGGGTCGCGATCGAAATGTACGACAATCGAACCATCGGCGGGCCCCAGAAAGCCACATCACCAGTACGATACATCACCATAAAATCTAAGGAATTCGAGCACTACCGAATTACAGAAGCGCTGCACGCGTTGATCGACGTCCTATTGGCCAATCTAGCCGACCGATTGGAGTTGGAATACGAAGACGGAACTAAGAGCTTCGAACAACGTTATGTCAATATGACCAACCAAACGGGCGAGGTGCTGAAAAGCTTGGAGAAGGTTCTCGCACGTATGGAGTCAGATCCATTGAGTGGTGAAGATCTCATTTTGGGACTGCGCAAGCGAACTCAGGCCCTGAAAGACCGGTTTAAGTTCGAATCATCAAAGCGATTAGTAGTGACGCTCAACGATAATGCCGGGAAGACAGCTCTGCTCAAGCTCAATCAAACGATGAGCGAGCCACTCGAACAGTTGGTGCTCTACGTCGAGGCCCTAGTGTCACGACTCGGTTTAGAAGATATCGCTGAGATGACTCGTCGAATCAAAGCCGCAAAACAACGGCTCAAGGATCTCGTCAGCGCCTACAAAAAGAAGCCATCACCCGGCCTAAAGTCCCGGATCTTGAGAAATATTAAACGGCTCAAGGAGCGGATGCGCGGACTCAGAGAACGGATGGCGAAATTACGTCAGAAACTACCCGATGAATTCCTCAATATTGACGGATTGAAGAACGGAAAGATTGGCGAAAACCTTCAGAACACAAGTCAACAACTCGATAGCCTAGAGAAGATGGTCCAAGAGGACCGCTTGGACGAAGCCCTAGAGGCCTTGGAAGAGATGGAAGACACGCTCGAACAGTTATCGAATGCGTTGGATGAAGATATGCAATCACTGCATGAACAAACGAATCCTCAACTTCAAAAAGCATTGAGCGAATTGATGGATAATGCGCGTGATCTCATGAAACAACAGCAGCGTGTCAGCGAGGCTACAAGCTTCCTGTCAGAGCAGGAGCAAAAACAACGCGAGGAGATGCTGAAGAGCGCCCTGAAAGATAAGCTCGATGAGATTAAGCAGCTGGCTGAAGCACTGAAGAAAGATGCCGCAGCCCTCGGCAATGGAGACCTGCCGGCCTTTGCCAACGATGCTGTGGTCGAACTAGAAACTCGTGTTGACGAGTTGCTCAGGTCCTTAGCAAACGCTCGTTTGGATGGTGCTTTAAGGGCTGCGCGTGAGGCGCGACCGCCCATCTACTCGCTGAATCGTTTCGTTCGGTTTGGACAGCGTAAGGACGAGCAGAGTAAAGTGGTCGCTGAGAATGCGCAGAGTCTGAATGACCAGATCATCAAGAAACTCGAGTCACTGCTAGATCAGGCCAGGCAACAAGCAAGAATGCGGCAGCAGGCGAATCAACCCCAACAGGGTACGTCTCTCAAGACACAGCAGGAGCAGCTTCAGCAGGCAGCTAAACGACTTCGCCAAAAAATGAGCGAACAGGCTTCGCAGATACCGGGCCTACAAGGCGAACCGATGCAGAGCATGGACGGCGCGCAACAGGCAATGCAGCGCGCTACTAAATCTCTTGGTAAGCAACAGGCAGGCCACGCTGTACCGAGTCAATCTGAAGCGGTATCACAGCTCCAAAAATTGATGAAAGGGCTAAAGCAAGCAAGTAAGCCACAAAGAAAACGCGGTAAAGGTCAACGAGGTCAGCGAGACGGCCGCAACGTTAAGCAAGACAAGGTGCGCATACCTGGAGCCGATGAGCATGATGCTCCAGCTGAATTTCGCGAGGAATTAATGGAAGCTATGAAAGATAAAGCACCGGCGGAGTTCAAAGAGTCGGTCAAACGCTACTACGAATCCTTGGTGAAATGATGGGTGCGCTAAGAAGATTATGTATCGTCGCTGCAGGCTTGTTGGCACTATACTCGCCAGTCGCGTGGTCGAATAGTTCAGAAGTCGCCCATGATCTCATCTCGAAATGGCAGACCACACAGGCACGCGCACTCATCGAGCGTTTAAAATCTGACGCTCCCAATGAACCAAACGTGAAGTTCGCAGAAGCTCGGCTGCTATTTTTTGAAGGCAATTATAAGCAGTCTCGAAGCGTTCTTGAGGCGATGAGAAACGATCTGGGAGAAGAGCTTCCGACTGCGGTAGCGAGTTTTGCGAAACAAGTGCGGGATACAGAAGAAGCACTTAACTCTTTTAATGAGCATACGACGCCCGATGGACGATTCTTAATCCGCTACACAGGGCGCGACAAGCTTTTGTTACCGTACCTCATACCCGTACTCACCGAGGCAGATAGACGATTGGCAGAAGATTTTGGATATCGCCCACCCGGACGGGTCTTGGTGGAGATCTATCCCGAGATCAAATACCTCGCAAAGGTGAGCCCTTTGACAGAAACAGATATCGAGACAAGTGGAACGATCGCGTTGTGTAAATACAACCGGCTCATGTTTACATCGCCGCGCGCCCTTGTCCGAGGTTACGGATGGCAAGACACGTTGTCCCATGAGTTCGTACACTATTTTGTAACTAAGGCGACCCATAACGCCGTCCCGATCTGGCTCCATGAAGGCATTGCGAAGTTTCAAGAAACGCGGTGGCGTTCTGAGCCGGGGCACAAACTTGATCCACCCGAAGAAGATTTGCTGGCCAGAAGTCTCGCCGCCGACCAACTCATTACTTTTGATCAAATGCACCCAAGTATGGCTAAGCTGCCCAGTCAAGAGGCGGCCGGGCTCGCCTTCGCCGAGGTACATACTGTGATAGGATACCTGCACAAAAAAAAGGGTTATGCAGGCATAAGATCACTCTTCGAGAAGCTGAAGTCAGGCCACGCTATGAACAAAGCACTCACGCTGGTTTATGGGTTTGATCTCGATGGATTATGGCGTAGCTGGCGGTCGCATCTATCGAAACTGGGTTTGCGTGAGTATCCTGGACTGGTCCAAATGTCCTTGGAGTTCAAGCGGCCAGGCGATAAAGATTCGAGCCAAGAGCTAGAAATCAATTACAGCTCGATGAAGGACAAGCAAGTCAAAGACTACACTCATCTCGGAGAGTTATTGCGGGCTCGAAAACGGCATCGAGCAGCCCTCAAAGAGTATCAGAAAGCCACCAAAATCAATGGGGATGGCAATCCGACCATTCAAAACGGTGTTGCAGAGTCTCTGTTTGCCTTAGAGAGCTTCGAAGAAATTCCACCCGTACTGAAGACGGTCAAAACCTATTACCCTCGTTTTTTGCGAACCCGACTTAATTTAGCAAACGCATTCTTGAGCCTGAGGCGCGAAGAAGACGCGGTTAGAGAATTTGAGGCCGCCGTCGCTATTAATCCCTTTCATCCGGGACCACATACAGCGTTAAAAGAACTTTACATGAAGCTCAACAAACCAAAACTCGCCGAGCGGGCACAAAAGAGCTTGGAGTTATTACAATGACATCGGAACGAAGTAATTTTGAAGGCATTGAACTGGCCCGCAGTACCCGGGAGCAGTTGCTGGCTCAAGTTTCCCAGCGCATCGTTGGTCAGACTGAGGTATTTGAACTGATGCTTACAGCGCTCATCGCTCGGGGGCATTGTTTATTCGTGGGGGTTCCCGGTTTAGCTAAGACTCTACTTGTCAACAGCACGGCAGAAGCTCTTGCCCTTAAGTTCAACCGAATTCAGTTTACGCCAGATCTCATGCCAAGTGATATCACTGGGACGGATATATTAGAGCTAGATGTCGAAACTGGGCGCAGACACTTCAAGTTCATTGAGGGACCTATTTTTGGAAATTTGATTCTTGCCGATGAAATCAACCGCACGCCTCCGAAGACGCAAGCAGCGCTGTTACAGGCGATGCAGGAGAGGGAGGTCACGGCAGCAGGTAAGACTTACCAACTCGGTTCACCCTTTATGGTATTGGCCACCCAAAACCCAATCGAGCAGGAGGGAACCTATCCACTTCCCGAAGCACAACTCGACCGTTTTATGATGATGATCAATGTGGGATATCCCGACCACGATGAGGAGGTCGAGATTGTTAGGCGCACGACAATCGGTCAACTGCCGACGATCAACCCCGTTCTGAAACGCGAAGCGCTCATCAAGCTACAAGACCTCGTGAGAGACTTACCGGTCGCTGACCATGTGATTGAATATGCTGTCAATTTAGTGCGCTCAACACGTCCAACGCATACCGATGCGCCGGAATACGTCAAAAAATATGTATCGTGGGGCGCCGGCCCTAGAGCCAGCCAAAACCTGATTCAGGCGGGCAAGGCGGCCGCTCTCTTGGATGGTAGATTAACGGTATCACGTGAGGATATTCGTGCGCTGGCAAAGCCTGTTCTGCAACATCGCGTCGTCACCAACTTTCACGCTGATGCCGAACGGATCGATAGTGGGTACGTCATAGCGAAACTACTGGAAGAGCGACCCTTAAGTTCATGAATGGCTCACGCTTTGTAGACTCAAATCTTTTTGCTCGGCTATCGGGCGTAAAGATTCGCTTTGGCGGTTACGTCGAGGGCGTCGTGAACGGTGGGCACCGCAGTCGAGCACGCGGATCGAGTATCGAATTTGCTCAATTCCGTGAATACACACCTGGCGACGATATAAGACATGTCGATTGGAAGTCGTTTGCCCGCTCTGATCGACTTTACGTCAAGCAATTTGAAGATGAAACGAACATTCGAACTATGTTTCTAATCGATTGTTCTGAATCCATGAACTTCAAGATGATGTCCGAGCGCTCTAAGTGCGAACAAAGCTGCCATTTGGTCGCGGCCCTTTCATGGATGCTCATACGTCAAGGCGACGCTGTTGGTCTACTCACTCACAATGACCAAATCGGCAATTATATTGCACCTCGAAGCCAGCCTGAACACTTCTGGCGAATCGCGACCGCGTTAGAAGAAATTCGGTGCCAGGGGTCCACAAACCTCAGCCGTGCACTCACGTATCTGGCCGATCAACCCCTAAAGCGCTGCAATGTAGTCGTGTTTTCAGATTGCCTCGACTTCGAGGACCAATTTGTTCATCTACTGGGTCAACTGCGCCAAAGACATTTTGTGTCGGTTTTTCATGTTCTAGACCCGGCCGAGCTCGAGTTCCCGTTTGACGAAACCACTCTATTTGAGGATTCCGAGACGAATGAGGAGCTTTTGGTTGATCCACGGTCGCTAGCAGCGGAATACCAGACATCATTTACCGCCTGGCGAGAAGATCTCAGACGACAGTTAATGGATGCTCGAGTGGTCTACCGTCTGATTCGAAGCGACCGAGCCGTGGAAGGCGCGGTGCTGGATTGGGCGAGGAGTCAACGTACGTGACCTTTTTATCTCCAGCATTGCTCATAGGTCTGCTCGCGACGGTGCTGCCGCCGATCATTCACCTCTTGCTGCGTAGAAAACCTAAACGAGTCATTTTCCCATCGCTCGAATTTATCTTGAAATCTCACCGAAAGACGGCACGGCGATTTAAGATTAGGCAGCTACTGTTAATGCTCAGCCGCTGTGCATTACTGGGCCTTTTAGCCTTCTCGCTCGCGAGGCCACTTTTGACCTCGGATGCGATCAAAGCCGTGAACGCGGTTGAAGGGGGCACTGTGGTGATCGTCGTGGACGATAGTTTCCCAATGCATTATGAGCTCAACGGGGACAGTCTGTTTACCAAGGCCAAGGTTACAGCTAGCCAACTCATTGAACGGCCAAATACACAATTCATAATCATTCAAACGGGCGCGAAACCGAAACTGCTCACGCCGAGCGTCACAACTGACCGCGGAGAATTGCGAGAGATCATCAGCAACTTGAGCGCCTCCAAGAACGGCCGCAACCTCAACCCCGCCGTCAGTCTCGCCTCGACGATAGCCGGTGACCGCGAAGGAACAGGGCTCACCTCTGTGGTAGTTCTCTCAACGCCTGCAGGTCTTGCCAGTCTACCGGATGGTCCAGCCAATGGGTCAAAGATCAAACTCGTGCCTATCGACGTAGCAGGGGGCCAAGAGCTACCCAATCGCGCGATCTTATCAGCACGGATTAAGCCTGCACCACAGATGGGAACGAGCCACTGGGAGATTTCGATTCGTGTCGCCAACTACAGCCAAGAAGCCGTCTCGGAGTTGCCGGTGGAGCTGAATGTTGATGGGAAGACACTCGTGAATGGGTTTATGGATATTGATGCCAATGCCGAATCGACAAAGGTATTTTATGTGGGACTCGATGCACGAATGGAAGGTAAAGCGGTTGCTCGGATTCAAGCAGACGGGTTGAGTGATGACGATGAGTATCCGTTTTGGCTAGTGCCTACATCTCCAGTCAAGCTCTTGGCGCTCAATGGTGACCCGAGCGCGAACCCCTATCAAGACGAGCTTCACTACTTGAGTAAGTTGATTGAACCTGCGGTTTCGGCCGGCGCGCGAATTCTGTTAAAGAAGACAACAGTCGATCGGTTCGAGGACCAAGACCTCAATCAATACGACGTGGTTTTGCTCGCAAACATTGAGTCAATCACTTCGAAAGGCGCTCAAAACCTCAGGTTGTTCGTCGGTAAGGGTGGTGGTCTATTGGTCACGTGCGGTGAACGGACCCGACCTGATGAACTCAACCAAAAAATTGGCATGTTACTGCCAAGAACGCTGCGTCGTTCAAAGTATGCAGGCGACTCAGCGGCAAGCCTTGAGGGGGGCGATCGGCGTAGTGCCTATCTCAAGCGATTCGATGTTACGCACCCAGTGTTAGACAGCTTTGTAGCACCTGAAACGAGCTCACTCGCATTGGCCCGCATTAACCGTTACACATTGATGGACCCATCTGCCGATGCTGGCGGTCAGACTGTGTTGGGCCTCGGTAATGGCGCGCCAATCTTGATTACAAAAGACTATCAATCGGGCCGAGTAGGCATGCTGGCAACATCGATCGATCGCGATTGGACAGACCTAGCAATTCGGCCACATTATCTGCCGCTCATGGTTCGTCTATTGAAATTCTTGGCCCGGTCAGATTCGACGAACCATCCATCACTCGATGTTGGTTCAATCTTGCCACTCGATCAATTACAGGAGTCCAAGGGTGGTCTGGTCGTTCAAACACCGGATGGGCGGTCGATTGAAGTGTCACGACTGTCTGACGAACAACGCCAGGTTTTCAAAGACACCAAAGTACCTGGACATTATACCGTCACCATGGTGGGGCAGAAAAAGCCGAGTAGAAAAGGGTTCTCAGTGCACGTAGACCGCCGTTTTTCCCGATTAATGAGTGAACGTGCCCTCAGCATGAGAGAACTGGATGAACAAGCCGAAGCGCGTGCATCACTCGAGTCGACGAAAGAATTATGGCATATCGGATTACTTGGGTTGTTTATGCTGCTGATCATCGAGGCATGGCTTCTGTTTAGGATGCGTCCAAGCCAACGGCAGGAAACATCTTAGGCAGGCAAGCCGCTCCAGGTGAGCGACATAAACGATAGAAGGAATACGCAACAGGGTTGCGTGCATCCGGTTGGTGGTGTTCGGCCGAAGCAATAAACCATTCGCTTGCTGCTAACTTGGGAAAGAAAGCATCACCTTCCTGATCGACGTCGACGACCGTCAACAAAAGCTCATCGGCCATTGGCAAGAAATATCGATAGATTTGTTCACCGCCAATCACCATCAAGCGCTCGTCTTTGAACTCCCGAGTAATTTCGTCGACGCTATCGATGACAATGACCCCATCAGCAGTAAATCCACGCCGCGACAAGACAACATTTCTGCGACGAGGCAATGGCCGCCCAATCGATTCATACGTTAATCGTCCCATGACAACTGTGGTCTCAACAGTTTGCTGCTTAAAATGTTTCAGGTCGGCCGGTAAATGCCAGGGTAACTCTCCCTCTCGACCGATAAGCCAGTTGTTGCCAACAGCGGCGATCATACTAACCGGCCGATTGCTCATTGAAGAATCAGTCATCGGAGTTCCTAAACGGCGACGGGTGCACGAATGGCTGGTTCGTGCTGATAGTTTTCTAAGCGGATGTGCTCATATCGAAAACTATCTATATCCCTGACCTCTGGTTCTAGCACTAAGCGGGGAAGCGGGTGAGGCCTTCGGCTTAACTGCATTTCCACCTGTTCGAAGTGGTTATGATAAATGTGAGCGTCACCAATCGTATGGACGAAGTCTCCCACTGAAAGGTTCGTTACCTGAGCGATCATGTGCGTGAGCAAGGCGTAAGATGCGATGTTGAACGGTACACCTAGAAACAGGTCAGCGCTCCGCTGGTAGAGCTGACAAGAGAGTGCTCCATTTGCCACGTAGAACTGGAAAAGCAGGTGGCAAGGCGGCAATTTCATATTCGGAATCTCACCAACATTCCAGGCGTTAACGAGGAGCCGACGAGAATTCGGGTTGTTCCTTATCTGCTCGATAACCTGAGCGATTTGGTCGATGGTATCACCCGTTTTTGTGGGCCATGAACGCCACTGAGCGCCATAGACCGGTCCAAGGTTACCGTTCTCATCGGCCCACGCATCCCAAATACCAACCCGATTTGCCTTCAAATAAGCAATGTTCGTCTCACCCTTCAGAAACCAAAGCAGCTCATGAACCATGCTCTTCCATTGTAACTTCTTGGTCGTCACCGCAGGGAACCCCGCAGATAGGTCAAACCGCATCTGTGCGCCAAACAGACTTCGGGTTCCCGTGCCGGTCCGGTCTTCCTTATCTGTTCCTTCTTCGAATACTCGTCTCAGTAGATCCAAATAAGCTCTCATCTTCCCTTAAAACTCGCTTTTCTTTTTTCTACGAACGCGGACAAGCCTTCTTTAGCATCATCGCTTGAAAATAGCTTGGCCTGAAGTTCTCGCTCAAGAGCCAATCCATATTCTAGAGGTAATTCGCCACCACTCTGTACGGCACGCTTGATGTGGCCAACGGCCATACCCGCTCTAGTCGGCGAACAATAGCTCGCCGCAAGCTCAACGACAGCGTCGACAAATTCCTCACGAGACATAGCAGGAACAGTTCTGTGCTTACCCTTAATCTCGCGGGTCTCAACATCCCCGAGCAAGCGGTGCACAAGTCCGAGCTCTTGACCCCTTTGCATCGTGTAGGTCTCTCCGCCCAACATCATTTCCATCGCTTTGGAGCCACCAAGCAAACGGGTCAATCGCTGCGTTCCACCGGTGCCAGGCAAGACACCAAGCGAGACCTCGGGGAGGCCGATTCGGCCCCCACCATTGCGAGCGATCCGTAAGTCACAGCCAAGGGCAATCTCAAAGCCCCCACCCACGCAATGTCCATTGATGGCGGCGACGACGAGTTTCGGTGTTTGCTCGAGTCGAGATACTGTTTCATTGGCATGTAAACAAAAATAATATTTGCTCGTTGGGTCCGCAGCCTCGAGCATGTTGATGTTGGCGCCAGCACAAAAGTGTTCACCATCGCCAGTGATGACAATCGCCTCCACTTGCGGATCAAAGCGCGCATCCAGTATGCACCGGTCGAGGTCTCGAAACATCTTAAAGGTATAGCCATTTAGATTTACATCTTTGAGAGTAAGCAGTGCGACAGGCCCGCGCTTCTCATATAAGACTCGTTGTGGAGCATCTTCCCCAAATTTATCTGCCCGTATTGCCTCTTTCATTGCCGACCTCCTTGCTGTCCTGGCTGACGATTCATATCATTCGACGTCGCGTTGTCACAGGAGGACAATAAATTATGACGATTAAGAGTGTAACGGTGGTGGGCACGGGCACCATGGGTAACGGTATCGCGGGACAGGCCGCGTTATCTGGATACGATGTAGTTTTGTTTGATATCGATGAAAACAGAGCACAAGAGGCGGTCCAAAACATTAAACGTACCTACAAGAAAGGGGTCGAGAAGGGCAAGGTTGATGCGATGGCTGCGGAGGTCGCTGTGAAGAGAATTGCATCTTCAAACCAACTCGAAGACGCAATATCGAACGCGGGACTGATCATCGAGGCTGTACCCGAGCAGATGGAGCTCAAGAAAACACTTTTTGCGACTTTCGAGCAGCACGGTCGGGATGACGTGCTTATGGCGACAAATACATCAAGCTTGTCAATCACCGAAATCGCATCGAGTGTAAAGTCACCAGAGCGCGTGGTCGGTATGCATTTTTTTAACCCCGTCGCGATCATGCCACTCGTTGAATTGGTGCGAGGTGAATTTACGTCAAAGCAAACGCTCAAAGCTGTACGTGATGTAGCCGAGTCGATGGGGAAGCAGTGTATTGAGGTTAATGATTCTCCGGGATTTGCGACAAGCCGATTGGGGATCGCCCTCGGGAACGAAGCGATGAGAATGTTTGAGGAGGGCGTCGCGTCCGCAGAAGATATCGATAAAGCAATGGTACTTGGCTATCGACATCCGATCGGCCCCCTTGCGCTCACAGATTTGGTCGGGCTCGACGTCCGATTAGCGATCAGTGAACATCTTCATTATGAGATTGGGAGTGACGCATTTCGGCCACCTCGTATCCTTAGGAAGATGGTGCGAGCAGGTAAGCTTGGCCGTAAGGTCGGACGCGGGTTCTACGAATATTCTTGAGGCCTGGTGATGGTGTGGACGAAATGGGACGCATGAATCAGCAAGTAGACGCTGCAAATTTATTGCGCCGGTTTGTCATTATCACAGGCAAAGGCGGTGTTGGTAAGAGCGCGATGGCAGCAACTCTGGGCCTACTATCGGCTCAACGCGGCGACAAGACACTCATTTGCGAACTCAATGCGCACGAACGCACGCCATCGCTCCTCGGCCACAAAGATTCTGGCCCGAAGGTGACCCGCCTTGAAGAAAATCTGTGGAGTGTGAACATAAACCCACAGGCTGCCATGCAAGAATACGGACTTTTGAAGCTCAAATACAAATCGGTCGCCCGATTAGTCTTTGATAACCCGATGGTCGGCGCGCTGGTCAAATTCTTGCCCGGTGTCAATGACCTTCTGATGCTGGGGAAAGCGTTTAACCATGAACGAGAGGTCGATGATACTGGTAAACCCGTTTGGGACAGAGTCATCGTGGATGCACCGGCTTCGGGTCATAGCTTAACTTTTTTGACGCTACCCAGAGTGATCATGGAAGCCGTACCAAGCGGAAATATGCATCGTGAGAGTGCCGACATGTGGCGTCTGCTCAGTGATCCTGAGAGGTCAGCTATACACATTGTCTCGCTGCCTGAAGAGTTACCCGTGACTGAAACAATGGAGCTCTATGACCGATTGGTGAACGTCCATTCACTCCCCGTCGCGTCGATCATCATAAATCAGATGCCAGAACGCGCTGTACCGCCCGAGCTGGAGATGCCCTTCCGAGCATGGAAGACGCCACCAGATGACCCGGGTGTTAATGCACTTTGGCTTGCGGGCAAGCATCGACAGCGAGAATATCATTCAGCGGTCTCACTCACCGAGCAGTTAAAGTCCCTCGAGTGCGAAACGGTATTCCTGCCGCGCTTCGCGAGCGTGGATTTTGGTCGGTCGACAATCGAAAACCTAACAACGGCAATCCGCGGGCAGTTAAACGATGGCTGACTCGATCATCAATAGGCAGATTGCCGATTGCCGTCTCATTGTAACCGCTGGCTGCGGCGGAGTCGGGAAGACAACCATCGCGGCGGCGTTGGGCATCACCGCCGCACGCGCCGGACGGCGAGTCGCGATCATTACAATCGACCCTGCTCGCCGCTTGGCTCAGGCACTCGGCTTAAACGATGGCCTTACCCATAAGCCGCAACCGGTTCCACTCAACGATACCTATACCGGCCAAGTCTCTGCCATGATGCTGGATACAAAAAGTACCATTGACCAAATGGTTACGCGCTATTCTGTCGATGAAGCATCTGCGAATCGTCTGCTCAATAATCGCTACTACGGATTCTTCAGCACCTCACTTGCAGGGACACTCGAATACATGGCGGTGGAACAAGTTCGCATATTGATGAAGGATTGTGATTACGACCTCGTCATACTGGACACACCGCCAGCCGCACATGCTTTGGAGTTTCTCGATGCCCCAGAACGTCTACTCAGTGGACTTAACAAACTGCCATTGAAGACGATCGGTCGTGAGGGTCGTGAAGGAATCTCCAGCCGCCTCGCGCGACAGGGCCGACACCTTGTGCTACGTGGTCTCGATAAACTGACGGGTGGGCCATTCATTAACGACCTCGCAGAGTTTCTGGGCGAATTCCGAAATATTCTTGGGGCACTAGAGGAGGCTGGCCGAAGTGTTCGAGAATTACTTCGCGCTGAGACAACGCGATTTTTCCTGATTACATCGCCTCAACCCGCGCGACTGGATGAAGCAGTGGCCTTTCTTTCGCAGCTGCAGGAACGGTCCTTGCCACTCGGGGACATCATTATCAACCGCGTCCAACACAGAATCCCCCATCACACAAAACAGGTATTCACCGCAGAGTCTCTCACCGATAATCTAGAGCGGATGACGACCGCGAGCCTAACCGAAGCGCAAAGTGAGAAAATGCTCCGACGTCTGGCATTGGTGCTCCATGAACATAATCACCTCGCAAAGCGAGACGCGAAGATGTGTGCTACGATCGCCGCAAGAACTGGTGTTACCCCATTGATCGTGCCAAGAGTTCTCAATCACTTGGCCGACCCCAATGAGTTATACGATTTGGCCAGTAACATTGTCCGCTTCGAAATTGGAACTTCGAGTTGACAGTCTTGTCAGGTGTTGGAGCCAATGAAGAGAAGATTTATGAAGTCACCACTCGTTTATTTGTTCATCGCCATAAGCATCGTGGGTTGCGGTGCCGCTCAAAAGACGGCCACCCAAAAAACGATCGATATGGAACCTGTCGTCATAGAGGTGAAGGATAAAGATGGGCGACGCGAGGTCAATACCTACGATGCCGAATCCCTCTTCAACGAGGCAAAGAAAGCGTACCAGTCGGAGCAGTTCTCAGCTTGTATCGAAAAGTACACGCAGCTGCTCGATCAGTTTACGCAATCCCGGTTTGTGGTATCGGCGCGCTTCAATCGAGGACTTTGTTATGAGGAGTCACTGCAGCATGGCCTCGCGGTTCAAGATTTTCGACTCTATATCGACACGGTTGAAACAGATAAGGATAAGCTCGATGGTTTTTTCCGCTGGGGCTTTAATCTTGTTGAGGCTGGAAATTACCCCATTGCGAAGGGCCTCTACGATGAATTGCTTACCAGAACAGATTTGGGAGAGTTTGATCGAGCCGAAGCGCATCTAAGGCGTGGCATCTCCCTGGCCGGGATGAGGCAATATGCGGTTGGGGAGCGGGATCTGAGACAGGCTCTTAAACTGGTCAAAAAGGCGGCGAAAGGCGAAGTTTTAGGCAACGATATCGCGGCTGAGTGTCATTATAGAAAAGGTGATATTTATGGTGAGCTTAGTCGAGACGTGAAGCTGAAACTGCCACTGGAGAATATGGAATCCGACCTGCAGGCGAAGATTCGTTTCTTTAGGCAATCACAGAGCTCTTATATCGATACGCTCAATGTACGCAGTCCCTATTGGTCCACAGCAGCGGGGCTTAAGCTTGGTGAACTATACCAACGCTTTTATGAGGATGTGGTGGCAGCCGAAGTGCCGCCATCATTCGATCAAACCATGCGTCGATACTATCTGCTCGAGCTCAAGAAACGGCTACAACCGGTACTGGTCCATTCCGTAAAAATCTATGAGCGTAATATGGCAATGGGGCTCAGATTGGGAACGGAAAATGAATGGACAATAGAGACGGAGAAACGGCTAGAAAAGCTAAGAGCCCTCATCGAACAGAATAACCTCGCAGCTAAAGAACTTGACGATAAACCTACGACGCCTAACACCAAGAAAAGACCCCCGAAGAGACGTAAACGGACAGTTGCGAAACCTGCAGGAGCAGATACATGAGCGGACGCGTTCTCGGTCTTGACGTTGGCACCCGGCGCATTGGCGTCGCTGTATCGGACCCAACGAAGACGATAGCGACTCCACTCTACACTCTGGAGCGTCAGAGCCTGAAAACGGATCTGGAGCACCTGAGAATTCTTTGCGAAACCGAGGATGTCGAATCCATCATCGTTGGTTGGCCCCTTGAGACCAGTGGCCGTCTGGGAGGCATTGCGCGCATCGTGCAAGGCTTTATTGATGAACTGAAGAAAACGACTCGACTGCCAGTGTTCAAATGGGATGAGCGCCTTACATCCGTCGCGGCAGAACGAGCGCTGACAGCGTCGGGCGTGCGCGGAAAGAGGCGTAAACAGCTGGTGGACCAGGTGGCAGCGGCCATCATATTGCAAGGATGGTTGGACCGCCTGGAACAAGATCTCGGCAACGTTCAATGAAGAGGACGACAGGCCTCATACTCATGACACTCGTCTGCATAGGCGCAGTCATCATCTACGGCCGGTTTCGATTGGGCAGCTTAGACCATCCAATCTCTCAAGCGAACGGTACCATCGATGTTCATATCGAAAAAGGCTCGAGCTTCAAGCAGACGGTCGTTGCCTTGACCCGTTCTGGCATCATCCGAGACTCACTCGTTTTTGAGCTCTATGCACGCTACCAAGGACTCGACCGGGAGATCAAAGCCGGGCGATATCTGATTCCGAGAGAGACCACGCCACGCCAGCTCTTGGAGGCGCTCAAACGAGGCGGCCTAGAAGAAAGTGTGCAAGTGACCATCCCTGAAGGATGGAACCGATGGCAAATTGCCGATCGACTGGCAAAGTTAGGCTTGATCAACCGTGAGCAGTTTCTTAACCGAGTTCGTCTTGAAGGTCTCGAAGGTATGCTTTTTCCAGACACATACCGCTTTAGCCAAAAGCGCAATACAGGCGCTGTAATCAAACGACTTCACCATAAGTATCTGAAGGTTTGGAATGAAATTCTCGGCAGCAAGCAGCAGCCGGACGATCTAGACAAACTGATTACGCTTGCATCGATTGCCCAGAAAGAATCAGGGCATTACGATGAGCAGCAGAAAATCGTTCGCGTCTTTCTGAATCGACTAGAGCGGGGTATGAAACTTCAAAGCGATCCCACTTGTGTCTATAGCGCTGAACGGTATCGAGAGAAACCAACACCATCATCGTGTCGAGATAAAAAAAATCAATATAGCACCTACGTTAACCGAGGGTTGCCGCCGAGCCCGATTGGAAATCCAGGTAGGAGCGCATTGCAAGCGGCGCTGAACCCATACGCTGGTCCAGATGCGGGCTCTATTTTATATTTTGTAGCAACCCGCGATGGTGAGCGAAGGCATCACTTTAGCAAGACCTATAAAGAGCACAAAGCAGCCATACAGAGGTACCTGAAGGGGCGCTGAGCCCTATTTGAGTTGCTGCTGCACCCATTTCACATACGACAACCCGACGTCTCGACCTGTAAGACTCTGTATTTCCCTGATACCGGTGGGGCTCGTGACATTAATTTCGGTTAAGTAGTCGCCAATGATATCGAGACCAACAAACCAAAGTCCGTCGGCGCGAAGTCTGGGTCCGACCGCCCTACAGATCTCTAAGTCGCGGTCGGTGAGTTCCACGGATTGAACGGTGCCGCCGACGTGTATATTTCCTCGATGATCTAGGTTCTGTGGTACACGGATGATAGCGCCCTGGAGCTCTCCGTTGAGCATGATAATCCGCTTATCTCCAGTGCGAGCTGCAGGAATATAGGTCTGTGAGACGACCCAGCGTCGACCGTTTTCTGTCAGTGTTTCAAGCACGCTGGCCGCATTACGGTCATCAGGGCTCAAGACAAATACCCCAGCACCACCGTGTCCATCGACTGGTTTAACAACGGTCGGTTGAGATGAGGCTCGTATCTTAATCAGCAGACTTTGGATATCCCTACTTACATAAGTAGGGGGGCAGAATTCCGGAAAAACCTGCGCATAGAGTTTTTCGTTGGCAAACCTGATGCCGGATGGCGAGTTTACAACGAGAGCAGAGCCGGCCATATCGAGTATATGCGACGCATGTAGATAAGCGCGGTCGACCGGTGGGTCCTTTCGCATCCAGATGGTGTCGAATTCCGAGAGGCCGGCGGGGGCCCATGGTCCCAATTCAATGGCATCTTCAGAATCTGGGTGTAGCCTCAAAGGCGCACACAGCGCGGCTCCGCGCCCATCCTCGACAAAGAGGTGCTCTTGATTACAATAATAGACAGGGTATTCAAGGGTCTGCGCCGCGAGAATAAAGCCAACACTTGTATCTTTATTAAGGTCGGCTTGCTCGATAGAATCCATGATGATGAGTATACGCATTGAAGGTATCCTTATAGGTTTGAATGAGGGGACCCCTTGACTCGTCTCTTCGCAGACGTAACGACACGAATGGACACGGAGAAGGTACTATGAAGTCGAGTTTGATAGGATCGTTATTTGTCATACTCGTGCTATCGACCACGCAAATTATCGCTCAGCCAACTATACAGAATGAAGGCGATTCAAAGAAGCAAGCGAAGGCCGCAGACGAGGGTCGTGGCGGAACCTCTTCGGAGTCGTCCCAAACTCAAACGAATGAAAAGCTGACGGATGACCAAGGGGCTGAGAGCAGAGTATTACCTCTCGAATCGAATTGGCATGAGCGCGCGAGTCAGTGGTTTGATCAGGCAGACCCAAAGTCGCGCAGAAAACAGATGCGTCAGATGACCCGGGCACTCAAACAACCATGTCGCTATTGCCATACGCCGGACTTTAAAGACTTCACCGACAAAAAACTGATCTCTCAGCAAATGATGGCGATTTCAGCCGAGCACGATGTTGCGTGTAAGGACTGCCATCTGGGCAAGAAGGCATTAAGCGAGCTTGGCAAAACTGCTCAAAAGATGTGGCTGCTTTCGATTCAAAAGGGCGTATCTTGTGAACATTGTCACAAACCGAAGACAAAGTTTAAGGTGCTGACTAGCACCGGTAAGAATTTCAAGACTCATCAACAGTAATCGATAAAGGCTCAAATGAAAGCACTGAAGAGGATCATCGTTGATCAAGTCCTGACTCTGGGTTCCAGTAAATTGACCTTGTTTATTGTGGAAAAGGCCACAGGGTTAAAAGCGCGCTGGGACAAGCGGCGCCATCACTGAGCTGCGCTGGGTCCAGACTGTCGCTTTCGACGGCGAGCAACGCGAGGCGCGAGCCAAACAAATCCCAAGCACAAGGTGATCACAGAGCCGATCAAAGATAATGAGTCTTTATAGGTGTCGAATACCGCTCTGAAGGTGGGGCTCGGCAGCGGTCTTGAGTCGGTCGCATCCTGGGGAATGCCCCAGGTCATTGAAACCCCATCACCATCGTCGATTCGAGCACCAACGATGATGAGCCGCCTCTCGTTGTCAAGTCGAACCGCAAGGTCATTCTTGTCAACGCTAAAACCCGCCTGAGTAAGAGATTCAATAACCTTCGGCATGTAATGGTTGAATCGCTCCCTAAATGCCGAGATATCGTTGTTTGTAAACCATGAGTTCAACCTGTCCTCACCGATCGAGCGGTTAAGTTCCATGCCTTGCTTCGACAATAATGACTGTAATTGAACAGCCCGACCACGGTGACTCACTTCTACCCAGATCGGGAAAAAAGACATGCTAATGGCCACTGCAAGTATGCCTATGGTCAACTTTGCTCGGTGCTTATCTAACCATTCGACCATTTGGGAGTCTGCTTCATTCGACGCCATGGGTTGGCGCACCGTTTCGCCAAGTTCCTCCTCCTCGAGAATAGCGCGAGCGGCCAAGCGCGTGTCGAGACTCAAGTGCTCCTTTACACGATGTCCGTGGCCGCTCCGCTGATTAGATGGTCCTTGTTGGCTCGACATAAGTCACATCCCGATACTTAGATGCAGTTATTATCCACTTTCTTTGACCGATCGAAAGGTCAATCTCCTGGAGCATCTATGTTTCCGGCATCCTGATACCACTGATATACTCTTTCGGCTAATGCGCTGTTGAACCCGGGAACGCTTGAGAGCGTCTCAAGAGATGCCTCGCGAACAGCCTTCAGACTACCCAAATGCCGCAGTAAGGCTGCCCTGCGACTCGGCCCGATGCCCGGTATATCATCGATGCTACTACGGAAGTTTTTCTTCAAACGACGCTTCCGATGATGAGTGATCGCAAACCTATGAGCCTCGTCTCTGATCTGAGTCATCAGATAGCATTCATGTGAATGGGATTTCAGCACGACTGGGTTTTTCACCCCCGGCAAGAAAACC
Organism: Bradymonadia bacterium; assembly: GCA_049889275.1. GTDB lineage: Bacteria > Myxococcota_A > Bradymonadia > UBA7976 > UBA1532 > UBA1532. The sequence goes on along the minus strand of JBMHDS010000022.1, from coordinate 270,911 downwards.
CTCTCCGATGACCGGACAACACCATCCGCACCATCTACGACGCCATCGACCACCCTTGCCTTGGCCAGGCCAACAACGTCAATGCCATCGACCTCTAGGTCCTTGAGTACGGCTAGGGCCACATTGAGTTGACCCTTGCCACCATCAACGATGATCAAGTGGGGCAGGTCACCGCTCTTGAGACCACGTTTCAAACGGCGGAAGAGCACCTCGCGCATCATCCCGTAGTCGTCGGTGCCGTCGACTTCTTTGATTGTGTAGTGGCGATAACCACCGCGCATGGGGGCTCCCCCTTCAAAACGGACGCACGATCCAACAGGTTCTGATCCCTGAAAAATAGAAATATCAAAGCATTCCATCCGATGGGGCACGTTCGTCAGTTGTAGCCTGTCCTTGAGCTTGACAAGCCCGCCATCACGCGCGGTTTGGTCTCGACGAGCTTGAAAAAATGCGTGTTCGGCATTTTTTGAGGCCATCTCGATCAAACGGCGACTTGCGCCACGCTGCGGGAACTTTAGCTGGACTTTCCTCCCCTTAATATCCGATAGATACGTCGCGAGCGCGTCCACCGAACGGGGCTCCGCTGGTAGAAGCACCTCATCGGGGATTGTGGTCCCGCTATTGTAGAAGAGATTGGTGAAGGTGCTGAGCATTTCGTCGTCCGGAATGCCCGTCTCCTCGAATTCAAAAGTACGCGAACCGACCATCTTCCCTGAACGAATCAGCAAGACCGCAAGTTGTATCGATGCACCTTCTCGGTAAATGCCATATACATCTTGATCCAGTTGCTTTATCTGCACCATGTTCTGGTCGATCAGGCTGCTACTCACAGCCCTAATCTGGTCCCGATATCGTGCCGCTAATTCGTACTCCATCGCGTCTGCCGCATGACTCATCTTCTCTTCGAGGCTCTTGACGAGTTCCGCTTCGCGACCATTCAGAAAACGGATAACATCGTGAACGTGCTGGTCGTAACGATGCTTATCAATCGGAAGCACACAAGGCCCGGGACAACGCTTAATTTGATATTGAAGGCATGGTCGAGAACGGTTTCGGAAGGTCAAATCGTCACAATTGCGAAGACCGAAGTGCTGTTCGACGACCTTGAGCGTTTTGCGAATTTTACTCGCGGAATGGTAAGGTCCGAAGTAGTGTGCGCCGTCTTTTCGAGGTCGTCTAACCACGTCAATACGGGGCCATTCCGAATTCGTATCTATCCGTAAGTGAAGGAAGTTCTTATCATCCTTGAGATTAACATTAAAGCGAGGCTGATGACGCTTTATGAGCTCGTTTTCAAGGATCAGCGCTTCCTTCTCATTCGCGGTCAAGATGACCTCGATATCCGTTAAGTATCGATCGAGTAGACCAACAAAGATCCGGGTGTCGGAGCTTTGCCCGAAATATTGTGAAACCCTCGCCCGCAAGTTACTCGCCTTACCGACATAAATGACCTCATCGGACGTACCTTTCATAATGTAGACCCCGGGGGAACGGGGAAACCGCTCAATGGCACGCTGGTCGTAATGCACCTTCACGCCACCACGAGGAGCATTTTTTGAAGCGCCTTCATCTCATCGCGTAGACGGGCCGCGTCTTCGAATTCATGCGCTTCGGCGGCCGCGAGCATTTTGCCTTTAGTGTCTTCGATAAGCCGCTTAATCTCGGATGGATCGTCTAGTTTGTCTGAGAATACCTGCTCGACTTGGGTCGTCGTCGAATCGGGTAACATGCCTCTGACAACCTCCTCAATGTCATCAATCTTTTTGGTCACCGTGGTGGGTATAATTCCGTGCCGCTCGTTGTAATCGATTTGAATTTGCCGGCGCCGCTCTGTCTCGAGCAGAGCCGCTTGCATAGAGTCCGTCATGCGGTCGGCATAGAGGATTACGCGCCCTTCGGCGTTGCGTGCTGCACGGCCAATGGTTTGTATCAGCGATGTGCGGTTTCTAAGGAAACCTTCCTTATCGGCATCCAATATGGCCACCAAACCGACCTCCGGAAGATCTAATCCTTCACGTAGAAGGTTAATACCAACCAATACGTCAAATTTTCCGAGCCTTAGGTCTCGCAGTATAGCGCTCCGCTCAATGGTATCGATATCGGCGTGAAGGTAACGAACCGCCAGACCAAGTCCCTGATAGTAATCGGTTAAGTCCTCAGCCATACGTTTTGTCAATGTCGTGACTAAAACACGCATACCGCGTTCGATCGTCGTACGAATTTCTCCGAGTAGGTCATCCACTTGTTCGGTCGCGCCTCTAACCTCCACCACCGGGTCAATCAGACCAGTCGGACGAATCAGCTGCTCCACAACGACACCTTGACTTTGCTCTAGCTCGTAATTCGCTGGCGTCGCTGACACAAAGACAACCTGATTCTGGGCGTCCACAAACTCCTCGAACTTCAGTGGTCGATTGTCGAGGGCCGAGGGTAAGCGAAAACCATGCTCCACCAGGTTGCTCTTGCGTGACCGGTCTCCTCGATACATGCCGCCCACCTGTGGAATGGTTACGTGAGACTCATCAACAAACAAAAGCCAATCAGATGGAAAATAGTCCAGCAGGCACGGGGGGGGTTCACCTGGGCTTCGACCGGTTAGATATCTAGAGTAATTCTCGATCCCAGAGCAGTGACCAATTTGCTCGATCTGCTCTAAATCGAACATGGTTCGCTGTTCGAGTCTCTGGGCTTCAAGCAGGCGCTCGCTCAGACGTAGCTCTTGTAGCCGTTCGCGCAGCTCAACACGAATTTCCTGAGTGGCATCGCTCAATCTCGATTGACCGACTACATAATGACTCCCTGGGTAGACTGCGATCTTGTCGAGCCGTTCTAGGACCCGACCACGTAGCGGGTCTATGGTATAGAGCCCATCGACTTCGTCGCCAAAAAACTCGATTCGAATCGCCTCAGTGTCCTCATGGACAGGAAAGACCTCAACGACATCCCCGCGTACCCTGAAGACACCCCGGTGAAAGTCGTAATCGTTTCTAACGTATTGAATTTCAACCAGTTTTTCAAGAACCTGATCCCGATCGATCTGTTGACCATCTTCGATTGCCAGCAACTGGTCGTAATACGCCTCGGCGCTCCCGAGGCCATAGATACAACTGACGCTGGCAACGATGATCACATCTCGACGTTCAAGCAATGCACGGGTGGCTGCGTGCCGTAGGCGATCGATTTCATCGTTGATCTTAGCGTCTTTCTCGATGAACGTATCGGTGGACGGGACATACGCTTCCGGTTGGTAATAATCGTAATAACTGACGAAATACTGGACGGAGTTGTGAGGGAACAGGTGCCGAAGCTCCCCATAAAGTTGTGCTGCGAGAGTCTTGTTATGGGCGAGCACTAGAGTAGGTCGCTGTGTTTCTGTGATCACATTTGCCATCGTAAAGGTCTTACCCGAACCCGTAACCCCCAGTAACACCTGGGCTCGTGTACCAGCCTCCAGGCCTTGAACGAGTTGCCGAATCGCCTCGGGTTGGTCTCCGTTCGGAGAATGTGGGGATACAAGTTCGAAGGGCTTCATAATATCCTCAACAGAGCTCAATGTCCGCAGATTCAATCAGGAACCAATCAGTGGCACCCTCTCGGTCTTTCAGCATGACGCCTTTAGCTTCAAGCTGCCGCTTGATATCATCGGCGATGCTCCAATCACGGCCGGTTCGCGCAGCGACGCGGCGAGATATCAGTTTTTCAATCTCTTTTACATCGAGTGACCGTCGTCGCAGCGCCAATTTACGATGCTGAGCCAAATATTCTGTGGGCTCGTCGCTGAACAAGCCCAACACGCCATCGATCTCGTCGAAGAGGCGAAGAAGACGACGAGTCGTGGCCACAGCCACAGGTCGGGCTCCAGTTGACTTCGTGCTTGCGTACTCGTTAACACGTCGACAGATCTCGTCCACTGCGGCCAAGATGGTGGGGGAATCGAAGTTCTCCGACAGCGCCCCACGCGCCTGGTTTTCAATTCTCAATAGACGTTGCTCATCCTTAACAATTTCACTCTCGAGGCTTTCAAATTGATGTACGAACCGCCTCGCCGCTTGAATTGAGCGATATGCATAGGCCACTCGACCTGCAGCGTGCTCAAGATGCGCGGACGAAAACTCAAGAGGTTTCGCAAATGCAGCAAAACGAAGAAGAACATAGCGAAGCACTGTCGGGGTATAGGCTGCGACCATCTTGAATACAACATCGTTCGAGAGCGCCACTCCATCTTCATCGATGAGGTTTGTTAAACCGATGTTAAGCCGAATGGTTTGGGTCCTAGCTTCGGTCGGTTGAGCCGTCGCTTCAATTGACGTTCCTGTCGGTGCGAGGCCGTCAATTCCCTGAGCGATGCAAACGTCCCAAAGGCCTCCTTCGTGGATCTCTGCGAGGAAATCGTTCGTGGGGGTATGCGTCGCTTGCATCGACGAGTTCGCAATGACCTGGATCGGTCCATTACGATCAGTCTTCGGCAAATCGATGTTGTTTGGCTGCGCCAGCGGCAATCCAACTAAGTCGCGTAGTGTTGTGTTTTCCCAGGGTGTTTTATCGACGAGATCATCCAGCCTCTCTAAGCCGTAATAACGCCCCTCGTCTGGTACAACGAGACCACACTCAACCACATGACCGTGCTGGCGCAAGAGGCGAATGATCGCGGCAGAAAACTGATGGTGGCGAAGGCGTTGAACGAACGGAATGCCGTCGCCTAAAGGTACCGAAACGAATACGTGACGAGCTCCCACGGACGGTACAAAAAGTGCTGTTCGTTTACCGGTCTGAGCATTGATTAGATGTGGCGTCACGGTACCTCCGTCACCAAGCCGTGAGGCTTAGGAGTTGAGTGGTCAATTTCACTGAACGCGGCCATCTTAACGGGCCGGCGCAGGAGGGCAAGCCCTATCGGTGGTGGTGATGCTCAAGGTAACGTCGCCGGCTCTTGCTTCTGCAGCGTCTCGATCCGTCGACTGTCCATTGACCGATGGTGCCTGTCATGTGACACTCAGGACATCACCAATCGACCTGCGAAACCTGAGGAATCAGCCAGCATGATAGTTTGCCCAAGCTGCGAACACGAAAATGAAGTCGGTACCGCATTCTGTATTGCATGCGGACATGACTTTACGCTCAAAAGTAGTGAGACGCGCACCGACGGCTCGGAGACGGGAGACGCCGTGTCTGCGGGTCACGGGGAGAGTCACGACGTGAATAACGCTGGTGAGACTGAAGGTTCGGAAGGTAGCCAAAGTGCCGAGGCGAGTGGAACACCAGAGCGAGACAGTACTGAAGTAACTGAGACGGTGAAGGTGATCGAGAACAACGGCAGCGGGGTCATGGTGAATCGCGTATCGGCCGAGCATTCGGCAGCCGAAAATCCACCTGAATTAGACGGGGACATGACAGCTCCGTCAGCCGGCTTTGCCTCGGAGTCCAACCTTGACGAAGTAGGCGAGATGGAGGAGGTGGCGAAGCAGAACGCTGACTGCGAAGCCGAGGACATCACGCAATCCGAGGAGGTGCCCGAAAATGGCGCTGAGGATGAAAAGAGAGCCGAACCTGAAACAGCGACGAGCTTAGATAATGAGTCTGAGAACGAAGACGTCGCTGTGGGCGAGGTGGGCGGAGAGGACCCAATGACACATGTGCGACCGACGAGCGGTTTGGAAGGGCATGAAGATTCCGCGGATGAAATCAACGAGCGACCTGTTGATTCAGATGATCTGCCAGCAGACTTGTCAGGCGCTGATGCGAATCAGTTGAATGTGAACATCAATCCGCTGGCGGGCCTTCCGCCAGCGCCGGCTGTAAGCGCGGTGTCGCCGTTGCAGTTTAGTGATTTTGGAGAAGCTGCATTTGGTTCCAGATGGTGGCTCAAACCAACTGTAAAGGTAAATGAAGGCATCGAGGAACCAAGGACAGGTCCGCTTGATGTCACAGATCCCTTTGCGGAGGTGACGGAAGACCACACCACGCCTGATCCGGTTCGGCCGGCGCATGTACCACGACGGGCCGCGGCGGAGATCAATCGGCATAAATTTGAGGACCTACCGTCAGTGACAGACGCTGATGGTAGCGGTCGTAAATATCTTTTTGCGGCAGTCGTAATTGCCGCCATTGTGCTCGCGGTACTCGCGCTGCGCTAGGGTAGGGTGAGTAAAGATGTATATTTCGGGCAGGCCATGCTCCCAATCACACGTCACAATGACGCAAATCGTTCTGCCGCCTGATACAAACCACCATGGCACTGTTTTTGGTGGGCGTATCCTTCAGTGGATCGACATTGCCGGCGCGATATCAGCACAACGGCATAGCCATTCAAAGGTTGTCACGGCATCAATTGACGATATGCACTTCCTCATTCCCATCAAGCTGGGGGATACGGTGATCATTCAGGCCTCAGTCAATTATACCCATAAGACGTCGATGGAGGTCGGCATTCGCGTGGAACGTGAACCGCCGACGTGCGAATTTCGCGAACATGCAGCAACGGCTTACCTGACCTTTGTAGCAGTAGACGAAGGGGGACGACCAACCGAAGTTGAAGCAGTGTCGCCCAGTGGTGAGGAAGAAGAACGACGGTATCAAGACGCCATAATTCGGCGCGAAGCACGACTAGAGCGACGTCGAAAACTGCAGGAACGGCGAGGACGCGCGTGACGGACCGACAGGTCGCCCCGGGGCTTCCGTATGAGGCGCGTGTAAAAATGGCGCTACCCTCGGGCTCATTGCGCGATCACTTAGGCGCTTTTCGGCTGGGTGAGTCGACTTTGAAAGGCCGTGGTGTACAACTGGTCTACGAAGCTCAGCGACTCACCGATAGCTGGCGTAGCTATTTGTCGGGGCCCGATGAGACGCGCACCGAGGATGTCATCGACGGGCTGTGCCGAGACACATATGATATGGTTTGGTTTGGTAGGGGAGGCAGCGGATGCGGGCGCGTGGTCGATGATATCGTACGATATGCCAAGACCCTTCGGACACCACAGCTCGTGATGGGCTTCTCCGATTTAACGTCACTGTTAATACCGCTGGCACAGCGATGTGGGTGGATCACCTTTCATGGTCCCGTCGTGACCAGTATAGGACGGTCCGAACCGCAAACCAACCTGGATGAAATCCTGGGTATCCTCAGGGGGGAAAACGAAAGCATTGAAATCACCAGACAGGATTATGACACCAGCGAAGGGGTACTTTTAGGCGGAAATTTAACAGTACTCGCCAGTATGCTTGGTACACCAATGGCCCCGCTACCAGCCAAGGACAGCATCTGGTTTATTGAGGATGTTGGTGAGTCTCCGTACCGCTTGGATCGAGCGTTTACGCAACTGTGCAACAGCGGGTTATTTGAAGATGCGACCGCCATTTGGGTCGGCGACCTCGGGCTGGCCGACTCTGGGGAAGCTGAAGCCCTGCTAGAGGGCTTTGCTGCGGATGCTTCATGCCCAGTGATTCTTGGTGCTCCTGCAGGACATTCGGGTCGGCTGGTTCCATTACCTATCGGTGGGCAGGTCGGGATAGATTGGCGAAGGGGACAGATGCATGCATTATCACCTTGGGTTGGGGGGCGTCGGTGACAGACCGTCAGTTGATACAGAATGCGCTCGATGAAGGTATCCGGAGTGGGGTTGCGACGGCCGTGGCACTTTGCGCCTCCCGTGGCGCTGATGAGGCCATCGTTTGGTACTCGGGCCATCATCGCCCCAACGGAGAAGGTGAAGCGTGTGGCCCGAACTCCATTTTTGACCTCGCTTCACTCACCAAGCCGCTCACCATGGGGTTGCATATGCTGCGGCTCGCCTCGACCGCCGAGCTCGACCTCAGAGCGCCGATAGGAGAATACCTGACGGTCAAGTCAGAGCGGCTGAGCCGGGTGCCTGTTTGGCGACTTCTGGTCCATGAGAGTGGACTTGAAGCGCACCGTGAATACTTTGCACCGTATATGGAGCGCAGCCTCAACGATTTCGACTTCGCGACCACTCGACGAGAAATTGAATGCCGGCTGAGCCGTGAGCAGCCTTTCGTAGCCCCTCAAATCATTGAACTCTATAGTGACCTCGGTTTCATGGTCTTGAGAGCGATAAGCGAGGCGATTGGACATGACCTTCGCGAAGGTTGGTCAGCATTACCTGGTCACGGTCCGGATGCCCTTCATTTTCGTGCCCTCCCGGCGGCAAATGGGGACCCCAAATACGTAGCAACGGAAAACTGTCTTTGGCGCCGGCGCCTATTGCAAGGCCAGGTTCACGACGATAACGCCTGGGCCATGGGGGGCGTTTGTGGCCACGCGGGCCTCTTCGGTACTCTGCAGAGCGTGTATTCTGCCGCGCGCGAGTGGGCCAAATGTCGAGCCGGGGAGCCCAACGATCTTGGTATATCACACAGCGTTGTGACCGACGCCTTCATCGATGGCCATCTTCGGCGGCAAGGCAATCGGTTTCTTGCCTGGGACCGACGGACGCCCGGCAAGAGCACCTCTGGCCAGTATTTCAGCGCTGCCAGCTATGGTCATCTAGGATTTACCGGAACCAGTATCTGGAATGATCCGGTCGAAGACATCACCGTCGTTCTTTTAACAAATCGCGTCTGCCCAACACGGGACAACACCGGGATACGTCAATTTAGGCCCATGGTACATGACCTGGTACGGACACTTCTGGTTGGGGGGTGAAATTCATGACGGAGCCAAACTACGAAACCGAACTGCGCGTGGCGCAGCAGGCCGCCAGAGCAGCGGGTGAGCGAATCATGAAAAGCTGGGACCGAGACTTCCGACTTGAATTCAAGGGTGAAGTCGATCTCGTCACAGAGGTGGACCGCGATGCTGAACAAATCATTCTCAAGGTCTTAAACGATGCATTCTCTGAGGATACCATCGTAGCCGAGGAGGGCGGGGGTGGCGTCGGTTCCAGTTCTCGCACCTGGTATATAGACCCCCTCGACGGCACCACAAACTTTGCACATGGACTTCCGCACTTCTGCGTATCGATTGGGCTGGTCATCGGTGAGGCGCCGGTACTCGGCGTTATTTATGAGCCCGTCCGTGACCTTATGTTTACCGCCAACGGAGAAGGCACGGCGGCCATGAATAGCCGACCCATATCGGTCTCAGCGAAAAAACAGCTCGGGCAGAGCCTGTTGGCCACTGGTTTCCCCTATGACCGGCGCACAAGCCTTGACAACAATATGCCACAAGCGAGTGCGCTTTTGCGTCAATGCCAGGGGCTTCGCCGCGCGGGTGCTGCTGCACTCGACCTAGCATACGTTGCCTGCGGTTGGTTAGACGGCTACTGGGAGGACAAACTTCATCCGTGGGACATGACGGCGGGTTGTGCGATTGTCGAAGGCGCCGGGGGCAGAGTGAGCCGCTTTGATGAGTCAGACATCGTCGTGACTACTAGGCAATGTTTGGCGACTAATGGTCACATTCATTCGGCCCTGAGTCGCGCCTTGGCGGATGTTTCACAGGACTGCTAAGAATGAATGTTTCACGTTTTACAAATTTCGGAGTGCAATCATCAGAGCGCCAGAGAGTCGCGGACATCTGCCATGTTGATTGAACAGATACACCAACTGGGCCGCGAAGCGGGCCTGAGCCACGCCTGTTCAAGTCAAGCGTGTGAGCAAATAAACCAGTATTTCGGGGCCCGGGCGGCATGGAACCAAACTCATAATATTGCCGGCCCTCAGGCAGTTGGACGTCCCTACGAGGTGGACCTCATCGACGGCCTCGCATTGGCTCAGGTCTTACCAGCTGGAAGCCCACTCTATGATGTCGGCTCTGGTAGCGGTACACCTGGATTGCTCGTAGCGTGCCTCAGGCCGGACTTAGAGATATGTCTGGTAGAACCGATTGCAAAACGCACCGCATTCCTAAGGCATGTGAGTCGACTCATTGGCTTAAGAAATCTTAAAGTCACACGGGCACGGTGGCCCGTTGCGCTGTCAACCGACTGTCAAGTGGTGAGCCGGGCGGTTGTGGATCCAGCGAAATGGCCCGCACTCGCCGTGTCTGGGGGCCCCCATGTCCGTACGGTTGTACGTATGATGGCTGCAAATCGTCCAGTGATGACTGTAGAGGGGTTCGTCAAGACCGAGGCGCTCGCTTACGAGGGGCCGGAGAGCTCACAGCGCCTCATCGAGGTCTGGAACCGATAAGGGGCTCGAAGGTTCTACTGTTTACCGGTCATTTGTACCTGACCCTCGAAGTGGGCGCCGCGCTCGATAACAAGGGCCTGAACCGAGAGTTCACCAACAACTTTTGCCGTCTGTCGTAGCTCCAACGCACCGGACGTTGTCAGCTTGCCATTCACTTCGCCGCTGATGTCCGCTGAGGCAACATTGACGGTGCCGTCGATGCGAGCGCCTGCGCTGATGACAAGATGACCCGGAGAATCAATATCGCCAAAAAACTCGCCATCGATCTGAACTGTGCCTTCAAAGGTGAGTTTGCCTTCAAATCGGCAGCCCCGACCCAAGAGCGCCCCGGTGCTACCTCCGGTAGCTGGGCTTCGCTGCATATCCTCTCTGCGCAGAAGGGCAACGCCTGTATCTTCCATCTCTCGATTCTCCAAATGCCGTTCCTCTAGTGTCTCTGCGGTGGTCACACCCACGCTCAGCTGACTCTTCGAGGTCTCGTCTTTATTCTCTTTACGTCCAAACATCGTACGGTCCAATTGGTCTAGGCCCTAAGGGACTATTGCATAACATGCCCGCTTCTACCATCGGATAAGAATATGTTTCATGTGAAACATCGGTCTGGTACGCCACACCGATCCTGTGGTAGACAGCGGCCCATGTCTACGTACACTATCTGCATCACAAATCAAAAGGGTGGAGTTGGAAAAACGACCACCGCTGTCAATTTAGCTGCCGGTTTGGCCATTCTCGGGTACGAGACCTTGCTCATCGATCTTGACCCCCAGGCTAACGCGACCAGCGGTCTCGGCATCGACCCCAACCAGATCAAACGTGGCGCATATCACACGCTCATCGGTATGGCGGAGATCGACGTCGCCACGCGTGCCGCCCCGAACATCGACAAACTCAAGGTTCTCCCGGCAAACAGCGCACTCTTTGGGGCGGAAGTTGAACTGGTCGACGCCATCTCCCGTGAATACCGGCTCAAAGAAGCCATCTCTCGCATGGCCCAAAAGCCAAGCTTCATCGTGATCGATTGTCCCCCATCATTGGGACTCCTCACCATCAACGCGTTGACAGCAGCACAAGCCGCCTTGATACCGCTGCAAACCGAGTACTATGCACTCGAAGGTCTTTCTCAGCTCACGAAGACGGTCCGTCTCATTCAGCGAGGCCTCAACCCCACGTTACGCCTAGAAGGTATCCTTCTGACCATGTTCGATACCCGAAACAATCTATCGCACCAGGTCGCCACGGAAGTCCGCCGGCATTTCCCCAACGATGTATTCGATGTGGTCATCCCACGCAACGTGCGGCTTTCGGAAAGTCCGTCCTTCGGAAAGCCTATCTATCACTACGACCATGCTTCCCGCGGCGCAAAGGCCTATCAGACGCTCGCGAAAGTGGTTATAGAACGTCATTGTCATCGAAACTAAAAAAGAGGAGCCCGAGTTTTATGTCCCAGACACGTCGCAATGTTCTCGGTCGAGGCTTATCAGCGCTCATACCTGACGCAAACGAGACTGCACCTAGCGACCGCCAGATACAGGAACTTCCCATCGAACAAATCATGGCCGCGAATACTCAGCCCCGGACCCAGTTTGATGAGGAACGCATCACCGCACTCGCCGAGTCGCTCAAGACCGATGGCTTTATCCAGCCCATCGTGGTCAGACGTGTTGGGCAAGCCACCTTTACCATCATCGCCGGTGAACGGCGGTACCGTGCGTCCAAGAAGGCTGGCCTCAGTCATGTCCCTGTCGTGGTTCGGGACGTGACCGAAGCGGAGGCTTATGAACTCGCGCTGGTTGAAAATGTGCAACGAGAGGACTTGAATCCAATCGAAGAGGCTGAGGCGTATCAGTACCTCTCCAAATCCCTTGAACTCAGCCATGAAGCCATCGCCAAAAAAGTCGGACGAGACCGCGTCACCATTACCAACGCTCTGCGTCTACTGAAGCTGTCACAAGACCTACAAACCGAAGTGGCCTATGGCACCTTGACCGCAGGGCATGGGCGGGCCCTCCTGATGGCACCCACCGCCGAGAGAGAATCGCTTGCTGAACAGGCAATCAAGGGTGATTGGAGTGTCCGACGGACCGAAAAAGAGGCGAAAGCCCTCAAAAATCAGCTGACTCAACCCCCAGCCACTAAGAATCCAAATAGTCCGGCACATAGGGCTGTGGAGGACCAGTTACGCGCAGCTCTTGGCGCGCCCGTAAAGCTCGTTCAAAAAAAGGGCGTTGGTCGAATCGAGGTCCGGTTCCATAGCATGGATGAACTCGAAAGGCTGCTAGACCTCATCGCCTCGTTGGAAGGTCGATAGCCACAGGGCTCTTCAAGACGGACGCCCCCTACTCACTAAATCCAGGCTCAATGGACCACCCCTCGTCCCGGCGCCGCGCCTCGCGTTTCGACGACAAAACCCCACAATCTCAAATGCTTAACTGATATCGAGAAGCCACTGTGGGCATCTTCTAAAGTAGACTCAAACGGAGGGCTCCATGTGCTCGCATAGACGCCAACTCACCCGAGCCAGCCGCAACAAAGAAAACCAAAAAGTCATTAATATCAGCAACTTAAAAACCAGAAGCTGCCGTAGCGGGCTCACTTAGACGTGAGCTTGAGGAGGAGGGTTCTAGGTGCTACCTAGGATGAAATAATACTCTCGGCAAAGCGCTGATCGATCGTTATCCCCATGAGCACGGTGTCGTCAAGATAGTCAGACTCAGCAAGTCTTCGCTCTGAGTCACTCAAAAGTTCACGGGCATCATCAAGATTCGTATCCTCTGAGATGATCGCATAGTCAGTCATCACCAGGATGCTATCGGCCGAAATTTCAGCCACACCACCGCGAATATAAACTTCACCCTGCCCATCTGCTCCCAAAAATGACAGCTGCCCACCTCCGAGCATCACCAATGCCGGCTGATGCTCCGGATATACCGTAAACATGCCAGCTGCACCCGGTACCGTCACCTCAGTAACATCTGCCGATACAACCGACCCTGATGGCGTCACGATGGAAAGATTCAATTGAGCCATGATAGCACCTCTTCAAAAACAGCTAGGCCGATTAGCCTGCGAGCTGCTTCGCCTTCTCGATCACTTCGTCGATGCCACCAACCATGTAGAACGCCTGCTCTGGAAGGTCATCAAACTCACCGTCCGCAATTCGCTTAAAAGCGGCAACAGTGTCTTCTAGTTTAACGTACTTTCCAGGTGTCCCCGTGAAGATTTCGGCGACGTGAAATGGTTGTGACAGAAAACGCTCGATGCGCCGCGCTCTGTTCACCACAGCTTTGTCCTCGTCTGACAGCTCGTCCATGCCGAGAATCGCAATGATGTCCTGTAGATCTTTGTATCGCTGCAGAATCTCCTGAACCCGACGCGCGACCTCGTAGTGCTCCTCACCAATGACCAATGGGTCTAGGAGACGGCTGCTTGAATCGAGGGGGTCAACCGCTGGGTAAATACCCTTCTCAGAGATCTTTCGATTAAGAACGGTCGTCGCATCAAGGTGAGCAAACGCCGTCGCCGGTGCGGGATCTGTGAGGTCATCTGCCGGTACATAAATCGCCTGTACCGAGGTGATTGAACCCTTACGAGTTGAGGTAATCCGCTCCTGGAGCGCCCCCATTTCCGTCGCCAAGGTCGGCTGATAACCCACCGCACTCGGGATGCGACCAAGGAGCGCCGATACTTCAGAACCCGCCTGGGTAAAGCGAAAGATGTTATCCACAAACATCAACACGTCCAAGCCTTCTTCATCGCGGAAGTGCTCAGCGACCGTCAGCGCCGAAAGCGCGACTCGTGCACGAGCGCCCGGTGGCTCATTCATTTGGCCGTAGACCAAGGTCACCTTAGAGTTCTGACGGTTATCCTCGTCGATAACCTTCGACTCAACCATCTCCCAGTAAAGGTCGTTACCTTCGCGCGTACGCTCACCAACACCTGCAAATACCGAAAGACCGCCGCTTCCCTTTGCGACGTTATTGATGAGCTCCATGATCAGAACGGTCTTCCCGACGCCGGCACCACCAAACAGGCCGATCTTCCCACCACGGGCATAAGGAGCGAGTAGGTCCACGACCTTAATACCAGTCTCAAAGGTCTCTACCGTCGCGCTTTGATCTTCCAACGTTGGAGGCGCACGGTGGATACCAGAGGTCAAACTTGAGTCGACCGGGCCAAGCTCATCGACAGGCTCGCCAACGACGTTCAGAATGCGGCCAAGGGTTGCGCGCCCGACCGGCATAGCGATCGGCATACCCGTGTTCAACACAGATGCGCCACGCACAAGACCGTCAGTCGAATCCATCGCGATCGTACGGACGGTACTTTGGCCAAGGTGCTGAGCAACTTCAACGACCAGGTTCCACTCCCGGTCGTCGAGGCTTTTATTGGTGATTTTGAGCGCCGTAAAAATTTCCGGCAGCTCGCCGCTCTCAAAGTGAACGTCAACGACTGGACCCATAACCTGGGTGATTCGTCCTAAGTTCTCGCTCATGATGACTCCATCATCGTCACACCACCCCGGGGGCGGTGCTCATTTCATTTAAGTGCTTCAGCCCCGCCGATGATCTCCATCAATTCCGTGGTGATCGCGGCTTGTCTCGCTCTGTTCATTTGTAAAGTTAGCGCCGAGATCATCTCGGTCGCGTTGTCTGTTGCGCTGTTCATCGCATTCATCCGGGCGGCGTGTTCCCCAGCGATGGACTCCAAAATCGCCTCGCGAACTTGGACCTCTACGTAAGCCGGGACAACGTGATTCAGTAACGTTTCTTCATCTGGCTCATAGAGATAATCACCGCCCACCTCGTCCGCGCCCTCATCCGCCTCAGCAGCGACCGGCAATAGGCCAGTATCATTGGGGTTTTGGTTAATGATGCTCTCAAAACGGTTACAGATGATGACGACGTCATCAAATCGTCCAGACAAAAAGCCATCGACCAACGTCGATGTGATGGCCTTGACCTTCTCGGTCTCAGTCGCAGCCAACACCTCTCCGAAACTCTCGCCTATATCGAAGCCATTCTTCTCGGTGAACTGGACCATTCGACGCCCGAGCGGATAAACAACGGTATCTCGCCCATCGGCAGCCGCCCTCTGTGCATAGCGCTGCACGTACTTCTGTACGTTGCTGTTGAAACCTCCGCACATCCCGCGGTCACTCGAAATAGCCAAAACGGCAACCGCCGCACGACCTTCGCGATTTTCTAACAACGGATGCGATGTCTCACCCTCTCCACCACCAGCAGCCACGAGTGATGACAACATCTCACGATATTTCTCTGCATACGGTCTTAATTCCATCATCGCACCCTGGGCGCGGCGCAATTTTGCAGCCGCCACGAGCTTCATCGCACGTGTTATCTTTTGGGTGTTCTTAACGGACGTAACCCGTTTGCGAATGTCTTTGAGGCTTGGCATGCCTCACTCCCTCCGCGACTAGGCGTTGAAGCCTGCGTTAAATTCGTTCAAACCAGACTCAAGCGCAGCGACGATGTCGTCGGTGAGCTTGCCTACTTCACGAATCGAATTGAGAACACTCTCGTGTTTCGCCTTGAAATACTCGATGAGTTCGGCCTCATATCGACCCAGGTCACTTACAGCAACATCGTCGACGAAACCCTTAACACCGGCGTAGATGACCAGGATTTGGTCTTCCACTGCGAGTGGCTTGTACTGACCTTGCTTGAGCAAGATGGTCAATCGCTCACCACGGGCCAGCTGCATTTGCGTTGCCTTATCTAGATCGGACGCGAACTGCGCGAATGCCGCCATCTCTCGATATTGCGCGAGGTCCAGACGCAGCGTACCGGCGATCTTCTTCATCGCCTTTGTCTGAGCCGAACCGCCAACGCGGGACACCGAAATACCCACGTTGATCGCGGGCCGGATACCCGAGTTGAACAAGTCACTCTCGAGGAATATCTGCCCATCAGTGATCGAGATCACGTTGGTTGGGATGTACGCTGACACATCGCCAGCCTGAGTTTCAATGATGGGCAACGCTGTTAGGCTGCCACCACCATTGTCATCATTCATCTTCGCGGCGCGCTCCAACAAGCGGCTATGAAGGTAGAAAACGTCACCAGGATAAGCTTCACGTCCAGGAGGACGACGGAGCAACAAAGACATTTGCCGATAAGCAACAGCCTGCTTACTCAAATCATCATAAATGATGAGCGCGTGCTTTCCGTTGTCTCGGAAGAACTCACCCATTGTGCAACCCGTATACGGTGCGAGGAACTGCAACGGCGCGAGCTCGGCAGCCGCAGCGGCGACCACTGTTGTGTACTCCATGGCGCCGTGCTTCTTGAGCTTATCGACAACCTGAGCAACAGTTGACTGCTTTTGGCCAATCGCCACGTAAATACAGTAAACATCTGTGTTCTTTTGGTTGATGATGGTGTCGATTGCAACGGCCGTCTTTCCAGTTTGCCGGTCGCCGATGATCAACTCACGCTGTCCACGACCAATCGGAACCATTGCATCAATCGCTTTGAGGCCGGTCTGAAGTGGTTCACAAACCGACTGCCGGGGCATGATGCCTGGGGCCTTCAATTCCACCTGTCGACGATGCGCCGCATTGAGGTCGCCGAGCCCATCTATTGGCTCACCGAGCGCGTTAACCACTCGGCCGAGTAGGGCCTCACCGACGGGCACGTCGACGATACGACCAGTTCGACGAACTTCGTCGCCTTCACGGATTTTGTTGGCTTCGCCGAGGAGCGCAACACCGACGTTGTCTTCCTCGAGGTTCAAAACCATCCCTTGGACATTATTGGGGAACTCAACGAGTTCGCCTGCCATCGCCTGTTCCAAGCCGTAAACACGAGCGATACCATCACCCGCCGACAAGACGGTGCCGGTTTCGCTGACCTCAACCTGCTTGTCGTAATCTTCGATTTGCTTCCGAATAATTCGGCTAATTTCTTCGACCCTGATGTCCATCGGTCGGTCTCCATTCTAACCGTTAAGGTTCAAACGCCGCCTTGCTTAAGGCGTGTCCTAAGTAAGTTCAACTGATTGCTCACGCTGCCGTCATAGACACGTCCGCCAATGTGGGTGACAATGCCCGCGACAATCGATTTATCTTCTTCCTGTTCGACGACGACTTTCTTACCTGTGACTTTCTCAAGTACGGTACGTAGCCGCTCAACGTCGCCATCACTGAGCGACTCTGCAACGCGAACACGAGCGCGTAGACGGCCCGAGGCTGCATCTGAAAGCTCGTTGAATGCCGCGACAATCTCTCCAAGGCGACCGATCCGGTTTCGGTCGACGAGCAAAAACAAAAAGTTCCGGCACACTGGGCTCACAGTAACCACATCCAATAGGTCGGCGAGTACTGATTTGCGCGTCTCGATTCCGAACTTTGGGTTTTGAAAAAGCAGCCTGACTTCGCCTATAGAAAAAAGTTCTAAAACGCGCTGCAGTTCTCGCCCAAGCTGGTCCTGGATGTTACCATCTACGCCAATCCCGAGTAGGGCTTTCGCGTAACGTTCACCGAGGGTGGATGATCGCACTACTCTTCTCCTTACTGAGCAATTCGAGCGCCGGACTCGAGCTGTGTGAAGTAATCAGCTACAAGTTTGCGATGGTCATCAGCTGTGAGCTGTTTACGAATCGCGTCTTCTGCCTGAGCGACTGCGCGGTCTACGATCTCTGCCTCGAGCTTACTCTTCGCCCGCGCCAACTCGTTGTCTGCAACTCTGCGGGCTTCAGCCTTTAAACGCGCAGCTTCGGCCTGAGCCGCTTCAACAATGCGGTCACGCTCAGCTTCACCCATCTTGCGGTAATCATCCATCAACGAAACACGCTCTGCTTCGAAACCGGCGAGCTTCTCGTTGTAGGTCGCGAGCATTTTCTTCGCTTCCGCATGTAGCGCTGCCGCTTCATCGATTTCTTGCGACACCCGGGCCGCTCGACCCTTGAGGCCATTCGTGACACTCGGTCCGGCGAACTTAACCAGTAGGCCCAGGAGGATAACGAGATTGATGAGGTGATAGACGTTTGTGGACCAGGCGTCCCAACCCGTCTTTGCTTCGCCGCCGCCCGCTGCGAGGGCGATGCCCCCGGAGAGAACTGTGCACCAGACAATCAAGGTCGCTAGTCTATTGATCATGACGCGCTCCGACCGATGACTTTTTGAACGACGAGGCCCGCGAGCTCATCAACGCGCTCATCGAGTGCAGCGCGCTCACTCGCAACCTGCTCCTCAATCTGCGCTTGCGCCGACTCGATTTGGCTGTTTGCTTCTTTTCGCGCTGCTGACACGATGGCGTCTTTGGTCTCGATACCCTCGGTACGAAGGGTCAGCTTCGCGTCCAAGGCAGCTGTACGCGCGTCTGCAAGAGCCGTCTCGTAACGAGTTGCGATTTCGTCCGCCTCTTGCTGCAGCTGTTCCGCACTCGCACGCGTAGCTGACGTGCGCTTCGCCCGTTCATCAATGGCGCTCAAATATGGTTTGAAGACCCACCTTTTCAGGATGAACATCAACAAAACCACAAGCAGCAGTTGGATAAGAACAGTGAGGTCTAAGTCGAGACTGACCCCGCCCATATAATTAATTGTATTCTGCATGGAATCCATGGTGCCGACCGGCTCCTCAGCTCCGAAGTCGCCGGAACCTAACAAAGGAGGTTCACCAGGTCAATCGCCTATCTCTGCTTCATTAAAATCGACCAGCAAATAAATTTGCTAATGCTTCTTATCGTATTGAAAAGTATAGTTTTTTACGACAAGTTACCGATATCAACTTCCGTGATTCCAGAGTCGCTCAACACAGGTAAATTCGTCCATAGCCATGATCAAAGCCTTAAACCTCCACAAAACATACGGTTTGGTAAACGCCGTAAATAACATTTCATTTGAGATTGGACGGGGTGAGATCGTCGGCTTTCTTGGACCGAATGGCGCAGGCAAGTCAACGACGATGAAAATACTCACCGGCTACATTGCGCCGACCTCAGGTGAGGCCTGGATCGCAAACCGGTCGGTGGGTGAGCCAGACGAGTCCTTCCGACACGCCCTGGGCTATCTGCCGGAACGTCTCACACTCTACCCGGAGATGACAGTGCGTGGCTTGCTCGAGTTCGTCGCACGACTACGACGCGTCAAGAAGAGCGCCGCCAAAAGCTCGATCGAGTACGCGATCGAGCGGTGCGGTCTCGAATCGGTGGTTCGGAGACCCATCGGCCATTTATCAAAAGGTTTTCGCCAGCGCATTGGATTCGCTCAGGCCGTTGTTCATCAACCAGAGGTACTGATACTCGATGAACCCACAAATGGCCTGGACCCCAATCAGGTAGAGGACATTCGCTCGCTTGTCATCGATTATGGACGTGACAAAACCGTTCTATTCAGTAGCCACATCCTCAAAGAAGTGAGCGCTGTTGCGAATCGAATTATCGTAATTAATCGAGGTCAAATCGTCGCCGATGATACACCCGATACGCTGATCAGCCGTATGAGTGGGTCAACGTTTCATCTTCACATCGCAAATGCCGAAAAGGACAAGCTTGTCGCATTTCTCGATGAGCTCGACTGCATCGCGGACTGGCAATTCGGCTCCCCTGAATCGGCACCAGATGAGCACCGTTTGCTCGTATCTCTCAGACAGGCATCGGACGCATCCAAAGTCAGCGCTCGAGTTGTCTCTCACGATTGGCGACTCTTGGAGTTGGCGCGAGAGCGTGCAAGCTTAGAGAGCGTTTTTCGTCAGCTAACGGATGATGAAAAATGAACATATTTTGGATCGCCTTGCGCGAATTTCGTTGCTACTTCCGTAGGCCGATTGCGTATATCGTCATCGCTTCTTTTATTGTATTGAGCGGCATTTACACCTTTGTGCTAAACCCTTTCTTCGTCGTCGGCAAAGCCACCCTGCAGCCGTTTTTCGATTTCTTACCCTTCCTATTCACGCTTTTCATACCCGCGATCACCATGAGAGCCATCGCTGAAGAGAAGGCCGACGGAATGCTCGAGATCATGCAAACCTGGCCGGTGAGCGACCTCAGTTGGGTTGTTGGCAAGTTTCTTGGCACGCTAGCGCTCGTCACGCTGACCCTACTGCTGACAGCCTCATTTCCCATCGCGATTTCCGCGATTGGAGACCTCGACTGGGGTGCTGTCATCGGTGGTTATCTCGGCCTCATCTTGATGGCTGCCGCGTATATCTCTCTGGGCATCTTTGCGAGCGCAGCTACATCGAATCAAGTGATTGCGTTCATCAACGGATTTCTTCTTTGCTTCTGCTTCTACATCATCGGAAGAACAGCCACTTTCGTAGGGGAAGACCTTCGTGGGATGGTCGAATTCCTGAGCTTTGAACGTCGGGTCGTCTCAATGTCGCAGGGCGTAATCGATTTGCGCGATGTCGCGTATCTGGCATCAATTGTCTTATGCGCGACCGGTCTTACGGCGGAGAGACTGCATCTGAGGCGATGGCGATGACTCAGCGTCGAAGACATCTGAAAGTGGCAACCCTGGTTGCGACAAGCCTGTGGATCACTGCCACGATTCTCACCAACCTCGCGGCCGTCAACACCCGCACTCGACTGGACTTTACCTACAACCAGCGCCATTTGATCAGCGCTGAGGGTGAGAGTCTTCTTCGTGCCTCGGAGGAACCGATCACGGTTCGGGCCTTCTTACCCAGTAGTCTGCCGGCTCCATATGGAGATATCGTGAGAACGATTCGCTCTGGTCTGCAGAGCTACAAGGCGTCATCGGATGTCCCATTCGACATCAAATTCGTCGACCCGTTAGAGACGGAACTCAGCCCCAAAGAGCGCGAGAACCTCAATGAACAGGCGAAAGCCTATGGACTTAAGAAGACGGAAATCCAGACCATTCAAGCCGACCAGCGGGTGCGGCTGTCTGTCTACCTTGGAATTGTGGTCACAAGAGGGAGTCGTCAAGCCGTAGCGCCCCCAATCTATCGAGCAGATCAGTTTGAATATGCCTTCGCCACCACACTGCAACGGGTCACACTCGGTCGCAGTAAGAAACAAGTGATCGCACTTGGGCAAAATCATGGAGAGCCAGATATCTTCTCGAGTCCACTACGAACCGAACTCGAACAATATGGGGACTTGGAGAAGATTGATATCGATGGAAAGCCCATTCCGGCGCACATCGATGTGCTTGTTTTACTCGGTTCAAGGCGTCCCTTTAGTCGAGCGGAGCAGTACTCAATCGATCAATTCTTAATGCGCGGCAAGAGTCTTGTTCTCTGTTTAGATTATAGACCCATAAGCAACGTTTACCCCAACCTGCTGGTCAATGCATTGACCGGCCTCGAGTCGATGCTCAGTGCTTATGGCGCCATCATCGACGCCAAACGAACACTGGTCGATACTCAAAACCCTAAGCCTGCCCCGGTACAGCGGGATCGCAGCGGCAGGGTCATTTTTGCTGCCCATCCTCTCTACACCCAAATGGTCACCCCAGATACCGACCATCCAGCCATTGCAGGCCTTGAGACCCTCATCGTGCCAGTCGCAAGCCCGATCAAGCTTGAAGCCAGTGATGACCGCGTTCAGAGAACATCATTATATGTGTCTGAGAAAACAGCTAAAGCCACCACGGACGCAACCCGCTCAGGTCCAGACTACTACCAAACCATCAAAGATCTTCAGCCATTGCCTGAACCCGTGTCCGTCGTTGCGGCACTCGAGGGAACTCTCCGGTCTGCATTTAAAGCAGAGGACAAGCCCATCACCTCAAGTGGATCCAATCAACAATTCCCAAGCTTCCTCGCCACCGCTCAGGGCGATGCTCGAATCGTGCTGGCGACCAGTGGCACCCGCATGTTAGCAGCGAGCGAGAATGGCTTACGTTTTCTCCGAAATGCGGTCGCTTGGGCTGCCGTGGATGCACGCTTATCCGGTATACGAGCACGAACGACCACGGATAAGAATCTGTACCCAACGACGTCATCAGAGAGGTTTTCGGTTCGCCTCGTCGCCGTCGCGAGTCCAGTTTTGGTCTTGATCGTCATCGGCCTTTTCAACCTGAAACGGAGGCGACGCGTATGAACAAGCGGCTCCCGATATTGGCCGGCCTATGCACCATTTTGGCCTTGATGACAGTGGCCGAGCATTCCAGAGAGCCAACGAGCCGCGAGATCGACTATACGCTGCCACCACGTTCGCAAATCACACAGTTCATCATCGAACGGCCTCAGACGGCAGCCGTTCAGCTTGATTGTTCAGTTAAGGTCTGCACCATCGGTAAACTCGCCCGTACACTCGATCAAAGCTCGTCAAAACTCCTCGACCGCACCTTTAAAGACGCTATCACCATGGACCTTGAACTCCAGAACGTAGACGATTTAGGCCAGTATGGGCTCACCGACTACGCGATTCGCGTGACCATTTCGGCGTCGAAAAAAAAGACATTCCGAATTGGTAAGGTGGTCAACGATCGGTTCACATTTATCTACGATGAAGATGACAAACGCGTTTTTCGCGCTCGCGCCAACCTCAGGCAGTTATTCGACCGGACAGAGCTGAAGTGGCGTAAGACGACGCTCTTTGAAGATGAGTATCGTGATGTCCTTGGTGTCGAGTTTTACGAGAATCAACGCCTTATCTGGGCAAGCGAGCGGGAGACACCAGAGCAAGCTTGGCGCATGCTAAAACCTGGAGGCTTAGAAGCTGGTCAAGATGAAATCGCTGCGGTGGTTAACTCGATGGTTCAAGCCAAGGCCATGAACTTTGATGACTCTAGCGCAAATCTGGCCCGCGTCCGACGACTCACGTTCAAAACGGCTGATGCTCGCGAATACGGTTTATTCCTCGGCGAGTCGAAGGCTGATGGGAGCTTACCCGTACAGAGATTTGAGATGCTCTCGGATACAATGAAAGTGGATGACTTCATCGCAGTACTTCCCCGACACCAGGCGATCTTTCTCCAGCCACGTCCACAGGATTTGATCAACCGTCGGCTCTTTGATTTTGACGCGAGCGATGTTTTAGCCGTTGTTTGGCAAGGACAATCAGATCTTCGACTGGAAAAGCAACAAGACAAATGGCGTATTGTTTGGGCCGACAAGACGAAGACGATCAGCCAGGATCAGGCCGATTCATTTCGAGAACGGCTTGCAAAAGTAAAAGCGATAAAAGTTTTTTCGAATCAACGCTCGATTCAACTGGGCGCAACCGTGCAAACAATCAACATTGAACTCGTCGGGGGGCGTCGCGTCATCTGTAAGATCGGCGATGCTTTCGGGCAAGGTCGGCTCGTGCGAAGCGACAGACCAAATGCCCCCATCATGGCCTTCTCAAAAAGTGCGCTCGATGTACTTACGCCTGACGTGAGCGATTTGTTTCGCTGAACAGTTGTCGCCTGGTGGGTCCACGATCAAGGCGAGAAGGAATTTCCACGGCGTTGATCCCGACCAACAAGACGTACGGGCTGACACATTTCCATCAGCCTGGAGTGAATACGGACCCCAACACGCTCGACGAGGGACTCACTCTCCAGTGCCTCACCGCCTCTTCCTGGACCTTCAATTCCGTAGTTTGTGGTGAACAGTGTTGTTCGTTTTGCATTGTAACGCTTAGAGATCAGTTCATCTAGAACGCTCAATTCCCAGTCCGACCCGCGTCCTTTACCGAGCTCGTCGATCACCAAAAGCGGAATATCAACGAGCGGTTGCATCACCTGGTCTGCATGGCCTCGATCACCAAATGTGGCTCGAAGATCCGACAATAGGTGCATGAATTCGACAAAGCGCGCTCGCACCCCTCGGTTCAAAATCAGATATCGAAGCACAGCGCAAGCCAGATAGGTCTTTCCTGTTCCGACGGAGCCATAGAGCAGAATGCCTTGCACACCAGGATGATATTCCCGGGCAAACCGCCAAGCCGCACGACGTGCATTGACCATATCATCGACGCCCGAATCCGTTTTTATGCGACCGAACTCCGCGTCTGAATATCGACCTGGAATCTGAGCGTCGACGAAAATCTTAGCGCGGCGCTCATAGCGCTGACAGCTGCATTCAATCGCCTGTCGATAGCCATACTCGTCTGTATCATAGACAAATCCGGTTCCATCGCACGCAGGACAGGGCAACCGACATTGACAAACGTCCGCAACACAGACCAGACCTGCTGTTCGAACGCTGACTCCGATATCATTGCATAGTGGGCATTCCGACACTTACCAATCTCCTCCATCACGGAGCTCCAACGTGGGCAGATCGAGTAGCTCCCGCACACGTCGATTAATGAATGCGAGTTCCACCTCGTCTTGAGTTCTCTTATCTACAGACGGCATCTCAGCGAGCACCCGTTGAACATCCGCCATGATGAGAGCTTTTTGCTCTTGCGGCAAACTCTCGTGCAGCCGACTCATCGACACCTTTTCCAGGGCTTCCAGCTTCTCTGTAAGCTGGAGTGACGTATAACCGCCTCGCTCATCAGCAATGGTTTTAAGCGAGTGGGAAAAATACTCGAACGCCTCCTGCATCGCAACCGATGTAGCTCGCGCAGCGGCTACGCTGATTTGCGATAGCCAACCGACGAAAATTCGATCCGAATTTTGGACTCGGTCTCCAAAAATGGCTTCAGTCCCAACTCTCTTGTCTCTATGGCTTTTAGCCAACCTCTCCACCGCTTGAGACGCGTACGCAAGTGTGGTCACACGTCGGCTGGGATTTCCATCGAACGCGCTTTCAAGGCCTTCGATGACGACCTCAACGGGTATCGACGCTCGATACCATCGAGAGACCAGACGCACATCCTTCGGTGACAGCATGAGTCCTCGACCGTTCAGACGCACGAAAGTGGCCGTAATCTTTTCAAGATAGGCGCTATCCAACACCCTAAACGTCGAGGTTTTTAACCGTAAGTGCGTTTCGTTCAATGAACGCGCGCCTAGGCTCAACGCTGTCACCCATTAACACGGTAAACATGCCATCCGCTTCAACCGAGTCATCAACCCGAACTTGAAGCAGGGTGCGGTTGGTTGGGTCCATCGTCGTCTCCCAAAGCTGGTCTGGGTTCATCTCACCGAGACCTTTGTATCGTTGGAAGTCGATCCCCTTGCGGCCAAGCTGCAACACTTTCTCTAAGAGCGCTGACGGGCCAGCAACCTCTGTGGTCGTCTCGCCAACGGTCACCTGATAGGGACCACCGGCAACATCCCCCAGTTGTTCAAAGGTCTCGCGGGATTTATCCGATTGACGATTCGTGAGCGTGTGTCGGTCGATCATGGTGCGTCGCTCACTGCCCGACAATCGGGAACGAACGATCAAACACCAACCGTAATCGACATCATCGGCCACAACCTCAGGCGTGACGGCTTCATCACTCGCTTCAGCATTTTCAGCATCATCCTCCGACGCCTCGGCCTCCTGCACTTCAGGCTGCTCAGCGAATAGCGGCCGAATCGGCGCCGAGCGTTCAATGGACATGCGCATCGGGATCTCATCTGGATAAACTTCATCCATGAAAGCCTTCAGCTGAACTGAGATGTCTTCAACACGGTCTCGGTCCAAGAAATCATCCGCATTGAAAAGACCTCTGAGCAACATCCCCTCAAACAATCGCCAATCACCGCGTCGTTGGATTTGTTCGAGCTCTCCGTAAAGTTGGCTTAACTTAGAGATAAAGTTCTTCAGGTGGTCATCTGCGATGATTTGGCCATTAGAATCTGTCACCGATGCTGCTCGCGCCGCGCCCTCGATCAAGAAGGTTTGCATCGCTGCCTCATTCTTCAGGTACCGAATCTGCTTGCCTTTCTTCGCCCGAAAGAGTGGGGGTTGAGCAATGTAGAGATGGCCACGCTCAATCACGCTGGGCATCTGCCGGTAGAAGAACGTGAGCAATAGCGTTCTGATGTGAGAACCATCAACGTCCGCGTCGGTCATAATGATGATTTTATGGTAGCGCAGCTTGGCGATATCAAAACTGTCCGCCCCAATACCCGTCCCGAGCGCGGTGATCAGCGTGATGATCTCCTGACTCGACAGCATCTTGTCGAGTCGCGCCTTCTCAACGTTGAGAATCTTACCTCGCAGGGGCAAAATCGCCTGCGTCGCCCGGTCACGTCCTTGCTTAGCTGAACCACCCGCAGAATCACCCTCCACAAGATACAATTCAGAATTCGCCGGGTCCTTTTCCTGACAATCCGCTAGCTTGCCGGGCAGCGCCGCCGAGTCCAGTGCCCCTTTTCGACGGACCAACTCTCGGGCCCTTCGAGCCGCATCGCGGGCACGCGCAGCACCTATCGCTTTATTGACGATCGACTTCGCCTCGTTGGGGTGCTCCATGAGCCAGTCTTGCAACTTATCTGCGACCGTCGACTGTACAGCGTGCTTGACTTCCGATGAAACCAACTTGTCTTTCGTTTGGCTACTAAACTTTGGATCTGGCACCTTACATGAGACAACAGCGACCATACCCTCGCGGATATCGTCCCCTGAAAGGCTACTCTTGAGACCCTTCGTTAGACCCTCTTTTTGAGCATAGGCGTTCACGGTCCGCGTCAGTGCATCACGAAATCCAGAGAGGTGCGTACCACCATCGCGATTACGAATGTTGTTTGTGAACGCTGAAATGTTTTCCTGATAGGAATCATTCCACTGCATCGCGATTTCAACTTCGATTTCATCGCGAATCTCTGTGAAATAAACAGGCGTCGTATGCAAGGTGGTCTTATTGCGATTCAAATGCTCAACGAACGAGGCGATGCCGCCCTCGTACATGAAGTCGTTACGTTTACCCTCGCCTCGCTCGTCGATCAGAGAGATCGCGACGCCTTTGTTCAGAAAGGATAGCTCACGCAGACGCTGCGACAAGATATCGAAGCTAAACTCGTTGTTTTCTACAAAGATGGTCTTGTCCGGCAAAAACCGAATTGCAGTCCCTGTCTCTTCGGTTGGCTCACCCGCCGTCAGCTCCGAATCGGGCTCGCCGATTTGGTAGGTTTGACGATGTACAAAGCCTGCCCGACGAATCACCAGCTCAAGATGCTCGGAGAGAGCATTCACGCAAGAGATACCTACGCCATGCAAACCACCTGAGACCTTGTACGAATTATCATCAAACTTACCACCGGCATGAAGCACGGTCATGATGACTTCAGCAGCACTGCGACCTTCTTCAGGGTGCATGCCTACGGGGATGCCACGGCCGTTGTCGGCAACGCTACAACCGCCATCGATATGCAAGGTGACCGTGACGGTATCACAGTGACCCGCTAGAGCTTCATCGATCGCGTTATCAACCGCCTCATAAACCAGCTGATGCAAACCAGTACCATCGTTGGGATCACCGATATACATACCGGGTCGTTTCCGAACTGCTTCAAGGCCTTTAAGGACTTTGATACTTTCCGCACCATATCCGTCAGGGCTGGCGGTTGCCGCACCCGAATTCACCTCGCTCATAGGACACTCCGAACAGGAATTTTCTGGACTGTAAAGACTGGGCGAGACGTTATCATGAGCCCGGTGCTTGAACAAGGCTTAAGGGGGCTGCCCACCGCGTGAAATCATTGGTTTTTTGTGGGCAATCTAATCGAACAAAGCGGGCGCTACCTAAGCGAAGAGCCCGATGAGGTATTCACTCGTTGATGGAGCGGACGACCAGCCGCCGTTGGCCTTCATCACCCTCGCTCTCCGTCTCAACAAACTCATCGCCTTTAAGAGCGGTATGCACGATGCGTCGCTCCGTGGAGTTTAAGCCTTCGAAGATGGCCCTGCGCCCATTTTTCTGGACAGCACGTGCCACATCAGTCGCCGCGATTTTGAGCAGTTCGCGTCGTGACTCAAGCTGGCCGTCGATGTCGAGCACGCAGCTCAACCGCTGTCCATCGAGTCGGCTCGCCGTCTGGGAAGTCAATAGTGTGATCGCTGTCACCAAATTCGGTCTGCGTTTGAGCAGCTCTGTATCACCTGACACCTCGTAGACGATCCGATCGCCTTCAACTCGATGCTGGATATCAATACTCAAACCAAGGGCATCAAATATTCCATTGAGGAATTCATTGCCGGCACTGATTGCTGAAGCCGTCGCCTCCATCACTCACTCCTAACTTCTAGAACGCGCTTTCTTCTTGGGTACGATGTCTTCTTGCTGTTGATACGAATACCACTGCTGCGCGATACCCAGGACCGTATTGACCAGAATGTAGAGCACCAACCCGCTGGGCAAGAACAACATCATCGCCGTAAACATGACCGGCATAACCCACATCAAAATTTTCGTCTGTGCCTGATCACCTGCAGATGGGTTTAGCCGAAACTGTATGATCATCAACAAGCCCAAGAGAACCGGGGTTACGTAATACGGATCCTGCTGCGACAGATCGGTCAACCAGCCGCCAAAGTTTGCCTGGTAAAGCTCAACAGCTGAGTAGATCGTCCGATATAGGGCGAAATAGATCGGCATCATCATGACCATAGGCAGGCAACCCGCCAAGGGGTTCACCTGGTGTTCCCGGTACAGCTTCATGAGCTCTTGCTGCATGCGCACTTTGTCGTCTGAATACTTCTCCTGCAGGCTCTTCATGAGCGGCTGGATCTTCTTCATCGCGGCCATCGACTTGTACTGTTTAATGGTCAACGGGAGCGTCAGCAATTTCACTAATACCGTTAGGATAATGATGGCAATACCCCAGTTAGGTATGTACTCAAATGAGAACCGCATCAGCCACAACATCGGCACGCAAATCACGGAAAAGATACCAAAATCAATGGCATCACCGAGAGCGGGCTGCATCGCGTTAAGATCCGATAGCTTCTTCGGTCCGCCATAAAATTGAAACGACCGCGTCACAGCGGCGCCCGCAGTGCCAGCCGCCGATAAAACCCCGGGTTCCAATTCCACCCGGGTCGCTAGACGGCTGTATCCGGCCGGAATACCGGCCGTAGCTGGTGAAGCGACGGCGGCTGCACATGATTTGATCTCATTTGGTGCTGCCAAAATCGCCGTCATAAAATAGCGATTGTCCATGCCGGCCCACTGAAGCCCATCAGCAAATTGATTGAGCTCAGGTTCGCCGTCGTTCACGTTATCGATAATGTCGGCGGCGGGTAGACGTTCGAAATCGTCCGCGCGCTTGCAGAGTGAGTTGAACAGATTAAGTGGAGGCATGAACATGCTTGGCTCGGCCTCCGCGTTGTTTTGCAGCGCCGCGAGTTCCGAACTGAGCCCATACTGACGCGCCTGCGTCGATAGGTTTTCAACCGAGACGTCCACCTTGATCGCATATGTCGTCGCACTCAACGTGTACTTCTTAATGACTTTGATCTGCCTCGCGCTGTCGACGAGTTCGAGTACTGCCTCATTTTTGCCAGTCGACTCAATGGAACGAAACTCACCTCTGAGCACCGAACCATCAACCGTCAAATCGATGGTTGGCGGGAGAAAGCGGCTGCTCAGCGTTTCGTCGCTGCTCTGTTGCGGCTTTACGAAGTCGAATGGGCGGCTCTTGGTCGCGTCGCCTTGGTCACGCACACCATACTGGTCTTCGAGAAGTGTCCAGCGCCGAAGCTGACCATCCACATTACTCAGCTCGACGGTCTGCAGCGCATCCGAAGTCAGGTTTGCGATGACCTTCGCCTCAATATCGACCGCGGGCACTGCCGCGGCCGGCTTGGTCGATGGCGTTTTGACCACCCCACCCGCCTGTGCGACCTGCTTTTGCGGCGTTTGAGTGCCAGTGGTTCCGCCTTGGTTGTCTGGCATCTGCTCAACCGGCGGCGGCTGCATAAATTGAAAAATCATGAGCACCAAAGCACTCAACACAATCGCTAGGATGAGATTCTTCTGGTCTTCACTATTGTCCGGGCCGTTCATTCGTTACCTCTACCGGGTCGTACCCTCCTTCATTGAAAGGATGACACCGACTTATTCTCCGCAGCGTTAACCAACTGCCTTTGAAAAATCCGAAGCGCTTGTATGCAGTAATTGAGTACTGAGAGCAAGTGGGTTGAAACCGGCAGCTCGGTGGCGTCAGCGGTGACAGCCAACGTTGGTAACCGCGAACCACCCATATACACAGCCGAGCGAACATCAGCGCCGCTCATTTGAATGACGACGCAACATCCGCTTTTCGAGCTCGCTGGCCGCGTAAATTAACTCGCTGCGCACGTGATCAAGACTGGCGACAGAATCGCTCTTACGGGCTACACAGACCAGACTGAGTCCTCGGGGCAACACATTGCGGTTTTGTCGAAACGCCTCGCGCACGAGTCGCTTGATCCTGTTCCGGGTGTGCGCTTTACCCACTTTACGGCTGACAGTGATGCCAATTTTCAGTGATTTTGGTCGGCCTCGACGGGCGTAAATAATGAAGTGCTTTGTGACGACGCGATGACGGCTACGTTGTACTGCAAGGAACTGACGCCGCTTGAGCAGCCGGGCTGCCTTTGGAAACCGCTCGTCCGCGTTTATCACTTACGATACGTTGATACAGTCAGACGCTTACGGCCTTTCTGTCGTCGTCGCTTGATCACTGCTCGACCACTCTTTGTTGCCATACGGGCTCGAAAGCCGTGGGTACGACGACGAGACACATTGCTTGGCTGAAACGTTCGCTTCGACATGGAAACTACTCCTCAAAAACTGGATACTCACTGCGCGTGCTGTGCGCGTCGAGCGCGGCATAAAAACACAAATCAGATCTAGAAGTCAACCTTTGTATTCATGTCAAGGCTTCATATTACGCAAGCGACATACTCAAATCATCACTTCGATTAAATCTGTCACTTCCTTCGGCGATCCCGTTCGGATCGTTTTGTCCACAGGACATGTCCCGATCCATACGGTCGTTAAACATAAGGTCTCGGCTAGCCATTGACCAATACGGACCTTGAACGCCCCATTCAAATGCCAAAAACAAAATGACAGATGCCTCATAAAAGTCTTGATCTGCAGATCTGTGAAGATCTTCAAGTCCCCTTTATATCCGACTTCATTGCGTTTTTCAGAAAGCCAAAAAAAGACATTGTGACGTAGCCAATCGACTGATAGTAGATCTGAATGTCGGCGGCGGTTTCACGTCGTTTGCTGACCCTCAGTAACAATATTTACAGTGTCAGAAGTTATCCACAGGCTTGTGGATAACTCTAGGGATAAGTCTGCCCTGGTGGTGGATCGGAGCGTTTCAGCGGTGAGTTTAATTTGGTCAGACGCATTGACGAGAATTCGGTCACGCGTGACTCGCGAGAACTATAATACCTATTTTCGACCGCTCCGCTTGGCCACTGAGACCGCGAACCATCTCGTGCTCGAAGTTGACGATGCTTTTTTCGGTGACTGGATCCGCGAACACTATTTCGATTTGTTGACTCAGGCGATCACAGACGCGTCCGGTCGGGCATTCACAGTTGAGCTCAAGGTGGCAGACACGCCTGCATCAAAGTTGGCAACGGAGCCGCTTGCGACGAAAGTGGAGAAGACAGACGCACCGACGACCGGATCGCCAATCTATGAGCGAGCCGCAGAGTTCCCATTAAATCCGCAGTACACCTTCGACAACTTTGTTGTTGGACCAGCAAATCAAATGGCACATGCAGCCGCGCGATCGGTCGCTGAGTCTCCGAGCCAGGTTTTCAATCCATTGTTCCTCTATGGCGGTACAGGTCTAGGCAAGACTCATCTCCTGCATGCGATCGCTCATCGGATTAAACAATCGAATCCACTTGCTCGAATCGTTTACATCAGCGCCGAAGAGTTCATGAATCAGGTGATCCGAAGCATTAAGAATCGCACCATGGAAGCACTTCGTGAGCGGTACCGGCGTGAGTGCGATGTTCTCCTTATGGATGATATCCATGTGCTCGCTGGAAAAGAAGCAACACAGGAAGAGTTTTTTCATACTTTCAATGCACTTCATGCAGCGCAGAAACAAATCGTTCTAACAAGTGATCAGCCGCCGCAAGAGATTTCTCGTCTTGAACAGCGCTTACGGTCGAGATTTCAATGGGGCCTCATTATCGACATCCAACCGCCTCAATTTGAGACACGCGTCGCAATCCTGCAGGAAAAAGCATGTCGAGATGCAATCGAGTTACCGGATGAAGTCTCACTTTACTTGGCTCGGGTCATCCACGCCAATGTACGTGAACTTGAGGGGGCGTTGACCCGACTGTCTGCCTTCGCCAGTTTCAGACGTTGTTCACTGAGCCTCGAATTTGCAATGGAGATCTTCCGCGGGTTTGTCGAAGAGAAGAGGAACGTATTGACCGTTGAACGCGTCTTGAGCATCGTCTCAGAGCACTTCGATGTATCCGTGCCCGACCTACTCGGCAAGCGTCGCTTCAGAGCCATTGCACACCCACGCAGCGTCGCCATGTATTTGTGCCGTAAGCACGTGCAGGCATCATTCCCGCAGCTCGGTCGTGAATTCGGTGGAAAAGACCACAGCACCATTTTGGCGGCATGTAGGAAGGTCGAAAAGGCGCTCGACAGCGACAAGCAGCTTTCTTCGGACATAAAGTCGATCGAGAAAAAGATTGGCGCTTAGCGACCGTCTCGAATCATCGAGACGGCTCTCGCTAGACGAGCACGTACGCGCTTAACCGGCCACTAAGGGACTTCGTCGAGCGGCTCGTCAAGAACGCTCCAGGGGAAAGTATTACAACCGCCTGTGGCGACATCTGCGGTATCTGCGGGTGGTACATCGCGGGCAGCGTCCGCATCGATGGCGTCATAAGCGATTTGGCAATACCAAGCAATACCGTCGAGAACGAGCCAGTCCATTCGGCTCCAAAGACCACCTCCAAAAGAGTTGGTATCTGCATTCCGCGCGATCACATAACCCTGCGTGTTGTCTTCCGTGCTCTCGATCTCGGTGAACACAAAATGGCTGGTACTCATCTCATAGGTCTGCGCCCACACGCGCTCGTCAATGTTATGGGTCAGCATGCCCTCAAGGTAAGACCCGATCAATGGCAGACTATTTTCGAGCGCTAATGAGCTCCACGGAAACATCTCTCCGCAGGTCCCTGGCATACTTGGATCGGCATCATCGGGCCTCTCAATCGCCAAGGCATCGTCTTCCGTTTCAGCAGCATAAGCTGTCTGGCAGTAGTAAAGTCCAGTGGTGGACCACACCCAGTCGAAACGTGACCATAAACCCGGATTGTACTCGTTTTCATCACCATTGCGAGCGACCAGGAAGCGGGTCTCTAGGTCAACGGTGCTAATCTCAAAGACACTGGGTGCAGAACCCTCGTAGGTTGTTGTCCAAGTGTTTTCGTCGATCTCATGCCGCCCAAAGCCGTCTGTAAATGTCCCTGTGAGCTCGAAAGCCATGGGCGAAGGTTCCATCCCACCAGCACCACCGGCGCCACCCTCAGCACCTGCACCACCGGCACCGCCTTCAGCACCCGCACCACCGGCACCGCCCATACCAGAGTCCGAATCCGTCCCCATATCAGCGTACATACCAGCACCCGAATCCGACTCAATTTGACTCGTGTTCGAATCATCATTGTCGCAAGCGATCAACCCAAACACGCACAGCGCAACCCAAGAACCATGCAATCTCATCTTGTGTTTTCTCCTGAAACCAAGCAGAACACGGAGCATCCTGCGGAATATCTGTACAAGCCTTTAACACAACCGGTACAATACCTGTACAAACATTTGGATCTGATGAGTATTTGGTGCCATTTGAGAGCTTATTTTTCATTGGGTTTGTTCGTCTTGGCCTGCAGCACTCAGACTGCATACGCGGACGAACCCCAAGAACTCAGGGTCATCTCACTCTCGCCGTCAAACACAGAGTTGGTCCACGCACTGGGCGCCCAAGAAAACCTCGTTGGACGAACATCGTCGTGCAATTTTCCAAAAGAAGCGGAACAGATCACCGACGTCGGCAGCCTATTTCCGCCTGATTACGAACGTATCGCGAGCCTGAACCCAACGCTCATATTGATGAGCGACGGAAATGTGAGTGTCCGTGACCACCTACAACACTTAGGCTTCCGTGTTCTCGTCATACATCCAAAGAGTGTCGTCGACGTAGTCGACTCTATCGTCTCGATTGGACGCGCTTTGGGCAGGTCGACTGAGGCGAAACGTTTATCGACCGATTTCAAAAAACGATTAGAACAGGTGAGACAGATCGGGCGGTCGGGACTGAAGACGTTCTACGAGGTCTGGCACAAGCCGTTCATGATTCCAGGGCATAAGACCTTTTTGGCAGACCTGCTGCGGCGGGCTGGCGCTCAACCCATCGGCCAAAGCATGTCTGGCGATTGGCCAACCGTTGAACGTGAGTGGCTCATCATCCAGCAACCGGAGGTCATATTGGTGAAGAGCAAGGCGCGTCAACAGTTCTACCTAAACAGTCGTATCTGGCAACACACGCCGGCCGTCAAAAAAGCGCAGGTTTATGTCATCCCAAACGAAGACGAGTTTCTGCGACCGACGCCACGTCTCATCAATGCTTTGGTGTGGTTGCAAGAAAAGCTGACGGCACACTCGAAATGACTATGAACAACACATCAAAGCCACGAGTGACAGCCCGAGTTATGGGCACAGGACTCACGGTGGCGCTCTTAGCACTCAGTTTGATCCATCTCGTCCAAGGCACACAGTCGATATCGATGGAGGTGCTTGTATCGATATTATTGTCGCCATTGGGCTGTTCATCGCTCGGTACGCCTACAGATGAGCTCATCATCTGGTCGATCAGGCTACCCAGACTCATCACCGCGTTGATCGTTGGCGCTGGCTTATCAACTGCAGGCGCTGCCTTACAAGGCCTATTCCGCAACCCACTCGCGGATCCATATGTGTTGGGCTTTGCCTCGGGAGGGGCTTTTGGCGCGGCGCTCGCGATGCTACTCGCAGGGCCAATCTTGCTCGGACCGTCACTCGGTGCCTTCATCGGCTCAAGCATCGCTGGCCTACTCGTCCTCATGCTGTCTCGAAACCGTGCTCAAAATGAACTCAACACCATCCTGCTCGCGGGGATCGCCGTCGGGCTTGTCTTCTCAGCTATGCTATCGATGGTGCTGCTGTTTGCCCAACGACAAGCCGGCGAACTCATCAGCTGGTTACTTGGCAACGTAGGGCAGACCACATGGTTACAAATCAGCGTGATCGCTCTGCTCAGTTTTGTGGGCTTTGTCATGATCTGGTCTCATTCGCGCGCGTTGGACCTGATCTCCCTCGGCGTGCCCACTGCTCGCGGGCTTGGGGTCGACTTTAAGCGACTTCGAAACATTACGCTCCTCGGTACATTTTTGCTCGTCTCTAGCGCGGTCGCTTATTGCGGCGTGATCGGATTTATTGGCCTTATCGTGCCCCACGTCATGCGCCAACTGATCGGCCCGCGTCATCGTATTCTCATGCCTCTGTCGGCACTGGGCGGAGCCGGCCTCCTTGTGGCTGCAGACTTAACCAGTCGGTGGATCATGCCCGGACGTGAACTACCGGTCGGCGTCGTCACCGCCTTAATCGGCGGACCGTTTTTTCTCTTTCTGCTAAGACGAGGTCGATTCCATGCTTAAGGTCAGCGGTCTCACCACCGAACATTGTATCAGACAGCCTTTGGCGTTTGCCGTTGAAGCCGGCTCCATGGTCGCGATTCTAGGTCGGAACGGGGCGGGCAAGACAACCCTGATCAGAGCGATTTCAGGCGAACTAAATGCCGCGAGCGGCACAATACGCATCGAAGAAACACCCATCGCAGAACTCAACTCCAGACAACGCGCACAGCGCATGAGTGTTGTTGGACAAGGCGAGATTAAACCCAATGGTTTTACGGTTAGAGAATTTGTGATGATGGGTCGCTACGCACACCAAGAATGGCTCGCACCGCCCTCAGAGAGAGACCTTACAGCGGTCGAGAAAGCGATGGAACGAGTTCAAATCCTACACATCGCGGACCGTTTCATAGAAACATTGAGCGGTGGAGAATACCAGCGCGCGCGGATCGCAAGAGCGCTCACCCAGAACACGAAGCTGATGCTGCTCGATGAACCGATGGCACACCTAGATATTGCAGCAAAACACCAGATCGCCAACCTGTTAAGAGAGCTCAATGGGGCAGACGCGATCACAATCATCGCAGCTGTCCACGACCTCAATATTGCCGCACTCTACTTCAATCAGGTGGCGATTATGGTCGATGGGCAACTCACAACCGTCGGCTCGGTCGATGCGGTTATGACGTCGAGTAACCTTTCAAGAGCTTTCGAAGTTGCACTGGACCAAATAGAGCATCCGGCCTCACCGCGACCTCAGTTTCTAGGTTATTGGCAATGACAAACAACCAAGTCTGGGTGATCTTGCTCAGTTGCATAATGGCGTGCGCGACGCCTAATTCAGGCCAAGAAGGTCTCAACAGCGGTCCTCTCGACTTTCCGCAGGACCTTATCTTTGTGAACGGCCGCCTGGTGGTGGGCAGCACCGGCTATGACAGCGTGTCTTGGCGACCTGGCTACCTACACATATTCGACGTACCGAGTCTGCAACGCCTACAGACACACCGAGTAACTCAAAAAAACCCGCAAAGATTAGTACTTCACGGAGACGAACTGCTGGTCTTGAACACAGGCACCTACGACTTTTCCGATTTTGAACAGCCAAGGGCTGCAACCAATGGTGGGATCGATCGGGTGCCTCTCGAGCGCATTTTAGACGCTGATGCCGTTGACCCAATGATTCGCCTCGACCGAACCGTGTTTCCAGCGCCGGTGGATATGGCTCTCGACAGCGACGGCCATCTTTGGATCACATCTGGACTGGCACCGAAAATCAGAATTCAGAATCAAGACTCAGAGTTGGGTACGATCGAATTCCCAAATAGCGGTGGTACATCACTCGCTTCTATCAAACGCTGGCGTGAACACATGATTATTGTCGATTTCACAACAGATACCGCTCATCTCTACAGCACCAATATGACGCACCAATGCTCTATTGAGCTCGGCGATTTCCCCGATGAAATGGAGGGTGCATCTGCTCCAACCGTGTTTGACGATTCTTTATACTACCTGCTGAGCCTATCCGGCGTCGTGAAAAGATTGCCACTTTCGACGACCCCCCTCTGTGATGGGAAGCCTCAAACAGTTGTCTCTCCACTCGGCCAAGTGCCCAACGCGCTCACAGTCAATCATGAAGGTATCTTTGTCGTGCACTCCGCCGACAATAACCTCATCCAGTATGCTCACGATACTGGTGAAGAGCTCAAACGATATGCGTTCCCACTCGGGAGCAACCCCTGGACGATGGCGATCAGCAAAGATGGGCAACACATCGCTGTAAGCGAGTGGTCGCTTCACCAGGTCAGCCTGATCGATAGGCGTACCGATGAAATCACTCGGCTGCAGATTCAGCCAGAAGAGTGATTAAGATAGAGCAACACGGCAACACCGATGAGGCTGGTCACCAAAACCGTCCCTAGGAAGATCTTAAAGGTGCGCCGGTCCGGGACTACGGCCGCGGCCTGTTCACGCTCAATCCGCCGATAGTGTCCGGGGCTCGCCGCCGTTGGCGCCGACTCGATGATGGCTTGTGGTGGTGGGGCTAATTCCGCCTTCGTTGAAGAGACGAGACTCGTTCGCTGCCCGCTCTCGGTCTCTCGATTAAAAATCGATGGCCTGTTTGTAGGCAAACCACTCTTTGAGCTCATCTCGTTTACAACATCAGGCGCCTCGCTCGCCGGTATAATGACCGGTTCATCGATCAACGGTGGTGAAGTCATGGTATTGGATGTTCGTGGCGGCGGCGGTGGAGGTGTTTGTGGCGCCACCGAAACAGGCTGCTCTGCGGCACTCACCTGAGACACGCCAGGGGCCGAGGCTAGGGTGAGCGCTTTCAGCGCATCGGCCATATCACGAGCTGAGTGATAACGATCCTCAGGTTTCTTCTCGATGGATTTGAAGATGATGTCTTGAAAGGCTTGGTCCAGGTCGTCTCGACGCTCAATCAATGGCGGCGGCGGCTCCTTGATATGCTTCAGGACTAACGAAAATGGTGTTCCTCCCTTGAAAGGTTGTTCACCCGTGAGCATCTCGTAAGCAACGATGCCAAGAGAGTAAAGATCGGTCTCAGGGCTCGGTGCTTGTCCCTGGGCATGCTCAGGGGCCATATAATCCGGTGTACCAAACACGATGCCCGTCTTCGTCAACGTGTCATCATCACTCTCTTTAACGATACCGAAGTCCATGATCGACGTATGACCATCGGGTGCAATCATAATGTTGCCAGGCTTGATATCCCGATGAATGAGGCCAAGTTGGTGAGCATGGTCAAGCCCCAGACAAAGCTGGATCAGAACATCACGTACCTCTTCAACAGAGAACATATCAGCGAGTCCGAGGCGATTGCGTTTTAGCCTCTCCGAGACGGTCCAACCGCTCAGAAATTTCATCACGAAGTAATGCACACCATGTTCATGACCAATGGCATAGACAGGACAAATATTTGTGTGGTCCAAAGTCGCCATCGCTCGCGCTTCGCGTTTAAATCTCTCAATGGATTCAGTGTCTTCGTTGTACCGCTTGAACAACACCTTAATGGCAACTGGACGACCGAGCGACTGGTCAATGCCACGATAAACAATCCCCATGCCCCCTCGGGCCACTTCGCTGATAACCTCGTATTTGTTATCCAGTCGTACCCCGACTAAATCGGTCGGATTTGCCTCTGCGCTTTTATCCGTCACCTCGTTGCCGTCTCCAATATCGTGCCACCATGGTCAGCAAGATGGGCCCCCGCCCGCCCGTTCACTATAAGCGGGCCATGGTAGACCATGCAAGCGACCTTCGCGGGCCTTAGATGCAGAGCACCAAAATGCGCCACATGTATGCACCATCACACGATTGTTTGACAATCCAGGCGATACACATGAACAGTATGCATATGGAGTTGCTCATCACCATCATCAAGGACTACAAAAAAGTCGAAGAGATCTTACTCGGCTTCATCGAAATTGAGGTGACTGGCTCGACCGTGATCGAGGGTAAAGGTATGGGGCAGCTTTTGGGCGACGTGCCCATTCTTGCGAGCCTACGTGGTCTCTTTCCTGGTTCTGCGGTTGACTCGTACGTCATTTTGACAGTCGCAGATGCGTCGCGGGTCGTGAAAGCATGCGAGCTGATCGAAAAGGTCTGCGGGTCGATGAACAAACCGAGTGAGGGGGTGCTCTTTTCGGTTCCGGTCAACCGTGTTCGAGGCCTGACAAAATCGACCTAAATTGCGCTTGAGACTTGAAGGACTGCGCCGGTTTAACTAAATACGTTGCGTTGGATACCAACAGCTACACAGTCCGAAGGGTACACCTTGAAAGTTAGCTTTTTCGTTTATCTTGCACTCGCAGCACTCGGCATCTTCATGGCCGATATCCTGATCGACTTGCACATCAGCGTCAATTACGCCGGTGGCGGCGACGACGCAACGTGTGCTGCAGGTTCAAACTTCTCATGCGCTGAAGTGCTCAAGAGCAGTTTGGCTTCGGTTTTTGGCATACCGATCGCGGTACATGGCTTGGCATTCTATGTGGTTACAATTCTCGTTGTCTGCCTGCACCGAATTAAGCCCAACGCACTACCCGCACTGCCAGACTTATTTGTCATCGGCGGTTTACTTATCACAGTCTATTCGGTCTTCTTACTTATCGGCAGTAAGGTCGTGGTCGGTAAGTTTTGTATTCGATGCATGGGCCTGTATGCCGTGAATATCGGTCTATTCGTGACCGCGTGGTTCTCACATCCAAACGGTGGATTAGCCGGCCTTAAACGGGGCTTTAAGATCCTTGGCGCACCGGCATTTTGGGCGACGGTTATCTTGCTCGCGATCGCGATTCCTTCGTTCAACTACCGTTATCAATCCGCTGCACAAGCAGCGCTGCAGTCAACCATTGAAAGCAAGCGCGCAGAGCTCGCAGATACCACCAAGAAGGCTGTCAAAGTTGTGCCTGCCGATAGCCCCATGCGAGGTGATAAAGACGCACCGGTCGTC
Source organism: Bradymonadia bacterium (assembly GCA_049889275.1). Lineage (GTDB taxonomy): Bacteria > Myxococcota_A > Bradymonadia > UBA7976 > UBA1532 > UBA1532. Next base: position 230,832 of record JBMHDS010000022.1, on the reverse strand, counting down.
ATTGTAGAATGGGCCGACTTCACCTGTGGGCACTGCCAGCAAATGGCCTATTCGCTGAAAATGGTCATGGAGAAGGCGCCGCGGAAGTTTAGATACTACTTTAAGAACTTTCCACTCAGAGACTGCTCATCAAACCCGGCCGGCGTAAATCGTTCATGTGCAGCGGCAATCGCGTTTGCCTGTGCAAACCAACAAGGTCTGGCGTGGGAGATGCACGATATTATGTTCGCCAATAACCAAGCTCTAGCGGACGAGCAACTGTACAATTACGCGGGTATGGTTGGCTTGGACGTCGAAAGCTTTCGGAGCTGCCTGAAGAATCCAAAATCCCATGAACTCGTCAAAGCTGACCTGCAACAAGGCATTGAGCTGGGCTTACAAGCAACACCGACCTGGGTCATTAATGGCTCAAAACATGTTGGCCCTTTAGCGCCAGACGTCTTACTGGCGATGATCAATGCTGCCTATGAACAAGCGACAAACGCTTCAACATCGCCGAAGCCGTCTCAAGAATCACCTACTAAGCCTGCTCAATGACCGACGCGTCATCGCAGATGCTCAAAGAACAGCTTAAGGGGCGTCGGGTCGGCCTCGTCCTATCGAGTGCGTACTTCGGATTCTATGCCCACGCTGGATTCGTAAGAGGTCTGCAGGACGAAGGAATTAACTTCGCTGCCTGCGCGGGCAGCTCATCGGGTTCACTGATCGCGGCATTCACAGCATGTAATGCCCTCGATGAGGCCGTGCCAACGCTGCTCTCGCTCCAAAGGCGAGATTTCTGGGATCCATCAATGCCAGTACGACGACCCTGGGGTTTACTGCGGGGTGATAAACTCCAACGAATCATTAAGGACGCGCTTCCGGTTAAGCGGTTCGAAGAGTGCCAGACCCCTCTGCTGACCGTGTCAACAGACCTCACAAATGGCCGTCGAAAAATCGACGAGACCGGCGATTTGGCACCAGCGATCACATCAAGTTGTGCGCTTCCTTTTCTTTTTCAACCAGTGATCCGAAACGGAATACCGTATGCGGATGGTGGCATCATCGACAAGGCACCCATTGAGGCCCTGATCGACCGCAACACTGTGGATGCCGTCGTCGTCCACCTCATTCATTCAAAGTCTATTGGCAGAAAAGCGCCCGTGGCCCCGAGGCGCTTTTTGAATTGGTCTTTGGATGTGTGTAGACACAGCGCGTGGCAGACGCAGGCCAGGCTCGCTGAACAGATGGGTATCGACACCTATATCATTGAATCTGAGCCCTCAAAGCTTGGCCCCTTCAAGATGAAGGAAGGCAGAACTGCTTTCGAGCGCTCGAGGGCACGGATCGTCGAGAAACTACAACAACCTGCTCGTTTATTTCGGTCCGATTACTTGATCAGGCGTGGATGAATCGCAGACTCAACGGTATCGGCTGATCACCAACCCCGACCGCAATTTTGGTTCGAACCAAGTGGATTTGGGGGGCATCACCTCACCTGCGTCGGCGATATCCATGAGGTCTTCCAAACTCGTGGGATAGAGCGCGAAAGAGACACCACCAAAAGCCGTAGCTTTGTTCTCTAATTCTTCGAGCCCACGAATACCGCCAACAAAGGAGATACCATCATCGGTTCGCGGGTCTGCAATACCAAACATGGGTTCTAGGACGAGGTCTTGGAGAACGCTCACGTCCAATCGCGCCACGGGGTCATTCGGATCGGGCCGAAAGGCTTCTTTGAGTGCGAGTCGATACCACTGCCCGGAGAGAAACATGCTGAAGTGTAAGGTGGCCTGAGGCTCACTGGCTTCTGGTAAAGGATTGATCTCAAAGAGCGCGCTTAGCTTTTCGAGTAGTGCTGAATCACTCTGCCCACCCTTATGATGAACCACCCGATTGTAGGGTAGAATCTTGAGCGCCGAATCTGGAAAGGCGACCGCTAGGAAGAGGCCTTTTGGATCACCCGCAGCACAATCTCGCCCAATTCTAGAGGCTGCCGCCGCGCGGTGATGTCCGTCGGCGATATAGAGAGCATCCAGTGCTTTAAACTCTGATTCCAGCAGCGCAATGGCTTCGCCACTTGCGATTGGCCAGACCTGGTGTCGAATACCATCGGGTGCGACAAAGTCTACCTCCGGCGTCTGAGCTGTGACGCTTTGGATGCACGCGTCCACGGCCGCACGTGTTCGATAAGCCATAAAGACTGGTCCAAGATGCGCACCGACCGCCTCGATATGCCGCATGCGATCGTCTTCTTTAGTCGGACGTGTAAATTCGTGTTTCTTGATGCGATCAGCCCAATAATCCGATGCGCTTACAAGACCCACGATACCAGTCTGAACGTGGGCACCCATGTGCTGCGCATAGGCATAATAACCAGCAGTACCATCCTGCGTGATCACGCCATCATCAATCAGTCGGTTGAGCGCATGTCTTGCGCCTTCATAGGCGGCATCACTGTACAAAGATGCACCGTCGGGTAAATCAACGTCTGGCCGCGTGACACGCAGCAAACTATCGGGCGCCGATGTTACAAGCGCACGCGCCTCTTCTGTGTTGACAACGTCATAGGGCACTGCCGCAACTTCCTCAGCCTTATCCGGAGTCGGCCGCCAGCCCTTAAATGCAAAGAAATCTACCATTTTAAATCCTTCTCAGCCCTATTCTTGTTCGAACATTGCCATCGTAGACTGTACGAAACTTGCCAATCGCTTAGATGCGCGCACGGATGTCTCATCCACGGATTCTGCATCTTGCACCGACTCGCAAATCTCAAAATAAAACTTAATCTTGGGCTCAGTACCAGAGGGACGAACCATGAGTCTTGAGCCATTTTCCATATGAAAGCCCAGTACATTACTCTTGGGTAAGTCGATGTGGCCGACAACAGCCGTATCAACTTCTCGACTTTGGCCAGTCCCATAATCCTTGACCATATGAATGGCGCTGCCATCCAAGGTTTGAGGCGTGCTGTCGCGTAAGCTCTCCATCATTCGGTCCATGGTTTCTTTTCCGGCCTGACCAGGAAAAACAAAGCTCTTCTGAGTAGTTAAATAAAGCCCATGACGCCGATAGAGTTGATTCAGTCGGTCTTCGACTGTCAAACCGGCACTTGCCGCTCTAGATGCCAAGTCGGCAAAGATTAAAGCTGCTGAGACGCCGTCCTTGTCGCGAACAAGCCCACCGATCGAATATCCAATCGCTTCTTCGAAACCGACAGCGAAGTGTCCACCGGACGCTTGATGTTTCATTCCTTCATGGGCAAGCCACTTAAATCCGGTCAGCGTTTCAGCACATTTTGCACCATACGCTGCGGCGATCTTTTGCAACATGGACGTCGAAACGATGGTCGTGACCACAAGGGCGTCACCAGCTGAATGACCATAGTGGAGGAGTTCGTCCGCCAAGAGCACGCCAATCTCGTTGCCAGTGAGCAAACGGTAGCCCCCCTTATGTGGGATACCTACGCAAAGACGGTCAGCGTCAGGGTCATTGGCTAAGATGAGGTCAGCGCCGATCGCGCTGGCAAGTTCCAAGGACAGGTCCATAGCACCATCTTCCTCCGGATTAGGAAAGGAGACGGTTGGAAAATCGGGATCCGGCTCTGCCTGCGCCTCGACAGAGTGAACATTTGCATAGCCTCCCTCGGCCAAAACCCGTTCTACGCTGGCACGACCGACACCATGCATCGCTGAATAAACGAGCTTTAGGGGTGTTGGACCCGAGTAAACGCGCAATTTCTGGACGCTTTCAAAATAGTCATTTTGGACCGAATCAGGAATGGACAGAAGACGCCCATCGAGTTTGCCCTGAGCCAAATCGTCGAGGGGTATATCCATCGTATTATCGATGGTATCTAGAATTGCGCTGATACCTTGGTCATGAGGCGGAATAATCTGGGCGCCGTCTTCCCAATAAACCTTATAACCATTGTCCTGAGGCGGATTGTGGCTTGCGGTGACCATGATGCCGACCGCGCCGCCAAGCGCGTGGAGTGCGTGCGCCAGACGAGGGGTGGGCACAACGCTATCAAAACGGTAGACCTTAAAGCCTTCGGCAAGAAGGACCCTTGCCGCATAATCAGCAAACGGGCGCGAACCATGACGTCCATCATAGCCGATCACAGCACCACGCTCACACGCACCATCGACTCGCTGTTTGACATACTGACCTACAGCTGAAGTCACCCGGATAACCATGGATGCGTTCATTCGGTTCGGACCGGGTCCCAGCGCACCGCGCATACCAGCCGTACCAAAACTGAGCCTATGTCCAAAATGACTCGCAAGCACTTCACCGGAGCCTGACTCGATCAAGAGTGCTCCAGCAGCTTTGGTCTCTGGGTCGGGGTCTTGTTCGACCCAGCGCCTTGCCAACTCAACTATTTCAGTCATTTGAATTAAGTCCCTGGAAAATAATGCGCAACCAAGCGGCGAACGTCCGCCTCTTGGCGCTTCATGTCATGCGCGAGAAAAATCATTGCGCGGGTTCGAGCTACATTGTGTGCCCGTCGACTTTCGTAACGCAGTGTATCGTAAGCAAAGTACTCATCGACCATCACATCTTTTGCGAATCGTGAGGCAAGCTCCATGGTGATCGTTCTACCCGCCTGACCAAGATAATCAATCTCATGACGGCTTAAGGTCAATCCATCCTCCGCATAACCAGCAAGAATCGCTTCAAAACGATCGATCCGGAAATGTTGTTGCTCGTCCTCGCTCCCATCTCGGCACCACGATCGAACCGCGTCGCCGAGGTCTACAAGAACGGTATGTCGGTTACACGTGTCCAAGTCGATCAAACCCACAGCCTCGTCGCCACGAAACAGTACATTACTGATTTTCGGGTCTCCATGGACGACACGTCGCGGCAATAAGTCAGGCAGTATTAAATCTGGCAATGCATTCAGGATCTCGTCTACGGAGCGCTCGATCTGCTTGAAATAAGGCTGATGCTGATGCGTCTCCACTGCCGCCTTAAGGCCGTTTAAGTGAGCCACGGTGTCATGCAGCGGGTGCTGAGAGGCGAATCGATGTTCAAAGTCGGCGACGCCCCTGTGAAAACGCCCGAGTGCGCGTGCACCTTCGTGCGCCTCAACGGAAGACTGAACCCGCTTACGCGTCTCACCCCCAATCCAGGTTGCCATCCTCCACCATCGACCATGTTCATCGACATGGACAAGTGTCTGCTGCTTCGTCCTCACAAGTCGAGGGGCGATGAGATGCTTCGACGCCAAGTATTGGGTGACCGCTTCAAAGTCTCCGATGATCTCAGGCGTCGACAACTTCGCATGCAACCGCTGTAGCGTGTAATCGCCTAATTCTGAGATGACATGAAAGGTCGAATGCATCAAGCCACTCTTGATTTCATCGATCGCCTTAATCGGCCCGATCGGAAACTGGCTCGCGATATTTTCGATGAAGTTCATTGAGTACTCAAAGTCTGTATCCCGCAGGCAGTGTGCGGGATGAAGCCCGCTGGTGCAAGGGTCGGAACGATTACATCAAGCTCGCGAACGCCGGAAAGACCTGAACAGACCGAATGTGGCAAGCAAAGCGGTCAAGAGCATAATGCCGACGACGGTGAGGTCCGTCCAACGGTCCTGAGGTCTCTGCGTAAGGTCAAATATGAAGAGCTTTTCAGAATCTGGTATCGCCCAACGAATCCGCAGCGCCGAAGCCGTTCGATTGAGATAGGGCAGACGACTCGGTTCAATGAGCCGCCCCGCGTCATCAAATTCGAAGCCTGTGATACTCCCTTTTCGCTCGCGAAACCTCATGATGTCATCACGGTTCGCAGGAATCACAGCGACAACATTCGCGCCAACTAATTTGACGTAATATTTGACGCCTTCCAGCGATGACTTCGTCTCAAACATACCATCTTTGAAAGGCTGCTCCCCGTTCTTCTTAGCGGTGGCGAGGGCGCTCAGCTGTCCATTAATGCCCTTTAAACGACAAAACATATCATGCATGAGCGGTGGCGCTGAGCCTTCTTTCTGTGCCTCCTGCGCCGGTCGTAGACTTAACTCACCACAGTCTGTTGGCTCAGCGAAAAAGAAGGCTGCCTTCGGCCACGTTTGGTATGCCAAAAAAATAGACCCGGCGAGAACAGCGAGTAAAACAATGGGGTGACGCATTGTAAAACCCCGTTGTTGACGAAATCGCTGCATGTCATCGATGGCTTCAAATCGCGCATCGGACCATTCATTGTCATTCATTGTCATATCGTCTTTTTATGGAATCAAGACGGCCAGTTTCGGCCGCCAACCAGCCAATTTTATCAGATGACGATGGACGTCTCTGCCCATCGATTCGGCTACGAGGTAGATAGACTGCACAAACTCAACTTGGTTCAGTTTTGCTCAAGACTTGTGCTGATAATCACGCGGTCGGCGAAGCCCGCCACATCTTTGACCTCAAACTGGATTTGAAGCTGATTGCCGCTGTCACCGCACAAGATTTGTGGTGTGTTTGCTCCCCGGCGCCAACGATACTCAGCCTGACAAACGTCTTCCTCTCCATCACAACCATCGACGGGCGTTGCGTCAGTCAATGAGACCTTTTCCATCTCGAGACCTACGGCGCCAACGATTGCCCTAACGCTGTCCAAATCCTCAGCGCCATCGAGATCGGTTACCGAGACTGTCACTGAAGCGAGCTTCACGACGCTATCTGTGCCCACCGCTCGACAAACCGCGGACGCCGCTGTCACAAAAGGCTTATTGGGTGCAGGTGTCTCTTCGCCACAACCTGACATAAAGGCTGCGGCGATCATCAAACGCGTGAGCTGGCTGAACATGGCACATTCCAATCATCGATTGTCATCAACTGGACGAACTCGTCTTCGCGGACTGTATTTCACACTGTGGAAGAATCGCAAGGAAAGAACGGTTTCTGGCAATGAGTGACGCCTCTAATCTATTCATCTCAACGATGTATTGGCCTTCTCACCCATTCAAGCTATGGTCGCAAACTGTGAGATACCTAATGCCGATAATGCTATTTGCCCAACTCGCCTGGGCAAATCCTCAAGCGCCGATCTACTGGAACTATCCGGGCCCATTTGGCCAAGAGATCAGGTCCGCTCTCGCACTGGAGAGAACGGACGAATACGCCCACCATCTTCTATTGCCAGACGAACTGGAGGCGTACTTAAGCGATTTACCCTTACCGGGCAACTTTGGGTGTCTAGATGACAGCTCATCCTGTGAACAAGAGGCCCAAGGTATTCTCAATCTACTTGGCTTCCAGGCACGCGTCGACGCAGCCGCGGTTCGCGATGGCGAGGCATATCGGGTCAAGCTGACTATCCTCAGAGCGGACTCCGGTCAGCGGCGAGTTTTTTCAGGTCGCGGCGCCGATGTAGCTGAAGCCGCTCGCGCCGCATTTGTGGCCTTGATCGGACAGGGACGCCTCATTCTCGACGTAACACCACCGACGGCATCTTTTCGCATCGACGGCAGGTCCCATGGAGAGGGCAGCGGTACCTACATGTTGCCTGCGGGCAAGCATGTGATCACGATAGAGGCCGAAAATTATAAGACAACTGAAGAGCCAATTGAAGTCGGCGCCAATCAATCGATCAAACTTACAGTCAAACTCGCCCCAGAGTTCGGACGGTTATCGCTCAGAACGACGCCGGAAGATGCACGGGTTTTTCTCGATGGTGAACTTTGGTCAACGCCAAAGACCCTTCGCGACGTCTCGCCGGGACAACATATTTTACGGGTCGAAGCGGAAGGCTATGAGTCATTTAGCCAGAATGTCGAAATCAGGGCGGGTGTCGAACATGCATTGAAGCTCAAACTCCAAGGTGCTGAACCACCATGGCGAATCGCGATGCGGTCGCGCCACCCAGATACCTATCAGAATAATTGGTATGTGCGCACTCAGCTCCAGACCATTTCCTCACGAAATGGACGCCTGGACCTTGAAACAAACCGAAATTACAAACTGAAGACACAGTCTGAGTCCATCGCAATGCTCGGTATCGAACTCAGCGCAGGCTGGCGAAGCAAGCATCTCGACCTACTCGGTATTGGTCTCAGCATGCAAACAGGTCTCAACGACAGCAGAATTATTTTGGATAACGACTCAAACGGCTTACTCGAGTCTCTTGATCGAACCATGTTACGAATCGCGTGGCCTGGCTTGCGATATCAGATTTGGCGAGTCGATGCTTTTGCGTTAGCTGGTTTGGGCCTGGCCTTTGAAGAATTGAGCGGTGCTGCGGAAAATACACCCTTCCGAGCAGCCGAAACCCGCCTGTTTGCAGGCACTGAGCTGGGTCTTCGTTACAGCGTGACGCCAGCTTGGTGGCTCGGGTCATCCATCATTCTTGATTATTGGCCAGACAGCCGGCCAAGTGTCACATGGACAATCAATGGTGAGTACAACTTTGATCTCAAAGGCCTACTGTAGATGAGCGTTCGACAGATTAAACGAGGTGCCTGTATTTATCTGATCGCGGTCAGTACCTTGTGTATGCCCATACTGAGCGCCTTCGCTCAAGGCCAGACGCCCGCGTATCCAACGCACCCACTGACAGAACAAGCAAAAGAGTTGTACAACACGGGTAAGTATAACCATGCTGTGCGTGCTTTCAGGAAACTCGCGCAGTTATTCCCCAAGAATGCTGCTGTATATCGAGCTCTGGCGCGTGCTCTTAGCTGGGCCAATGAACCGGCAAAGGCACTCAAAGCATATTGGTTCTACCAAGAATTAGCACCCTCCGCGCCCGACGCCGAAAAGGTCAAAGCGGAGATCAGCCTATTGCTGAAACGTGTGAAGAAAGCTCCGTCTAAGGCGCGCCCGAAGAAAATATCGAAGACATTCGAAGTGATCAGCGTACGCGCTAAATCAGGACGATTCACAGGCAATGAAGGCGCAATCGGTGCGCTCAATCAACTCTTGGAGAGCGGCTACATCGACCCAAAGATTGGAGATGCTCGACAGCTCATCCGCCAAAACCTGATGGAACACTCCAAACGTGCACTCGATAATTGGTGGATTGTCACCGTACGCGCTGAGACGAAGACATTGACGGAGTTGGCGTCGGCTTGGGAACTACTCGACAAGGATACGTTCACAGGCGAAGAGAAGACATACGCTGCGACGATGGATGGATTGGCACACCTTGCCCTCAATGAACCCAAGAAAGCTGCTCAGCTCGTCGCGCCCGTTGCGGCAGGCAGGCAGCGTATTCGGTTTATTCAAGCCGTCGCGCTCACCAGGTCGAAACAGTATAGAGCTGCGTATCGTTTACTCGGTGCACTCAGTCAGGGAACGAGCGATGCGCGCGTGCAGCTGCTGCACGGCTTGGTTGGGCAAAAGCTTGGTAAGTCAGACAGTGTAGAGTCGATTCTCAACGCATTAAATATCGAAGATGAACCCTGAAGGCTTTATCTTGAACGGTTCACTGATCAAAGCTGTGTGGGTGGGCTTGCAAACTGGCAGTTTTCGATAACCGCGCTCGCTTTTGACAGTTTCGGACTGACTTCTAGAACACGCTTCATCGTCTTGACCGCTTTTCCGCAATGACCAGAGCGATATGCAACCTGTCCCGCATGTAAGAGTTTACGCATTCCGATAATCTGGTTACGCAAAGTGCGGGTGCGCTCATCTTGCCTATCAGCCTTGTAAAGATTCTCGACGAGAACCGCTGCCGCCTCAAAACGACCCTTTTGCAGCAGTGTTCGAGCCTCATCAATGGATTTGCTACGAGCAATCCTCCTTGCCCTGAGTCTCGCCTCCTCGGCCTGTTTTTTGGCAGCCAAAGCTCTCTCTTCTCGCAATCGCTGAGCGCGTTGCTGTTGTAATTGCTCAGCAGACGGCCGACCGACTGGCGCCGATGCGCGAGGTCGAGCACGATTCTGAGTGGGCTTAGCAACCCTATGAGACGGCTTAACCGAAGGTCTCGCAGATTTGGAAGGCGTGGCGGTCGTCTCTTGTTCCGACCGACGTTCAATGACTTCGGCCTTCGCATACGGCGCCTTTGTTCCAGCAACCTCAGTGTTCGCGGGCCGTTGATGAGCGGTGGTTGCCTGAGGGTCCTCAGACGCCTCATGAGAGGCGTAATGGAACCATCCGACCGCGAGTAAAAAGATACTCGCAACCCCGACGGCTGCCAACACAGACGGACGCCTGAGAACGGATAATGTCATCGATGAATCGGCCCCCGTGAGCGGCGCTGTCGGCAGGCTATCAGACATCGATGGCATCATAGCCGAAGTGGTCTGACTGGTTTCTTTTGTCATCTGCTGAGCTGAGTTCACGGTGCTCGTAGGAATGAGACCACGCTGCGCCGACTTGATGTACGCCTCAAGAGCGCTGATCAAAACCGCCGTATTCTCGTAACGAGCCTTAGGCTCTTTTCTTAGAGCACGAACCACAATCCCATCGAGTTCTGTGTCGACGGATAACCCGGGTACGACTTCATAGAGGGGTGGCGGCTCGTCATGTGCCTGCTGATGCATGATGCGGAGCTTATCGGAACCAACAAAAGGCGGATCACCAGCCAAGAGCTCGTAGAGCATTGTTCCGAGAGCATAGATGTCGCTTCGCCCGTCTACCTTTTTGCCCCGCGCTTGCTCAGGCGCCATGTACTCAGGCGTGCCGAATACCATACCCGCCTGGGTCAACCTCGGTCCGTCATCGTCAATATGCTTCGCGATACCGAAGTCGAGTAGACGGACGTGAAAATGACCCGGGCGTATGTTCGTCAAAATGACATTTTCAGGCTTCAGGTCGCGATGGATAATACCCTCTTTATGGGCTTCACCGAGGCCTTGAGCGATCTGTAAAATGATATCTGCAGCCAGTAGGGGTTTCAGTCGCCCCTGGTCACGAATCAACTTGGCAAGAGAGATCCCTGGGCAGTATTCGAGCACCATGTAAAACATACCGGCATCGGTGCGGCCAAAGTCATGGAGGCTGACAAGGTTCGGATGGCAAACCTGACCGTAGGTGAGTGCCTCCTTTTCAAACCTCTGAATTAACTTCTCATCGGCAGCATAGCGCTCGTGGAGCACTTTGATGGCGACTCGTTGCCCGAGACGTGTGTGCGTCCCTTTATAAACAGTGCCCATGCCGCCAACACCGATACGCTCGTCTATGCGATAGCGATCCCCGATGGTCAGACCAAGTAATGGATCGACAGAACGGCCATCTGCTGAGCGCGCAAGTCCACAGCGACCGCAATAGCGATCGCTGGACTCTAATCGACGGTCACACCGGGGGCACTTCATGATACTTCCTACTACGTTTACCTACACTGTGCCGAAATATACGTAAGGAGTCAACTTATCAACGGAGCATTTCAAATTTTGATGATCGGTCATCCACCAGAAAGCCAGAACTGAACGAGACGATCGTGGCGGGGTGGAGCGTTCAGCGCAAGGGCACCAGACTGCCATTGAGACAATGCGGATGAGCCGTCCTAGAAGTCGCCGAAGAGGACGGTCAACTTAACGCCGAGGCCGCTCGCAATCTTGTAGAGGGAGCTGACCGATGCGCTCGATTCGGCGCGTTCGATCTGACTCAGCAAACTCGGCGAGAGACCCGTCCGCCGGGCCAGTTGTTTCAGAGTCAATGAGTTTTCTTTTCGCAGGCGACGGACAATCTCACCAATGCTTTGATGGAGGCGCTCCTCCATGTTGAAAACAATGCCCTTGCGTTTGAGCACATCGCTGATCGTGTCACGGAACGTGTCAATATCGAAGGGCTTCTTCACATAATCAGACACATTCAACTTCAACGCGTCGATAGCCGTCTCAACCGATGGATAACCTGTGAAGACAACGATCGCGACGTCGGTATCAACGCGGCGGATGCGCTCGATGAGTTCAATGCCATCGATCTGAGGCATCATCAGATCGATGACAAGGATATGAAACTCTTCCTCGCGAATGCGCTCTACCACCGCTGTCGGATCTGTCATTGTGGCGACCTGGTAGCCTGACGCGGAGAGCATCGTCTCCATGTAGGCGCAGATGTCCTTGTCATCATCTACAATGAGAATCTTTGCGGTATCTGACATTTAAGGCCTCGTTTTTCTAATGCTTGGCGCCGTCGGTATCATGTGAGTGAGCACAATAGCAAGGATCGATAAGGACGTTTGCATCACTCTTCGAACTCGCGCTTCAAGTTAACGAATCGGCTGTGCTCGATAAAAAACTTTAGTTTGACCGTGCCCAAGGGGCCATTACGTTGCTTCGCAACGATCAACTCGGCAAGTCCCTTATCCTCGGAGTCCTCATGATAGTACTCATCCCGATAAACAAACATAATGATGTCTGCATCTTGTTCGATGGCACCAGATTCACGGAGGTCGCTCATCATCGGGCGTTTGTTTGGTCGACTTTCCACACCACGATTTAACTGGGACAAAGCCACAACCGGTACTCCAAGCTCTTTCGCGAGTCCCTTTAGGTTTCGGCTGATTTCACTGATCTCTTGCTCACGGCTGCGCGCTGTAGGAGAGCGCATAAGCTGTAAGTAATCGATCATTATCAAACCCAGCGGTGGTAAATTACGGTCGCTAGCCAACCTGCGACACTTAGAGCGTACCTCCATAATTGTCGCGCCCGCGGTATCATCGATCTCCACTGACCAATCATTCATACGCCGCACAGCGGCTACGAGACGCTCAATATCCTGATTGACAAGATGACCGGTCCTCATGGAGCGGGAGTTCACCTCCGCTTCGCATGCGAGCATACGAGCGGCAAGCTGCGCCGTCGGCATTTCAAGGCTGAACACCGCAACAGTGCAACCTTTCATACGCGCAGCATTGCTCGCCATATTCAGAGCCACAGCGGTCTTACCCATACCCGGACGACCAGCCAGAATCACCAGGTCACCCGCGTTGAGACCACTCGTGAGATTATCGAGATCTGTGAAGCCTGTAGGTGTTCCCGTCACCGAGATCTTGTTTTCAAATGCGTTTCGAACATTATCGAGAACATCCTTCAACGCATCGTTCATAGAGACAAACGAACCCTGATTCTGCTTGGCGCCTATCTCAAAGATTAATTGCTGAGCTTCATCAAAAAGAACACTCTGTTCCTCGTAGTCCCCGCTCTGTGCCTTCTCAACAACTGTCGTACACGCTGAAATCAAACGCCTTAACTCGGCTAAATCATGGACAATTTTAGCATGGTGTCCGACGTTAATCGCCGTGGCCGAAGTCTGGTCGAGTGCGAGCAAATACTCCATGCCGCCCACTTCTTCGAGCTTACTCTGTTGGTCTAAAATCGTCGCGAGCGTGACCGTATCGATGGGTTTACTTTCGTCTGAAAGCGCGATCATCGATTCAAAAACAGTCTTGTTCTGCGGCAGGTAGAAATCGTCAACGCCCAGCGTCTCGGCGACCCGATCAAGAGCACCATTGTCGAGAATAATTGCGCCAAGCACGGCCTGCTCGGCCTCTCGCGCTTCTAAATGACGACCCGCAGACATGACACGCTCCTGCAATGGACACAACGAACCGACAAGCCCATCCGGTCTTTGGAGGGCTCAATGGTTCGACTCTAGAATGTGAAGAAGGGCCCCAGGCTAGCCCGGGACCGATGTGGGTAGGTTATTCGCTCTCGGCGCGCGCAACAACCAAAACCTTGATGGTTGCTGTCACATCTCGGTGGAGCTTTATACCGAGCTCGTATTCGCCAAGGTTCTTAATGTTTTCGTCGAGCAGAATGCGTCGGCGGTCGACGGTGAAATCGTTGTCCCGTAAGAGCGCCTCGATTTCCATCGCTGTGACCGAGCCGAAGAGCTTGCCGTTCTCACCAGCAGATTTCTCGACTGTGATGACGACATCGTTAAGCTTCTTGGCCTCAGCTTCTGCAGCACCGCGGGCTTTCGCTACGCGAGCCTCGATGATGCGCTTTTCATGCTCAACGCGGCGAATCTGTCGGTCGTTTGCTTGTACAGCCAATCCACGGGGGAACAGGAAGTTGCGAGCGTAGCCTGACTTAACGTTGACAAGGTCGCCGACTTCCCCGAGGTGTGTGACGTCTTCACGAAGTATCACTTGCATCAGTCAACTCCTCAGTGGTGGTTAATGGTTGTAAAGGGCATCAACGCCAGCATTCGCGCACGCTTGATCGCCTGCGTGATCTTGCGCTGATTTTTCGCACAAAGGCCGGATACGCGACGAGGTACGATCTTACCGCGCTCTGTCACGAAGTACTTAAGAACCGATGGGTCTTTGTAGTCGATGACAAGGCTCTTGTCGGCAAGGAACCGGTCTACTTTGCGGCGACCACGACGTCGCCCATCAAAACGAAGCTCACTCATGATGCTGCCTCCTCTGTTGCCGCGTCTGCATCAGCGTCGTCGGTGATGAAGGTGAAACGGTCAAGATGATCAGGGTCGATGCCATCCTCTAGACGAATCGTCTGGTAGCGAAGACAGTCATCGGTCAATCGGAAGACACGCTCAATCTCGTGGCTGAGACCGGGTGCGGCGACAAATTCCATGTAGAAATAGAACGCCTTGTTGAACTTCGCGATCTCGTACGCAAGCTTGCGCTTGCCCCACTCTTCATTCTGAAGAAGGTGTGCACCACCATCCTTGAGAATGCCAAGAACACGATTGACGATGTGGTTGCGTGTGTCTTCCTCAGCCTCTGGCTGAATCAGGAACACAAGCTCGTATCGCCGTAGCTTTGCATTAGCCATATCAAAACCTCCCTACGGGTTTGAGTAGCTCGACACCAGGTGCGAGCAGGGAGCGGACCTATCGGTCCAAAAAAATAGTCCCTTCGACCATCGAAGGGACGCGGATATTAATGATTGTGGCGAAAATGATCAAGTACTCTATTTACTTGACCATTTTCAAAAGCTTATCAGCCGCAACGCTTACAGAAGCGGTGCGATGACAAGTGCGATGACGCTCATGAGCTTGACGAGGATGTTCAATGCAGGACCGGCTGTGTCCTTGAACGGATCGCCTACGGTATCGCCAACAACTGCAGCATCGTGAGGCGGTGTGCCCTTCTCGAGAATTTCACCAGTCGAGGTCTTGAAACCGCCGCCCTCGAATGACTTCTTCGCGTTGTCCCATGCACCACCTGCATTCGACATGAAGATCGCCATCAAAACACCACATACGGTCACACCAGCGAGAAGTCCGCCGAGTGCGTCTTTGCCAACGCCAAAGCCGATGGCCACAGGCGCGATCACAGCGATGAGACCGGGCAAGACCATCTCTTTGATAGCAGCGTTTGTTGAGATGGCCACACATGTCGCCGAATCGGGTGTGGCGTTACCTTCCTTAAGACCTGGGATCTCGCGGAACTGGCGACGTACTTCTTCGATCATGTCCATGGCAGCGTTACCGACGGCCTTCATCGCGAGTGACGAGAACAAGAAGGGCAACATACCACCGATGAAAATACCCGCCATGACCTTTGGTTCGGTCAGGTCGATGGACGTAATGCCGGCAGTCAGCTTGAAGGCTGCGAAAAGTGCTAGGGCTGTCATCGCTGCACTCGCGATGGCAAAACCCTTACCGATGGCGGCTGTTGTGTTACCCACAGCGTCCAACTTGTCTGTGCGCTCACGTACGATCGGCTCTTGGTGTGACATCTCGGCGATACCGCCTGCATTGTCAGCGATTGGGCCGTAAGCGTCGACTGCGAGCTGAATACCAGTCGTGGAGAGCATACCGAGTGCGGCGATGGCGACACCGTATAGGCCAGCCACTGCGTGAGTTGCGATCACACCACCCGCGATGAGCAGCATTGGAATCGCTGTAGACTCCATACCAACTGCGAGACCGGCGATGATGTTTGTTGCCTCACCCGTCTTTGACTGCTCAGCGATGGTGTTCACAGGCTTCTTGCCCATTGAGCAGTAGTAGGACGTGATCATACCAACAAGTACACCAATCGCGAGCCCGATCACGGTCGCTGTTCCGATCTGCCACCAAACCACAGTCATACCTCCAGCAGTAAGACCCTCAGCTGGCCACATTACGTTAGCGATGCCAAAGGTGGCAGCAGCCATGACCGCTGCTGCACCAAAAGCGCCGAAGTCGAGGGCGTGCTGGATTTTTGTGGTGTCAGCGTCGTCGCCTGCGCGAACAAAGACCGTACCGACGATTGAGCAGATGATACCGCAAGCGGCGATCACCAATGGCAAGAGAACAGGGACGATGCTGAGTTTGCCCGCTACCGTTGTAAATCCGAGGGCGAGAACCATCGTACCGATAATCGCACCGACATAGGATTCGAACAGGTCAGCGCCCATACCGGCGACGTCGCCCACGTTGTCACCAACGTTGTCGGCGATAACCGCTGGGTTATTGGGGCTGTCTTCTGGAAGACCTTGTTCCACCTTACCGACGAGGTCGGCACCAACATCAGCAGCCTTGGTGTAGATACCGCCACCGACACGCGCGAAGAGCGCGATTGATGACGCACCCATCGAGAAGCCTGCAAGCACGTTCAGGGTCGTCTTCATACCACCCTTGTTCACCGCCGCATCAAGGCCTGTGCCCGTGACCGCGTCAAACATACCGGTGTAGACAAGGTAGAGAGCGCCAAGACCAACAAGCGCCAGACCAACCACGGCCATACCCATCACGGTGCCACCGTTGAACGCGACCTTAAGCGCTGCTGGCAGACTTTTCTTGGCTGCAGCGGTGGTACGTACGTTCGCCTTAGTCGCGACATTCATGCCGACCCAGCCCGCGAGACCACTGGCGACAGCGCCGATCACGAATGAGACCGCGATGAGCCATGATTGGTTCTCGCCACTTGAGTTTGCCCAGGCGAGTAGACCGGCTACGACGGCTACAAATAGTGCCAGCACCTTGTACTCGGCGCGCAAGAAAGCCATCGCACCTTCCTGAATACTGGCAGCGATTTGCTTCATCGTTTCATCGCCAGCGTCTTCCTTGCTGACGCTGGACGCCTTTATGAAGGCAAAGATCAGCGCGATGAGTCCCGCAGCGGGCGCGCCGTAAATCAAATATTCCATGTCAATCTCCCGCCCATCCCTCAGGGCCGAAATCTTGTCGTAGTTTCGATGTCGCGACCAGTGAACATCAACTCGTTATATCCAGCTGCATGGTCATGGCAGCCTAAAATCTAAATCTCTCTAACCATCAGCGTGAAAGCGGTTCATCGCTTCCTTGGTGCCCTCTGCTACAGCTGATTGCACCGCATCGCAACCGCGTTCGACGAAATCATCCAACCAATCGGTCTCTTCACCCTTGCGAAACTCGGCGAGTACGAACTGTGAGACCGAGCCATGGGGCGGACGACCGATACCCATTCGCACCCGGTGATACCCGTTTTGACCCAACTCGGCGTGCATCGAGCGCAGGCCGTTATGTCCCGCATGCCCGCCACCAATTTTGAGCCGCAACTTGCCAAAGCCGAGGTCGAGTTCGTCATGGACCACGATGATGTCTTCAAGGTTGATATCGAAGAATCGGCTCATGGGAGCCGCACAACGGCCACTCAAATTCATGAACGTCTCTGGCTTGAGCAGAACCACCGAATGTCCAGCGAATGTGCCGGTTCCGTAAACACCGTTGAACTTCCGTTTTGTCAAACTGATATTGGCTTGACGTGCCAGCTCATCGACGACCATGAAACCGATATTATGCCGCGTTCGAGCGTACTTTGCTCCAGGATTACCCAGACCAACGATTAAACGACGCGCCATATCGCCTTCGCTTTCAGGCATGTCGAGTGTCTAGAGCACATCAACATACCCCGCATCCGATGGATGTTACTCAGCTGCAGGAGTTTCGGCTTGACGACCGCGAGGCTTCAACACCTTGGCGACCACAAAATCGCGCTCGTATAGCACGGAGACGCCGTCGCCAAGATCGAGTTCGCTCGCCATAATCGCATCACCGATGTTCAGTGTACCGAGGTCAATCGGAATCGATGCGGGTATCGCTGCGGGCCGTGCGCTCACCTTCACTTCGCGATAAGGCGTACGTAATCGACCACCAAGGCCGACGCCTGGTGATTTACCGCTGAATGCAACACCGACTGTGGCGACCAGGTCTTTCTCAAGATCAGGTGCGACAAAGTCTACGTGTAGAATGTTACGGGTGACCGCATCGCGCTGAATCTCCCGCACCAAAACAGTGTGCGTCGCGCCACCTTCGATGCTGAATGCGAACAGCGCGTTCGCGCCCTTCGGATTTTGAAGACATTTGTTGAGTTCGCGCGGGTCCACTGTCACTGAGGTTGTCTCCTCAATGCCGTGACCGTACAACGTCGCCGGAATTTTTCCAGCAGAACGTAGTCGGCGATTAAAGCCCTTACCTGAGGTTGTTCTCAGTACACCATTGAGTGGTATAGTTTCCATGACTATGCGTCCTTACAATACCGTGTAATGCCTATTCGTCGAATAGACTGCTAACCGAATCGAAATCGTGAATTCTTCTTATTGCTTCCCCGAGGATGTCCGCTACAGACAACACTCTGATTTTCGGGCACGCGCGCCCCGCACTGCTGAGCGGCACCGTGTCTGATACGATCACTTCCTCAAGGCAACTCTCGGAAATCCGAGCGATCGCGGGCCCAGACAAGACCGGATGCGTTGCGCAGCTAAATACGCGGCGAGCACCAAAGTCTTTGAGCGCTTGGGCTGCTTGTACAAGCGTTCCACCCGTATCGATCATGTCGTCGACGACAATGACATCGCAGTCTTCGACATCGCCGACGAGATTCATGACCTCAGCCACGTTGGGTCCGGCCCTTCGCTTATCGACGATCGCCAGTGACGCGTTGAGCTTTTTCGCGTAGGCGCGAGCACGCTCAACACCACCCGCGTCTGGGCTCACGATGACCGGTCTCGTCAAATCCAACGATTTGAGATATTTCATCATGACAGGCGCGGTATAGAGATGATCGACAGGACCATTAAAGAAGCCCTGAATTTGGCCTGCATGGAGCTCCATCGTGATCAATCGGTTAACACCCGCGGTGGTCAACAGATCTGTGATCAACCGGGCCGATATCGGCGCTCGCGGCGCCGACTTCCGATCCTGCCGTGCGTACCCAAAATAGGGTATGACCGCTGAGACACTACCCGCAGAAGCACGCTTCAGCGCGTCAACCATGATCAGGAGTTCCATGAGGTTTTCGTTGACCGGAGCGCATGTGCTCTGAATGAGATAAACATCGGCTCCTCGAACCGACTCGTCTATCTCCACGCGAATTTCGCCATCAGAAAATCGGCCTACGCGTGCACTTCCGAGCTGAAGACCCAGATAATCACAAATCGAGCGCGCTAACTCAGGATTCGAATTTCCAGCGAACACGCGGACCGACATGTCGAGCCTCCAAAAAAAGAGCAGGGGCGGCAGGATTCGAACCTACGATAGCCTGAACCAAAATCAGGAGTCATACCACTAGACCACGCCCCTACAGGACCGTAAACGCTTGGAATGAAAGGATTTATCTTAAATCCAGTCGCGTCGGTCAACGAAAACGAATGGCCAATTAACATGCTTAGCGCCTGCTGTCAATCCCAGGCGAATAATATATCGATCGCCTTGTCTGGCGTTCTTCCAGTCAACGTGAGATGAAAAGTACATGAGGACGATTGACGTTGAAAGATCCGAATCCGCATGCTGAGTCATGGCCATCGTTCACCGTTTGGGCTTGAATCCATCGGTGTATTCACACTCACATATGTCATCCTGATCCTCGGTCTACCGCCTGGGCTAACCTGGTTTGATGCGGGAGAGCTGACCGCCGCGAGTGTCGAACTTTCTGTAGCACATCCACCGGGGCTTCCGCTCCATAGTCTGTTCTACAAGTTCATAAGCCTGGTGCTGCCCATCGGCGAAGTTGCTTTTCGCTCTAACGCGGCGTCTGCCCTCTTGGCAGCGCTCGCGACATGCTTCGCATTCCGAGTCTCAGTCTTACTCGGCATGAAGGTGAGCACGTCTGCTGTTTCAGCCACTTTGGTCATCCCGACGCCTATTTTTCTGCTCCACGCGACCGCCGTAGAGGTCTACGCTGGTACCGCAGTGCTGACTTTCTTGTGTATCGAATTCATCATTCGAGGGCTGCGCCATGACGATGGGCGTCTGTTGGTTGTCGTGGGATTCTTGCTTGGCCTTGGTATCGCAGGCCATCATGCAGAGTTACGTCTCGTCGCCCTTGTTCTTGTGCTCTTCATATGGCGGTCTACGCGTGATTACAGACGATTCATTGCTCTGTCGATAGCAGGCGCAATTGCAGCAGGCATCATCGTGATGCTTCCGATTCGAGCTATCTCCGAACCGATGAGGAACTGGGCCGATCCCTCAAATCTAAACAATCTATGGGAACTATTTTGGGGCGCTCGGATACGGAACGCCTACGGTGATGTCATGGGCACGGTCGACCTCGATGTCATCATTGAGTTCCTCGGTCAACTGTCCGCAGGTGTGCCCGTTCTGATCACTCTCGGATTATTTGGCCTCATTCCACTGTATCGGCGCAAATACGGTGCAATGATCGTGATGATTTTAGCGCTTGACGTGCTCTACTCAGTCATTGTCAATCCAATGGGCGTGCGCGACCAGCAAAATGGATTCATTTCGCTGCTCTGCCTGTCGGTCAGCGCAGCATGTGTGCTCGAAATTATACACACGCAGTTACAGGACCGCCCGCTCCTTAGACCCACCGCGTTGTTCGCCTGTATTCTCCTGAACTGGAGCGCGTTTAATGGTTTTCCAATGGGCGATGATCGAGGTTTGAGCGAATTGACCGACATATCTTCAGATAAACTACTGCCAAATTCGTTGCTCTTCGTCGCGAGTGACCATATGGCATCCGGCTGGGCGTACAAACAGGTGGTCGAGCGTGCACGTCCAGACGTCGCCGTGATCGTTCGTCAACATATCGGCTATATCTCGTCTAATGGACCCACGAGAAGACGACTACCTAAGAGCATGAGCGGGTGGAGCGAAGGGGGGAAGTTGTCAGACCTGACTCATCTCAACGATGATTGGCCGGTGGCGTGGGAGTGGGCAACAGGCCTTGATTCTCAGTGGAGACCGCCGGGGTTGACCCCTGATTTCCCACTGTTCCAAAAGCACGCCCGCAGCCGGTCGGAATATGGCGATGAGCTGCGTGTTTGGCAGCAAGAAGAGGCCGGCATGCAACCCTATAGACAGAGAGCCGTCGCTCAGCTTGCAACGGATTACGGCACTTATCTCTTAGACCAAGGCCGCTTCAATGAAGCGACCGCCTACTTACGTTGGGCCACAGAGCTAGGACCTGAAGAGCAGAGCAGATGGACCAATCTCGGCGTCGCGCTCAACGCACTCAATCGCGTGAGAGGCGCTGTCTCCGCCACAGAGTATGCCCTTGAACTCAACAGGGGCGATAGCCTCGCCCGGCGTAACCTCGCCCGCTACCACATACGCCTACGAGAATGGAGCGAGGCGATCGTTCATCTCAAAATTCTCATCGAGACATCGCCGACCGCGACCGACCTCGGGCTGCTCGGCGTCTGCTACGCAAACATGGGTGACCTGAGAAGGGCTAGAGTGCTCTTTACCAAGGCTCTCGAGCGTGACCCAAACCAGCCTGAAGCGAAAGCCGGCATGAAAATCCTCGAGGCAAGCCAATCCCCCTAAAACGCAAAAAGCCCGGGCGGTGAGCCCAGGCTTTGCGACAGTTCTGATAAGAACTGTTGGTCTAGCTGCCGACTTACAGGTTCTCTGTAAGTGTACGCTTCCAACCAGTTGCGACCTTGAAACCTACAGTGTTGCTTGCAGGAATCGTGATCTTTTCCTTTGTGCTTGGGTTCACACCCTGGCGCTCAGCACGAGCACGGATGTTGAAAGTACCAAAGCCAGGATATGTGAACTTGCCACCTTCATTCTGCAAGAGATCAGTGATCTCGTTGAATGTGGTGTCAATGATTTCACCGGTCAGCTTGCGTGTGAGCTCAAGATTTGTGTTCTCACAAACGGTATTGATGAGATCTTGCTTCTTCATTGTAATACTCCTCTTCGCTCAGTCGCTTAGTTAACTGTGTTCTTAAGGTTAGTCGAAGGCTTGAAACCGATCGAAGCGGATGGTCCGATTTCGATCTTTTCTTTTGTGCTTGGGTTGATACCCATGCGTGCCTGGCGAGTCTTCACTGTCCAAGTACCGAACGCTGGGTGAGTGTACTTGTCACCTGCGTTGTTCAGCTCATTGCTGATGGTGTTGAACGTTGTGTCGATAACCGTAGAAACCTGAGCTTTTGTCAGGTTAGGAAACTTTGCCGCGACTGCGTCGACGATCTTCTTCTTACTCATGACCCTACTTCTCCCACTTTGTATTGAGTTGTAGACAAATGTCCCTTTGGGTGGGTGGAGAATATCGACGCTTTTTTCGAGGTGTCAATGGAGAAAATAATTTTTTTTGATCATCGCAACCGCCCGCATTCATCGGGGTTAGCGAAGATTCGCCATCTCAAGGCGAGCAAAATATCGTGAGCGTTGACCTCAAAAATTCGGTGCCGGGACCCAAAGTCCGGTCGGCAGCGAGTTGCTAAGTAGTTGAAAAGTCGATCATATGCCCTAGACATGGGGAATTTAGCGCAACAATCCACAGTCATTGCCGAGGCCTGCATCAACAGAGCCCAAACGAGTGAATTGTGCGCCGATTAATCCACAAAATTTTTTCTATATTTTTTTCGAATTTTTGCGCTCATTGCGGGGAAAAAACCTGGAAATTTGGGCTTTGTGACCCCTGTGCTTGCCATCTCGTTATTCGCGACGGTCCCTGTTGCGCTCTATGCAACCGCAAATTTGCCGGGTTTTCGGGGGGGCATCGCTGCGGTGAATGCCTGAAATCTGTGCCACCTTTTGAGAAAATATTTGGTCTCTTCGACTATCGCGGGCCCATCGGTTCTCTGATTCGCGTCGGAAAATATGCACCGTGTCAACGCACTGTCAGCCTGCTTAGCAAGCTGAGTGTTGACGCTTTGCCACGCGAAATACGAGACGCCCCCCCTGATTATATTATACCGATTCCTAGCCACTGGAGACGTAGACTCAAGAGACCGGTTGAGCCAGCTCACGAGGTGGCCGCTGAGGTGGCCGCTGTCCTCAATCGACCGGTTAAAACATGGTGGCTTGGGCGCCATCGCCATACCGCCAGACAAGCGGGTCTCGACCGACGAACTCGAGCGCGTAATGTGAAAGACGCGTTCCACTATCGAGGGCCCCAAGGGGTACGGATTCTGCTCGTGGATGATGTCTACACTACGGGTATGACTGTACGGAGCGCTGCAAAATGCCTGAAAGCGGGCGGTGTCTCAGAGGTCCGGGTGCTCACTGTTGCATATGTCGACCACGAATAAGCGCGTCTCCCGACTGCGTGAGCTCTTGCAGAAAAACAGTCGCATAGACACCCGGTGGCAAAGTGAATGATGCCACGAGAGCATGATCTTTGATCTCAAACCTACAATCCGCGGGCCGAATCCGCGCAACGCGTCGACTCCCTGCGCCGAGTCGGCCGAGGCGGGTCCAATCGCTGGGGCCAAGTGGAAACCCCCTGGCCAACTCTGATTCTCGCTGACCCGCAACACGCAGAGCAGAGCGCATCTTAGGTCCGTAAATTGGGCCCGTCGGGTCTACGAGTAGATCATCGATTCGAAGCTGTTCGGCTGGTGGGTCCTCTACATTAAAGAGTCCGCCGGTATCCGACTTTTTCAAAATGTCACCGTCGAGCGCCCGATCGAGAAGCTGGTCGGTCACCCTGCGCCCAAGCCACAGGTTGAACATGGCGCTCTGAACGATGCTGGCTGAAAACCTGAGTTCATTACGCTTACGGCGCCCACGCTTAACCAAGTTCAGATTAAAGTCGACGCTATCGAGGTGCCGGCCGAATCGTTGGTCACCATAATAATTTGGAAAGCCATCGGATAGGCGCTCGAGTAGGGCAGGTAAATGGGCGTTCGCATCGTCTACGAGGTCAACGAGCCGAATGCGGAAACGATTCGCTCTCAAATGGCCAATCTTAAGCTTGTGATTGTGCGGGTGAACCTCGAGTATCTCGACGGCTTCGTGGTCTGGCGCCTTCGGACTCACCGGCGTTGAAAGCCACTGTGTCGTGATGGCACACTTGTCCTTTCGACCAGCGAAACCGATGTCCCTCGGAGAGCAATCGGACGCTCGCGCTAAGAGTTGAATCCCCTCTTGAGTGGTCAAGCCTATCTTACGAATCTTGACTAGAAAATGGTCTCCG
The DNA here is from genome assembly GCA_049889275.1 of Bradymonadia bacterium. Taxonomy (GTDB): domain Bacteria; phylum Myxococcota_A; class Bradymonadia; order UBA7976; family UBA1532; genus UBA1532. Next base: position 206,643 of record JBMHDS010000022.1, on the reverse strand, counting down.
TGCCCTGACGCGCTATACGCTGGGACCTCATCGACCTGAAAATCTGCTGGTTCGCTGGTAAGCCGCCCTCCCAACCCAGTGAGACCTGAGGTGAGCAGTGGACATCGCGCTGACCCTTGCCGACAATCGCCAAATTCGCCGGACATAGTCACCGACTAGGTCGTCGGTTCATCTGCGGTGGCTGCCTCTTCGGACACGGGGGCTGCGTCGATATCTTCGTCTAAGACACGCTGCGCAAGAAGCTCCGCGAGGTCGAGCACCTGAACATCGTCGGCCTTGTCTTTGGCCTTCACACCATCATCGATCATGGTCATACAGAAATTACAAGCAACGGCGATCACCTTTGGTTCCGTCTCGAGTAATTCTTCCGTACGCACATTGTTCATGCGTTGCCCGATATTCATTTCCATCCACATTTGCCCACCGCCGGCACCGCAGCAGAGACCGATTTGCTTGTTACGCTTCGTCTCCACGCGCTCAACGTCTGGTAATGCATCGATGATGTCGCGCTGTGGATCATAAATCTCGTTGTAGCGACCGAGGTAACAGGAGTCGTGGTAGACCACCTTCTCGGATTGCTCTTTTTGCGCTTTCGGAACAAGTTTACCCTCTGAGACCAACTTTGAGAGCAGCTCACTGTGATGAATCACTTCATAATTGCCGCCGAACTGAGCGTATTCATTCTTGAGGGTATTCAGACAGTGAGGACAATGTGTCACGATCTTCTTGACGCCATTCGCGTTCAAGTTCTCAACGTTCTCCATCGCCATATTCTGGAACAGGTATTCGTCTCCTAGACGACGCGCGGAATCACCTGTGCATTTCTCGTCATTTCCGAGAATCGCAAAGTCAACACCCGCCTTCGCCATCAACTTCGTGACAGATTTGGTCACCTTCTTCGCGCGGTCATCGTAAGAGCCCGCGCAACCAACCCAGTATAAATATTCACTTGGTTGTTCTGGATCCCAGAGCTTTGCCTCAGGCACATCAGCCGCCCAAGCTGCGCGTTCGCGAGTGGGCATACCCCAAGGGTTCGCGCGACTCTCCATCGCCTTGAGTGCCTTTTGGCTGCCGTGACCAACCTCGCCCAAACTCATGGTGAGATAGCGGCGCATGTCGATAATGTCAGGGATGTGCTCATTGCCAACAGGACACACCTCCATACACGCACGACACGTCGTACATGACCAGAGAACATCAGGGTCGATGACGCCACCAGGTAGAAGCAACGATTCATCGCCCTCGAGGTCAAGCTCCTCACCCCGTCGCTTAAATCGATCTTCCATGTGATGCTTGATGTCGACGATGATATCCATCGGCTTCAAAGGCTTGTCGCTCCGAGACGCCGGGCAGTTGTCGGTACAACGCCCGCATTCGGTACAGCTCAACCCGTCGAAGAGCTGCTTCCAACTCAAATCATCTAAATTTCGCGCCCCAAAATATTCAGGCGAAGGCGGCTCATACTCAGCACGAATCGTCTCACCCGCCTCTGGCCTTTTGGCCTCGGGGATCACAACCGCGTTCTGCGCAGCGTCGAAAGAAAACTTGCGGAACTTCTTTTTACCGAGAAAGAGCGTGACACCGCCGTCTTCAGCTGGATTCTTCAGCACGAACGTGACGTCACCTTCACCTTCAGGCACGGTAAACTCTTCTACTGTCGAGTTATCTTCAGTGAGCCCGAGATCCATCTTCCGGATGGCGCCTTTTGCCTCAAGGGACATGAAAAAGATGTTCAAAGGCGCTGCAAACACGTGGCTGTGCTTGCTCCAAGGCACGTAGTTGGTAAATGCGAGAAGCGTCACGAGATGACACCACCAAGCGACCTGATACCCCATTGATGTCGTCGCTGGGTCTGCCCCAGAGACAGCCGAGGCAAAGATGGAGCTAAACCAAATGTGGCCGACATCCTTCGCGCCGCTGTGAGCGATACTAAAACCTTGTTGAGCCACTTCGAACACCATCAATCCCAGGATGAAGAAGATGGTGTACATCGCGTCACGGGTCAGTGGTAAACGTTCAGGTTTGATGACCGTCCTGTTCACAAACGCCATGGTCAAACCAATAATGCACAGAAATCTGAAAGTGTCTGCCAACGCTTGATAAGCGCCACCGAGCTCGTGCGCCCCACTGAAGGGTAAGTGAAATGTTGTCGTGTGCTCGATCATGCCGAACGCCGCGAGCGTCTGAAGAACACCGTCGGTGACAAAGTTGACGGTGTCCACGCTCAACACCATGAAAGCGCCAAAGATGAACATGTGTAAAATACCGCTATAGAGATAGCCGTTACGCGGTAGTCGCCACTGTCCGATCACGTACACAAAAACGTTGCGCACACGCGCAGGAAACTCATTCCAACGAATTTCTGGTCGCTTGCCGAGCATGAGCTGCCCAAACCGCATGCGAATTGCCATAACAAAGGCAGCGCCCGCGCACATGAGTAGTAAGGCAAAACTAATAATGGTTGGCATGCCTGAGATTGTATTGATCATCTCGTCCGTCCCCAGATCACTTTCTTATTCATTTTCTATACGGATGGCGTCCGAAAAGCGAATTATTCTCGTTTCCATGTTAAGAGCATCGACGCCCAGCGGATGTTGCATGAGAATCCGAGCCCTGTACTGAATGGGAGTAGACAAAAACTTGAACAAACTCAAGTCAAGTCATTGGTGGTCGTTGAGCGTTGCTTGGCTCATCGGTGTCGCGATCGGTTGGCATCAATACTTCGAACATCGCAATGAGTTGGCCATTAAGGGCGCTGAAATGGCAAAAGTTAAAGCCATATTCGAGTCTTTAGAGCAGCAGCCGAAACTCGGGACCGAGGTCGTAGCCAATGCCGATCGACTTAAGCAACACGTCCAAGCGCTGTCTCATCAACGCTTTACGCCAGCTGAACTCAAGCAAGCCAGGGGCTACATTAGCCATCAGCTGATCAAATGTGGTTACGACCCAATTCAACGCGGTTTCTCCGGTGGGATCAATGTCGAGGTCAGCCACAAAGCAGATTCGCACACTGCGGACACAATCATCGTCGGTGCGCACTACGATACAGTACACGGAACCCCTGGCGCCGATGATAATGCCTCCGGCGTTGCAGGATTGATCGAGTTAGCCTGCATTGCACGTCAACGACGCTTCGATGCACATCTACGGTTTGTGTTTTTCGATGGAGAGGAACGTGGCAGGGCTGGCTCACGTGCGTATCTGATGAATCCAGATCGTAGACAAAATGTCGTCGGCGCGCTCGTGCTCGAGATGATCGGCGCAACCTGCCATAAACCTGGGTGTCAGATGTGGCCAGGTACGGTACCTGGATGGATGCGCAGGGCCGATGGCCAATTTATTGCAGCAGTTGGAGATATTGGAGACAGCCGCCTACTCGCATCAGTCGCCATGGCGACCGGGCCAGGACGCCCAGATATCCACGCGGTGCCTGTCCTACGTGCGGGCATTGATTTTCCTGATTCTCGGCGTAGTGACCATGCATCATTTTGGGATGTTGGCATCAGCGCGGTCATGCTGACCGACACCGCTGACTTCAGAACACCCCACTACCACAGCCAAACCGATACGACCGAGCACCTCGACTTTCAATTCATGCGTGGCGTTGTGGATATCGCACTCGATGCCATCATATTCTTCGACGCAAAACTCAAGCGTTCAAGAGAAGCACGCAGCTCAATCTTCGATGGTGGTCTCTAAGAGCGTGTATACGCCGTTGTTGGTGAATTGAAACTGCCATTGGACAGGGCCAACCCCCTGTTCGAACCAATAGGTGCGATTCTTGGTGCCGAGGAAGCTATCGGAGACCTCAACCTTGCGGACATTTTCACGATATTGCCCATTTAGAAGCAAGACCTCACTCGTCGTGGCGCTCACCACCTTGACCTCGACGGATGCCTGCCTCACATTGGGTTCGTCTTCACCCGCACGAGTAATGGTCTCAGTGATGCTGTGATCGTTCGCGGTATTCGTTGCGAATAGCCCGACCCGCCAGGCATCGGCCATCAGCGTGTAGGGTGGCAGGTAGACACGTTCGGTTCGCTGTATGGGGCTGTTATCGGATGCACGAGACTCGTCGATTTCAATCTTTCTAATCTTGATGACCGGTCCGACATCTTGCATCGGTGGCTCGATGATCATGGTCTCCGAGAAAACCTGACGTATACTTTCTAGTGTGCCGTCAATCTCTAGCTCGAAGGTCGTTGTGGTCTCCCTGACCCACTCATTCTCGCGCTCACCACGCCTAACAACGGTGGTCGCTGCGGGTCCGTCACCCGAGTGACCATCACGGGCATAGAGCCAGCTCGCGTTGTCGGTGACAGGGAGATAACTGCGTTGATCGATCACAGCGGCGTCCATCATCGTCGCCATTCCACCGTCGTCGCTCGTCATGCCATCCATACCTGCACCACCACTCGTGTCAGAGTCGCATGCAAAACCAGCAGCTAGGACGAGGATATAAATGGGCAAACGTTTCATAATTCATCTCCTTCTGGGACTGAATTTCCATCGACTCGGTCCGCATCGGCGGGATCTTCAACATCGTCTACTGGTCGCTTCCAATCTGTGACAACAGGGGGAGCGGGCCGTTGATTCAAGTCGGTCACGTCTTCTTCTGCGAGCCAAACACGGTTCAGACGGAACCGATGACCATCATGCAATAAAGTCCAAAAATGTTGCACTTGGTCTACATCACCGCGTCCCCGCTTGGTCTTGCCGCGGGCATCGGTGAGATGAAACATCGCCTTTTGTTCAAGCCTCAACATTAACTCCACATTACGGGGAGCGGGACCATCACCCACCATGTAGACCCCTAATGGGTGAACTTTCAAGATCGAGACAAATTTGCTTTTCAAAGTCAGATGCTGCTCTTGCAGTGTGTGCGCTTGTTTCTTTGCATCCTCAATAAAGTCGGTTGTGACGAAATCTTCGATTTTCGACCAATCGGATGTCTCAAATCCAGCCCAGATGTGTGGCGCGCATAGATTCACCCAACGCTTAAGGTTATCGATATCAAACTCTGGGTAAAAGGGGCCGATCTCCTTTATCAATCGGGATAAGGTACGGCGTTCGTTGAGTTGTTCCCTGAACATAAAGCGGCCCATAAACAACATGAGCGCCATAGCGCCGATCCAGAAGATGAGCTGGCCCCCCAATGTATATTGGACAGGCGGCGCCTCTGAGCCTTGCGCCGAGGAGATAGAGACGAGCGCAACGAGGAACCACATGCTGTTCGATATCAGTGATTTCCATTTCATGGTCTTACATTCTCCGACCGATTCACCAAACGGGCACCAGGTTCGGCCGTCTCTATCGGCCGATCAATTTCATCTAAAAACCGACTCGGTGACCGAAGCGTTCCCCTCATTTCATCTTGCCATGCATGACAGAGATAGAGCCAACGTTGAGCGCGGGTGATTGCAACATAAAACAGCCTCCGCTCTTCTCCGAGTTCAGTCGTGTCATCATAACGAGCCAAGGGGAAAACACCCTCGCTCAAACCAACGATGAAGACACTCGCCCACTCGAGTCCCTTTGCTCGGTGAATGGTGGTTAGCACGACACCATCATCTGAGTCGACATCGTCTGTGTGCAGAGCGGCCGACTCAACCAACTCAGCCAAGGAGTCAAACCGGTTGGCGAAATCAATGCACGCTTGCAGGTCACGCACCCGTTGGTCGGCATCGGAATAAGCACGATACAGCCAAGGCCCGGCGACCTCAGCGACCACGTGCTCAAGCGCTTCCACCAGCGAAACCGAGAACATCGCGCTCAGAGACTTTAGTTGCCTATGCGCGCTGTCTATCGAGTCTCTTAATCGAGCTGGTGTTTGTACCCCGCTGCTCGCTGAATTCAGATACTCATTAAAAGAACCGTGATGCTTAATCATTCGCTGCATCTCATTTATGGCCACGGGGCCTACGCCGGGAAACAGAGACAATGATGACGTCCAAAGCGATGGTGAACCACCATCGTTAAACAGTGCTAAAAGATCAAAAAGTGGCCGAATGTGAGGTTTTTCAAAAAGGCGGCGCCCACTCCTGATCACGTACGGTATCCCCGCTTCTTGCAAGGCGAGCTCAATCGAGCGCGATTGCGCATGAGTACGGTAGAGCACCGCCTGCTCAGACCATGGAACACCGTGTTCGTTTAATCGTTTAATCTGAGCTGTGACATAAGCTGCCTGTTCAGAGCTTGTATCAAACGTGTGTAACTCAGGTCTTGGTCCGGACTTTCGGGCTGATCGAAGCACCTGATGGCGCTGATTCTGATTGACAGAAATCGAGGCGTTGGCCACATCAACGATCTCGGGCGTACATCGATAATTACAACTGAGACCGAGCACACGCGCGTCAGGATATCTAGACTCAAAGTTGATGAGTGCACGAACGTCTGAACCTCGGAAACCATAGATTGACTGTCGGTCATCACCAACGACGGTCAGCCTCCTATGCGAGCTAACGAGCCGGTCGATGATCGAAACCTGAAGCGTATTTACATCCTGGTATTCATCGACAAAACATGCGTCAAAACGACCTCTAATCTCATCAGCCACAGCTGAGTCATCAGCGAGTAGCTGGTGTAAGTAGAGCAATAAGTCGTCAAAATCCATGTAATTGCTCTCGATTTTCATCACGAGATAATCGACAAAAAATGAATCGAGCGCGTCGAGATGGACGAGGGCACCTTGAGCAAACTTGGATAAAGCAGCGGACAGAGGACGGTCAGCATTGACGGTATAACTGTAGAGCTGAATCAGTTTTTCGGGAGTAAACAGCTCAGACAGCTCGGGTGCCGAACCCAGCATAGTCCTCATCATCCGATAACAACGGGCACGGTCAGCGACTTGAAAATCCGCGCCGTAGCCAATCTGACTGGCATAGTCCCTGAGAATACGTCCCGCCAAGTGATGAAATGTACCAACCCACGGTAGACTTCGGCCATGGGTCAGTTGAGCCAAGCGTTGTTTCATCTCGCTCGCTGCACGCTGAGTAAAAGTGACGAGCATCGTTCGGTTGGCGTCTAGATCTTGATTAAGCCAATGAGCGACCCGGTGGGTCAGGGTCCGCGTCTTACCGGTTCCTGCACCCGCCACGACGAGCAGCGGCTGCAATGGCGCATGCACAACTGCGTGCTGTTGCTGATCAAGACTCGCCACGGGTCTATTCGGACGATGATTTTGTTTCTTCGTCTGAAACAAGGCATTCAGACCAAAAAGCGAGTGCGTTTCGGTCAAAAATCTCGGCATCAGGCCGCCCGGTCAACCGTCGACTTTGGACCAGGTGATCGATGTACTCAGCGCATGAACGAGCAAAACTAACAGCAGTTACGGAGCCGATCGAGATCGCTTCGCTCAGCGATAGGATCGCGAGCTGTGCCTCTACTAGCACCCGGTCTGGTAGCCCCCACGCTTCGTGAAGCTCGGAAATGCGATGATAAACGTTCACCGCTTTTGCGAGCATAGGTATCGTGACCTGCATCAAATCGGGTTCGTCTGGCTCAGGGACAAGACCGCTCGGGACGAGTGACTGATAAGCCGGCTGCGCCTCAAGATAGCCGGAAAGCGTACCTAACTTAACGCCCAGACTCGCGTGACTCAATTTGGCAATTTCTTGGACAAAGTCGAGTCCTTCAAACCAGTCTCGGGTCAGGCTTTCAGCATCGATCGTACCGGTAGAGCAAAGACGAACAGCTGCCTTGCCAGCAGATCTTCTGAGCCGAGACGCTTGTGTGCTCCACCAGTCTGAGGCCTGGTTGGTCAAAGCAGATGCAGCCACATCGACGTCGTACCGGTCGATCAATGTGCCCGTCGCATTCGACCATTTCGGGTCATCGCCGACGAGAAGCGCCGCGTCGCGTTTTGCTCGATAAGCGAGATGAGGACTCGGGTCTGAGGACGGAAACCAATGCATGAACGCTTCATCGACGCCAGCGACCAAAAGACGGGTGCCGACATGATGAACGGGCGCTAGAACACCACCGTATGGCTTGCTATCGGCGTGAAGAACAGTCTCTGAGTCAAGGACGACATATTGAACCCCAAGCTCCGACAAAAGAGGCCCGACCGCCGTCTCATATCCTTGGTCTGCCAACATAAATCCATGGGGACTAAACCCCAACACGTCATTGTAGGCGGCCAAACTTTTCTTCAACTGTAGAGAAATCAGACCGCGGCCACTCATCAGCTCCGGTAAAACGCAGTTGGTGAATGTACAGCCGATCACTTCAATTCGACCACCGGTATGCAGTCGTCGAAGTTCGCCTGCAAGATCTCCTTGAAGCGCTAAGAACAAAGATTCGAACTCAGTCCGCCTCTCCAATCGAGCCCGGATAGCCGCACGACCTGCTGCAGAAGCCATAAAGAGGAGCAATCGCGGTCCAACCACGAGGCTGAACCGAGCGTCCAAGTCGCTCTCTTCGGTGCGCCGAAGCATCGCAAGTGTTGGTAAAACCACATCGACCACATAAGCTGCCGCCCGCTCAATCCGGCGCGCAGACTCAAAGTCGAGACGCATTTTTACAATGAGGTTGAGGACACCGGCGAGCGAGTCACCCTGCTGATGACGAGGTATCGTCGGCACTCGCGCTGACTGTAGCGGGTGCCAAGTGGTATATGGTTCCCCCTTCAGAGCCCGCTTTGATGCACGAAAAACGGCGTCGCTACTCGATACCGATTTAGCACGAACGAACGCACCTTCCCGATCATCGCGTGTCACGAAGATGGCTTCAGTCTTACCGTGTCGGACGCGAGGCCGTACGAGTGGAGACGATCGAACGATGTGACTAAAGCCATCTGCCGAACGCATACCAATGGAGATCACAACCTTTCGGATGGTCTTGGGTAGTGGGATGCGGCGACTCGAATTCCACCTGTCGATCAGCTGGTCTTGTACTCTCTTGCTTCCATTCTCGTGCTCGATATAAGCACGTAATACGAGCTGTGAATCAAAGCGACTCGGCTGCTGTGACCGCCCACGCGCGATGCCGGCAGCGGTGATCGACCATGATGCCAATATACCCGCTCGTTCATTGATTAGGCTAACGGTCGACCGGTCATCATATGTGCGCTTGGCAGACACCTGTACATCATCCGATGCTCGCTCTGACGATTCTGGCGTTTGGTTGTGCTCTCGCTCGATTTCAAGCATACCCTCTAGACCTTCCAATCAACGCAGCGACTTCTGCATTCAGTCAAACAACATGAGCTGTAAACAGCTTGTTGAGTTTCGTCAACGATCAATCCCGGTGGTACGGATGACCAGCGAGCAACGAGCCCGCACGATATAGTTGTTCAAACAAGACGATTCGGGCGAGCTCATGGGTCATGGTCATTTGACTCAATGACATTTTGTACTGAGCTGCTTCGAGCAAGTCTTTTCCATGGCCATCGGGCCCGCCAAGCGCAAAAACGATGTGCGAGTGTCCACGCACCTTAAGCGTTTCAATCCAACGTGAAAACTCGGTGCTGTTGCGTTGCTTTCCATGTTCGTCCAGCGCGATCAAGACCGCATTCTTAGGGACATGCTTTAAAAGCGCCTCAGCCTCTTCACCTCGCCAATCTTGGTGGCTACTCGACCGCCCGCGGCGAACGTCTTTGACTTCGATGTGCTCGATTTTGAAGAATCGGCTAGCCCGCTTAAGAAAATCATCGGTGGCAAGCAACGCATACTTTGCTTTCAGCTTCCCCATCGCGACAACAGTGACCTTCACATCGATACCCGCTTTAGCTCACCTCTTAAGAACTCAGCACATCGACACGCTTCGCATCGGCCCACAGCCCTTCGAGGTCATAGAAGTTTCGCTCGTCTTCACGAAATACGTGGGCGACCGCGTCACCATAATCAGCGAGCGCCCACCGTCCAGCCTGGGTGCCTTCAACCCCGAGGGGCATCAAGTCAAACTTTGTCTTCAGGTGGACACGCACATTGTCGACCAACGCTTGTACTTGGCGATCACTGCGACCGCTCGCTAAGACAAAATAAGATGTATAGCCAACGAGGCTTTCGACATCTAAGACGACAATATCGCGACCTTGCTTATCATCAAGCGCCGACGCAATCTCACTCGCAAGTTCTAGAGGCTCCATTCAACTCCTTATCTGGCCCGTGCCTTGGATGACATATTTCTTAGTCGTTAAATCTACGAGTCCCATGGGACCATATGCATGTAATTTCGTTGTGCTGATACCAATTTCTGCACCAAGCCCCATCTGACCACCATCAGAAAAGCGCGTAGACGCATTCGCGATCACCACTGAGCTATTGATCGATTTGATGAAACGCCTAACGGTCTCGGGATTCTCGGACAGGATAGACTCCGTATGATCCGATGCATATTGCCCAATGTGGTCTAGAGCGCCGTCGATGCCATTAACCACTTTTATCGCCAGTATGAGGTCCAGGAACTCAGCTTCATAATCTTCCTCTGTGGCTGGTAAAACCTGCTCATCCAACTTGCACGTCTTCTGACAACCCCTCAGTTCGACCCCTGATTGCCGCAGCTCCGAGAGCATTTCCGGCAAGAACCTCGCCGCAATGACCTCATCGACTAGCAGCGTCTCCATCGCGTTACAGACACCCGGTCGTTGAACCTTGGCGTTCATGCAAATCGCCCGCGCTTTGTCGAGGTCGGCCTCTCCGTCAACATAAATATGGCATACGCCTTTGTAGTGCTTGATGACGGGTACCCGAGAGTTTTCGGTGACGAACCGAATCAGGGATTCTCCGCCCCTCGGTATGATCACATCGAGATAGTCTTCTGCTTCGAGCATCCGGGAAATCCACACTCTATCAGTGGTTGGAAAGCTCATCAGAATATCTGCCGGTAAACCCGCCGCTTCGACAGCAGACCTCAAGATGTCGAGGATAGCTCGATTGCTATGCTCGGCCTCTCGACCACCCCGCAAAAAGATCACGTTCCCGCTTTTCAGGCATAAACCCGCCGCGTCAGCGGTCACGTTCGGCCGGGCTTCGTAGATCATACCAATGACGCCGAGCGGAATGCGAACCTGAGAAATATCTAAACCATTCGGACGCGTCCATTGTGCAACGATCTCACCGACGGGGTCCGCGAGTTCCGCGACTTCTCTCAAGCCCTGCGCCATCGATTGAATTCGTCCCTCATCTAAGCGCAATCTGTCTCTAAGAGAACCGACGATGCCCGCCTCATCGGCTGCGTGTAAGTCCCGGGCATTCGCCTCTAGAATCATGACCACATTAGACTCGAGGGCATTCGCCATAGAAAGCAGCGCTTCGTTCTTGAGACGCGTGGATGCACAAGCGAGGTCCGACGCTGCGCGCCGCGCTCGGGCCCCCAGTTGGTTCATTAAGTTGAGTTCTGAGCTCACGTCACTTGCCCTCTCGGATTAAGCACGACATCGAATGAACCGCACAAGCGCTTATCAATGCCAAAAAAACGACTCTGTATGAGTGAAATCATCATGATGATGCACTCGACTTTGGACTCACACTCACATCGAAGCGCCACCCGCGCGTCTGTAAACGCCGTATCAAATCGTCACCGAAAGCCGTCATTGGCGTTAATATACCACCGGTGACAGCCGTTGAATCAAGCGCACGTTCGACCAAGCAAAATGCGGACTCACAGAGTGCGGTCACCGTTGTCCGATTTCCTGGATCACCCTGCGCTTGAATGACGACCTCAACATCACGCGCCTCATCGCCCCGACCAAAGAGTTTCAACTTAAAGAAACCTGTCTCGATCGCCTGAGCTGATGGGCCTTGCCCCGGTGAAGGTCCGAGGGCACGGATCAGCATCCGTCCCAAACGACGGGTGAGTATGCGGTCGACCAATCGGATCACATACGCAACTAGAAAACCACGACCCCGTCCTTTGACCGATAGGCCTTCGCGGTAACGAAACCGTGGGCCGTATCCGATCCCGCGTTCATGAAAGAGCGCATTGGAACGACGAACAACCCGTGTATTAATGGGCGCCATCACGAAGGGCGCCACCCAACCGAGATTGGGATGGTGAAGCGCCCGATCCAAATCGAGACTTTCTGAACGCTCTGATTCAGACCGATACTGTTCTGGGTTTAGTAGGAGTGGATCATCTAATCGCTTACGGCCGCTCTCTGCTAGGTTGAGCGCGCTCGCGAGAGTCCCACCATTCAATCCACCTTTAAGCTTGAAAACAGCGGTTGCGTCTGCAAGCTCTTCACCGCGGCCCTTCAGCATTTTCGCCGCCAGATATACAGCTGAATCAGACGGGACCGAGTCGAAACCACAAAAAGGTACGATGCAAATACCACGCTCTTCGCATTCTTGGTGATAACGCTCGATCACCTCAGCGACAAACGGTGTCTCACCCGTAATGTCGAGATAATGCGTGCCGTTGCGCACGCAGGCTGCAATCAACTCTTGGCCGTAACGAGCATAAGGACCGACCGTGGTGCAGATAACGCGGGCACTTGCGCTCAACTTGTCCATATCATCAGTGTTTAAAGCGTCAGCTTTGATCAAGCCGACATGCTCAGGCAGGCCTATTGTTGCGGCAAGAGTCTTGAGCTTATCAAGACTTCGTCCACTGATCGCCCAGCGTATCGTGCTTGGTATATGCTCGTGTATATATTGTGCGGCTTGCCGACCTGTGAAACCAGTCGCACCGTGCAGAACCAAGTCAAAAGCACGCGTCACGCGCGAAACTCCGAGGTCTTTGAGGCAGAAATGAGAGCCGGCCGATACAGCACGTCTAAGAACCGCACTTTTTCTTTGTTTTTTTGAGTTTGCGGCGCGCTCGCTTGAGGTGCTTGTAGGTCGGATGCTGGTCGACGAGTTCTTCAATGAAAGCCAACGCGGTAGAACACTTATTTAGCTTGAGAAAAGCATCGTGTGTGAGTTCCAGGGCATCATCAACCTTCTTACCTGTCTTGTATTTGGTCATGATCAAGTTGAGATTGCGGATCGAGCCCTTATAATCCTTGGCCGCAAATAGGCACTTTGCAGCCATATAGAGTGCGCTGTCAGCTTGGGTGCGACGAGGGTATTTGTTGTAGTACTGCGTGAAGGCCCGTACAGCTTCAGGGCAGTCTTTCGCTTTATTACGCTCGTAACCGTACGCGTAGAGCGCCTTCGCCTCGGTTGGTAACTTGGGCCCTGAATCACTCGGCGGTGTGTCAGCGATGGTCTCTTTTGCCGGCGCCTCCGTCTTCGACAACTCAAATTTGAACTTAGCGATATCACCGCGTAACTGCATGACCTCATCTTTGAGAGTCTGGACAGCCGTGTCGCTATCAACGCTATCATTTTGAAGGCGATTTACAGCGGTCTTGAGCTTTGCTTCAACTTTTGACAGGCGCTGTTCAAGCTGCTCTGTGAGTTCGTCGAGCTTCTTGCGAAGAGCACGCTGGTCCTCCACCTGCTGCTCAACTTGCGCGCGAATGCCTTCTATATCTGCTGATATTTCTTGCCCGCGCCAGTGGCTTACACATCCGGAGGTGCATAAGCCAAGTAGCGCGATTAGGGTAGGTCTGAGAACCAACACTGGCCTCGTTTGCCTTACTTGGACGGAGTGAATTCTGAGCGTCGGTTCTTCTTCCATGCGCTCTCGTTGCTGCCGTCTGCAGCAGGGCGATTCTTGCCGTAGCTCATCGTCGAGATCTTGTCTTCAGGTGCACCCTTCTTCACAAGTCGCTTCTTGGTTGCTGCAGCGCGCTTCTCACCGAGTGCCATGTTGTACTCTTCAGTACCGCGCTCGTCGCAGTGTCCTTCAACGACCAAGTTCGCAACATTGTCGCCTTGCAAGCAAGTTGCGACCGACTGGATCTTGTCGCCCTCGGAGCGCTTGACGTTGTGGCGATTGTAGTCGAAGTAAACAGGATCAGCAGTACATTCCACGATCTTGATCTGGCAGGCACCACCGACACATTCCTTGCCCTCAGGACAAGCAGGCGTCAACGCGTTTGCACCACACTCAGGTCGCTCAGAGCAGCTGCCGTTGTCACAGAATTGAGTCTCTGAGCATTCATTGTCACCCAAACACTCGTCGCCACAGCGATTGTCGCGACACTTTTGCTTACCGGGGCAAGCAACCTCAGGGTCACAGTAACCAGCGATGCGTTCACACACACCCTGATTACATTCCATGCCAGCACCCTTACAGTGCTCGCTCACGGCGCACTGGCTGCACTTGCCGCTGTAGCAGTACTCACCTTTATCTGAACAGTGGTCGTTATTCTCACACTTCGGATAGGTTGGACCGCAAGCGGCGAAAAGCAGGGCCGAAGCCGCGAAGAAAAAATTGATCGTAATTCGACGAGTCAAGCTCATGTCACTCATCCAGTCAGAATGTGTTGAAAGTACGTGCAACGAATGCACAACAATGAATAATTGAGTGGACGCTAGACGAAGTAAACCGTGTTGTCAACTGATGCGAAACACCAACTGGACTCACATATTTATCTTCATCGCCTCATACCTGCTCATGGCCTGCGCTCAAGAGGTTGAAGACAGACCGATTAAGCTGCTGATCGGCTATCCTGCTGAGGGTGCAGTCATTGCTGCTGATGCGCCCATTCGTATCGGTATGGATAGTTATATCGAGCACACTCAAACAAGGGTAGACCGCATACAACTGACGACGGGCGATAACCAAATTGGATTTGACCTCAGCTACGACCCAGTCGGTCGGGAACTCGTGGTGAGACCGAGAAGAAACTTATGGGTAGGCGTCGCCTATACATTGAGCGTCGAGCGAGGCGCGATGACCGATTTGAGTAGAACGCGTACAAACGACGCAATCAGTTTTGAGTTTAGAGCCGGACGACCGAACAACGAGTCCGGACTACCAATCGATTATGAGCGCCACATAAAACCTATCTTCTACCAGCGATGTGGCTGTCATGTGGAACAACCCGCCGTCGCGCCAAACCTGCTCGATTGGCGGCGTCTGGTGAACCAGCCAAGTCGACGACAACCCGAATACGATGTGATTAAGTTAGGTGAGCCTATGGAGAGCAGCCTGATTCTCAGGTTGCTGCCTGATTATCCCGCTCGATTAGGTGAGACCAAAGACATTATGGCCGATGAGGCGCGCTTACTCGTCCGCTGGGTGGCGAGCCTAGCGCCATAGCCATGCCCATCTACTTCGCTGTTTCTTTGAGCAAACGTTCGACGAACGCCCCAATTTTTTCCGGCGTCATTTCGTCTGTGAACATCCGACCGTTGATGTAAAGAGCCGGTGTCCCCTGGATCTGTGCCTCGATCGCCTCTCTCTTGTCTCTCTCGATTTCGGATTGGATCTGTTCGCTCTTCATATCTGTCGCAAAGCGCGTCTTATCGAGTCCAAGTTGAGCGGCGAATTTGCCAAAGCTGTCAGCAGCCAGCTTGCCTTGATTGTCAAAAATGAGATCATGCATTTCCCAAAACTTACCCTGGCGATGTGCCGCCAATGCGGCGCGCGAAGCGTCCGCCGCATACCGATGGTGAGGCAGCGGGAATTGCTTGAAAATGACAGCGACATCCTTCGGATATTTTTTGGCAACCTCGCCAAGCACAGTCCTCATCAGCGAACAGTGAGGACACTCAAAATCAGCAAATTCGACAATCTTAACGGCGGCATTTGCTGCGCCCTTCGATGGCGACCCGTCGATGGTGAAGGTGTAGCGGACGTGCTGCTCGATGTAACGCTTGATGACCTCTTCACCCACTTGGCTTACGCTCAGACCCTCCCTAAATCGTTCAACCCCGAATTGCGCGAGCTCAGTGGCTGCGGGACAGTCCTTCTGCTGCACGCACATCAAAATCGTTCGTTTTTGGTCACATGGACATACGCCCTGCCCGAGTAAGGCTGATAACGCCTGAATGTTTTCAGACGGCACGCCGCCTGTTGTGACACCGGGTAGAGGCTCTACATTTGGACTTCCGAGCAGTATGGCGAAAAACCCAAGCGATAAAGCGAATGGCATGATAAACCTCACGAAATCCGAGAATGACGGGCTGAAACCTATTCAGTCAGCCTCATCTTTGTCAACAAGAGCATGAGTTAACGCTGAAAGTCACCAGAACATGCCCACGAACCGAATTGTAGATACGCCATGAAGGCCCGAAATCGCTACTGGGTTGGTCTCGGCGGCAATGTTGGCGCAGTTCGAGAGTGTCTTACAAGTGTGACGCGAGAAATTGAAGCAACTCTGCTGACAGTCGTCGATGCGAGCGGCATCTATCGTACGCCACCCTGGGGCCCTGTCGCGCAAGCGGATTTTCTCAACCAAGTGATCACATTCGAATCGGCGTTGGAACCGTTAAGACTACTGGCGTATCTACAGGACGTAGAAGCACGCTTTGGTCGGGACAGGTCCAAGGAAACACGCTGGGGTCCGAGACCACTCGACCTCGATATTTTATCTTGGTCGGGTGAGTCACTCTCAACCAGTGAGTTGGAGATTCCGCATCCTCGATTGTCACAGAGACGATTTGTGCTACAACCGTTCGCAGAGATTTCGCCGGACCACAGGCCGGCCAATAGCCCGTTGACGATAAAGGAGCTACTTGAGCAATGCGAAGATACCTCCGAGTTACACTGCATCTCGCCATTATCCTAAGCACACTGGCGAGTACTGCGCATGCCGAACGGCGACTGAAGGATCATCTGGGCGGCAGTCGAGCGCTACCGCCTGCTGGTGAACGCATTGCGTTCGCCGAAAAAGCAGAGACCGAAGAGCCATCGGACCCGAATTCTTTACTCAAAGACCCTCAAATGCTCGTTCGCTTTATCAAAGCAAACCCCAGCCGGCTATCCGTCGACGCCATGAATCCCGCGTTGGTTTTAACGATCACCCGCGTGCTCATCGACGGTGGCGCGCTGTTCATCGCCGAACGCTTGCTCAGTGAAGCGAGGCAAAAATGGTCCGACCGGTCGGATATCATCCGTGAACACAGCCGAATGTTGATTCAATTGGGCCGTCTCAGCCCGGCGCTTAAAGCGATTAAACCACTCGTCGATGCCGAACCAGAGGTCGCCAGTAATCATTTTATTTACGCGTTCGCGCTGGTCCGAAAAAAGAACCTGACAGCTGAGATGCGGCAGACAGCCATCAAACATTTTGAGGACGTGCTCCGACTAGACCCAAACTACGTGGATAACTCAGGCATGAACGCGCGCAATATCAAGAATCAGCTGACTCGGATGAAGGGGGAAACCGGTTCGGATCCAGTGCCTTAAGGCGCTCGACGAACTGGGTCTCGTGACCGATCGGCGCCGGCTCAAACAAACGTAAGTCTTGAATGGTCGTGGGGAGAAAAGCAGCATCTGACGAGAATCCACCGTGACTGACGTTTCTGAGATGTGCGGGTACGGGTTGATGCCCATGCATCTTCACCGCCTCACGTCCACGCCGGGCTGTCTCTAAGATGGTTTTGCTTTTCGGTGCCGTCGCTAAATACGTGACAGCTTGGATCACCGAGTAAATCCCCTCAGGCATACCGATAAATCGGAGAGCGGATAGAGTTGACACAGCCAATGCGAGCGCGTTGGGGTCTGCGTGTCCAATATCCTCACTCGCAAAAACAACACAACGCCTCAGAATGATGAGCGGATCTTCACCCGCGTCGAGCAGGCGCTGTGCCCAGAATACGGCTGCGTCTGGCGCATTGCCACGCATCGACTTTACGAGCGCACTCAACAAGTCGTAGTGGCTATCACCGGCTCGATCGTGACCGAGAATCGCCTCACCGAGCGCCATCTCAAGATTTTTGCTGGAGACCTTCGGATCAAGATTCAGCGCGCGCTCGAGAATACCAAGAGCCGACCGTGCATCACCTCGAGCCCGGCGTGCAATCAAGCCCAAGCAGTCGTCATCGATACTCGCATTCGGCCACCGAGCCTGACGAACGCTATGCGACCACGCCCGCTTCAAGATCGATACGATCGCCCCGTCATCCAGGCGTTCCATTCGAACCACATGACAGCGGCTTAAGACGGCTCGATTCACGTAAAAGCTGGGGTTCTCAGTGGTCGCGCCAACCAACACAAAGGTGCCATCTTCAAGATGCGGCAAGAGCGCGTCCTGCTGGCTTTTATTGAAACGATGAATCTCGTCGATGAACAAGATGGTCTTACGACGGTGAAATTGGCGTCGTTCGCGAGCTGCCTCGACCAACAAACGAAGCTCTTTGACACCGCCTAAGACCGCGGAAAGAGTCTCGAACGTAGCCTCCGTTTTGTGAGCGATCATGCTCGCGAGTGTGGTCTTGCCGACACCAGGTGGTCCACATAGGAGGACGTTGGTGAGCGTATCGGTCTCGATCATACGGCGCACAGCGGACAGCGGACCGTCTGCCACGCATTGACCGTAGAGCTGTTCGATCTCGGTCGGGCGAACCGCGTCGGCCAATGGCCGATGTGCATGACTTTGGTCGACCGCGTGGTCAAACAGATTCATCGTCATCCTCGCCATCCATTAAGTAGGCCGATATGGCGTACTGATAGATACTTTTGACCGGAATGCCGCTGGTCTGAGCAAGCTGTGCGCAATCATCGAACTCTGGGGACGCGTTGACAAGTACACCATCTTGATAAGCGACTTTCATACGCACATCGCCCCAAGGCGTTGGTACATTTTCAAAGTCACGGTCCAAACACCGCCTATCAACCATGGTACGACGGAGACCGATAGCCGTTGACTCCGCAAAGATCATATTTTCGATGCGGGTCTGTTCAGATGCCTCGACCAGGGCACTCAAAAGAATGGCTGGCCGATTCTTCTTCATATGAATCGGCGTAAACCAAACATCCAGCGCGCCTTCATCGAGTAGCTGCGTCATCAGCGCGCCGAGAAACTCTGGATTTGTGTCATCGAGATTGGTCTCGATGAGTACGCAATCCGCGCCCCGGTCCTCAACGGTTCCAAGGATCAACCGGAGTGCATTGGGCCGGTCGGGGAACTCTGCGTCACCGAACCCAAATCCCACGGCATCGACTCGCATGCTTGGAATCGGTCCGACTCGATGGGCCCAAGCTTTAATAAAGGCTGCACCCGTTGGTGTGACAAGCTCACGTTCCAGCCCTGCATCAACGACTTCGAGACCACGCGTGATCAATAATGTCGCCGGCGCCGGCAATGGAATTCTTCCATGAGCACATCGTATAAAACCTCGACCGAGCGGAAGCGGCGCAGACTCGATGCGGTCTATGTTGAGAGACCAGAGACACCAAGCGACACCGACAATATCGACGATGCTATCCACAGCGCCGACTTCGTGAAAATGTACATCTCCGATGTCCACACCATGTACTTGAGCCTCCGCCTCAGCGACGACCTGAAAACAACTCAAAGCACGCTCTTTGACCGCCTCGGGCAGCTCTGCTCTCTCAATGATGCGGACGATGTCCGAATAATGCCGATGGTGGGTGTGATCGTGATCGTCCGCATCGTGAGATGACGAATCATCTGCATGAGCACCTGTGTGCCCATGACCATGATCGACCACAGCTTCATCAGAGCCCGCAAAGCCTTCCTTTTGGCCATTGACGAAGACTTGAACGTTCACCCCTCTGAGGCCCATCCGTCTTTCAATATCGGCTTTGATGGACCAATTGGGGAGCTGTAAACCCTCAAGCGCAGCGCTCAATAAATCGACATCCACACCAAGGTCGACCAGTGCACCTAATGTCATGTCTCCCGCGATACCGCTGAAGCAATCGAAATATAGAACTCGCTCACTCATTCTTCTAACCGTCGATTGATGGTGGATGCTGCATAGCCTGCACCAAATCCATTATCGATATTGACCACTGTGACCCCCGCCGAACAACTGTTGATCATCGACAAAAGCGCTGTCATGCCATTGAAGTTTGCGCCATAGCCAACCGAGGTTGGTACAGCGATCACCGGTCTCGACACGAGCCCGGCGACCACGCTGGGCAACGCACCCTCCATCCCCGCGCAAACGATGATGACATTTGCAGCGCGAATGAAATCCAAGTGGCGCAGCAGCCTGTGCAAACCCGCAACACCGACGTCTGTTAAAGACTCGACTTCGTTGCCATCGAGTCGTGCGGTCAAAAGTGCCTCGCGCGCGACAGGCAAGTCGCTCGTCCCCGCAGATATCACGAGAATCTGACCGACCCCCCGGTTCTCTGTGGGTCCGTCGGTGTAAAGACAACGACCGTCCTCGTCGTATTTCAATGCAATCTCTGCGCATTGGGCCATCACTTCCTGGGCGGTATCGAACTCAACCCGCGTGGCCAAGCAATTTTGACCATTAACCGAAATGCTCTTGATGATTTGGCCGATTTGCTTAGCTGTCTTGCCCTGTCCAAAAATCACTTCTGGTGTGCCGCGACGACGGGCTCTCTGCAAATCAACTCGCGCGAAACCCAAATTGTCTTCGGTGAGCCGGTCCACGTGTCCGAGGGCTTCTTCGACTGCCATATCACCGGCACGTACGCCTTCTAGAATCTCTCTCAGGTTCATCCTCGTCTCAACCATGACACTCCTTGCAGCTCGTCTTGCTAGACGTCTACTCTATGCCAGAAGTTGCGCCGAGATAACACCGCTTGGGGCATGAACTGAATCCCGCGTATGGCGAGATGAAGACCATGATTGCCCTCGGTCTCGTATCGACACCAAGTCACAGCAAGCCAAGTTCCGATACGAACAACTTGACAACTTGGAAAATAAAAATTAGGTTGCCGCCGCTTTTGGGTATTTTTGCCCGAAGTCTCTCCGGCATATTTTCGAGGACAAAACACCACCTTTCTCATAACTGACCGATTGCAATCGTCCAATTTGGGATTCGTCAAGGTGCCTGCCGGACAGTGCAACCGTGCTGATTGAGAAGGTGACAGAAGGGAAGCTATGAATCTTCGAGAGCTAAAGCAGCTAAAAATCGCAGAGCTGGCCGCAATGGCCCGCGACATGGAGATCGAGAACGCATCGGTACTCCGCAAACAAGAACTCATTTTCGCATTGCTCAACGAGCAAACGAAAAAGAATGAACCCATCTTTGGTGAAGGTGTTCTAGAGATTTTACCCGATGGTTTTGGGTTCTTGCGTGCTCCGGACTACAACTACCTGCCGGGCCCAGACGATATCTACGTGTCGCCTTCGCAGATTCGACGCTTCGGTCTCCGAACAGGTGATACGGTCAGTGGACAGATTCGACCACCAAAAGAGAGTGAGCGTTACTTCGCTCTGCTCAAGGTCGAAACCATTAACTTCGAAGAACCAGAAGCATCAAAGCGAAAGATTCTTTTCGATAACCTCACACCGCTCTATCCAGACGAGCGTCTCGTGATGGAATACCACCCGAAGAACTACAGCACACGCATCGTGGACTTGCTCGTGCCTATCGGCAAGGGTCAGCGCGCGCTCATCGTGTCACCTCCTCGTGCCGGTAAAACCGTGTTGATGCAAAACCTCGCCAACGCAATCGTGGCGAATAACCCTGACATCGTACTTCTCGTGCTGCTCATCGATGAGCGACCCGAAGAGGTGACGGACATGGAACGCATGGTCAAGGGTGAGGTCGTGAGTTCAACATTCGATGAGCCTGCTCAGCGTCACGTGCAAGTGGCCGAGATGGTTATCGAAAAGGCAAAGCGTTTGGTGGAGCACAAGAAAGACGTGGTCATCCTACTGGATTCAATCACACGTCTTGCACGTGCGTACAATACAGTCGTGCCCCCATCGGGTAAGATTCTGTCGGGTGGTGTTGACTCGAACGCATTGCACAAGCCGAAGCGCTTCTTCGGTGCGGCTCGAAACATTGAGGAAGGCGGTAGCCTGACCATTATCGCCACCGCGCTCATCGATACCGGTAGCCGAATGGATGAGGTCATCTTCGAGGAATTCAAGGGCACTGGTAACAGTGAACTTCACCTCGACCGCAAGCTCATGGAGAAGCGAATCTTCCCATGCCTAGACATCAACAAGTCAGGCACACGGAAGGAAGAGCTGCTCATGGACGAAGCGGATCTCAACCGAGTTTGGATTCTCCGGCAGCTGCTACACCCACTCAACGTCGTCGACTCCATGGAGTTCATGCTCGACAAGGTGAGCAAGACAGAAACCAACGGGGAATTCCTTGAATCCATGTCGGGATAACCTGAATCTCGAGAAATCGTCACGATCATCTTGATCCCGGAGATGGAGATCACTATGATGCGCGGCTCAAAGAATTCGTGATTAAAACCACGCTGCACAGTCATAAAGTCGGACTGTGCACGAGTGGGAGGATAAAAAATGAAAGCTGACATTCATCCAACACTCTACCCGGTCGTCTTTGTAGACGGCGAGCATGAGTTCATCACTCGTTCAACGAAGAAGTCTTCGGAGACACGGGAGATCAATGGCGTTGAGCACTACGTGATTCCTGTTGATATCAGCGCATCCACACACCCGTTCTTCACGGGTAAGCAGCGTATTGTTGACACCGAAGGTCGCGTTGAGCGTTTCCGACGTCGTTTCGGTTCACGTGGCGGTAATACACCTGCCGCGGCTGAGTAAGCGGACACGGCCTAAATGCAGGAAAAGCTCGCTGAACTGGCCCGTCGATTCGATGAACTGACGGCACGAATGGGTGATCCTGAGGTTTATGCCGAGCCTGGGCTTTTCCAAAAAATCGCGAAAGAGGCGGCTGAGATAGAGCCCCTCGTTAAATGCTGGCGAGCCCTCGAGAAAGTCTGCTCAGAACTCGCCGACGCACGCGAGCTGTTAAGCATGGAAGACGACGAGGAGATGAAGCTCCTCGCCGAGGAAGAAGCCGCGAGCCTCGCTGAAGACGAAGATCGCCTACGTGCGGAGCTTCGCATTCTTCTTCTTCCTAAAGATCCCAATGACAAAAAGAATGTCGTCATCGAGATTCGCGCCGGCACGGGTGGCGAAGAGGCGGCACTTTTTTCTGCCGATTTGTTCAGAATGTACGTCCGCTACGCCGAGAAGGAGGGGTGGCGGGTAGAACGATTGGCCGAATCTGTGAGCGATACTGGTGGTTTCAAAGAAGTCATCGCCCTCGTCAGCGGTCAGTCCGTTTATAGCACCCTTAAGTTCGAGTCCGGTGTGCACCGCGTACAGCGTGTACCAGCGACCGAAAGTCAGGGTCGAATTCACACATCGGCGTGTACAGTCGCGGTCTTGCCAGAAGCTGAGGATATCGAGCTCGACATACCGGAGAACGACCTCCGGATTGATGTCTATCGTTCGAGCGGCCCAGGTGGGCAGAGCGTTAACACAACCGACAGTGCAGTACGAATTACCCATATACCCACCGGCCTCGTTGTGACGTGCCAGGACGAGAAAAGCCAACACAAGAACAAAGCGAAAGCGCTGAAAGTTCTTCGAAGTCGGCTGCTCGACCAAATGCAGGCAAGCGCCGACGCCGAACGTTCTGAAGCACGGCGTACACAAGTCGGTTCAGGCGACCGTTCTGAGCGAATTCGTACCTACAATTACCCGCAAAATCGGGTAACCGATCACCGTATCGGGCTCACTCTCTACAAACTGAACGAAATCATCGAGGGCGATATGAACCCAGTGATTCAACCCGTACGAGAGGCCCATCAAGCCGAGCTTTTAAACCAAAAAGGTGGTTGATCGAAGCCGATCGAATCGAATGTCTCTCGGCAGACCAATATGACCGAAACATCCCTCAATACACCATCACCGAACCGCGACCGTTCGCAGCTCATCAAAGAGGTGACTCTCGTCGTTGTCCTCAGTCTGATTGTGACGGGTGGGCTTTCGGCTTTACAGTTCTCAGTGGCCTGGATCAGAGACTACGTGCTCGCTCTCGTCGCCGCGCTGTTTCTCTACTTGCCATTGGAGTTACTTTATAGGCAAGGCGTCGATCCCGCTGACTTTGGCATCTCGAAAAGACCCATCCTTCGGTCTCTGAAGAATGCTCTTTGGGTCAGTCTATTGGTATTTCCCATCTATCTTGTGGGATTCCACTATTGGCAAGTCAACTACCTGGGCAATGACCGTAATCAATCAATGTCGCGTCTCGATCAATGGCCCCTCGATATTCAAGATAGGCCTAAAGTAACCCAAATCGATGAGGGTTCGGTCAGTCTGTATGCAGTGGGTGAGCTCATTTGGATGCGTTGGCGCTTACCACCAGGCCAGCATTTCAGCGCCACAGTCAACGCGACTGGTCCCATTATACCGGAAGTGCAAAGACCGGTGTCGTCCAAGGAAAACACCGCCGTCTACGAAGGGCGTAGTGACGGCAAACTCGCTTTTAGAACCGCGGGGCACTCATTCAACGCGTTGATTCAAACCGGTCAAGATACAACCCCACCAAATCGAATCAAGCTCGGTGCAGGTCTGAGAGAGGCGGATGCTAACCCACTCGAATTCGAGCGTTCTTTTTGGTGGATCATCAACATCATATTGATTCAATTTCTCCTCGTTGCGCTACCTGAGGAAGTCTTCTATCGAGGTTATCTGCAAACACGCCTAGACCAAATATTTACACATAATCGACGCATACTTGGGGTCGAACTCAGCGTCGCAAGCCTATTGATCACAAGTACAATATTTGCGGTCGGCCACTATGTAACAATTCCATCTCCACACCGACTCGCGGTGTTTTTTCCAAGCCTGCTATTCGGATGGATGAGACGTGCTACGGGGGGCATTTTGGCACCGCTTATTTTTCATGCCCTGTGTAATCTCGTCGTTGAGTTTGCGTCGCTCTACTACACCTAGGCGAGGCGCGCTGGCATTTGGTTTACCGATGCCTTTAACTGCGCGACAACTTTGAAGTATGTATTTCGATCATACTGTTCGTTAAGAATGCAAAACTCTCTTCCCACAAGTCCAACACAGCCAAAACAATATGTGCATTGCGAACAATCTTCACAATACTCGAGATAGCGACTGTCAACACACCTTGATGAACCGTGAGATTGACTACAATTATGACAGTCTTCACAGCGCTTAATATGCGCGCAATGGGTGCAGCGAACCGAATCTTCAGCATACTGACAGCTGTTACAATCAATACAACGAACGCAAAAAGTACATTGTACACAATACTCGCAATCATCAGCTCGGTATGAATCGATGTTGTCCCCGGCGATTCTCGTGGTTCGCAAGGCTCTAAAGGCCGACTCAAATTCTCTGAAATCCATCTACAATCCCCTCTCGATAACCAGGCGATTTACGTAACACGACCACTGACCTCAGAGCCTTGAGATAACCCCAAAAATGGTCACGGTAAAAACATCATTATCCAGCTTTTCGCGCAAGTTTGTTGTCAGCGAGGAGAAGAGGCAGCTAATGTATTGATATGGGGCATTTGGACGATAATACGCTCTCCGATGATAACAATGATTTGCTTGAAACCAATCAAGCGCTCTTGGTTACGATTCGAGGGCCAAACCCGGGCGAGCAACGCATTCTACTTCCGTCGACGGCCAATTTTGCTATGGGCCGAGATGATGAAGCCGATGTGTGCTTGATCGATGACAGCGTCAGCCGATATCACTGCGAAATCGCCCACCATGATAGTGGTTGGTATATCCGTGACCTCGGAAGCACAAATGGAACCTATGTGGGCGGCCATTCAGTCGACAGAGTCAAGCTCAAGGATGGTGATTTAATCAAGGTCGGTGCGACGATATTCAAATTTCTGATGTCTGACGATCTCGATGCAGCATACCGGGAGGAAATATATCGGCTCGCGGTCATCGATGGTCTGACTCAGATCTATAATCGACGGTATCTTGAGGAGTTTCTAGAGCGTGAGATTAGCCGCTGTCGACGACATGGAAGACCCATGTCATTGATCATGTTCGATATCGATGGTTTCAAAGAAATTAACGAACAATTTGGCCATCTATCGGGAGACTTCGTCCTTAGGCACGTGGCGGATAAACTCAATCGGCGAATACGTCGGGAAGAACTCTTTGTGAGATTGACTGGCGACAAGTTCATCGTGGCACTGCCAGAGACAGATCTCGAAGATGCACTCAAGTTCGCCGATATTATCCGGGAGAGCGTCGAGATCATGCCCATCGCTTTCGATAGCTGGAAGATTCCGATCACGATTAGCGTCGGCGTGGGCCGATTCGACCATAAAATGACGGCACCAGCTGAGCTTATCGCAAATGCGGACAGTGCACTTTGTCGAGCCAAGAACAAGGGCCGAAACGCGATATCAGCATAATCGATAGAGGATGCGATACCGTCTACTCATTCTGTCGTTCTGTTTTGGCTGTTCAAACGCCGTTTCCATGCAGGGTTGTTCGGGTATCGGTGACCAGAACTTTACTGAAACACCATACAATTTTGTCGACGATGGCCTCCAAACCGTACTGACGTCTGAGGGATTCGAATTCCTCTATGAGAATCGACGAACCATCCTCGGCCTACTGTTTGACGTTGACGAAAATGGATGGGTAGAGATTCCCATTCAAGACTTTCAACAACCCGGAGACAGGATCTCTCTCGCGATGAGAGATGTGAGCCTAGGTATCGAAATCGAGACCGCTGAACTCGAAATTGAGGTTCGGCCGAACCCCATCGGCATCGTCATATCAATCAGGAATGCCCGTATGCGATTTAACCAAGCGATCGCGAGCGTAATGGGATTACTCAATGGGGCCTGCCGTTTGGAAAACGGTGTCAATCGAGGGACCGATTCTGCCTCCTTCGCGCTCATCGATACGAGCGTTATTCTCTATCCGAGTATTCAGCGTTCGGGTGCTCTTGATTTACGGCTTTCACTCGAAGAATTGGATATACGTGCACTCAACATTGACTTTGTCTACGACGCGGAACTCGCTGATTGTCGAAATCGTAACTGCGAAGCATTGTGCAATACGGGAGAATTAAGCAGTGGCGTCACTGAAGTCCTCTACGATGCTTTTCGTGACCGAATCGATACGTTTCTAGCACCTGTCCTCGAGACGCTTGTCAACGAAACACTTCGAGACTTAAACGCGAACCCATTTCGCATTGAGGGTCAAATCGACGCCGATATTCTATCGATGTTTATCCCAACACCGCGCGATGCATATCAGATCAAATATCGAATACGGCCCGATACCGATGAATTCAACTACGTCGCACGACCTGGTCAGTCAGCTGGGATTGGCGTTAAGTTTGGTGTCGGACTCGATACGGTCACACATCCCTGCGTACCGGATTTGCAGCAACCACCACGCTTTGTGTCAGGTCCATCACCCAATCTGAGCGGTTCAATGCTCAACGGAGTGCCCGTTCAGCTTCAAATGAGTATCGCCAACAGCTCAATCAACCAAGCGCTGTTTGCAATCTGGCAAGCCGGATATATGTGCTTACAACTGGATTCAGACATAATCGAGACAAGTTTTGGTCGACGAATCGATGCCAACACGCTGTCCATTCTGCTGCCAAGCTTAGCTGAGTTCGCACGGGATAACGTGCCCATTCTGGTCGCGCTGTCTCCTCGCTTCGAACTCAATGATTTTCCCCTGATGAGTCTCAAGCAGATCGAATCAAACTTAGGTCCGGACAGAGCAGGTATCGATCTTCGCCTACCGGGCCTGGGTATAGATTTGTATGTTTATCTCGAAGGGCGCTGGAGCCGTATTGTGGGTGTCTCAGCAGATATCGACCTCGATCTCGAAATTCAATCAACGACCGGTTCCCAAATTGAACTGACGAGCCAGCCGCCGGACGTAGCTAACCTCGAGGTCAAATACAGTGAGCTCGTTCTATCGGACAATTTCGATGCGCTCTTGAGCGCCCTGATCGATCTATCCGTCAATGCGGTCATCACAGATAGTCTCGTCTTCGATATCTCGACAGCGAATTTCGTATCAAATGTGCTCAATCTGCCTTACGAAATGAACATCTCATCCATTTCGGTTTCCGGGCCCAATCGCGACCATCTCGTCATCGATATTGCCTTCGATCCATTGCAAGGTGGGCGCCCACTCACCCGAGAGATAAATACAGATGCCTCACTCAACCGCGCGACGCTGACCGAAGCAGTCTTGAATGTGAGCGCTACCGGAGTTGAAGAGCCGATTTTTCAGTATCGATTCGAAAATGGACTTTGGCGTCCAGCTCAGTCAATTCGCAATGGTCGATTGGTCATCGCTGAACCGAGGCTTGGACTGAAATCAGAGCAAATCATCGAAGTGAGAGCGCTGGGT
The DNA here is from genome assembly GCA_049889275.1 of Bradymonadia bacterium. Taxonomy (GTDB): domain Bacteria; phylum Myxococcota_A; class Bradymonadia; order UBA7976; family UBA1532; genus UBA1532. The sequence continues at coordinate 178,533 of JBMHDS010000022.1, read as the reverse complement.
TACAATACAATGAGGCGATTCGACCCAACGCCAGCCAAAGTCAAAATACCGGCACCGGATGAGAGACTCGTCGTCCAAGATACTTCGGCTCCTAGCTACGGGTGCCAGACCTATACAGGCAAGGCAAAGATCGGGTTCGGGGGACTGAGTCTTCTGCTGATACTCATATTGTTTCGGCGGACCTCGCTTATTTTTGGCGTGCTCTTCAGTAGCTGGCTATGCGGCTGTGCAAACACGAGCGAAGCGCCTGACCTAGAGTGTACTCAGGATAGCCAGTGCCCGATCGATACAAGCTGTCGAGCTGGGCGATGCTACCCCGATCGGGTTTGTAGCAAGAACGCTGAATGCTGCAGCTTCGACATTTGCATTCAAGGTCGATGCCGTCCAGGACCTACAGATGACTGCGCTCAGTCAGGATGCGACCGTGGTCAAGTTTGCCAGGATGATTATTGTGTCGCTCACCCATGCGACAACGACACGGATTGTAGCGGAGGATATTGCTCAGCTGGATTTTGCCAGATGGGCCTGCCATGTGGCGGCCAATGTTCAGAAAATGAGGTCTGTTTACATGACAAACAGGTCTGTCGGCCAATCTCAGCATCATGTTCGATCACCTGTCCAAATGATACAATTCGAGTTGCGATCAATTCAGACTCATTGAGAGTTGGATTGTGCGATCTCGATAATTTGGATTGCCAATGTGTCGACAGGGCAGGTAAACGTCTCGGTGCCATTGTCCGTTCTGCAGACATGGCGTTACTCAATGGTGAACCTGTCTTTGCCGTCTTTGATTCATTCTACGAAGACCTCGTTCTTATCGACGGATTCGGAACCAATAACGAGCGACACATCTACTTGGACGGATTTGAACAACGCGACGGACCGAGTCTCAATCGCGGTGGATATTTTGATCCAGGACCAAGAACCGGAATTTATCCCCAAATTGTATCGGACCGACAGGCAAGACTGCATATCGTCTACTACGACATGGATAATCAAGACCTGATGTATCTGAGACAGGAAGCCAATGGCCAGTGGATCACACCGGTCGTGATTGACTCAGATTCTGATTCGGGACGCCATGTTAAGCTCAAAGTCGATTCAAACGGACGCCCACATGTTGTCTATACCTTCATAGATTCAAACCGTGCACGGAGCGGTCTTCGGTATGCTCGGGGCGCAGCCGATGCGACAACCTCGAATCATTTTCAAAGCACTGAAGTTGCGGAACAGGTCAATCGAGAAGAGGCAACACCACTCAATTTACCGCCCAACTATTTTGGTGCTCGGCCCTGTTTCTCATTGAGCGGTGAACGCATCTTAGCTGCATTTCAAGATGCCCAAAATCAGCATCTATATCTGGCGATCGGTGATATCACCGGCTTTGAGTTCTCACGAATATCGGGTCAACTCTCTGCCGACGTAAGTCGCCAGGATAGCCGCTACGAGAACTTCGAAGTACACCAAATTGGCAGTGATTGTTCACTACAATCCGCGCAGGGACTGATCGACTTGCTCTTCACGAACGAGACAACAGGTGCCCTCATGCATTACAGAGCTCAGATCAACGAGCCAGGCCTACTCAACATTGTAGATAGCGGTCAACTCGGCGCAAGAACTCGATTGGGCGCGTCCGTTGCAACGGCCTATGATTCATCGGGACGGCTTGTCGCTGTATACCAGGACGCGACAAAAAATGACCTACGCCTCAGTATTTTTCAAAACGGTCAATGGTTAGAGCAGCCGACGGTGGTTGCCTCAGAGGGCGCTCTCGGGTTCTCAAACCAAGTTAAAATCATTGGCTCAACTGCCTATATCAGCACAGTGAGTATTGGGACAAATCGGGCGGCCGCAGAAAACAGTCGTCTCGAACTCTACCTATTCGACCTCTGAAGTCCCCAGCGGATTGAGGAGAACGAGGTCATCCCGGTGGATAACTTCCGCTGTGGACAACCAGTCGTGCTCATCACTACGCTCACCCATGACTTTTCTGAGAGTGTCGGCATCATAGCCGACAAGTCCCCGCGCAAATGGTTGGCCATCCGAATCGCAAATATCGACTGCTTCACCGATGCCAAAATCTCCTATAACCTCGGTCACACCTATGGGTAACAAGCTTCGCCCTTTGTCGATCAGTGCCGAACGCGCGCCATCATCCACGAATACTTGACCACCCACTTTGTGCGCATACGCAATCCAGTGTTTACGCCGAGATATACGGGCCGCATTACTGTCAAACCACGTACCGATATTATCGCCGGCGTAGATACGCTCCAAGACAGTCGGCACCTTGCCCCGAGCAATGATCGCAACGATTCCAAGCTCATTGACCTGACGGACTGCCTCGAGCTTGGTACGCATTCCGCCGCTACCAAGACCCGTCGAACTATCGCCCGCTTTAGCAACAAGTTCCTCCGTAATCTCAGATATATAGTCGGCCACCCGGATACCGTTTCGGTCCTTCGCTTCAATATAGAAACCATCAACATCGGATAAAATAACAAGGGCGGTTGCCCCCGTAAGGCTCACGATCTGACTCGATAAGAGATCATTATCTCCCATCTTTATCTCCTCGATTGCGACCGTATCGTTCTCATTTATAATCGGAACCGCTCCGAGCTCCAGCAGCGCTCTGAGCGTGTGACGCGCTGCCAGGAATCGCTGTCGATTCTTGAGATCGTCATGGGTGAGAAGAATCTGTGCAGCTGTCAACTCATAGTGGCTCAACTCATCGGTCCAAAAACGAATTAACCGACCTTGACCGACAGCAGCTGATGCTTGCAAACGCTCGATGCGACGCGGTCTATCGAGTAGACCAAGTTCTGGAAAACCGAGCGCGACAGCCCCACTACAAACGACAATGCATTCGACACCTTGTGCGCGCAGATAAGCGATGCCACGAACGATCGACGCGAATGTCACACGATCAAAATCCGAACCATCACGCAGAACGGAACTACCAATTTTTATGACGACGCGCTTCGACCCGCCTAACGTGCTTTCTCTCATGATTTACCCTGTGTTCACTCATCGGCCATTGGGTGTCTTCAGTGTCTTCCGTTTATCGCGCGGCTGCAAGCTTGGACGATCAGTATTTGATGAAGACCGACGTCTTCGCCACTGCTGAAGCGTTTTTTCTACTGAAATCCTTGGCTTTATATCGATATGAGGCGGAATCACAAAATCAAAGTCACCGGGCTTTATGTCGCGATTAAACGACAGACTGATGATGAATTTCTTGTCGCCATGTAGAGCCACTCTAGCGCTGATGGACGATTGACCGATCAGCCCGCTTCGTGAATTGATCATGACGTATCCAGAGATATCTAAGAGTTCTCCATAGCGAGCTAAAATTGAATGAGAGTAGCGATCATTTTCATCTCTCAAAATATCCCAGGTATCGAGATCCGATGGCATTCGAGTGAACTCACTTGGAAATCCTGATGGGTTGTGACGTAGCCGCACCATCACCCAAGATGATTTCAGATCATCAGCCGAGATCTCAAAAGAGATTTGGTCGTCGAATCCGTTTATCAGATCACGGATCCAAGTATCGGTTTGCAAACAGGTCTGATCAACGAATCCACCTTCGCGGCCAATCCTTTGCCAAGGACCGTCATCAAAGCGCAGGAGGGCATCGTCTCCCACTCTCATACACCGAAGCGATCTTATCGTCGGGGAACTTTGCTCTATTGAAAACTTTGATTCGATGGTCTTAAGCCAATGATTGTTGTCTCGCACTCGAAGCGCCATGCTGTCATAAAGTCGTGTCAGGATTTGTTCATTGGAAGAGACCGTAACGTCCACAACCATACTGAGCTCTTCACCGCCCAAATCAGCTGCGTTTAAAACGTACTGCCCTTGCAGTTGTTGCCGTATCGCCTGGATCGTGACCGCTTGTCGTGTCTCATGGGCCGAATCTCCAATGAGACGCTGCAACTTCTCCCTAATGTTCACGTCATTAGGCCGCGGATCACCGTCATGACAATTCACGGTCAACATGAGAACAGCAAATGCAAACCAAAATGTTCGTAAATGACTAAAACGAGGCGTGCACATTGGAATCAAAACACCATTATAAATGGACTTTTCGCGTCTACAAGCACATCAACCATTGACACAAGACCACGGGATCTTCAGTATAAGCCAATTTTCCAGCAGGAGATACGTGATGGCAAGTTATATCTTTACCTCTGAGTCGGTCTCAGAAGGTCATCCAGACAAAATAGCGGACCAGATTTCTGATGCAGTTCTCGACGCATTGTTGACACAGGATCCACATAGCCGGGTCGCCTGCGAAACACTCATCAAAACAGGATATGTGAATCTCGCCGGTGAGATTTCAAGCAAAGCGATCGTCAACTATGCGGACATTGTTCGAAAAACGATCCGCGAGATCGGATATGATGACTCAAAGAAAGGCTTCGACGCCGACACATGTGGTGTTCTTATTGCCCTAGACGGTCAATCTGACGACATCGCCATGGGCGTCGATGTGGGGCGCGGTGACCACGACGAGCAGGGTGCGGGCGACCAGGGCATCATGTTCGGATATGCTTGTGATGAGACAGATGAGTTGATGCCACTGCCCATTTTACTTTCCCATAAACTCACGGCACAGCTTGCCAAGGTCCGCAAGGAGGGCACGCTGCCATACCTGAGACCCGACGCGAAGAGCCAGGTATCAGTTGAATACGTAGACGGAAAGCCTGCTCGAATCACCGCCGTGGTTATCTCCAGTCAACATGACGAGATCTATAATGGTGAAGAACTCACCAATGAAATTCTGCGAGAAGGCATCCGAAAGGCGGTCATCGATCCTGTTGTACCAGGTGATATGATCGACGCTGAGACAGTATTTCATATCAACCCAACGGGTAAGTTCGTGATCGGTGGTCCTCAAGGCGATTGTGGTCTGACTGGTCGCAAAATCATTGTAGACACCTACGGTGGTATGGGCCGGCACGGTGGCGGTGCCTTTAGTGGAAAAGACCCATCGAAGGTTGATAGAAGTGCCGCTTACATGGCGCGATACATCGCTAAAAACGTAGTCGCCGCGGGCTTAGCTGAGCGCGCAGAAGTTCAATTAGCCTATGCGATTGGCGTTGCAGAGCCAGTTTCTGTATATGTTGATGCGTTTGGTACTGAGAAGATTTCGACGGAAAAGATAAGCCAACTCATTCGAGAGCACTTTCCTTTGAAACCTCAAGGCATCATAGAGCATCTGCAGTTGCTTCGGCCGATCTATCGAAAGACAGCTGCATATGGCCATTTTGGCCGGGAAGAGCCGGAGTTTCTTTGGGAAAAAACAGACAAGGCTAACGCATTGAAAGAGGCTGCCGGACTATGAACACAACGGATTTCGCACAGAAGGAGACGACGGATATGTCAAATGCACTTGCGAGCATCGAAAAGACCTTTATGAGCACTGGGTTGCCATTGTTCAGCGGATTGGCGAACAAAGTCGCAGACATGTCTGCCGAAACAGTGAGATTTGGCCGGAAAGAGATCGAGCTCGCAGAGCACGAGATGCCTGGTCTCATGGCACTCCGAGAAGAGTTTGGCGAGAGCAAGCCACTCGCCGGCGCGCGCGTCATGGGCTCGCTCCACATGACGATTCAAACAGCTGTTCTCATCGAGACGTTGCAAGACTTGGGCGCCGACCTACGCTGGGTCTCCTGCAATATTTTTTCAACCCAAGACCATGCGGCGGCAGCGACCGTCGCAGGGCGTGAGGGTAAGGACAGTGTTCCTGTCTTCGCCTGGAAAGGTGAGACACTCGAAGAATATTGGTGGTGCACCTTACAGGCCCTCGACTGGGGCGACGACGTCGGACCAACGCTCATCGTAGACGATGGTGGTGACGCGACGCTGCTCATCCATCTAGGTTACGAATACGAGGTAAAGGGCGAGCGTCCTGACCCGAGCACAGCGAGCAACGAAGAAGAGGCTGTTGTCCTCCAAATCTTAGCTGATGTCCAAGACGCGCGTGGCATGCGCTATTGGCACCAATTCGCAGATTGCGTGCGTGGTGTATCAGAGGAGACCACAACGGGTGTTCATCGCTTGTATCAGCGAGTCGAGAATAACTCACTGCTGTTTCCTGCGATCAACGTGAACGACAGCGTTACAAAGTCAAAGTTCGATAACGTATTTGGATGCCGTCACTCTCTGGTAGACGCGATCATGCGAGCCACAGACGTCATGCTGAGCGGCAAGCGCGCGATCGTGTGTGGTTATGGTGACGTAGGTAAGGGTTCGGTGGATGCACTTCGTGGTCAGCAGGCCAAGGTATCGATCACTGAGATCGACCCAATCTGCGCGCTGCAAGCATGCATGGAAGGCCTTGACGTTATTACCGTTGAGTCGGCGATTCCTAACTTCGATATCTTTGTGACCGCGACGGGAAACAAAGATATCATCACCGCAACCCACATGAAGCAGATGAAGCATAACGCCATCGTCTGTAACATCGGCCACTTCGATAACGAGATTGATATGGCGGGTCTCGAGGCGATGGAAGCTGCGGGCGAAGTTGAGAAGATTGAGATTAAACCACAAGTCCACGAATGGCGCTTTAACACGACCACTCACGGACCAAATGGTGGTGGTCACTCGGTCATCATTCTTGCAGAGGGTCGTCTTGTAAATCTCGGTTGCGCGACAGGTCACCCGAGCCTGGTAATGTCAGCTTCTTTCACGAACCAGACGCTGGCGCAAATCGAGCTGCAAAATAATGCAGAGAAGATCGGTAAGGCGGTCATCACACTGCCAAAGCACCTCGATGAGAAGGTCGCGGAGCTTCACCTAGCCAAATTCGGCGTTGAGATGACAGCGCTGACGGACGACCAAGCAGACTACATTGGTGTCAACAAGGCAGGACCATACAAGCCAGAGCACTACCGCTACTAGGCCATTCAATCTCAGATTGAACGCAAAAGAGCCGGCTGCATGCCGGCTCTTTTCGTTCTAGCTACGTCTAAGAGATTAATTTAGATGGACAATCCACTCGTTGCGCTGAGCCGGAGTCACACTACTCCACTGAGTGACGGCTGATTGCAGCGCCTATACTCTTCAACTTTTCCTCGATACGTTGGTAACCGCGATCGATTTGGTGGATATTATAAATTTCAGTCTTTCCAACGGAACATAGGCCGGCGATGAGCAGGGCCATACCTGCGCGTACATCAGGGCTCTCAACCCGACCACCCCTCAACGTTTGGGGACCGACAACGACCACCCTATGGGGATCACAGAGAATGATTTGAGCGCCCATATTCTGAAGGTGATCGGTAAAAAACATGCGTCCTTCAAACATCTTCTCAAAAAATAGCACCGTACCTTTGCACTGCGTAGCGACCGTAATCACGATACTCATGAGATCTGTTGGAAAAGCTGGCCAAATCGCATCGTGAATTCTCGGTACATGCCCATGATAATCAGGTCGGATCTCTAATGATTGATCTTCCGGAACGAATAGTTTGTCCCCATCAATCTCGGTTCTCACACCAAGTCGATCAAAGACCATTCTAATCATTCTTAGATTATCAGGCTGAACCCGATTAATGGTGAGTGGGCTTTTAGTCACTGCAGCAAGACCAATAAAACTGCCTATCTCAAGATAGTCACTCTCGATGGTGTGCTCACAGCCACCAAGACGGTCGACGCCTTCAATGGTCAGAGTGTTTGAACCGATGCCTTCAATATGCGCACCCATTGACACCAACATACGAGCAAGAGCACAGACATGCGGTTCGCAGGCTGCATTCCTAATGATTGTTGTTCCACGAGCTAAGGTCGCCGCCATAATCGCGTTCTCAGTGCCCGTAACAGACGCCTCGTCGAGAAAGATATCAGAACCTATAAGACGCCCTGCACGGATCTCATATGCCTTCTCAACATCAATACTCGCGCCCAAGGATTGAAATGCGTGAAGATGGGTATCCACTCGACGACGACCAATAACATCCCCACCTGGGGGCGGCAAAACCACGTGGCCTAGACGGGCAACCATCGGACCTGCGAAAAGAATGGACGCGCGAATACGACGACACAAATCTGCATCTAACTCAGCACCTTCGACATTTGCAGCGCAAATGCGGACATCGTTTTGACTGAGCCATTCAACGGTTGCACCTTGTTTCTCGAGGACTTGGCACATGACATCCACGTCTCGTATGCGAGGCACATTACGCAATGTAACCGGCTCTTCAGTGAGAAGACATGCAGCGAGCGTTGGTAGCGCCTCATTTTTGTTTCCGCTCGGTGTGATTGAACCAGCCAAACGGCGACGCCCATCGATGATAAATTTCTCCACGCCTCAACTCTCCTTTAAGAACAGTTCACCGTCTTGAATACGGTATACTTCTCGGTCACCTTCAATGCGTAGATAAGCAGGGTCTGTCGTCGTGATAAAGACCTGCCCGTCAAATTGATTCAAAAAGTCGAAAAGACTTTTGTTTCGATGTGCATCAAGCTCACTCGATACATCATCTAGCAAGACAACAGGTATCTGTTTACTACGCTCTTTAAGTAACTGAATTTCCGAAATTTTAAGTGCTAATACCATCGAGCGTTGCTGGCCTTGACTGGCATAATTTCGAGCGCTGTGACCAAAAAGCGAGATAACGAGGTCTTCCGTGTGTGGACCTTTCTGAGTAAAGCCACGGTCTCGGTCTTTCAGTCTGTCTTCTTGCCAAAGTGTCATGAGCGAATGCTCGATCGGTTCGCCGAGTTCAGAAACTGAGCATTTATAACGGATGCTGACCGCGACTTCTTGACCAAGGATCGCTCGAATATTAGCTATAAATAGAGGTTCTATCGAATCGATTAAGGCCGCGCGAGACCGTATAATCTGCGCACCTACCTGGGCGAGCGTCTGCTCATATACATCGAGCATCGCGTCTGGGGCGCGCTCCCGCAGAAGTCGATTCCGTGAATCGAGCGCGCGCCTATAGGTCACGCAATCATCGAGATGTGACTGACGTCCATTAAAGATTGCTCTATCCATGAAACGTCGACGATTCTCAGGAGAACCACGGATTAAACCCACATCATCAGGTGTAAACAAAACAACGGATAAGGCACCAAAATACTGACTTGATCGAACCTTCTTGCCTTCACGAAAAGCGTCCCGTTGACCATTTTTGATCTCCGCGCTCAACCGATGTTCGAGTCCATGAGCGTTAACAACAGCAGCAACATCCGCGGAGTCGCTATCCCACTTAATCAGCTCTCGAATGCGTGTGGTTCGAAAAGGACGTAAGGTTGCGAGCCAGTAGATAGACTCGATTAGATTCGTTTTTCCTTGGCCGTTATCACCACAAATGATGTTGAATCGTCGGTGTGGCCGCAGATCTACTTGCGACAGATTCCTGAAGTTTTGAACACAGAGGTGCTTGACTTGCAATGTCTATCAAAGACGCATGGGCATGACGACGAAGAGATATTCATCGTTTCCGTGTTCTCTAAACAAGCCTGGAGATAAAGCTTCATTCAATGCCATCTCAATCTTAGCTGCGCTTAAAGTCGCGAGAATCTCTGTCACATACTTTGCGTTGAAAGCGATGATCAAATCACCACCCGTATAATCGATTTCAATCTCTTCGCGGGCTTTACCGAACTCAGGGTTATCGCTCAAAAGTGTCATTAAGCCATCGGTCAACTCAACGCGGACACCATGGGTTCTTTCACTCGCCAGCAAACCAATTCTCTTCAGAGAATCAAGGAATGGGACTCGATCGAGTACGATGATACGCTCGCTTGATTTTGGAATCACCTGCATATAATCGGGGAAGGTCGCGTCTATCAAACGAACGAACAAGAAATTACCGGCAGACGCAACAACGATATTGTTGTCTAGGAAACCGAATGACACTTCTTTACCCGCTTCATCAAGGAGCCTCTTAAGCTCCATGACGCCTTTTCGCGGTATGATAACGCCGTCATGAGGCGGTATCGCTGCATCGCGGTTGACACTTCGCTCACCTTGACTCAAACGATGACCATCGGTTGACACCATGCGAATTCGGTCACCTTCAAGGCACTTAAAATAAACGCCATTTAGGTTTGGCCGTGATTCATCGGACGAGATAGAAAGCATCGAGCGTTCCAAGAGCTCTCGCAAACCAGTTCCATCTACAGGGAAGAGCTTGACGCCATGGGCATCGGGCAGTTTCGGATACGTATCAGAGGCCGTACCTAAGAGAACAAATTCCGCATTTTTGCACTGCAAGACAACCCGTGACTCATCTGTGACTTGAACGTCTACTTCTTCACCAGGCAGAGAGCGTACAACCTCATAAAGGCGCTTACCATCAACGGTCACACTACCCTGAATTGCGCCTCGGCAGGCGAGATATCCATCATGAGTCACGTCTAAGTCGGTTGCAGAGATTCGCAATTTGCCATCATCGATAATCTCCAATCGAACATTCGATAGTACAGGAAGGCTCGCACGGCGGCTGAGTACCCCTTGAATGCGTCCAAGAGCCTTACTAAACAGATCTCGATTGATTGCAAATTTCATAAAAATACTCCACGCACAAAAACCGGATAGGTAAAGGTGCTTACATCGATGGGATACGCATTGCAACGAGTAAAATTGACTCTTTCAGAGACCAAAGATTTTCGTTTTCAACATGTGCATATCTATGAAGATTAGAAATATAAAATAATAGATATGTATAGTCTTAGTAATAGGTGTTGTTTGAATTGTTTTTAAGTTTTTAAGTATCTGATAATAATTAGTTTTTATTGCATTAACTCTGTTCTTAAATCGCGCTTATTACTTTGGGAATATTGGTTACCCTGGGTGTATCTTGATACAGCATTAAACATTCACCAGATTCCCACAGATCTATTAACAAATTACTGGGGATAAGTTTTTATAGGCGCATTAGGTCATCCACTATGGTCACTCGATTATGTACATTTTTCTTCGTAATTTCCTTTTTAGATTGAACCCTGAGCGAGCTCATCGTTTCGCCCTCGCACTTCTTCATCTTGTGTGTGCAATTCCAGGTTTCTCTGGCCTCATGAGACGACGATTTTACCGTAAGGGTCTACAGTCTCAAAAGTTGTTTGGCTGTGTGTTTGATAATCAAATTGGTATTGCTGCCGGTTTTGATAAGAACGCGCAACATATTGATGTTTTGACAGCCGTTGGTTTTGGTTTTATCGAGGTCGGCTCTGTAACGGCTCGTCCTTCTTCCGGTAATGCCCGCCCGAGACTTTTTAGGCTGAAGTCAGATCGCGCAATCATTAACCGGATGGGACTGAACAATGAAGGTGTAGATCTCGTCCGAGGAAGGCTTCAGAAAAAACGGCCAAAATGTCCACTGTTCGTGAATATAGCAAAGACCCATGATAGCGAAATTATGGGTGATCAAGCGATTGCTGACTACTGCTACAGCGTTGAACAGATGTTGGATGTGGCCGATGTCTTGGTCATCAATGTAAGCTGTCCGAACTCAGGCGATGGACGAACATTTGAAGATCCATCCGCACTGGAGTCACTTCTCTCGGCGATTCAAGAAACCATCGGAGAGAGCTCAACGCCTTATCTTGTGAAAGTTTCTCCCGACCTGTCTGATACGCAGTTGGCAGATGTTGTGCGTATAGCCACAACTTTCGGGGCGTCTGGATTTACAGCGACAAATACGACGACCAATCGGGATAACCTGACATCATCTTCGACGCTTCTAAGTTCAATTGGTGCCGGGGGATTAAGTGGTCGACCATTACATGAACGAGCACTCAGAACGGTCCGTCAGCTGCGCTTACTGACCGATTTACCCATTGTTGCAGTAGGTGGGATAAGCTCACTCAATGATGCTCAGAGCTTTGTGGATGTCGGTGCATCTCTTGTGCAAGTGTACACCGGCTTCATTTACGAAGGTCCATCACTTGTCAGTCAGATCGCTGGAGGTCTTCGCATCACGACTGTGCCCACGTCCTCAAACTAGCGAATATTGTCCTATCAGATTACCATCTCCATATGGACAAGACGTCGAAGATAAAAAGACTCCGCTCAGCTCTTGCACAGAGAACAGGTACACTCGTACTTGGCCCACTTTTTTATGCGCGAATCGATAGCCTCCGGTTAGATGCTTACCTCGATCAAATGTCGGCCCGCTTGAGTGATGCAACCGGCTGGGACGATTTGGCGGACGAACACAAGCTGATGCTGATTCGATCAGATTTGGGGACGGAGCGTATTCAGCGTGACCTAGCTGAATATTTTCCATCTCCCGAAGTGATTGTAGACCAAGTTCATCCGTTTCAAATCAAACTCGCCAGTCTACCCTTCCGAACAGTTGTTGACCTCTCTTTGCACAATGCAAGCCAGGCAATTTTGGCGAAGTTGGGTCAAAAATACCGTTATTTGTCTTCCGATAGTGCATTGGTATCTCAAACAGATCGATTGCCGAATGAAACAGACGTCATCAAATTGGGTGGCGATCTTTGGATGGACGCCACTGCGGTTGGCATTGATGAGTTCAAGACGCACTTTCAAGGGCAAACTTTAATCGGTGAGATGCTTCGCAGCGAATTGCAGAGTGGTCCGGTTTTCTTTTACGGATTTGAACCAAATGACCCTTATCTGATTTGGTTCTTCGATACCTTCGAGCGACTGTCCGCAACAACATTTCTGGCACTACGCGCAGACAATAAATTGTGGCTCAAATACTGGATTGATCGGGGCGTATCCGTTGTATCGGGTCACGATATCGATACTTTGGAAGCGTCAGTAGAAGCTATCTGCGATCGAATTGCTCCTCCTGCGACTCAAGTTGATATTCAAGAATTGATTGATGAGGCGGGTGACTCAGTTGCTCGAAATTTAGCGAGAATTGAACGTTTTCGGTGGGTTGAGCGAAGTAAAACAGAGCTCAGTGAGTTAAATGCATCCGAAATGCAAATGGTGATCGAGTCTTTGCAGACCATGATTAAGTTGAGTCAAAGCGGTTTGCCTATTCCATCAAGACCAGCAGCCTACGCTGCTGAGATTGCCGTTGAGGCAGGTGATTTACCTGCTGCGCGACAAGCGTTGTCCATTGCCGTTCATGCCATTTCAAATCAAAGGGAAGCCGACGCGATTGCGCTCGCGGCCGTTGGTCGCACTTTGATTCGTCTTGGTGACGTTCATCGGGCGTGTCTATATCTCAAGAGTGCATTGCATACCGAAACCACTGAAGCGATTCACCAAGCGGATGACTTTGCTTGGTTGAGCCGGTCCATTCTGCAGCGCATAGATAAGCTCAAAGCACGTGGCCATAGAAGAGCGGTCATCGAGCTTGTTGCAGGTTTTCTCAAGGAACAAGCGGGTTTTATTCATCTCGCTCAGGCGGAGAGTGATGACCCTGAATTCCAACGCTCGGTTTACTATATTAACCTACGCTTGGGTCGCTTGATGGCGCTGGCCAGCGAAATGGCCGGACATTCAGCTCAAGTTTATGCTCAACAGGCAGTTAAGTTACTGACTCGCGCGATCGAGTTAGCGCCCGCCAAGCCAGATGGTTACAAAGCGATACGTGCTTTGTTAACCGATCGGAAATATACAACAACAGACAACAAGTTGTGGATGTCGCTCGTGGCGTCCGCGCCTCCAGCGGTGCAACGAAGACTCGGCGGGCGGTAAATCGATTATGGTCACGGAAACGCGGATCTTGATACGTATGCGGAACGTCCTTATCTCACACATACTGCTCTTTTTCTTTCTCGTACCTATATCGGCTTTTTCTCAGAAGAATTCGCTCTCCAAAGCAAATTTTAAAGCCCAGATTGTAAACGCTCAAAAGGCTCTTCAGCAAAAGAGTCTTAAGGATGTTCAGGTGAGCGTTTTGATCACCAACACGATGTCTGGTGAAGTCATCTTTGAGAAAAACGCAGATTTACCGCTTCACCCTGCTTCCAATACAAAGGTCATCACGACGGCTGCAGCACTCGAGTTGCTTGGGTCTGGATACAGTTGGAATACATTTTTAAAAGCTGGAAAGCTTAATAAGGGCCGCGCGAAGGACATCTATCTAGTGGGCCAGGGTGATCCTCGGTTCGTGAGCGAGTCTCTGTGGAAACTCATCGATGATGCCAGACGAAATCACAATTTAAAGCGCATCGATGGAAATCTGTATGTAGACGATACCTATTTCACTCAAGACACCATGGCGCCTGGATTTAACGACAAAAACCAAGATGCGGCGTATCGAGCTGCGTCGGGTGCTATGAGTATTAATTTCAATAGTATCAAGATTAAAATATTGCCGAGTTCGAAAGTTGATAAGGCACCGATTGTTGAAGTTTGGCCCACTCGTGAGCACGTCTTTATTCGGAATGAGGCACGAACAACTCAGGCGGGTAAAGAGCGCTTAGGCCTCACAGCGTCTGCGCATAAGGACAAGACCAAGCTTCATCTCACGGGTCGTATTCCAGTCGGTCATCGAGGCCTGGTTGTTCGTCGGCGAATCGATAATCCTGCTCTATTCGCGGGTGACGCAACAAAGCATTTCTTAAAGAACGCCGGTATTCGCTTCAAAGGAAAAGTGCTGAAAAAGAAGCATCCGAGAAAGGCTGTGAATCTGGCGAAAATTAGATCTCGGACTCTGGGCTTGATCATTCAAGATATAAACAAACTCAGTAATAACTTTATGGCCGAACAAGTGTTACGGACAATTGGATTAGTTCATGGCGGTGTTGGCGACTGGATACATGGCACTAAGGTCGTCTCGAAATATCTCAAGGACAAGCTCAACTTTACCAAGTTTAAGTACGTTAATGGTTCGGGTTTGTTTGGGGATACCCGGTTCTCCGCGAGACAGATGGTGGCTGTCTTAGACCGAATGGCAAGTTCGCCTCTCATCAGGCCTGAATTTTTCTCATCCCTCGCGTTATCGAGACAGGATGGGACGCTTAAGAAAAGATTCCGTAAGCTGCCACCAGGCACAATTCGCGCGAAGACCGGTACGCTGCGAGGCGTCATCTGCCTGTCAGGCTACATTCATCATGAAAGTGGTGAGTTGTTAACTTTCAGTATTCTTATGAATGATTTACCAGGTAAAGGCTGGATAGCCTTTAGAATCCAAGACCAAATCTTAAACGCGTTTTCTGGTTATTCGACCGAATCAAAAAAATAATTCAGAAGAGTTAGACCCAAAATCAGCTTAAGCCGTTTGAATCCTCACGATTGTGCTGGAGCTAAGCTATGTCTAAACGCCTTTTCTTATCTTTCCTTGGTCTTTTACTCGCATCTCATTCTGCCTGCGCAAGCCGGCCTCACACAGGTGGAGGGCAATTTGAATTTCAAGTTGAAGACGAGGCTGGAAATCCTCTTCAGACTTTTCATCGGCATGGACACACCTATGTGCTCGGTGAATACAACCATCGTTATAATGTCCGGGTTTTTAACCGAACGCACCGACGGATTGAAGCCGTTGTTACAGTTGATGGACGAGACGTGATCTCCGGTCAGGTTGGTGATTATAGCAAGCAGAGAGGTTATGTCATCGATGCTTACGATTCAGTGTTGATCGAAGGTTTTCGTCGTTCGATGAACACAGTCGCTGCTTTCCGCTTCACCAATCCTGGTGACAGTTATTCGTCTCGTAGGGGTACGCCTCAGCATGTTGGTGTGATTGGCGTTGCAGTCTTCAAAGAGCGCGCTCGAAGAAATTACATTCGAAAGCAAAAGCCCCTCGCAAAACCAAAGCGTAGTCAGCGTTCGTTCGATTACGGGACATCTTCATCTGCTGCTGACAGCCATGTGTCGCCGCAGTCACTTGAAGCACCAGCGCCAGAACGTTCCGGTAGTCTGTCCCATAAATCACGTTCCGCAAGTTCAAGCGCACGGTCGTCGCGCCATAATTCAAATGTCAATCGGCCGAGCAACTTAGGTACTCGATTCGGAGAGAATCATCATAGCCAAGCAGTTTCATCACCTTTTGTCCGTGCCAACCACAATCGGCCGCAACGAATCTTGACGACATACTATGACAACTATGCAGGCCTAATCGCCCGCGGTGTCATCTCTCAGGACCGATTTGCCACACCCAGTCCCTTTCCTCGACAGGGCTTCGCTCCAGCACCCTAGATAGATGCTTTAGCATAAATTAGTTTATCCGATTGAATGCGGTTATTGTGCAGACTATGGGATGGTCCCGATCATGGATAAACGAGATACTGCAGACGGTTGATGAGCGTGGACATCATCGTATCGCTCGCTCGATTCAACTTTTTGTGGCAATCGGTGACAAGCTTGTCGGCGATCATGCACTGAGGTGGGCGGCATCACTGACGTTCACGACCATCTTATCTCTGATGCCCCTTCTGGCTGTTGTTTTCTCTGTTCTGCAAGCCTTCTTGCCAGATCAATTCGAACAGATAAAAAGTTGGCTGTTCAACGCGTTGTTTACCGACAGCGTCTCAGAAGTGACCGAGCATATCGAAGCTGCGCTGACAACAAATCAGGGCACGATCGGGATCGTGGGCTTAGCGATTCTCGTCATCGTCTCCATTTTGCTCTTTTTATCGGTCGAGAATGCTTTCAACGATATTTGGAATGTACCCAAAAGTCGGCCAATGTACCGTCGTCTCCTCACCTTTTATGCAGTGATCACTTTAACACCAACGCTCCTTGCCCTCGGCTCTGTGGCGGCGAGTCGGTTAATGACTCAATTAGGCATTACCTATACAAGCGTCTACCTGGCTGGTGTGGTTAATCTTGTGCTCGTTGTGTTCGTCCTCACACTGCTGATTAAACTCTTGCCGCATACCTACGTGAATATCAAATATGCCCTCATCTCAGCTGTGATCGCGGCGGCGGTGTTTCAGCTCGGACGTTTTGGATTTAATCTTTATGTAGACACCGTCTATGAGGGCTCCATTCGATCTAAGGTATACGGCAGTTTTGCTCTTATACCGATTTTTCTGCTTTGGGTTTATGTCTGCTGGATCATCGTCTTAAGTGGCGCGTCCCTCGCATATATGCTCCAAAATCGAGAAAGGCTAACACGAGATTTTGAGATCTTGCGTCGGACGGGTCACCTTAACGAGGCGCCAAGTGGTCGTATGCTCTGCATCGTGTTCTTAGAGGTGGCTAATCACTTTTATTCCCATGGTGGGCACCTTGAGCAAAGACGACTGGCGGAGCTACTTCAGATCGATGAAATGATTCTGGACCGTTGCGTTGAGACGTTAAAGGCAAACCGACTCTTGGCTGAAGTGAGCGGTGACGGTCCTGTCTGTCTTCTTCCAAGCCAATCACTGAGTCAGCTGACTGTTGCGGATGTGTACAAGCTTGGTGGACAGCTAACTCTGCTAAACTTAAACCATGATAGCCGGTATTATGAGGCGTTCGATCAGTTGGAGAACCATGCGGTCGATGCCGCGCAGAGCTTGCGTGAGAGCGTGACCATAGCGTCGCTTATAGCGGATAAAGACCGGGCCTAGGCCAGCTTATTCTGCGACAAAGTCGCACGGTGGCGGCTCGGGTGTACCGTCTTCCTTCAGTTCTGGTGGTGGCTCATTCTTTGGCAGAATAACGTCCATTTCTCTGATCGTTCCTTCACGACATGGTTTTGTTTTTGGATGGCAATTCATATCGCTGAGATCGTGTTGACCTCGGACTCGAACACCCATCTTGAGTGTGACATCGTAAGTTCCGAGAGGAAGAGATGGAAACGTGAAAATCTGTCCGATTCCATCGGGCTCAATTCGATTATGGAGGGCCAAGAAGTGTCGTTTCTTGGTCTTTTGGTGCTCCGCGAGGAGCATCGCACTCGAACCGCTGGTGTTCTTATAGAATGGGCATATCCTTACCTTGAGGCGTCCTTCCCCAGGTTTGAGCTTGTTACGTGCCTCCATCGCTTTCTTGGCGGCAGCCTCTGCGGCCTGTCTCTTCGCGGTCAGCTCTGCTGCTGATCGCTCGCCTTTGACACAGCTTGTATCCTTACAGATATGGCCTTTAAGGCAGTCCTTATCGGTTTTACATGGCTTCGTTTTGAGCATTGCGGCAAAACGGTCATCGAGTTTGTTCTTGTCTTTTTTGTCGCCGCTGCAGGCAAGCGTGCTCACGGTACAGACCATGAGTATGAGTCTCGTTAGATCAATTGTCATTTGTCCCCTCCCTTAATCCGAGCAGATAATGCTTCGATGGCAACTTCCTCTTGCTCTCCGGTCGTCATGGACTTCAAGAGGACAGAGCCACGGTCGTACTCACTTTGACCAACCAGAGCCACATACTCAATGCCCTGGCGGTTTGCATACTGAAGTTGCTTTTTCATTTTCGGAGCACCCGGAAAAACTTCGGCGTTGAGGCCTTCTTCCCTCAGCTGCGCGGCTACGCGATAGCTCAGCGGCCTCTCCGACTCACTGAAAACACCGACCAGAACATGACTCGGCGTTGTTTGCGTTTGCAGCAGCTCCATTTCAATGAGGCCCGCCAAAAGACGATCAACGCCTAGGCTTATGCCAACAGCAGGTGTGACTTGCCCATTGAACATACTTAAGAGCGTGTCGTATCGACCACCCGACATCACAGATCCAAGAGACTCATCGGCTCTGAGGAAAGTCTCGTAAATGGTCCCTGTGTAGTAGTCGAGTCCACGTGCGATGGATAAATCAACTTCAACATACTCTGAGATGCCGAGCTCCTCAGCGAGCGTGAGTACTGTGGTCAGCTCTTTCGCTCCGAGTTCACCCATTTCACTGCCTTCGAACCAATCCGCCAGTTGATCGGGTGATAGGCTGAGGAATTCGAAGATGCCGTCTATCGCTTCTTCGCTCAATCCATTCTCAGACGCCAATAGGCCCCGCACCTTTCCTTCGCCGATCTTGGGCAGTTTATCGATTCCCCTCAGCACGCTCATGGTCTGCTCACCTGGTTTGATTCCAAATCGTTCGAGCATCGCAGTCAGCAGTTTTCGATTATTGATTCGGATAACAAATGAGTCGATACCGAGATTTCTGAGCACTGAGCAGCCGACCATCATACATTCAGCATCGGCCATAAGGTCGGGGGCGCCGATGATATCCACATCGCATTGCATAAACTCACGATACCGGCCACGACCCGGCTTCTCCGCCCGCCAAACCGGCGCAATTTGGTATCGTTTGAAAGGCTTTGTCAGCTGAGAGTTCATACCAATAACCCGCGCCAGCGGTACTGTGAGGTCGTATCGCATCGCAACATCGCGATCGCCATTGTCTTTAAAGCGATAGAGCAGTTTATCACCTTCGTCGCCGTATTTACCGAGGAGGCATTCGGCATACTCGAGTGCGGGTGTTTGAAGCGGTGAAAAACCGAAGGCTTCAAATGTTCTCGCAACCTCATTGAGCATCCGCTGTTTCGGCAGCATATTCTCAGGCATGTAGTCACGGAAACCCCTCAAAAGACGGGCTTTGATACGAGTCATATTGGTGCTCCGGTGATGATTGCTCTTTACTTGTGGTTAAATGAGCGTCGGCGAATGCCCCAGAGGCATACCAGCGTGAGAATGAGTGTGGTCGGGGTTGCCGGTGCTGTTTCTGGTGAGGCTGTGCAGCCTCCACTGCTACCGCCACCAGATGATCCGCCATCGGCGCCGTTATCGGCTGGAGGTAGCCCGCCATCTCCAGTTGGTACACCACCGTCACTGTTTGGCTCAGAACCGATCTCAGGGATCGGTTGATCTGGATCACCACCGTTGATGCCCACGTTTGAGCATGTTTGTCCTGGCACCGGGGGTCCGCCTTCAAATGGGTTTGGTTCTGGGAACGTCTGACACATCATCATTGTGGGATCACACCCATCTGGACAGGGTAGAAAGACCTCAAGGCTGATGCAGGATTCATTGGTTAGATCACCCCGCTCACGGCCCCACTCGTCGATGGCCATTACGGCGAAGCAGTCACGGCGAGGAAGCGGATAGTACGGTAAGAAAAACCGCGACGTTCTGAGTGGAACACCGGTGCCGAGCAGATCGCGCGCACCGTTTTCGAAAGCCACTGGTACAGGCGTAAGATCGGGTGGCTCTGTCTCAGGATTGTCGAGCGATGCGATCGGCGTCGATGATGTACGATAAATGACATACGCAATGTCAGGACGATTTAACGGCTGAAATTCGATAGCAATGTAGATTCGATTAGGGACCGGACACACCGGATTTGCATCGTCTAGCTCGTAAAAAGCACCCGCTTCGATGCAACGGTCGTCATTCAGCCTCGCCTCTCGGATACCTTCAAAATCGCCGATATCATCGGCTGGGCCACCCTTTGTTCTAAACTCGAGCGTATACTCGCGATTGACTGAAAGCGCAGGATCTGGAGGGCGTACCACCAACCGGTAGTCCTTCCGTGCTGCGAGTTCATCGATGGGGTCTACCTCGATGAGTGTCAGCGGGTCGGGTACATTGGTCACGAGCTTGTAAGGGGTTCGGATACGGACTTGCGCGGGCACCGCGTTGCCATCCTCATCTTCAAGTTCAATCTGCTCTTCGCTCGGACACCAAGGTCCGCCAAAGGCGAGCCGAACGCTCGCATTCGTTGGCCATCTTGGTGCATCTTGGCTTTCAATCGGCACGTTGTTTGGTTGAGACCAACCAATAGTCTGTTGAGTTGGCCCGCATTCCTGGGCGAGCGCTTGCATGGGTAAACCAACGATGATCGCTGAGAGCATTACTCTTGTGAACACAGATAACCTCCAATCGATGGGATTGAACTATATGTCCGCTCGCAATTGATAATCAATGCCAGTCTCTTACCGGCATCGACCAATCAACTCCGGTAATCGGCGTTGATACGTACGTAATCAGCACTAAAATCGCAGGTGTAGACCGTGTGTTCATGGTCGCCGACTCTAATATCCAATTCGATCAGATATTCCCGCTCTAGCATGATCTGATGAACTTGAGCTTCACTCTCCGAGCCACACCACTCGCCATATTCGTAGAGAGTGACCTCATTGAATTTGAGCGCCAAATCATTTGGTTCAAATAAAACACCGCTGCGACCAGCGGCTGCGATAATTCGACCCCAATTTGGGTCCTCGCCATGAATGGCGGTCTTTACGAGTGGGCTCAATGCGATGGTATTAGCAATGATTTGAGCATCTCTAAAGGACCGTGCACCCGCTACTCTGATGCCCACAACCTTTGTGCCGCCTTCGGCATCCCGCACGATATCCTTGGCAAGCTCGGTTGTCAGTTCGAGCAAGTGCTTTTCGAATTCAATGAGTTGTTCGCCGTGAAGATCTTCATGACAACCCGCCCCACTGGCCATAAACAATGCCGTATCGTTTGTGCTCGTGTCACCATCGATGGTGATGGCGTTGAATGTTTGTTGGCATACCCGTCGCCACAATGCGTCAATGTCGTCGGCACTAATGGGCGCGTCTGTTACAACAAAGCCAAGCATTGTCGCCATATTGGGGTGAATCATACCCGCACCTTTGGACGCTCCAGCAATCCGAAAAGTACGTGCCCCAATTTGAATCTCTACATGGCGTAATTTAGCAAAAGTGTCGGTCGTGCGGATTGATTCTGAAAATTCAGCAAAGCTGCTTGGGGATAGGTGTTCTATCGCCTGTTCAACACCTTTGGTAATCTTGTCCATCGGAAGGTAGGCACCGATGACACCGGTACTGCAGACTTGTATTTTCTCAGGGCTACAACCAAGCTGGTCCGCTACACATTTTGACATTGTGGCAGCGTCTCGAACACCCGTTTGACCTGTACACGCATTGGCATTGCCGCTGTTGACGATAATCGCACGTGCAGTTTTGCTGCCGCTTAAGTTACGTTTGCTTTGAACGACTGGTGCTGCCACAACTTGATTGGTTGTAAACACACCGGCACAGGGACATTCCTCATCCGCCACAATCAAACCGAGGTCGAGTTGGTCTCCTCGCTTTATTCCGCAGCTGATGCCAGCAAATCTAAAGCCGTCGACCTTGATATCGCTCATGATTCTGGGATCGATTTGGCAGCTGCTTCGATCTCGTCCGACTGAGCGGTTTCGCCCGCTAAATCGGAGGCCATGTGGCATTTCTTATATTTCTTACCGCTGCCACACCAGCATGGCTCGTTTCGACCAATCTTCGGGCGCTCTCGGCGAACTGTTGTCACACGGCGGCGCTCCTGAGGCTTGGTTGACCTAGACTCATCGGCACCGGATTCAGCTGACTCAGATGAGAACATCTGCATTTGACGCTGTTGTTCTTCGACACGTTCCCGATAGGCTTTTTGGGCTGCGAGCACTTCCTCCTCGGATTCGATTTGTACCCTGTACAGCTGACCCATAACCTTAGCCTTGATATTGACGAGTAGGCTCGAGAAGAGTCTGAAACCTTCCTTTTGGTATTCTTTCTTCGGGTCCCGTTGGCCATAACCTCGAAGGCCGATCCCGGTTCGGAGTTGATCCATCGCCGTGAGATGGTCTTTCCAGAGTTGGTCGATCTGCTGCAGATAAAGCTGTTTCTCCAACTGATGCATTAACCCATCTTGATTCCCGTTTACCTCATTGACCTTGTCGAGATACGGCTGCTCAACGGAGAAGTAGATGCGTTCGATGTATCGCTCTTTTGAGCGCGGGAGATCATGTAGCTCAATCTCATGATTAAACTGAAAACGCACATTTTCGATGAGTGCGTCTATGTCCCAATACTCAGGTTTGGTGCGTTCATCACAATGAGTATCGACCATCGCCACGACCAGGTCTTCGATGGCGTCTAAGCAAAGCTCCCGCAGAGATTCATCGTTGGAACCGAGAACGCTGAGACGAAGTTTGTAGATGGTCTTACGTTGTTGGTCCATGACGTCGTCGTATTCGAGCAGGTTCTTACGACTGTCGAAGTGTTGAGCCTCCACGCGACGTTGAGCGTTCTCGATGGCTTTTGAAACCATCGCGTGCTCGATGGGTGCATCATCGGTCATGCCCAAAGAATCCATCATCGATGCCATCCGGTCGCTCGCAAAGATACGCATCAGGTCGTCTTCAAGCGATAGGTAGAAACGGCTCGCACCGGGATCACCCTGACGCCCTGCTCGGCCGCGCAGCTGATTGTCAATACGCCGACTTTCGTGTCGTTCTGTTCCCAAAATGAACAAGCCGCCTGCGTCGAGCACTTTTGTCTGTTCCCCACCGAAGAGGTCCCGTTTCTCCGCGATCTGCTCGATCACTGAGTCAGGAATACTCGAAAGAACCTCTTCGGACGCTCGCAGCGCGCGCGCGTTGTCCTCGTTGCCGATACAGATCTGTTTGACGAAGTCCTCAACAAATTCCCATTCGGGTGTATGTCGAACAGCAATATCCATCTCTTCGAGCAGGCATTGCCCCCAATATTCCGCGTTGCCGCCGAGGATGATATCCGTACCTCGACCAGCCATGTTCGTTGCGACCGTGACCGCATTCAGACGGCCGGCCTGCGCTACGATCGCAGCTTCTCGTGAGTGGAGCTTTGCGTTGAGTACCTCGTGCTCAATCCCCTCGGCCTTTAACATGCGGTGAATGATCTCACTCTTCTCCACGCTGGTGGTACCCACGAGAATCGGTTGGCCCTTGGCGTGCCGCTCTTTAATCTCACCAACACATGCCTTGAACTTTCCGCGCTCAGATCGGTAGATCAGATCAGCTTGGTCAAGTCTTTGGATTGGTTTGTTTGTTGGTACGACCACCACGTCGATTTTGTAAGTTTTCTGGAACTCTTCCTCTTCGGTTTTTGCTGTACCTGTCATGCCAGACAGCTTGTCGTAGAGTCTGAAGTAGTTCTGGAAACTCACCGTTGCTAGGGTTTGGTTCTCCGATTGAATCTCAACATTCTCTTTCGCTTCGACAGCCTGATGGAGTCCATCGGACCAGCGGCGACCCGGCATCAGACGACCTGTATGTTCGTCGATGATGACGACCTCGCCCTGATTGACGAGGTAATTGACGTCCCGTCGATACAGCGTATGCGCTTTCAGTGCATTGTTTACGTGATGCAATAGGATGATGTTGTTCGGGTCGTAGAGGTTGTCACACTTGAGCAGGCCCTGAATTGTATCCACGCCGTCATCTGTGAGTGTGGCGGAGTGTGATTTCTCGTCTACGTTGAAGTGGATGTCTTTTCTCAGTCGAGGGATCACTCGGTCGACGGTCGTATACAGCTCCGATGAACCCTCCGCCGGACCACTGATGATCAGGGGGGTTCTCGATTCATCGATTAAGATAGAGTCGACCTCATCGATGATGGCGAAGTTGAGTTTGCGTTGAACATAGTCCGAGATGTCGTACTTCATGTTGTCGCGTAGGTAATCGAACCCAAACTCATTATTCTGACCGTAGGTGATGTCTGAGCCGTAGGCCGCTTGACGAGCGGAGTCGCTCATATCGTTTATGATGACACCCGTAGTCAGCCCGAGCCAGCGATAGACCTGACCCATCCACTCCGCATCTCGTCGCGCGAGATAATCATTTACAGTAACGACGTGCACGCCCTTGCCGGTCAGGGCATTCAAATAACAGGGAAGGACCGCGACCAGTGTCTTACCTTCACCGGTTTTCATTTCAGCAATTCGACCCGTATGCAGTACGAACCCACCGAGAACTTGGACGTCGTAGGGCCGCATACCCAAGACACGCCAGGCCGCCTCACGACCAACAGCAAATGCCTCGTACTGAATGTCATCCAGGCTTGCTCCGTTATCGAGCATTTGCCTAAATTCAGCTGTCTTTCCCCTGAGCTGGTCATCGGAGAGTGCTTTTATTTTGGCTTCTAGCGCGCTCACACGACCGACCTCAGGTGTGAGCTTCTTCAAAGCGCGTTCGTTCGCTGTCCCAAAAACTTTCTCAAGAAAACCGAGCATGCGAGATGTCTCCTGCTGAAGTCTTGACCGAGTTGTCTACCACCCTATCCCGGTCGAGAACCATAATATGACCTCCGAGCTCAACTGGCGCCAGTCGATACCTCAAGGAGGTTTTACGCGGGCCGAATATTATGCACTTGGCCACCTTATGCAAGGGTCTGCGGTGTCTTTATTGCCTAAATTGCCACAGAAATCGATGCCAGTCGGACCGGTTGTTGAGATTGATGGTCACCCGAGGATCATCAACACAGATTTTTCGGACCTTACTTTGGCCCAATATTTCCCTCAATGAACGCGTGTCTTCAGCTTCGATGACGGGTCTCAGCCAGCTTGGAATCACCACAGGGTGACCCGCTTTACCCTGATAAATGGGAACGGTCGTGGCCGAGATGGGCAATTGTGTCAGCGCTTCGATGGTGTTTCCGCTTACACCCGGTCGATCGACGTGATTGACGATGACGTGCCCATCGGGCAGATGCCTCAGTCCGACCCGTAGGCTCTCTCTCATACCGAGATGCCAATGTTTCGCTTCAACGATGCGGGCTTCTGGCGGTACATGTGGAGCCAGCTGCTGGTAGTGAGCACCCAAAACAACAGCAACCGTGTCGCAGACTTGGCTAAGCGCGTCCACACCATGCTCGATCAATGTCTTTCCGTGTAGCTTGAGTCGTCCCTTGGGTGTGCCCATCCGTCTCGAACGCCCTCCGGATAGTAGTAGGCCGTTCATTCTGTCGCGCCACCTCGATGCGATTCTTTGCGACGTATGGCGATCAATTGCGCCAGAATACTGATCGCGATCTCTTCGGGTGTCTGAGCGCCAATGTCGATGCCCACGGGGCATTGTACTCGCGATATGGCTTCATCTTGGAGACCGCGGGCTTCGAAGCGATTGACAAATCGAGCCCATTTTCCACGTGAACCAATCACCCCGAGAAACCTCAATGAATGTGCTGCCAAAGCGCGTATTATCGCTTCATCGAGCGCGTGTTCATGGGTTGTTACAACCACATAATCGTCTTCTTGAGGTGGCGCTCTCTTGATGATGGTCTCAGGATCGTCCTCTACGACCTTGACGGCCTCTGTGAATCGGGTCGTCGATGCCCACTCCGGACGGTCATCGACCACTTGAACTCGAAACCCTGTCTTCACTGCAAACTCGGCCAACTGAGTCCCCACATGCCCGGCGCCGAAGATCCAAAGCAGGGGTGTTGCTTCTACTTTATCTAAAAAAACGGACATTTTTCCCCCACAACACATCGCCAAGTCTCGGACGAGATGAACCGAGACAAGCTCGGTGGTCTGTTTTGGATTCGTCAGTAACGCGCGCGCATCTTTGATGATTCGATATTCCAATGCGCCACCGCCAATGGTGCCAAAAAAGCGGTCGGCGGTAATCGCCATTCGGGCCCCAGAGACTCTGGGTGTCGACCCACCGGATTCAACAACGGTGGCGAGCACGAATGACTGATTTTCGCTTTCTAGTCGAGCAAGTTGTTCGAAGAATTTTTTCGGCAAATTGATGTGACCCCGACGTGACAGATAGAAACATAACTGCATGCTCGCGCATCGCGTGAAGATGACAATAGACCGAAGCGTTTGGTTGCTCAACCGGCGTGATAAAGTCGACTGTCACTCACTCTTGGTCAGTGGCATTTTACTCATTGAATATTGCGGTTTTGAGCCTTGAATGATGTGCTTCAAATGACTCTCTTAAAGTCCGTTTATGGATGATTTGTTCTGGGGTCGCGCAACGCACGCGAACCCGCTATGGTGTGCAATGACGAGAGACGGTTATGGGGAATAATATGCACGTCGGTCAAAGTGCGATTCGCACTGATGGTCACGATAAAGTGACCGGCCGGGCGCTCTACGTTGATGACGTACGCCCAGATCATTGTTTATACGCTGCGACGGTCCGTTCGCCGATCGCGAAGGGTCGCCTTCTAGGCTTAGATTTTGACCCTGCCTTTGATTGGTCACAGGTGACCGTCTGCACAGCAGATGACATCCCAGGCGAGAACGTCGTCGCCTTGATGACTGATGATCAACCTGTGCTTGTGGTCGAACACATTCGGCATGTGGAAGAGCCTGTCGCGCTTGTCGCAGCGCCCACTCGAGACCTGGCACTCGCTGCAGTCGAACACATTGCCGTCCGCTGCGAAGAAGAGGCGCCTTTATTCGACGCGTCTAAATCTCGTGATAATCGAGCTCAGCTGATCTTCGGGGACGATAATGTATTCTCACATATCGTCATGGAGCGGACGACAGGCGCTTTCGAGAAACAAGGCGGGGTCTTGGTCAGAGGCACCTATCGCGTGGGTCACCAAGAGCAACTCTATATCGAGACTCAGGGCATGACAGCGATCCCAAAGCCCGACGGCTCTTTGACGTTATTCGGCTCGATGCAATGTCCGTACTATATCGTCAAAGCGCTCAAGCGTGTCATCGGACACGATCGGTTGAACGTTGTACAAGCGGTCACGGGTGGTGGTTTTGGCGGCAAAGAAGAATATCCTTCGATGATGGCTGCCCATGCATCGATTTTGGCGATAAAGACGGGTCGCCCAATCAAGTTGATCTACCGCCGGGATGAGGACTTGCGGGCAACAACGAAGCGTCACCCAGCGGTCATGAATTATGAAACTATGGTGGACGAAAAAACCGGCAAACTGCTGGCTGCTCGTGTGAACCTGCTTTTCGATGGCGGTGCGTACAATACGCTCTCACCGGTGGTCAACAGTCGCGGTGTGATTCACGCGATGGGCCCATATATGTGCCCGTGGACGCGTATCGAGGGGTTGATGGTTGCGACCAATACCCCACCGAACGGTGCTTTTCGCGGCTTCGGTGCGCCTCAGGTTATGTTTGCTGCCGAGCGGCACATGGACCGAATCGCACGCACGCTCAAGCTCTCGCCTACAGACGTTCGACGGGTCAACATTTATCAAGATGGGCATGTCACCCCGACTGGACAAGCGCTCACAGGCGTCTCAGCCACCGAGGTTTTAGAGCGCGCGCTCGAAGCGGCGGATGCAGGAGAGCCGAGGCCACCGCTGGCACGTCCGGGTGGGGGTGGAGACGCCGCTCGACTCGCCCATGGTCGTGGACTCGCACTCGCATGGCATGGTTGTGGATTTACGGGGAATGGAGAAGCAGCGCTCGAAGGTAAGGTGGATATCGCGCTCGAAGGCCAGGATGTGGTGATCTATTCTGGCAGTACGGATATTGGACAGGGCACGGACACAATTTTTCCAAGCATTGCAGCAACCGTCCTTGGGATAGACACCGCGCGCGTGAGCAACGCCGCCCACGATACCGCGATCGTCCCCGATAGCGGACCCACCGTTGCCAGTCGAACAGCGATGGTTGTAGGCGGTGTTGTTAAGCAGGCCGCTGAAAATTTGCTTGAGACGCTCAGAATCGAGGTGGGTGATACCTCGGGTACACTGAGCTTCGATGAATGTCTCGCTAGACGAGAGAGCGATAAGCACATCAAAGTGCGCGCACAATATATCGATGCCGGACTCGAGTGGAATCCTCAAACATACCAAGGAGATGCTTACCCAACGTACGGTTGGTCTTGTGTCATCGTTGATGTGGATGTGGATATGGATACAGGAGAAGTACTCTACGCCCGACTGATTCAGGCAACCGACGTTGGTAAAGCACTTAACCCTGTGCTGTGTTCAGGTCAGTTGGAGGGCGGCGTCCTGCAAGCATTGGGCTACGCAACGAGTGAGCAGGTGGTGCTTGATGAACAAGGCGGTATGGCGAACAATCGATTGACCAACTACATCATCCCCACAGCACTCGATGCGCCACCTATGGAAACGATCCTGGTTGAAAACCCGTACGAAGGCGGACCATTTGGTGCCAAGGGGATTGGAGAAATCCCACACGATGTGCCGGCTCCAGCCGTCGCACAAGCCCTCGAACAAGCCGCGGGTATTGTGCTCGAAACCCTGCCGATGATGCCCGAGAACATTATTGCCGCCCTGGAGTCCCAATGAGTCACGAAACGATCAAATTTCAACTGAACGGAGAGACCGTTGAGGTCTCTGATCCACCGATGGCTCGTTTGCTGGACGTGTTGCGGGAGTCCATGCGTTTGACGGGCACCAAGGAAGGTTGCGGTGAGGGGGAATGCGGTGCATGCACAGTGCTTGTAGACGGCGTACCGATCAATAGTTGCCTCGTCCCAGTCGCTCAGGTGGCCGATGCGACCGTGACAACCGTTGAAGCCATCGCAGATGATGCGCGCTTACATCCGGTACAAGATGCCTTTCTGCAGTACGGTGGGGCGCAATGCGGCATCTGTACGCCGGGATTTATTGTCATGGCGGCTGCATTTCTCGAAGAAAATGCCTCGCCCACCGAAGACGAAGTCCGCGATGCGCTCGCTGGTAATCTTTGCCGCTGTACAGGCTACCAAAAGATTGTCGATTCGGTGGTCAAAACGGTGATGGGAGAATCTTCATGCTGACGAGTACAGCCCCCGTTTTCTCTCCAAAGACTCTCGATGAGGCGCTGGCATTTCGTCGCGACCATCCCAACGCAATGCCCCTGGCCGGTGGTACAGACCTTATGGTTGGCATCGAGTTGGGTGCAGTGAAGCCAGATCAAATTCTCAACCTTTGGCAGCTATCTGCGCTGCGTTCAGTGCGCACGAACGCCGACGGCGGTGTGGCCATCGGTGCGCTCTGTACCTATCGACATATTTGTCGGCATGACGCGGTGATTGCCGCGGCACCCACCCTTGTTGAGGCGTCCAGAACGGTCGGTGCCCAGCAGATTCAAAATCGCGGCACTTTGGCCGGTAATATCGCCAACGCGAGTCCAGCTGGAGATACGTTACCTGTGCTCTTGAGCCTTGACGCGGTGATTGAGGTTGAGAGCGCTGCACGTGGGCCTCGGCAGATCCCGATGAATGAACTCTATTCTGGTTATCGTCAACTATCGTTAGCGCCCGATGAGTTGATCACTTGGATTCATCTGCCGTCGCGTCATTCAAACGACCGGACGCATTTTAGGAAGGTAGGGACTCGTTTGGCGCAAGCGATCAGCAAGGTGATGCTGGCTGTCAGAGTTCGAATGAACGGTGATTTAGTCGAGGAGGCGAGAGTCGCCCTCGGTAGTGTTGGGCCGGTTCCGCTACGGGCTGCGAGCGTTGAGGAGGCGCTTGTGGGCTCGCCGATAGACCCAAGCGTCGCCGAATTATTGGCAAACGACATCACGCCCATTGACGATATCCGAAGTACGAGAGAGTACCGTATCGCCGTTGCTAAACGCACGCTCAACGCGTGTCTAACGCACCTCGCGCGAAGCTAATTATTTTTAGGTACCTTTTCCCAGTCCGCCAAGAACCGCTGTAGGCCGATATCAGTGAGTGGGTGCTGAGCGAGCTTGTTGAGCACGCCGAATGGAATTGTCGCCACGTGTGCGCCGGCAAGCGCTGAGTCAGCGACATGCATGGGTGAACGAACGCTCGCGACCAACACCTCAGTCTCAAACCCATAGTTCTCGTAGATATGAACGATTTGGCGAATCAGCTCCATACCTTCGTGTTGGATATCATCGAGTCGACCCACAAACGGGCTGATATAGGTCGCGCCAGCCTTTGCGGCCATGAGCGCCTGTACGGCCGAAAAGCATAGGGTCACATTGGTCTTGATACCGCGGTCAGAGCACCAGCGAGTGGCCTTGAGGCCATCGGCGATTAAAGGAATTTTTACGACGATATTCTTGTGAATTTTTGCGAGTTCCTTTGCTTCGGCGATCATGCCGTCGAAGTCGGTGCTGACAACCTCAGCCGAGATAGGCCCGTCGACAACCTCACAAATCTCTGCGATCACCTCATCAAACCCGCGACCAGTCTTTGCGATCAGGCTTGGGTTTGTTGTGACGCCATCGAGTAAGCCCATGTTCTGGGCCTGACGAATTTCGTTAATATCCGCAGTATCAATAAAGAACTTCATAGCCACCTCCGAAGTGAATCGCCGAGTTTCAGCGTCGCCTACATAGCTGAGAAAAAGTCCGAAAAACAAGCGTAGGTTCTCATTTTTCGCGTTCAATCTGATTCTGGCTTGTTTGCCTAGGGGGCAAGTCTTATGAATAGTGCAAATTTAGAACGGTTTTGATGTCTATGAAGATACTGGTGACAGGCGCAGCGGGATTCATTGGTTCGAGCTTGATCGATCGGCTCTTGGCCAATGGCCATCGAGTACTTGGCCTCGATAACTTTAATCATTTCTATGACCCGGCGATCAAAGAAGCGAATATTCGACAAGCCCTGAGACATGATGCTTTTGAACTTGTCCGAGGTGATATTCGCGACGCAAGCTTTGTTGACAGTGTTTTCGCTCGTTTTCAGCCAGATCGGCTCGTCCACCTTGCAGCCTGGGCTGGTGTTAGACCCAGTATCGAAGATCCCGGTCGGTACAGCGATGTGAACTTGACGGGTTCAGTGAATCTGTTTCAGGCCTGTGTTCGTCATCAGGTGGAACGGGTCTGTTTTGCATCATCTTCATCGGTTTATGGTGATCGTCACTCAGTTCCATTTCGCGAAACAGATGACGTCGCTCAGCCCATCTCTCCGTATGCGGCGACAAAGAGAGCCGGCGAGTTACTTGCATATACGTGGCATCACCTCCACAAACTTCACATCCATTGCTTGCGGTTCTTCACCGTCTATGGGCCGAGGCAGAGGCCTGAAATGGCCATAGCCAAGTTTGTAGATGCGATCGAAAATGACCGCCATGTAACGCTCTACGGCGACGGTACGAGCGCGCGAGACTACACTTATATCGATGATATTGTTGATGGTGTCATACGTTCGATCGAATGCGTGGAAGGCTATGAAATCCTCAACCTAGGCAATTCAGTGCCAACGGGGCTACTCGACCTCGTCACTGAGATTGGACGCGCCCTTGGCAAAACACCTCAGATCGACTTTCAGCCCAACCAACCGGGTGATGTAACCATCACATATGCGAGCCTCGAGAAATCGTCGCGCATCCTCGGTTATCAACCGAACACCTCCATGAGCGACGGCATTCGCAAGTACGTCGAATGGTATCGGACAGGAGCCACTCAGTAGACCGATGGGTCTGCAAAAGCGTTCGCTCTGTTTAGACGGGCAGGGCCTCACCACGGCCGATAGCGAAATATCTGATGCCCTGTTTCTTCAGGCGGGTCTCATCGTAAAGATTACGGCCATCGAAAATGTTTAGGCCCTTTAAACGCTCGGCGACCTGCCCGAAGTCTGGTCTGCGATAAACGCTCCATTCGGTGCAGACACAGAGCGCGTCGGCGCCGTCGAGGCAAGCATAGTGGTCGTCACGATATTCGATTCTGTCACCAAAAATGAGTTGAGCGTTTTCCCGCGCCTCGGGATCATGGGCGACAACCGTCGCACCGGCTTCGATCAAACCATTGATGAGGTCAATACTTGGCGCCTCGCGCATGTCATCTGTACGTGGCTTAAACGCGAGACCCCAAACCGCGATGCGGCGCCCGGCAAGCTCCTGACCAAAAAAGGCAGCGAGTTTACGCAACAGGATCTTTTTCTGCTCCTTGTTAACAGCATCAACAGCCTCGAGGATTTGTAGACTGTGACCTGAGATGGTGCCGGTATGGGTGAGCGCTTTGACATCTTTTGGAAAGCATGACCCGCCATAGCCAGTGCCGGGAAACAGAAATTGATACCCGATACGTGGATCAGAACCGATGCCCTGCCTCACATCTTCGATGTCAGCTCCAACGCGCTCTGCAAGGTTTGACAAATCGTTCATGAAGCTGATCTTGGTTGCCAAAAGCGCATTCGCTGCATATTTGGTCAGCTCACTTGAGCGTACGGCCATAAACTGAATGCGCTCCCGTGTTCGCGTGAATGGTTCGTACAGTTCGCGAAGCACGCTCTGTGCGAGCTGACCCAAATTTGATTCAGGGGTGCCAACAATAATTCGATCGGGTTTACGAAAATCGTTGAGTGCATCGCCTTCTTTTAGAAACTCGGGGTTTGAACACACGACAAATGGCAGTTGTGCTTCCCGCTCGATGATCGCCGACACCCGATCTGTGGTGCCGACTGGAACAGTGGATTTCGTCAGTACAATCTTACAACCATCGACGAGCGTATTCTCACCACCTGAGAGTGTCTTGCCGATGGTTTCAGCCACCGATTCAACGTAACGAAGTTCGGCTGAACCATCGTCACCTTGCGGAGTCCCGACAGCGATAAAGATCACAGCACCTTTTCGGCAGGCTGACTCTACGTCGGTTGTAAATTGCAAGCGCGACGCGCGTAAGTTCTTCGACACCAATTCGCTAAGACCCGGCTCAAAGAAGGGTACCTGACCCTCATTTAAGGTCGCGATCTTGTTGGAATCTATGTCAGCACAAATCACATTGTGCCCCACATTCGACAAACAGGTACCGACCACAAGGCCGACGTATCCACTGCCAATGACCGTTATTTGCATGCTAACCTCGATGACCCTGTTGCGATTGGCATTACCTATAGATCGCCAAGTTAAAAGGACGTCTTAATATACCGAGACCGTGTCGCTTGTCTTGTGTTTTTCTCATTGCTTTCGCAGATCGATGTCGCCTTGTGCGCACAAAGTCGTTTCATCGAACACGGGTTGAGTCTAATGTGCCTCCATCGGCTACATTGTAGACGCCTTCGTCTGGTCGGAAGGAACATTACCCATGGGCATCGTTGTCCAAAAATATGGTGGCAGCTCGGTCGCAACGCCTGAGCAAATCAAGGCCGTTGCTGAGCGCGTCGTGAATACCCGTAGAGAAGGGCATCGTGTTGTTGTCGTCGTCTCAGCCATGGGAAACACCACCAACGAGCTGCTGCAACTCGCCAACCAGGTCAGCCCCAATCCACAGCGGCGTGAACTTGATATGCTGCTCACAGTCGGTGAACGAATATCCATGGCGTTGCTGTCGATGGCCATCCACGAACTTGGCTATCCAGCGGTCTCCTATACAGGCTCGCAAAGTGGGATCATAACGACTGATAATCATGCCAATGCGCGCATCGTGCGGGTCACGCCTGTGCGCATACAGCAGGCTTTGGATAACGGCCAGGTGGTCATCGTCGCGGGTTTTCAAGGTGTAAGTGAACGACTCGAAATCACCAGTCTAGGACGCGGTGGCTCCGACACGACCGCAGTTGCCCTCGCTGCCGCCCTCAACGCTGACTATGTTGAAATCTGTTCCGATGTCGATGGCGTTTATTCGGCTGATCCAAGACTGGTCTCCGATGCACGACGTATCGATGAAATGGACTACGCACAGATGCAGAGGCTCGCGGATGCGGGCGCCAAAGTTCTCAACTCGGAGGCCGTTGAATGGGCGCGCCGAAATCAAATCGAGATTCGTTGCGCCGCGACTCACGGTAAGAGTTCGCCCGGTACGCGGGTGCGGGATACTGACGGGCTCGATCATCCGCGCGTTATCGGTGTGACCAAACATCCAGGATTATTCTATCTTGTCCCCGATATGCTCGGCGTGCGTCCGCCAGAACACCTTGAAGCGACGTTGGTCGCCCACGGTGCAACCAACGCCGTCGTTTGGCGATTTAGTGAAACATGGGCGGCGCTTGTACCGAGGCAAAACGTTCATGGTGAGGCGGCATTTCGCGATGCCATCGCAGGCTTATCGGGCATTCTGATCAGGGAAGACCTCACACTTGTGAGTGTGATCGGACGTTCTTTATCCGCGTCGCCTTCAATTTTACCGGTCGCAAGAGACGTACTGCAGCGTCTTGGAATCGAGGTTCATGGCCAGGCCATTGAGCCTGGGCAAGTTGGTTTCTTAGTTGATATTTCCGTTGCTGATAAGGCGGTGGTGGCGCTGCATTCGACCGTCATCGACATGAGCTCTTCTGGGCACACTAGCGACTAATGGAAACCAGCCCCGTCCAGGAATACTCTGCTTGCCGGAGGTGTTTTCGGTGACTATGAACCGACGTTTGGCGCTCAAATTAGCCGGAACCACAATGGCGTTTGCGGCGTGGCCGAGCATCGGCCTTGGATTTGGTGATGCCTCCCAGGTGGGTATCGCTGTGCTCGATCGAGGCCGGTCCACCACGTTAAGGCCCCGCGCGATCGAGCAACTGATGTGGGAGGTCTCAAAGCGTACGAGCATTACGGTTCGAGAGGCGCCGATATCCGTCAAAATCACTGATCAAGATTTGTTTAATCACCCTTTGATCGTTTGGTTTGGTGATGGCGCATACACGCCACTGACCGAACCTGAGCGGACCAGGCTCTCTCAGTTCCTGAGGGGTGGGGGCACGCTCATCATCAGTGATGTGTCTCCCAAGGGCGATGATGTATTTGATCAGCAGGTCAGAGCAGAGATGAAGGCCCTTTGGTCTGACCGCGATTGGCTCGTACTCGGCAATGATCATACCTTGTATCGCACCTTCTATTTATTGGAGAACCCTGTGGGCCGAATCAGGCGTAGCGCCCAGCTTGAGGGCGTTCTCTTCGATGATCGAAGCCCTGTTATCTACGAGCGAAATGACCTTTTTGGCGCATTCGGCCGCGAGAAGCTCGGTGGCTGGTTGTTGCCTGTTTTTCCCGGTGGCGATCGTCAGCGGGAGATGGCGTTTAGGACCGGTATCAACCTCGTCATGTATGCCACTTGTCTGAACTACAAGCGCGACCAGGTACACGTCACAGAGATTCTTCGGCGACGAAATTGGCGAGTCAAGCCGACGAGGACGATGCCCTAGCGATGCTTCGACGATTATTCGACCAGGATGGTCAATTCAACAGTGCTTATTGGGTGTTTCTGACCGACTGGTCTCTCTGGATATGGGTTCTTGTCGGTGTTGTCACAGTCGCGTTGGCCGTCTTGAGTTGGACAAACACGAGAGCGCTGCCAAAGCGTAGGCGATTCAGTCTATTTGCGCTTCGTTTAGCCACGCTGCTCTTACTCTTTGGTCTCTTTCTGCAACCCGGTGTTCGGCTCGAGCATAGAAACATTGTGCGCAATCATGTCGCTGTGCTCATCGACAACTCCAGAAGTATGATTCTACCGGGCCAAAGCGATGACTCTCGAATTGATCAGCTCAAGGCGTTCATATCGCAGCAACAGCCATTGTTTAAAAATTGGTCTGAACGACATCAGATCGATTTCTACACGTTTGGCCGTTATCTGAGTGCCACCGACGCGCCCAGCGAGGTCCGCGCTGTTGGTGATGGTACGGATCTGACGAACGCGGTGATTGAGGTGGGTAACCGCTACAACGAGGGTGACTTGGCGGCCGTGATCTTGGTGAGTGACGGAGCCGATACCGGTCCGCTCAAGAACATCACATCAAACAGCGGCGTTCCTGGTAGCTTGCGGGATAAACTCAAGGCCCTAGGAGCGCCTGTCCATACAGTGTTTGTCGGTCCTGATGACGTACCGCCGGACATCGCGATACAAGATCTCGCCTACGATGAGTTCGCCTTTGTACGTAACTCAGTCACCATCGATGCGAAGGTGTCTGTCGTGGGCTATGAGCGGTTGCGGGTACCCGTCACCCTACGGCGTGATGGTAAAGAGCTTGGCCGGAAGATGCTCACGGTGATTCCCGGTCAACAACTCTACGAATTTTCGTTCGAGTTCGTGCCCGATGAAACGGGTAAAGCGTCATTTGAATTCGAGGTCGGTGAGGGGCCAAATGAGACGGTTCTCGTCAACAACCGGCGCAACTTTGTGATTCGGGTGATTCGCGACAAAATCCGAGTCCTTCAGGTTGTCGGTCGTCCGAGTTGGGATGAGCGGTTCTTACGTAAGCTGCTCAAGAAAAATCCCAATGTCGATTTGATCAGCTTCTTCATCTTGAGGACGTCCTCGAGCATTCAAGTGGCTCGTCGGAATGAAATGTCGCTCATTCCTTTTCCGACTCAAGAACTCTTCGAAGACCAATTAGGTAGCTTTGATCTGATTATTTTTCAGAACTTCACGTATCGCGGTTATCAAATGCGGCGGTATCTGCCCCTGATCAAACGTTACGTGAACAAGGGTGGTGGCTTTGTCATGACCGGAGGGGACATTAGCTTCGCTGACGGTGGTTACGGAGGTACGGCCATCGAAGACTTTTTGCCGGTCACGCTCTCAGGCGTCTCAAAATCAACACCGTCGAATGTGCCGTTTAGTCCAAAATTGACTGCGGCTGGTCGATTTCACCCGATTACCGCCTTGTCTTTTACGCCCGATGAAAATGAGAGAATTTGGCGCGATTTACCACAATTGGTCGGACTCAACCGTATCGGTAAAGTGAGACCAGACGCAGTCGTGTTGCTCGAACATCCCAGCGAAAAAGCCGGTGGGTCAAATGTCCCGGTCGTTGCGGTGCGTAATTTTGGACAAGGCCGAGTTTTATCCATTCTTACAGATACGACGTGGCGTTGGGATTTTAAGTCGTTCGGTGAGGGCCAGGACAATCGCAACTATTACAAGTTCTGGGGTAATGCGATTCGATGGCTGATTCGGGACCCCGATCTCAAGACGATTCGGGTGAGCACTGACAAAGATCGATATGCCGTTGGTGAGCAGGTGACTGTGACCGCGCGCTTACAGGGTTATGACTATCGTCCAGCGGTCGGAAAGAGCCTCGTGGTACGTGTCACCGAACGTGGACAGAAAGAAAACGGCGCAGCAAACACCACTTCGAAGAAAGGCATCACCGATAGCGCTGGCCGCTTTACTTTTGTCCTAGATGCAGGTCGCGAGGGCGTTTTCGATGTCGAGGCGAGCGCTGAGGGTCAAACAGGCGCGAGCGACAAAGATGTCTTCGTGGTTGCTTCCGAGCCCTTAGAGCTGGCGTCTACGAAGACCAACCGTGCCTTGCTTGCGGCCTTGTCAAAATGGGGCGGGGGCGTTGCATATGATACCGATGACAGCCTTGCAGATCTCGTCCGTAATGAACCGCAATTATTGCAGGTGAATCGTCGCAGAGATGTACCGATTTGGAGTAACGGATGGGTTTTGATTCTCGCGCTATTGATGCCCTCGCTCGAATGGTTCTTGCGTCGTCGGTGGGGACTCCTGTAAGCCTTGTCTCGTCAACCATTTGCTTGGGTGTGTGTTTCGATGGAAAAAGATGAGCTTGATGCGATCGCGAGCGCCTTACTGCACAGCTATGACCTAGACCAAGTTGCTCGCCCCAGGTTGCCTACGAGACAAGCAGTTGTCGACACGCTTAATCGAATTCGGTGTATTCTCTTTCCTGGCTATTACGCTGAGGAACGGCTGCCACCTGATCGCCGAGCTTACTACGTAGGTGCCTGGTTGTGTGAGCTCGAGGTTTGTCTCACGGATTTAGTCAAAAAGTCGTATTCACATGAGGGGCGGGCCGAAGATATCGATGCGCGTTCAGCCGCCGAAGCGCGTGCCTTTTTGGCCAATCTCCCACGCCTCCGGGAGCAGTTACGGCTCGACGCCGAGGCTGCGCTGGAAGGTGATCCTGCAGCACGCAGTGTGGAAGAGGTTATACTCACCTATCCGGGATTTGAAGCCATCACGATTCATCGTATCGCTCATTGGCTCTGGCAGCGGGATATTCCCTTTTTGCCTCGAATCATCGCTGAACATGCACACACCCAGACTGGCATCGATATCCATCCAGGTGCTCAAATTGGCGAGAGCTTCTTCATCGATCACGGCACAGGTGTTGTGATCGGTGAGACCACAAAGATTGGAGACTGGGTCAAGATCTATCAGGGTGTTACCCTAGGCGCCTTGTCGGTGGAGCGAAGCCAGGCAGGTATGAAGCGCCACCCGACGTTGCAAGACCGTGTTGTGAT
Source organism: Bradymonadia bacterium (assembly GCA_049889275.1). Taxonomy (GTDB): domain Bacteria; phylum Myxococcota_A; class Bradymonadia; order UBA7976; family UBA1532; genus UBA1532. Next base: position 139,904 of record JBMHDS010000022.1, on the reverse strand, counting down.
CTATGCGGGTGCAACGGTTTTGGGTGGGCAGACCATCATAGGTCGTGAAGCGGTCATCGGTGGTAATGTCTGGATCACCAGCTCAGTTCAGCCTTGCGTCACCGTGCTTGAGAGCGCACCCGCGCTCGATTTTCGGAGCCCAAGACAGAGGCCTGAAGTCGATGGTGACGGGTCATGAAGGGCGCTTTAATTCTTGCAATCTTAACCGTGCTCGCGTTTGCGGTGTATTTATTTTCTTCTGCGAGTCAGCGCGTCGAGAGAAAGCGGTTGGTGACCAAGGCCACTGCGGTGTCGACATCCCCCGACACCTACGCTCGCCGAATTGCCTCCGAACGAATCGAAAAAGCGCAAAAAGATGCCCCTATACAGGCATCGACTCGTACCAAGGCGGCGGCGATGCTCGCTGGAGAATCGGTTGAAAAAGATGAACCGAAAGGTCCATTCGAGATCAGCCTTGGTCAGCACAAGGTGCACTTCCGCGCCGATCCTGGTTTCGTGTTGAAGTGTAAGCTCTCTGTGATCGTTGACTCCGCACAGACTCGAAAAGAGGTGCTTTTGAGCAGGCGCAAACTCACGCGAATGCTTTATTTTCTGGGCTCGAGTCGTCGGGTAGAAGGAACGCGAGGACCCGCTGGGCGTGACCGATTCCTCCGCGACCTGACACAGCGCTTCTCAAATGTGATCCGAAGTGGGCCGATCCGACAGGTCAAGATGGATCAGTATGAAGTTGTCGAAGTGGCTCAAGCTGACGAAGATTAACGGTTTGAATGAACCAACGGCGCAAATTCACCTTTAGCCAACGCAAGATTCATTGTAGTAGACACTTATGGCTTCGTTCTCAAAACTCTTCTTATTCAGCCTCTTGTTGGTCGGTCTGTCATCTTGTGGTCAAGATCGAACCGAGGAACAGCATCAAAATCAAGGTAGCGAAGAGAATTCAGCGGCCAACGATGTTGACGCAGCGCCGGTGGTGGCACCCCTACCGCCGCCACCGCCGCCCGATCCATTGCGTCACCAGCCACAACTTGCCGCCGCTGAACGAATGGTCGTTTACATCGACGGTGAGCAGCGCGTTGTTGAACGGAATGCTGCGGTTAAAGCTGGTTTTGTCGAGCTCGATTTCAGCGACCTCTGGACGCCGACGATTTTCGAGGAGCGGACCGATGATCAGGGCGAGCTGCAGCTCAACCGATATCGGAAGACCTTCTTAGATCTTGCGGACGACCAATCGGATGGAAACGGCAACGCCCTACGAAAAAATGAGCGTAATTTCCTCGAAGTCTATGGCATTCCACCCAGCTTAAGAATCGTCCGGAACCGCTTTGTCAAAGATGCCGATAGCGACTGCCTCAAATCCGTTGACTTCAAAAAAATTCAAAGCCTCAAGCAGTTGACGTATCGCAGGGAGCGAAAGGAACGTCGACACTTAGGCCAGATGCGTAAGTGGCGTAAGCAGCTCAAGAAGAAGATGAAGAAGGCGAAGGTCGAGTCTCTTGCAGACTTTAAGCCCAAATCAAAGGAGCTTAAGAAAAAGCTCAAGGCGGTTCTCGCGCACAACCATGAAATGGATGTGCTCGCTGAAATCGAAAAGCGGCTCGACTGCGACGGTCATATGCATCGTCGATACAAGCACGCGAAAGGTCGCTTGGATCGTGGCTTGAGAAATGCTGTTCGACGATTTCAGCGCAAGCATAAGGTGTATGAAACCACCAAGCTCCATAAGAAGACGATGAAGCTGATGGGCACCCTACCCATTGAAACCAATTACTTAGCTTTCATTCGGGTGTTGGAAGAGCGCATTATCGCGGCCACAGGTATCCTAGAAGATGGGACTGCGCCAAAGTATTTAAAGAAGAAGGTCACCTACACAGGCGCAGACGGCAAGACTTACCCTTTGAGGAATCTCTTGGACGAGTACACCCAAGCTGCGGTTAAGCATCTTGGCATGGCGACACCAGCTGCTGCACTCGCATTCTTTCGAAAGATGCCGGAAGAAGGTTACCAGGACTTAAAGTATGGCATTCAGTTTCCTAAGCCGCCTGAGTATTACAGCACCCACATGGACCTTAAAATGGTCGTTGACCGAGGCACTGTTTGGTACGACGCACCCTATACGGAGTCTGGGAAAAGGCGTTATCAGCGGCGTAAGCGTAAACCTAGGATGACCTTGTACGTTCGTTATAGAGACCAATCGATCCCCTTGGTGAATTGGCCGACGACCATCGGAGGTTGGCGTGAAGAGCTCGGGCCGGACGGGTATGTGTACATGAAGTACAAGAACTCCGACGTTGGCGACCGGGTGATTCGGAAAATTATCGCGGGGCCCACATGGATTCCGCCTAAGACGGAACCTTTGAGTGCGCTCGTCAAGCGGCGTCGAGTGAATGGGGTGACCCAGAATACGGTTAACTATGACGCGATGGGGCCGGGGTATTTGTCTGCCTATGGGCTCGTTGCGGGTTACTTTGTGATCCCTGGAAAGAACGGCCGGCCTGACCGCGACCAGATGATACGTGCACACGGTTCATCAAATTATATGTCAATCCTCACAGATAAATATTCTCATGGTTGCCATCGCTTGATGAACCACCATGCGGTCAGGTTGTATGGTTTTATGCTTCGGCATCGAAATCACACCGTTGATGGTGACCAGAGCATTTCATTTAAACGGCAGTTTATCTACAACGATGAAGTGTATCGGATTCATGTGCCATCGCGAGGTTTCCGATACACACTCGACCCGCCTCTGCCCGTGACTGTGCTTCGAGGACACATTAAAGGCAAAGAGAAGAAGCGGCTTAAGGGTCTCATCCCAATTCCAGGCCGTGTGTATCCGAAGCCAGAGGAGCCTGAAGAAGATGCAGAGGACCAACCTTCGGACGGCGCTGCGCTCGCGCCGACAGATAAAGAAAAGCCGGGTGCTAAAGCAACCGTCGACGCTCTTGAAGGGACGCCCATCAAGATTGGCGTAGGCGGCGATATCAAGCCTGTCAAAACAAATGACAAGCTTCGCTTGACGCCAAATGCGACCGAGAAGAAAGCGCCCGAGACTGAGAAGAAAGCGCCCGAGCCTGAGAAGAAAGCGCCCGAGACTGAGAAGAAGCCAAACCCATGATACGTTCCGCTGTTATTTTTGCATCCGTCATTACCGTGTTCATTCTCGCTCATGACAGCGCACGCGGGCAGAAAGGCAAATCTTCAACTCGTCAAAAGACTGTTACAGTGAACTTCGCCACCTCACCTGGTGATAGCGGGGCTGTTGTGCACTATGGAAAGCGAATTCTTGGGACCGTGCCATTCTCACACACGTTTGCTTACGATTCTGGACCCATCGATGTCACCTTTCGAGCACCGGGCTTTTACCCTGTGCATACGCGCGCGTTCACAACGAAGTCTTATCTCCTACGCGTCGTGATGACGCCACTCGGTGAGGCGCAAGAGCTGCTTGGATATCGTCGAAAAATAGAAGCCGATGCCGGTGTTGACGCTGAGGATACACCAAAACCGACGGCAGAAAAGCCAACGACGCCCTAGCCGGCACCACGTCGTCTCTTCAGTGGAATGCCGCACGCACGTAAGGCTTTCAAGGATGGTCCGTCTAACCCAAGCTTGTCGATCTCTTCGATGGTGAAAGCTTGAATGGGCTCGTCGTCAACAGGCTCGGGCTGACCGCTGCAATGATAGATACTCACCTGCCAAATTAAGTGGGTAAAGCCATGTTTGATCTCGCCGACCTTCCCGTGCGGTTTAAGCCCATAGGATTTGAGTTCTTCGGGTGAATCGCTGGCTCGCATCGGCAGTGTCCATAGACCGCCGAGTAGGCCATCTTCGGCGCGGCGCTGTAACCAGATCTGAGCATCTTGTGTTTGACAGAGAGCGGCCACCCAACGATGGGTAGGTCGCTTTTTCTTTGGGCTACGTATCGGCAGCCGCTCCGGGTCGGTTTCTCGATGAGCGATGCAATGTGACCGCAGTGGACAGAGAAGACACTTGGGGCTGCGAGGTGTGCACACGGTGGCCCCGAGCTCCATCATGGCTTGGTTGAAGTCACCCGCCCTTTGGATGTCGAGGAAGCTTTGAGCCCGGTTCCAAAAGTGAGCTTTCACCGCGGTTTGCTTAGGGTCTTGGTCACAGTGTTCAAGCCGAGCGATCACGCGGATGACATTACCGTCGAGCACCGCCAATGGTTGTCCAAAGGCGATGGATTGGACAGCTGCACACGTGTAACGCCCCACACCGGGCAACTCCATGAACGCGTTTGGATCATCGGGTACTCGGCCACCATGCACCTCGACAACCTTGGTCGCAGCCTTATGCAGGTTACGTGCCCTCGCATAGTAGCCCAAGCCGGCCCAATACCCCATGAGTTCATCCATGCTTGAACTCGCGAGTGATTCGGGCGTGGGATAGCGTTCAATAAATCGATTAAAGTAGCCGATCACCGATTCTACCCGGGTTTGTTGAAGCATGATCTCGGATACCCAGACCCACCAGGGCTCGGGGTTACGCCGCCAAGGCATATCACGATTACCTCGGTCGTACCAAGCGAGCAAATCGCGTCTCAAACTATCGAGTTTCAATTCAGTCATGCGTCCTAGCCCGAGTCATTTTGGCACCGCAAAATGAACATGTCTCACCCCTGCCGATACGCGCACGGCATAGATGGTCACCGCAGACCCGAATTCTGACGATTCGTTGATAAATGCGCCCGGCCACCAGACCACTCGCTGCGACCAAGGCGGCCATGATGGAGTCAATATACCATTCGCGGGTGAGCACGACCGATACGATGACGCCCAATACGAGTCCCCACGTGAGGGCCGAGTTCGGTGGTGTCAAATAGTCGATCGGCATCTCACGACCCTGATTCCAATGTAATTTGAGCTCAACATCATGGAGTCGTGCGCGGTTTACGAAGGCGCGTAGAAAACCAACATGCCTTCGTTGAGGGAGCCACCAGGTCACCACATGGTCGAAGAACACCGACCAACCGAGCCCACTGCGTTTACCCAAGTGCTCAAGCATCTCACTTGGCAAGAATTGTTCGATGGCATCGCGCAGCAGCCCGATGGCCTCACGTGGTTCATTGTGCGCGAACTCGAGGCTGCCATCGGGCCGTATTTGGTACTTCGATTCGAGCAGCCACGGCATGAGCGTATCGAGCGCGCTATCCACCGCGCTGAGACTATGTGGACCGAGAACCACATCCATCGGTTCTTTGAACTCATTATGATTCAAAATGTGGCACTCCGTTTTTCCGGTGGGATGATTTACATTGAAGTGATAGCGAGACGTGTTCTATGCACCAGCATAGTTGGGTGGAGGAACAATGCAAGTCGAACAGTTTCAGGTCACATATTGCACGAACGTGCATCCGGGACAGACACTCACGGAACTCTGCGCGGTACTCGAGCGTCACGTGCCGGCGGTCCGCGATGAGCTCGGCGCTGAGATATTCGGGTTGGGTTTGCGATTAGGGCATCCTGTCGTGCATACACTCACAGAGGATCCCGAGCAGTTATCGATGCTCAAACAGCGATGCCTCCAAGAGAAGTTCGATGTCTTTACAGTCAATGGCTTTCCGTATGGTAACTTTGACGTCGGCGTCATCAAGGCAGACGTCTATGAACCAGACTGGACCACAGACAGTCGCCTTGCATACACGCTAAAACTCGCGGAAGTGCTCGCGGCGTTACCCGGTTCAAATCATCGAACAATCAGTACGGTCGCAGGGGGCTTCGGTCCCAAAACCGAGGACCGCCATGTACGTCAACGTATCGGTGAAAAGCTCAATGAGGCCGCCGAAGGTCTCGCTCGCATCGCGGACAGAACAGGTGTTCAAATACGTCTCTGCTTAGAGCCGGAACCTTGGACTACGCTTGAGACGACCGATGACGTCGTCGCATTCTGGCAGATGTTTGTGCCCGAGACAGGGCCGGTCGTTGATCACCTTGGACTCTGCTACGATTGTTGCCATCAAGCGCTTCACTATGAAGATCCCGAGTTGTCTCTAAAAGCGATAGAAGATGCGGGCATCGTGGTCGGTAAGATCCAAGTGAGTAGTGCTCTTCATCTCGACAACCCATCTGACCGAATGGCGCGTGAACGCCTCATGAAATTTGCTGAATCCCGATTCTTGCACCAAATGGTCGGCCGGCGCTCCGATGGTCTTGTGCGACGACTCGACCTATCTGAACTCACTCTGGATGACCCGGTCTGGCTCTCTGCCGACTCATGGCGATGTCATTTTCATGTGCCGATTTGGTGGTCGGGAGACGAAAATTTAGGCACGACAAAGCGTGATTGGGTCGCGGCGGTGACTGCTGCTAAAAAGCTCAAGCATCGCCCACATCTTGAGATCGAGACGTACACGTGGGATGTCATTCCAGCCGCCGCGCGCGCGGCGATGGCTGACGGTGACTTGGTTGCATCCATCGTTGCCGAATTTGCATCATTGAACGACGTCATCAAGGAAGTGGCCTAAAGCATGCGCCCAATTCTCTATCTCACTATGGTCATGACCGCTGTCTTGATCTTAAACCTCCAAAGTCGACAGAACGAGCCCGCGCCCGTGAAAGCAACCGAGGTGCAAACGCCTACGATTGAAGAAACTGTCGAGATTACAGCCATGCGTTTTCACGCGGGCCAACTCTACACGGGTGACCATAGCGGTCGGATTCGGGTACTGAGTATGCCTGAAGGCCACTCCGTCGGCGACTGGTATGGCCATCCAACCGCGGTCAGGCAAATCCTTTTTGCGGATGATAAGTTGGTCACCATCGGTCGCAACGGCAGTGTTGCCACCTGGCGGAAAAACAATGAATTGCAAAAGCGACGCCGACTGGTTGGTCACCATCTCAACGATGCCGTATCGCTTGGTGATGGCGGATTTATTGTCGCGGGTGACCGAGGTGTCGTCGCCCGCATTGGTTTCGGTCCAAGATGGCGGGTTAATGGTATTCATGGACGGGCCGCTTTTGGGCTCGCACTCTCGCCGGACAGAGAACAGCTCGTCAGTGTAGGCGCTGACGGGATGGCCAGAATCTGGTCTGTCGCCGACGGTACGATCGAACATGAATGGAAGGCGCACGATGGTTGGGTTTCTTCTGTGACGTGGCACAAGACGGGCATTTGGACCGCCGGTACGGATGGGTACATCGTGCACTGGGCGCCAACGACCCGGAGAGTGCTTAAACGCCAGAAAACCGCTCACAAAGAGGTCACTCGATTGTTGATGTCGGACGAGTACATCGTAACCACGGGGAGCGATTTTAAAGTCGCTATCTACAGCCAAAAAGATGTGGCTGAGCCGCAACTCATCGATCTCGTAGACCGACCGTTTGTTTCGCTGAGCCTAAACGGTAAAGACCTCTGGGTGGGTCACAAGGGCGGTGGTATTTCAACCTGGGACGTGACGAATGGACGCGAGAGCGCTACATTCCCTACGAAGTTTTGAGGAGGGGTGATGAGCGTTTTAGAGCAGTTGAATTCATCGGAGGTCACCTTAGATAAGGTGGAGGCTTACTTTAACGGGCTCGATTCAGCAGAACGGGTCGCACAAGCACGAACACTCGGACCTCGTGCGCAGCGTCAGCTCTGGACTTTGGCCGAAGGCACCGAACTCTCCCTCGAGTATTTTGTACCGGAAAATGCTGAACGTCTCGATTCGGTGCGGCACTACGGGCGGAACACATTGCCGGTTTTTAAAATGTTTGAGAAGCGCTTTTGTCGACCACCCGAAGGTCAAGATTCACTCGGACTCTGGGGATATAACGAGGGGTCGACGCGCCCATTGGTTGGGCCAGGGTATTTTGTTTGCCGCTACACGGATGGTGATCCCCGTGGTTCAGTGGTGATCGACTACACCCTTGAACCAGATGGCAAATGCGACGAATGGCCCGCCTTCAAGCCGAATGGCAGCGGTCTTTCCCGCTTCGTCTACCATGGCATGCAGGACTTCATGCGTCGTGTTAGTGAACACGTAACAATTGGCCGCGCGTACATAAAAGGACGAGAGAGCAATAACTACTTTGTCTTATGTCGTGAATCACAACACGACAGCTGACCAGACCGGCAGTCTCGACGAGGGTGAATCCGGCCGTGACTGATGACATTCGACACCGAACGGATATCCTCCGCTACTGGCTCGCAGCTGTGCGCTTTGAGGAGGCACTCAGCGCACGACCGAAGGCTAACCGAGGCGTACAGACTCGGCCTCTTGATCTGAGAGAGCCGAGCGCACGACAGCCTTATTTCAAAATCCCCTTGGACCCCACAGATCTCAGCTTTGTGTTTAAGGACGAAGACACCTCTCTCAAGCTTAAGATCACCGGTGATAGGGTTGCGTATACGGAGCAATGGCTGAGCAGAATCTATCGTCGCCAGCGTAATCGGTGGAGTCTCGCTCAGACCGACTTTGGCAGCTGGATTGGCTGGCCGACGATCCACTTCCCTCGAAGTGATGAGCTTGCGACTATTTTTCGGTTGCGCGTTCGGCTTGACTGGCAATCTGAGAATGGCGAGCCTTTCGAACCGCCGAGCTACAAGCAGAGAAGGCAAGGTCAATTTCCTCCGCCACCAGACCACATTCGGGTCAATATTGTATCTGACGACGACACGGCTCTTTTGCCGTATTCAATCGATGATCGACTGCTCACTCAGACCCTCGGTGTCGCTGATGAAGAGTTAGCTGACCTGCATGACTGCCTGCGCCAAGACGATGGCTGCTCGCCCCTTGACATGGTTGCGACCGTCGTTCATTTGCTTGAGTCTCAAGATGGTCAAACACCCACCTTCATCAAGCACGAGGGCAGCCCGGATGCACTTCTTGAAAGATTACGGAGTGCCATTAAAATGCGTCTCTCGCAGGGTCCAGTGAGGGCAAGCATATATCCAGTCATGCTTGCCTACGATCCTGGCCAACTACAGACGACCCACCATCTTCAGCGTGACCTCGCCACCGCTATCGAACTTTATCGCGGGATGTCTCTGCTGAGAGACGAGCATCCACTGAGGCGGTATTTGGAGTCTCGACGCTCACCGCTCACCCGCGCGCCGCTGTACGGCCAAGCCACGCCGGCGCCCCTGACCTTAGATCAACGCGCCTTGGCAGAGCTTTACCTGGGCTCCGAGTTCGTCTCAGCTCAAGGCCCTCCAGGTACAGGAAAGACCCATCTGATTCTCGATATCGCGGCGGCACACATTGTCCAACAAGTTCGTGAGTTCGCGAACGAGGGTGTTATGACCGGAGATGTGTTGGTGGTGTCGAGTACCAACAATCGGGCAGTCGATACGGTCTTCGAGAGACTCGAACACGACGGTTTTCCAATCGGGATTCGAACTGGCAGTCAAGTGGTCACGAGCACGCGAACTGTTATCACCATTACGCGAGCGACCGAGTGGCTCAATATGCAGCCGGACTTATCAACCGAGACGCTCAACGAGCGCCTACAAGTTGCAGTGGATAATTTCAAAGCGCTCTTCGAAGGGGTCTCCGAGTTTGAGTCAGCGCGGCATCACCATCACCGGCAGACAGCGTCTCGATTGCAGCTTCAAGTTCGCATCGCTCAACTCGAATCTTTGTGTGTTGGGTCACCTAGCTTAGATCTCGACGAAGTCCATGATCTTAAGTTGCTCGAACGTTTGTTGGCGCGCTATGCAACGCGATTGAGTGGCTTAGCAAGGCGTCTCGACGATGGACCTGCGAAACTCACTGATGCGCGTGCTCACTTCGCTGAGACTCGACATCGATTCAAAACAAAGCTGAACTCCAATGAACTCACCGCGGCGATTCAACTGCCTGCTCCGCCTGAGACATTGAGAGACAACCAGGGGTTTTGTGATGAATGGCTTGAGCGCGTCGAAGATGCGCAGGACGAACTCGATGACGTTCGTGAACAAGTCGGGCAGAAGCTCTCGAGCTCCCAGGCGTATCAGGAACTCATTCGACTTCGTCGACAGCTCGACTTGATCGAGGCGCCTGAGTTTGTTGAGACAGCCCAGACAGACGAGCTCGCTTTACGTCATTATCGCCTCTTCTGTGCTGCCCTCGACGTCCGCCACGCATGGATTCGATGCCACAAAGTCGAGATTCAGCGCGCGCTACGTTCTGCGCACGACGCCGCGCTTCAGTCGCGGTCTTTACGCAGACACTATGGCGATGACCTCGCCACTGGACGTTGGCTCAAGCAGCTGTTCCCGGTCATTGGTTCGACGCTCTTGTCCCTAGGGAATGTCTTTCCGTCAAAGCCCGACCAGTTTGAACGCTTGATCATCGACGAAGGTGGGCAATGTCATCCAGCTTATGCGGTCTCGGCTTTGCTTCGTTGTCAGCGGGCGATGATGATTGGCGATGTGCATCAACTCGAGCCGATTGTTCAACTGACGAGAGATGATGAAGCGCGTGTGAGGCGCGCGACGAGATTGCCGTTGACGGACCTTGAACTTGAACCGTTTCGCATTGGCCAAGACTATCCGAATTCAGCCCAGAAATTAGCCGATCGCGCCATGCATGACCGGCCGGCCTTACACCAACACTTTCGGAGTCAGCCGCAGATTATCGCCATATCGGATCAGTTATGCCGGTACCAATTGGATGTGTTGACACCGAAAGTGACCTCGCATGTCCTCGATGGTCTCCCCCATGCCGTTGCACTCCTCCAAGTCAAAGGTCAGCAAGTCCGCGTTCGCGGTAGCTGGGGTAATGATGCAGAGCTTGATTGCATCGAGGTTGTGCTCACGCGCTTGCATAACGCGGGTGTCGCCTGGGAAGATATCGCCATCATTACGCCGTATCTCGGACAGTTGGAAAAAGTCAGGGAGCGTCTACGTCGGATGCGCGTTCCGTATAATGGCGAATCGGACGCAGATGGTTTCGGCCCGCCTGATCTCGGCATTGCCATTGGCACCGTGCACCGTTTTCAAGGCGGCGAGCGCCGCATTGTGCTCTTCACTACGGTGGTCAGCCGACCGCGGTCGCTTTTCTTCTTGAACGATCGAGTCAATCTCGTGAACGTGGCTGTCTCGAGGGCCCGTGAGCAACTCTTAATCATTGGTGATGCTGACATTCTCAAAGGTGGTGAGGTCACGGGCGTACTCGTTGAGCATGCGACTATCGTCCGGTAGCCATCGACCGCTCTTCGACTCTTACAGCAGTTGTCCCTGAACGGCGCCTGCCTGTTCGCAGCTTGAATCATCATTACGGATTGAGTTGACTCGATCTGAGACCGTTGAAACGACGATGAATTGGTCGGGAACGGGTACGCATAAATCCCTCAGGACGCCAGCTGGCGTCATCGGATTAAGCCAGGTGCCATGTTGGCTTGGATGCAGGATGACCGGCATTCTTTCATGAATATGGGAGATTGAATCGGCGGCTTTCGTCGTCAATATAGCGAAGCTGTCAACGGTCTCACGACCATTTGACCATTGCGACCATAGGCCCGCCATCAAGTACACAGGGCTATCCTTGAGCCTCACTAATTTGGGTATCTTGGTCTTGCCTTGGACCGACCACTCATAGAATCCGGTGGCTGGTACTAAACACCGTTTGTGCCTAAAGCTGTCCCTAAAAGATGGCTTTTCATGTGCTGTTTCGCTGCGTGCATTGATCAAGGGGGCACCCGCGTTTGGTGACTCCGACCAGGGCACGATGAGCCCCCACCTCAATGATGCAATGGTACGGGTTTGATCCCAACCTCTAATCACCGGCACCCACTGGGTCGGCGCGATATTGTATCTTGGAACATGGTCTGTTTCCGCCGGCGTGGAAAACAGATCGATGAGTTCATCGATGGGGATTGATAATTGATAACGGCCACACATAGAGCCTCGGTCAACTCATCGAATTTGGACACATCAAAGTGCGCAGTCATCTTTGTGCATTGATGCGAAAACGGCTATCACCTACAAATTAGCAGAAATAATCAGCGAGGGCAGCGCTTGATGGGCATTCTCATTCGAATACTGGTTGTTGGACTCATACTCACGATTCTTGTCTTGATCGTACAAAAGATCCGTGGCCCAAAGATTCTGCGCACGCCGGCGCTCTGGCGTGGGCTATCGAAGCGGCATGATGACCTCAGTGAAGCGCTCAGGCTTAGGCGCGCGATAGGCGTTCTGATCCTCAGACAAAAAAAAGCCCACCAAGCGGTCATGCCCGCTGAAGTGGACGCCATCATCGAAGCGCTTATCTTATTAGTGCTGACCCGAGAACGACAAGGTGTTGTCAATCAAACCGATGAATCGGCGCAGATGGCCCTCGACCAACTCAAGAGTATCTACACGCAGTTTCTCGAAGAGAGTCGTGTCCACGAACAAAATCGGATGGATTTGGTGCAAGAAAACTTGCGCAACGCTGCCGGGTCTACAAACACCGACAACCCTGAAGATTGACGCACTTTTAGTTTATGAAATCGAGTCTTTACTGACCGCCTGACCGGTCGAAGCGGTACCCGCTCTTCTGCTCGGACACATTTTCCCCGAAAACGCGTTGATCATGTAGAGCAGCCAAGGCAAGGTGTGCGCGATTGCAGATGCCGAGGAGGGCTATTCGTGACACTGTCAACCGAACTTCGAAGAGATATCACTACATCCATTAGAATGCTCGCAGTCGACGCGATTGAGAAAGCGAATTCGGGTCACCCTGGTGCACCGATGGGCCTCGCCGATATCGCGTTCTTGATCTGGGATGAATACCTTCGGTTTGATCCAGCTAGGCCTGATTGGCACGGTCGAGACCGTTTCGTTCTGTCTTGTGGTCATGCGTCCATGCTGCAGTATGCCCTGCTCCACTTGTTCGAGTACGATGTCTCAATGGACGACCTGAAGGCTTTCCGACAGTGGGACTCGATCACACCTGGTCACCCGGAAGTGGGCATGACACCGGGCGTTGAAGTGACCACTGGTCCACTCGGCCAAGGGGTTGCCAACTCAGTTGGCATGGCACTCGCTGGCAAAATGCTCGCCGCCCGACTCGAAGATGAAAACAGCGACTTCAATCCGATGAATCAGCGCGTTTTCACGCTGTGTTCCGATGGGGACCTGATGGAAGGGATCGCCTATGAAGCTGCGTCTATGGCAGGCCATTGGCAACTCGACAATCTAGTTTGGCTCTATGATGACAACAAGATCACCATCGATGGGTCTGTTGAGTTGGCGTTTAGCGAAGATGTCGCTCAGCGTTTTGAATCCATGGGATGGCACGTGCAAGCGGTAGACGGCCATGACGCGAACGCCATCCGGCAGTCTCTAGACAACGCGGTTGGTCACCGGGGTCAGCCCAGTTTGGTGATCTGTCGGACTCACATCGGCTATGGCAGCCCCAATAAGGTCGATTCGTCCAAATCCCATGGCTCCCCCCTAGGCGCCGATGAAGTCGCCTTGACCCGCGCAGGCTTTGACTGGCCATCAGATACTTTTCATGTACCCGCTCAAGTTCGCGAATACATGAGTGAAGCGGTTCAAAAGAAGAAGGCTCAGCATACGGCCTGGCGCGAACAGCTTGAAGCTTGGCGCGTTCAGTGCCCTGAAAAAGCTGCGGTCTATGATGCACACTGGAACGCCACCCTCGCCGAAGACTTTTGGCGGCCGCTCGTCGAGGCAGCGCCAGCATCCGGCGCAACACGAAAGACGTCGCAAGCCGTCCTCGATAGAGCCGTCGAAATGTTCCCCACTCTGGTTGGCGGCTCGGCAGATTTGACGGGCTCTAACGGCTCCTCAATCTCGAACACAGAGGTGGTGGGCTCACCAGAATACCGAGGTCAGTCTTTCAGTTTCACGGGTCGAAAAATACACTACGGTATTCGTGAACACGCGATGGGCTCTGTGGCGAACGGTATGCTATTGCATGGTGGTTTTAGACCGTTCACCGCGACCTTCTTGATCTTCAGTGATTACATGAGACCGAGCGTCCGGCTCGCTTCCCTGTCTCACTTACCAAACATTTTTATCTTCACCCATGACAGCGTTTTCCTTGGTGAAGATGGTCCGACGCACCAGCCCATCGAGCATCATTGGGCACTGAGGTTGATTCCAAATCTCAACTACTTTCGTCCAGCAGATGGCGTGGAGGTTGCGATGGCGTGGGCGTGGACCTTGAAAGACGAGTCAACCCCAACAGCCCTTGGACTCACACGACAGAACTTACCTGCCATCGAGCGCGCAGCTGACTTCGAACCCACGGATGTATGGCGTGGTGGTTATGTGGTCAGTGATTGCGACGACGCCGATGTCACTCTCGTGGGGACGGGCTCCGAGCTCCATGTCTGCGTAGAAGCTGCCGCTCAACTTGCGGGTGATGGTATCCGTGCTCGCGTCGTCTCCATGCCATGCGTCGATCGCTTCGATGCCCAGCCTATGGCTTATCAAGACCAGGTCATCCCGAACTCGATACCTGTCGTCAGCGTAGAGGCCGGCGTGACTGGCCCATGGCGCGCCTATACCGGTCGGCGTGGTCTTGCCATTGGCATTGACCGATTTGGCGCATCTGCGCCGGCTTCCGTTTTGGCCGAAGAGTTCGGCTTGACGGCGGGCCAGGTTGCAACGGCCATCAAGGCTCATTTGAGCAGCTAATGCGCTCTGCATACGTCGCCTGCTGGTCGAAATGACTCAGGTGCGGCACATACACCGGATGCTACGCTCTATCTCTTGCGCGCTGCCAATTAATCGCGCAACACGTCTATCAAACAGAAACTATTGACTCATGGGCTATCCAGCGTAGTCTTCCTTCATGGGTAAGCAGCGAAAAAAGAAAAAGTCCAAGGCCAGTCGGCGTGGAAACAAACAGTCCGCCCCAAAGGCGGGGACAATTGACGACGCTAAAGTTCAACACAGTTCAGACGAGGGTGCGTCAGAGATCGCTTTGCAACCATTCGGCGAGGGCCCTCGTTTTACGGTCCTCATGGCTGCATACAATCGGGCCGATCTCATTCATGTCGCAATCGACAGCGTGCTGGCGCAGGATTTTGAGGATTACGAGCTCGTCATCGTCGATGACGGTTCAACCGATGATACCCCCAATGTCGTCGGTCGCTACACAGACCAGAGGATTCGCTATGTCCGCAAGTCGGTTAACGAGGGGCGTCCACTGACGCGCAACCGCGCGATTCAAGAGGCACGCGGAGAATTTGTGCTCTGGATGGCCGATGATGACCTCCTCAGCCCGGGCTTGCTGACGCTCTACGATGGCATACTCCGTAGCGAGCCACATGTCGATGTCATCTACGGTAAGCTTCAGCTCTTTGACCACGATACAGGCCAAGATCTTAACATCTTCACCCCAAACGATTGGACCGGTCGCGATAAAGACGTCATCGGCGCGAAGCTCTACGGGTCATGTGTGCCCGACGGAGGTACAGCGACCCGACGCTCAATCTATCGACTTGTCGGTGCCGGTCCCTACGACCCAGAGTTTTTGCGTGCCCAAGATTATGAACTTTGGACGCGCATCGTCGCTCATGCGTCATTTCGTTTTGTCGATGAGGTCGTCTACCGGTACAGGAAGCATTCCGGGGGTACATCTTGGGGTGAGTTCATCGATTTGACCTATGATTCTAAGATCATCAGGCGTCACTTGAATCGACACCCACTCAAGACACTTTTTCTAAATCACGATTGGCGTTTCGACGCTCTCGCGACCGACCAAGCCCATCTGAGGGTTGCGAAGAATCTTCAGCTCTATGGCGATCACGGCAATGTGTTACGATTCGCCGGTACGCTCGATGCTGCCGAATGTTGGCCAGAGGTCATCGAACTGAGGGCGCAGTCATATATGGCGCTGGGTGAGCTTGAGACGGCACGTCAGGTGCTCGACTCAGCTGCCAATACGCTGGGTCGGCCATATGCCTTGGTCGCCGAACTCACAAACACGCTGAATACGCTTCAATCATTTAAGGAACAAGCACCCCATTGGTTGCAAGCCGCGTCGCTTGATCGGGTTGTTCAAGCGGCCGTTCAGTTCGACAACAGTCATTTTCAGACCTTTGATACCATGCGTTTTCGTGCGGCTGCGCATGAGCAGGCAGGTAACTTGGAGGCTGCGCTCCATTGTTATTGCCTGGCGGCGAGGTTGAAACCTGATGATGACGATACGGCGTCGCAGACCGCCAGACTATGCGCTCTCGTCGGCGAAAGCCCAAAGACAGACCTGACGTCGATGCGGCGCCGTTTAGCGGAGCGGTTTTACGAACTGCCTCAAAAAGAATTCGTTGATTCAGCAGGATGGAACGTCGCGGTCGCAGTCGTCGGTGAGACCGGTGTTGATTTCGACAGAGCGGTCCGTTCTGTCTGCGCTCAGACGCACTCAAAGCTCACCATCCATGTCTTTGGTGAAACATCGGTGGATGATCCACGCATTCGCCTGCATTTACCCGAGGCGCATGCAACGTGGCTTCGAAGCCATGGGTTTGATGCTGACTTTGTCGCTTGGATTGAGGCCGGTTACTTGTGGACCCCAAGTCACTTAGAAACTGCGCTTCAGGCGTTTGACGCGGGGTGTGATGTTGTCATGGCCATGGCGTTGAAGGTGGAGTTGAATCCGTCCACCGATGAGGTCGTGGCTCATGAGATCGCCATGGGTGAACTCACTGAACCAGCTCAGCTCTTTGGCCATTCGCGCCGGCTTCTGTCACAGCTGGTGGCAAGAGGTACTGGCGTGAGCGATGACCGTCTCTTAGGTGCTGAGTTGCCTGAGTTGATGGCCCGTGACTTGAGTATTCGCTTATCTCAAGGCGAGCGGACCAAAGCGATCGGCGCGCCCACCGTCAGCTTTGTAGATGTGACCGCAGCTGAGTCCGTGGGTCCCCTCGACCGGCTGCGGTTCTATACGGGTTATAACGAGGAAACCGTCTTCGATCTCAAGGCTCGAGAGGTTCAGAATCAACAGCTTAATCCACATGGATATCGCGTTCCCAAACAGGGGAGAACCACCATCGTTATCCATGGTTTAAGAACCTTAGACGAACTCAAGTCAAGCATTGAACGATTTCGCGATTGCACATTGTCGCCCCATGAGTTTGTTGCGATGGTCGAGCCGCCGGACTTCAATGAGGCGGAGTCCATTAACCGATGGGTAGAGCATGTTGATGACGTACGGGTGTGCGAATATCGGGCTCAATTCGGTTTAGCGAAACAAATCAACGATGGATTTGCTCGGGCAAATGGTGAGTTTGTCGCACTCGCTCACTTCACAACAGAGGTACCAGCGGGCTGGCTTGCGCGCATGCAGGGGGCGGTCGATTTAGACGCGCCGGTCTCAGTCTGCATTCCTAGCCGTCAGGATCAGAGCGCTGCCACAGTAAGTCTGACTGAGCCGGCTGGTCTTGAGAATCATCCTATCGATGGTCACTGCATCGTCCTTACCCGTGGTGCTCTCGACCGGATTGGCGGCCTCGATGTGACCTTGGACGCGCCCGGTATGGAGTGGTTAGACTACGCCCGTCGCTTGACGCTCGCAGGCGGCTCTATCCAAGTTGCCGACGGCGTAAGCACACGGTCTTCACAGCCCCAAATCGAGTTCAATTTGACGTCGAAAGAGCACTTCGAGTGGCGCTGGTCAAAGCACTACGCTTCGGCGTTTCAGGCCGATCTTCACAAGCATCCATTTGGGTCCGAAGAGGGGTTTAGGCCTGATTCGCGTCCAGTGGTTCTCGAAGAGTCGAGCGATACAAATGTTCTGGTGATGCCACCATGGGGAGATGACGACGCGCTAGTCGATCTGCTGAGGACTTGCGCAAAATTCCCACGGTCGGCGTCCGTTTGGTGGCGTTGTGAACCCGGTTCTGCGTCGGCGCGGGTCGTTGAAATTAAATCTTTGCTGACGCGTTTTGACATTGATGAGCCGAAGTCCTTGCTCCTGATCGATGCGCCGCTTGCACCCGAGCGGGAGTCTGGCCTGTACACAGCTGCAGACGCCATTTACGTCAAAGATGGGTGGTCGGACGTGCGGCGTGTGATTCGGCGTGGTTTCGATTGCAGACGACCCGTTTTTCGAGATGAGGTTTCATTGATCAACTGGTTGGGAAGCGATGATTAAGTCCGATTGTCGCGTCCTCTTGATCGATAATTACGATTCATTCACCTACAACATCTATCAGTATTTGGCACAGCTCTGCTCGGTCGTGCCCCACGTTGTAACAAATGATGTTGCATTGGATTCACTGCGGCTCGAGGACTACGACGCCATCGTGTTATCACCCGGGCCCGGGCATCCCGGTCGAGTCGATGATTTTGGCGTTTGTTCAGCCGTGATCGATGCAGCGAAGTGTCCAATTCTCGGCGTCTGTTTGGGCCATCAGGGGCTTGCGCTTCATTTTGGGGGTACGGTTGGTCTCGCTGCGCAGCCGATGCATGGTCGACCCAGTGATATCATGCACAATGATGACCCCCTGTTTGTTGGCATACCCAGTCCCTACTCGGTCATACGGTATCACTCATTGATCGTTGACCATCTGCCAGATGGCCTTGAGGTGGTCGCTTGGTGCGAAGACGAAATTATGGCTCTCAAGCATCGCGACAGGCCGATTTGGGGTGTACAGTTCCACCCGGAGTCCATCGAGACCGAATATGGTTTACGCTTGTTCGCTAACTTTATTGGCCTAGCGACAAATGCTTGTGTCACGACGGAGGTTGAGTCTGTCGAGCAAACTGAGTCAGCGCGCTCCGTCGCAGCTGAGGGTCAGCCGTTCACCCTCATCTCTCGAGAGCTCAATGGCGTCTCCTGTGCGGACGCAGCATTTATGGCGCTGTATGCACAAGACGAGCATTCGTTTTGGTTAGACAGCACATCTCAGAGCCCCGAGCGCTCTCGGTTTAGTTACATGGGCTCTGCATCGGGTCCATTCGCTGCGCTCTTGAGCTATTCGATCTCCAGTTCCACCTTGGTGATTCAGCGTGGCGCGGACAGGACGGAAGTGCCGGGCCCTTGTTTGGCCGCTTTGAGACGATTTTTGTCACGTTTTACGTTGGTCTCGAGTGCTGTAGATTGTCCTTTTCAAGGTGGACTCATCGGTTATTTAGGCTACGAGTTGAAGGCCGAAATGGGTGCAGCAAACGCCTTCCAATCGTCGATTCCAGACGCTGTATTTCTTTTTATCGACCGTTTCTTGGTCTTTGATCATCACGAAAACCGCGTATACCTCTGTGCACTTCAGCCAGAGGGTGACGAAACCGTCTCAGAAGCATGGTTCGACGCGTCTGAAGGACTGTTAAAGGCCTATGTTCCGCAACAGCTGCCCACGGTTAAAGAACGATTGATCTTCAAACCTCGGGTCTCGAGAGATGAATATATTGAGAGCATCCGCAATGCATTCAAAGATATTCGGTTTGGAGACAGTTACGAGGTCTGTCTGACGACCCAGCTAGAGAGTACCGTAGTGGACGACCCACTCGCCCTCTATCGATGCATGCGAACCCGCCATCAGGTGCCTTACGCAGCCTTCTTAAAGACACCTTGGTGTTCGATCGCCTCGGTCTCTCCGGAGCGATTCTTGAGGATTGATCGAGATGGAGAGATCGAGACAAAACCGATTAAAGGAACAGCCCCCCGACATCGGGATGACGCAGAAGATACGGCATCGGCACAGCTGCTCGTTTCATCTGAGAAAGAACGCTCCGAAAACCTGATGATCGTTGACCTATTGCGCAATGATCTGGGCCGTGTTGCGCGCACCGGTAGCGTCGCTGTGCCAAAGCTCATGGCTGTTGAGTCTTATGCTGTCCACCAACTCGTCAGCACAGTGACGGCCAAAATGGCACCTGATATCGACGTCTTTGATGTTGTCCAGTCATGTTTTCCTGGAGGCTCCATGACTGGGGCACCAAAGCTCAGAACCATGGATATTATCGATGGACTTGAGGTGGGTCCGCGGGGGGCATATTCAGGTGCTCTGGGTTTCTTTTCACTCACGGGCTCGGCTGACCTGAGTATCGTCATTCGAACCCTGGTGATGACGAATCAGCAGACGACATTGGGTGTGGGCGGTGCCATTGTGTACTTGTCCGATGAGCAGTCGGAATGGGGAGAAGTACTCCTAAAGGCTCGCTCCGTTCTCGACTCAATAGATGCACTGGTTGAGGATGCTTAGCTCGCCGTTGCTCGCTTACCCAAAACCATGAGCGCGGTCCAGATCGAGAGAGATGCGAGTCCGTATGAGACGAGCAGGTTGAGTCCGTACACAGTACCAAAGTAGCCGAACAGACCGGCTGCAATCATTGTGGTGATCGCATAAGGGACCTGTGTTCTAACGTGTTCAAGATGAGGGCACGCTGTTGATGTTGATGACAGAATCGTCGTGTCTGAAATCGGAGAACAGTGGTCACCCCAGATCGCCCCGTCGAGGACAGCCGCGAGGCAAGCGAAGACCACGAGTGTCTCTCCTGAAAGCGTCGCCGAGAGTGGCGCGGCGATGGGCAGCACAAGCGCCATCGTTGCCCACGAAGAGCCTGTCGAGAATGCAACCAAACCGGATAGCACAAAGATGACGAATGGCAGCGCGATGCTTGGGAATCCATCGCCGACGAGTGCGACGAGGGCAAGGCCGGTGCCTAAGTCATCGCACACATTCTTAATCGCCCATGCGAGAATCAGAATCGCGGCCGCCTCGGAGAGTGTTTTCATGCCTGAGCGATAGGCCTTGAACGCTTCACCGATGGTGACGAGTTTTTGCACCACGCCAAGTAGAATTGCGATCACGCTGCCAAGAAGAGCAGAGCCAAGTAGTATGGTCTGTATATGATCGGCAGCCGCCTCAAATGCGTGTTGCCAGCCAAGCAATGTACCGAGGTCGGCGTTTGCGGCATCCCGACCGATGTAAATGATGCAAGCGACGATTGAGAGCAGCACAGAGCCGATTGGAATCACAGCATTTAGCGCCCGTTTCGGGATGTCAGCTCGAGCGAATCGGTCTTGATCTTGGTCCTCTGAATCCGCTTTGATCGCTCCGAGAGACCCACCGCTCCTTGCCCGCTTCTCCGCGTGGTACATCGGTCCATAATCACGACCTGTCGCTGCGTTAAGCACAACGAAGACCAACGCTAGAATGCAGTAAAATCGAAAGGGTAGGATGGCGAAGAACAGTTCATAACCACTCGATGGCATGCCGGGCACGCCGTTCAGTGTGCCGAGCAAGTCGTCAAACAATCCAACCTCGTATCCGATCCAAGTGGAGATAATGGCGATCCCCGCAACGGGTGCGCTGGTAGAGTCTACGATATACGCAAGCTTCTCTCGGCTCACACGATACCGATCGGTCAATGAACGTGCAGTGGTACCCACGACCACCGTGTTGGCGTAATCATCGAAAAAAATCGCCGTGCCCATCGCGCACGTCACGCCCTGAGCACTCCTCGGCCCTTTCGCAAATCGTGACAGCGCGTTCACCAATCCCTGTGTACCGCCCATTCGATTGACCACAGCGACGAGTCCCACAAGGGCGAGCGTGAATCCAAGGATTTGGAGATTAAACGAATCTGATATCACACCACCCAAATAGCCGTTTCGGTCAATGACGTTCACTCCAATCAATGAGAGAAGTCCGCCGAAAAACGCCTTCAACTCGATCCACATCGCTGTCAAGAGGCTGCCATTCATAACGGCTGCACCACCGAGCACGGCGCAGGAGAGCGCGAGAACAATGCGTTTTAGGGATAACGCGATAAGCAGCGCGATTAATGGCGGTAGGAGCGAACGCCAGTCGCCCAGCCGTTGAGTCTTTGAGAATTGCTGATCGCGCCAAGCCAATTGGCCGACGATCGAACCTTTCGATGCCTCCAGGCTAATTTTTAGAGTCTTACCCCCGTCTACATCTTCAAACTGAGGTCTTTGCACTCGCGAGACCGTCGTTTGGGTTGTCAAGACGAGCGTTCGCAGATGTTCAGAGCTCGTAGATTCTCTGACGGATGGGTCCAATTCAAAGCTGAGTCGAATGGGTGTACCCGCCGGTATCGTGCCCTTGATCTCGCCGATGAGCTTACGGACGACTTTATCGATTGTATGGCTTGCAACACGTGTCTTACTGATCGGTAAGAAGCTCGAGGAAAGAATGACCAAAACCCCAAGTGCAAAAACAATATATGCGCGCTGATTCACCATGTAGGTGGAGTAGCACGGATCAAAACTGCATGCACTCAACTACTTGGAGGTGGGCACCTCCGCGGGCTCGCTCAACCAACGAGCCGGTAAGCCACCCTTGATTCCTGTTGATGTAAATACCCGCCCGTTTGGCGCGAGCAAAATTGCTTCTATCCCTGGCAGCGACTCAACTAATTGGAGCCCGCTCTCAGCACCAAGTACGAAAACAGCTGTGGCCACAGCATCTGCGTACATGGTTTTGTCGGCCAGCACAGTGACCGAGACGGCACCGGTGGCGGGTAGCCCTGTTTTCAGGTCGATAATGTGATGATAACGCTTTGAGCCCAGCACGAAGTAACGTTCATAATCACCGCTGGACACCACAGCCTTCTCAGAGACATCGATTTCTGCAAACAACTGCTCGGAACGTGGATGACGAATACCTACTTTCCACGGTCCGCTCGGCTTTTGACCGGCGAGATACATATCCCCGCCACCATCGACGATGAAGTTCTTGAGTCCGGCAGCGATGAGAACATCCTTGGCTCGGTCGATGCCATAACCTTTTGCAACGCCGCCAAGTCCAAGAACCATCCCGGGCTTCTTTAAACGAACGGTCCGCGCGCGCCTCGATACCTCCACTTGGTTGAAGTCGACATGAGCCAATGCAGCCTTCAATTCAGTCATCTTTGGGAGCACTGGTTTTTTCTTGTCGAATCGCCAGAGGCCGCGCAACGCCGCCCATGATGGGTCGAAAGCACCGCCCGAGAGCGACGCGATTTTGAGGGCCGTTTCGATCACTGTCAGGGTGTCTTTAGAGACCGCGACTGCGGCTTTACCCGCGGCTGCGTTAACGCGGCTCAGCTCTGAACGCGCCTGCCACTCGCTCATCAGTGACTCAACGCGAGCGATCTCTCCGAACGCCTCATTCATGGCTTTCAGAATAAGCGCTTCATCGACTTCATCGGCGACGATGATATTGAAGCTGGTGCCCATGAGATGGGCTTGCCGGTGAACCTTCGCGGCGGCTGTCTGAGTACAGATACAGGCGAGCCATGCGCCTAACCAGATGAGGAATGGCGTCCTTAGCTCATTAAACCGCGGCGTAAGGCTCACTCTGTCTTCAAGAAATCTTTGAGTAGATCTCCAAAGGACCCCAGGCTGTTCGGGGTCTCTTGAGATTTCGAATACGCTTTCAGCGCTTCTTGCTCGTCATGTTCCTCAAGGGCCTTTCTCGACAACCGGATACGTCCGCGCTTTCGATCGATCTCGATAATTTTCGCCTCCAAGACGGTGCCGAGCGGAAACATGCGTCTGTGGTCTGCACCGCGCTGGGTGGCCATCTCTCCATTGGGGATAACGCCTTGTAGGTTTTCCTGTACCTCAATGAACACGCCGAAGCGTTCAACTCGAGTGACCGGACCCTTGATGAGCTGGCCCTCTTCTACCGTGATCTCAACCGGCTTACGTTTCTCGGCGACCGCAGGCGTGAGTAGGCCGATGCGTCGCTTGTCGAGGTCGATCTTTTCAATGACGACCTCGATATCTTGCCCAATCTCTAAAAGGTCACTTGGATGGTCTAAGCGTTGCTCAGCGGAGATGCCCGATACATGCAAGAGTCCCTCAATGGACGGTGCAAGGGTCACGAATGCGCCAAACTGCTCAATCCGAGATACCAGGCCACTCATCGTCTTTCCAACCTCAAGCTCCCGCGCAAAGTCTGCCCATGGGTCGGATTCTAGACGCCTCATACTCAGGCCTATTTGGGCTTTCTCCACGTCGACCTTGATCACCTCCACCTCAATGGCGTCGCCCACGCTCACCTTCTCGCTTGGGTGTTGTACGCGCTGATGAGAGATTTCGCTGACGTGAACCATACCCTCGAGAGAATCGCCGAGGTCGACGAATAGCCCAAAGTTTCTGATCTCGGTGACTTTACCCTGAAGGCGGTCACCCACCCTGAGTTTGTCTCCCATAATACTGCGTGCTTCATCTTTTCGCCGCTCGAGTAGCTGGCGCCGCGACACCACAAGGCTTCGGCCACCATCGAACTCGGTGATCAAGAACTCGTATGTGTTGCCGACCTCTCGCGCGGGTTCATCAATAAAACTAAACGCGAGCTGAGATGCTGGACAAAAGGCTCGAGCACCATCGATTCGCACTTCATATCCACCCTTATTGACCCCAGTAATTTTCCCAGAGACGGGCGTTTGAGCTTTGAACGCTACGCCGAGATTAGCGATCGCTTGATTTGCCTGGGCTGCCTTATAACTCAACTCTACGGCACCTTGTGCGCTGATGATCACAGCGTTGATTGTGTCGCCTTCGTTCACGAGGAGTTGGTCATCATCGCCCTTGAGCTCGGCAAGTCTGAGATAGCCTTCGCTCCTTGCTCCGTAGTCAAGAAACGCAACGCTGTCGGTAATCTTGACGATTCGGCCCGTCACGACGTCCCCTTTGCGCTGTGCACGCGCAGCGAAGCTGGTTTGTAGGTCTTTCGGCTGAGGTTTCTTTGGCCTTGAGTCTGTCATACTTTGCTCTGTTGGATTGGTTTTCAGTCAGTCAGAGTAGATTGGCGCTGGGATTATACGGCATAAACGCAGCAATGTTCAATCGTTGCAAGCGTGGCAGCATCGACTTTCTTTACATGACCGCCAAACTTCGCGGCCATCGGTTTTGTGTTAAATTTAATACAGATACAGTTTCAGCTATTTTTGTCTATATTTTTCAGTGGTTTACCTTTTTTGTGACGAAAGTTGCCCCAGAGCAGCCATACGGTTACCATGTAGTCAGTACACATACAGTGATGTCCAGGAGTCGTCATGGGTAAGCTCGTCGATCAGATCGCTAAACTGCAAAATTATGAAGAGTTCGCCGACCTAAATTGGTCAGGCGGCTTTGAAGACTATCTCAATATTGTCCGCGAGAACCCCTCGGTGACGCGGACCTCGTTCCAGCGAGTGTATGATATGGTCTTGTCCTATGGGTCTGAGACTTACCTCGACAATAAGAAGAAGCTGATTCACTACAATTTCTTCGACGACCCCATGGGCGATGGGCGCGACTCTATCTTTGGTCTCGATATCCCGCTGATGCGTTTGGTCAATGTGCTCAAAAGCGCAGCGCTTGGTTATGGAACTGAAAAACGCGTCATCTTGCTCCACGGACCTGTAGGTAGCTCCAAAAGTACCATTGCGAGACTCCTCAAGAAGGGCCTCGAGCAATACAGCCGGACGGCTGCAGGTGCGCTCTACACATACGAATGGCACCTACCCGATTCGCTTTTGCACATCACGGGTGGCGAGAGCGTATTTCGATGCCCGATGAACGAGGAGCCATTGCGATTGATTCCAGAGCAGTGGCGTTCTCAGGCCTTCGGCGACCTCGGTCTTCACAACGATGACAAACCACTCAAGGTCAAAGGTGACTTGAATCCTGCCTGCCGCCTGATCTTCCGCGAGCTGATGAACCATTACGATGGTGATTGGTCGAAGGTTGTTGACCACGTTCAGGTCAAGCGATTGGTGCTGAGCGAAAAGGATCGAGTGGGTATCGGTACGTTCCAGCCCAAAGATGAGAAGAATCAAGACTCGACGGAACTGACTGGAGACATCAACTACAAGAAGATCGCGCTCTTTGGCTCAGACTCAGACCCAAGAGCATTTAACTTCGATGGCGAGTTTAACGTGGCCAACCGAGGCATCATCGAGTTTATCGAGATTCTGAAGCTTGATGTCGCCTTCCTCTACGATCTGCTCGGTGCCACACAAGAGCATAAGATTAAGCCGAAGAAGTTTCCGCAGACAGACATTGACGAATTGATCATTGGGCACACCAATGAGGCAGAGTACCGCAAGCTCCTCAACAACGAGTTCATGGAAGCGCTTCGAGATCGGACCATCAAGGTCGACATTCCTTACATTACGCGTCTTAAAGAAGAGCTTAAAATCTACAAGAAAGACTTCTCGCCGCGTCGGGTTGCCGGAAAGCACATTGCGCCGCACACATTAAACATGGCGGCCATGTGGGCAGTGCTTACACGCCTCGAAGAGCCAAAGAAACATGACCTCAGCATTCTGCAGAAGTTGAAGCTCTACGACGGAAAGACATTGCCTGGCTTCACCCAAGACAACGTCAAGGAGCTCCGTAAAGAGACGGTTCGAGAAGGCATGGACGGCATCAGTCCTCGGTACGTCCAGGACAAGATCAGTAATGCGCTTGTGAGTCAGAGAAGTGAGACAAGCATTAATCCGTTCCTTGTGTTGAACGAACTCGAGAGTGGTTTAAGTCGTAATTCGCTGATCACCAATGAGGAACTCCGTAAGCGTTATACGGAACTCCTTGCAGTGGTGAAGCAAGAATACGAGGAGATCGTGAAAAATGAGGTTCAGCGCGCCATTTCCGCCGATGAACAAGCGATCAAACGACTGTCTGCAAATTACATCGATAACGTGAAGGCGTATACGCAGAAAGAGAAGGTCAAGAATCCATACACTGGCCAAGATGAAGAGCCAGATGAGCGATTAATGCGCTCTATCGAGTCCAAAATTGATATTCCTGAATCACGCAAAGACGATTTTCGGCGTGAGATTATGAACTACATCGGTGCGCTCGCTGTGGAGGGCAAGACGTTCTCCTATGACACCAATGAGCGCTTGCATCGAGCGCTCGAGCAGAAACTGTTCGAAGACCAGAAGGACACGATCAAGCTGACGAGTTTGGTGAGTAATGCCATCGATAAAGAAACCCAAGAGAAGATCGCGGTCGTAAAGGAACGTATGATCAGAGACTTCGGTTATAACGACGAGTCAGCAACGGATGTTCTCAACTACGTAGCATCGATTTTCGCGCGTGGTGACTCGCGTGATTAGTCGGATCGCAATACGACGAATGAGTCGCTAGGGAAGGGTCATGCGGATCAGACAAGACCATAGTCGTTTTCGGCATATCGTACGCGGTAAGGTGCGCAAGAATCTCCGCCAATATATCTCGTCTGGTGAGTTGATCGGCAAGCAGGGGAAAGATCAGGTGTCTATTCCTGTTCCCCAAATCGAATTACCGAGATTTCGTTTTAACAGCCAAGATGGTGGTGGTGTCGGCCAGGGTGATGGGGAGCCCGGGGATAGTCTTGGTCCTGGAGACCAAGAGCCAGGCCAAGGAGAGGCCGGCGAGGGTGAGGGCGAGAAGGCGATTGAAGTAGACGTCACTTTAGACGAACTCGCGCAAATTCTAGGTGAGGAACTTGAGTTACCGCGTATCGAGCCTAAGGGCGAGAAGGCCGTCGTCACAGAGCGTGATAAATACACTGGTATAAGGCCTGTTGGGCCAAACAGCCTGCGTAACTTCAAACGGACTTATAAAGCGGCGCTCAAGCGGTCTATCGCGATGGGTCAGTATAACGCGAAAGACCCTGTGATTTTGCCGATCAAAGACGACATGCGATATCGCAGCTGGTCGACTGTTAAAAGTCCACAATCGAACGCCGTTGTCATTTACATGATGGATGTATCTGGCTCTATGGGCGACGAGCAAAAAGAGATTGTGCGCATCGAGTCATTCTGGATCAATACGTGGCTAAAGAGCCAATATGAGGGCATTGAGACACGCTACATCGTGCATGACGCCACTGCCCGGGAAGTGGACGAGCACACTTTTTTCCACACCCGCGAATCTGGCGGCACCATGATCAGCAGTGCCTATAAATTGGCCGCCCAAATTCTCGAAGATGATTACCCGAGCGCCGATTGGAATATCTATCCGTTTCACTTCAGCGACGGCGACAATTGGTCTGTAGACGATACGCGTTCATGCATCAGCATACTCAAAGATGTGTTGGTGCCAGCGAGCAATCAATTCAGCTACGGGCAGGTGGAAAGCCCCTATGGATCAGGCCAGTTCATCAAAGACTTGAAAGAAAACTTCAAGGTCGATGATGAGTCCTGCAGCCTTGTGTGTTCGGAGATTAAGAATAAAGACGCAATCGTGCAGTCCATTAAAGAATTCCTAGGGACAGGTCGATGATTCAGTATCTCAAAGTCAGGCCTTTGCCCGATGAACTCGAGACATGGCGCCGGCGGATCGAAAAGATCGCCACAGGCCTCGGACTAGACTTCTTCGAGACTCGCTTTGAGATGGTCAGCTACGACAAGATGAGCGAGATTGCCGCCTATGGCGGTTTTCCTACTCGATATCCCCATTGGCGATTTGGAATGGAATACGAGCGTTTATCGAAGTCGCACACCTATGGGCTGTCTAAGATCTACGAACTCGTGATCAATAATGACCCTTGCTATGCATACTTGCTCGAAGGCAATGAGTTTGTGGACCAAAAGTTGGTCATGTCGCATGTCTTTGGGCACGCAGATTTTTTCAAGCACAATTTTTGGTTCGGGCGAACCAACAGGCGCATGCTGGACACGATGGCGAATCATGCAACCCGTGTTCGCCGATATCAGGATCTGTACGGGATCAACGTCGTTGAAGAATTTATCGACGTTTGCCTTTCTCTCGAGAACTTGATCGATTTGCATGCGCCTTATCGTCCCAAGGCAACTCAGAAAAATGAGCGGCCCAAGGGTGATTTACCCGATGAACTCATTGGTGACGTCGACCGCTTGCCGCGGCTTGAAGCCAAAGAGTACATGGATGAATACGTCAACCCCGACGAGTATATCGAAGAACAACGCAAAAAGAAGCGCTCAAAGAGCGACAGCAAGGCGCGCTTTCCCAGTGAACCACGTCGTGATGTGATGCTTTTCTTAATGCAAGAAGCGCCATTGACGCGTTGGCAACGCAATGTAATCGGTATTATTCGCGATGAGGCCTATTACTTCGCCCCGCAGGGGATGACCAAGATCATGAATGAGGGTTGGGCGAGTTATTGGCACACCCACATGATGACCAAATGTGGCATCATGGACGGCTCCGAAGTGATCGATTATGCCGACCGTCATAGCCGTTGTACAGTGATGCATCGTGGACGTCTCAATCCGTACAAGCTCGGTATTGAGTTGTTCAGACACATCGAGGAACGTTGGAACACCGGTCGATTTGGCAAGGCATACGACGAGTGCGACGACATGCGCGAACGTGCGAACTGGAATCAGAATACAGGGCTAGGTCTGGAAAAGATTTTTGAAGTTCGACGTCACCATAATGACATCACCTTTCTCGATGAATATTTGACGCCTG
Organism: Bradymonadia bacterium; assembly: GCA_049889275.1. Lineage (GTDB taxonomy): Bacteria > Myxococcota_A > Bradymonadia > UBA7976 > UBA1532 > UBA1532. Next base: position 110,647 of record JBMHDS010000022.1, on the reverse strand, counting down.
AATTTTGTGCTGAGCACCAGTTGTTTACATTTGGGCACAACCCGCGGGCCAACGAGTGGCAGATCGCGTCGCGCGATTTTGGTGAGATCAAGAAGAAGCTGCTGACTCAACTCACCAATATGGGGCAGCCCGTCATCGAGGTCGAGGATGCGAACTTCAACAATCGTTCAGAGCTTTTGCTGACGCATCGTTATGACGGTGTTGATTTGGATGTCGCATACAGCCAAGCGACGCTGATGAATTTGCACAAACTTTGGAAGAGACCGGTTCACATTGCGACTCAGAAGGCTGAACAGCCCACCTTGCTTTCTTATGATGGAGAAAAGCACTCTGAGGGGCCTTTTGATGCACCCTCTACCGAAGAATAAGTGATCGAACGTTCGCACGTTGCGTCAATACGAGCCGCAGGGTATTGTGCACACGTAGCATAGTGCTGACGACAGACCGATTTGGAAGCGTTAACGCCTCGATGAGCCGTACAAACCGTACCGAGATAAAATCTAGATTACCGCGCGTCATGACGACGCAGCCGGCGTATCGGCTCGTGGGCCACGGATTGTCGGACGTGGGTTGCCGACGCGAAGTGAATGAAGATTCTTACTTGATTCTTCCGAAGAATAACTTATGGATCGTTGCCGATGGCATGGGTGGACATGCGGGCGGGCAAGTTGCGAGCACAATGACGGTCGAGACGATCGGTAGACGTCTACTGAAATCTCTCGTTGAGGCGGAGGTGAAACATCGTGACGGACATAGTGCCCTCAACATGGGTCGTTTGCTGACTCAAACCATAAAGGCAACTTGTGCTGCCGTCTACGACCGGGCTGTGGTTAACCCTGGACTGAGGGGGATGGGCAGTACGGTGACGATGATGCTAGCGCACGGCGATATGGCTTGGTTCGGTCATGTTGGTGACAGCCGAGCTTACCTGATTCGCGATGGCCGGATTCATCAACTCACCGAGGACCATTCCCTGGTGCAGGAGCAGGTCGCGGCCGGGTTGATTACCCCCGAGCAGGCGAAGCACTCGATGATTCGGAATATCATTACCCGTAGTATTGGATTCGAACGTGATGTTCGTGTCGATGTAGCAGCGATGCCGCTGAAACGCGGCGATCAATTTCTGCTTTGCTCCGATGGGCTGACCGGTCACGTTGAAGATGATGAAATTCTCGAGATCGTGATGTCCACCCCGCGGAAGAACGTCGCGAGCACGCTTGTGGAGTTGGCAAACTCAAGGGGCGGCGAAGACAACAGTACTGTGATATTGACGACTGTCGTGTCGAAAACGCGACGTAATCGGGGTTCTAGACGTCGAAACCGAAGCAGTTAATGCCGGTGTCTCAATCCCTAGCACTGGGCGTATTCATACGGCCGGAGGCACATTTCTTACCGTCGACCTTTGCATTTATCAGCCGCTTAGTTGACGAACTCGTTATCGTCGTCGCGGATCGCTCAGCGCACACAACACCTCAAAGGCTACCTCAGGGCTGTCGACTCATCGAGCTGGAGTGGCGCGATGATTTTGCGTTTGCGCGTAATCAATTGATTGAATCTGTGCAGTCAGATTGGCTCCTGGTCGTGGAACATAACGAATTGGTTCCACCGGAGACCTTAACAAAGATTCGAGCTCTCACTGAACAAGCTGGTGCAGCGCAGGACATTCACTGTCTTCGTATCGAGGTTGTAGACGGCGCTGAGAATGTTGTTGAGACAGCCTACGAGCCGCGGCTGTGGCAGAGGGATGTAACACCCCACTTTCGAGGGCGAATTTTCGAACAGATTCAGGCGAATGATGGGCAGACTTACGTTTTCCATGACGACATCCGGTTTCGGCAGGAGTTTGAAGCTCGTTCCGAGGCTGAGGAAATTCGAATTCAGGAGCGAAACCGACGGCTACTCGAGCTTCAGTATGAGGAGACGCCTGAGGACTGTCACACACGATTTTGCATCGGCCTGACCCTGATGGTCGAGGGAGAACTTGAATCGTCACTCGCGATGTTGAGTGATGTCATTCGAGATGTTGGAGATTGCGACTGCGCTCGGAGTGCTCAAGTGTTCAGCATTGAATGCCTTCGTAAGCTTGGACGAGCAAGAGAGGCGGTTGAACAAGGTCTTGAGTGGGCGAAGTTGAGTCCTGAGTACGGTGAGCTATGGTTTTCCATCGGAAGAGCGGCGCTTGAGAGCGACCAAAGAATCAGGGCACAAGCTGCGTTTGGGCGCGCCCAAAGTACCATGATGGTGGCGACACCAGGTCTGTATCGCGACCCCACAATCGCCGACTACAAGGCGATGCTTGGGCAAGCTCAGGCATATGCGAGTCTAAGAGACGTGGAGGCGGCTGAGGACATTTTAGGCAAGGTTCGGTCGAATTTACCCGATAGTCGCCAAGAGGAAGTGGACAGCGACTTTATCGAGATCTGGCTTCAACTCAACAAACCCAAGAAGGCGTTTGAGTTAGTTGAGTATTGGATTGAACGCTCACCGATTTGGTCGAGTACGTCATTGCTCAAGATCGTCGAATATTGCTTCACCGCACAGGGACCAGCGCAAGCTTATCTGATGTATCAGGGCGCGATCGTCGCGCACGAAATCCTGTTGACCTACTTGCATGTTGTGACAGTTGGGGCAGCGCTTTGCGAGATGGTGGATGATCACCAATCATATTTTCACCATCTTCAACTCTGCGTAGACTTGGGGAGTCAACAGCGTCTGCATTACCGAGAGTTGGCAAAGCTGTACGTGGAACGTGGTGACTTGGAGCGTGCCAAGACCATCGCTGAACTCGAACACAAACTCAGTGAGAATGGCGAAGGCTAATGGCGTTTGCTGGCTCGCTGCTCGCATTTTGTATCCGCACGCTTGAGTGGTGTATTGGACCCACGCTATCGCTTTCTGTGTGGCGTACACGCAGTTTGATCATAGCTGAGCGATATCTCGACGCGGTTGCGTATTCCGATCCGCAGTTGTCCACATGGCCAGACTCGGCCCGTTTACACTATTGTGCAGGCCGAGCAGCTCTCGCGCTTGTCAAACGTGATTATGCGCGCTGCAGAATGGCCTACGCAGCGACACTGAATCCAGACGAGCCGAAGTATCGCTTCGGGCTTGCCTACTGCGCTCAGTTGTTAGGGCAATTTGAAACCGCGGAGCGTGAGTATCTAGCGGTGCTTGAGCGCACACCAGGCGATATGAACGCAAAAATCAATCTCGCTCTTCTCTACAAAAATCAAGGTCATTATAAGCGCGCTCTGGTCCATTTCAGAGATGTGCTCGACCGGCAACCAAAGAGTGCAAAAGCTCTGTACGGGTCAGCATTGAGTGAATATCGGCTTGAGAACCTCGAGTCTGCGGAGGCCTATGCCAACCGTTGTATTAAGTTGAATCGACGCGACACGAAAGTAATCACTTTGCTCGCTCGGATACAGCACAAGCAGGGTCGTAGAGCTGAGGCGATCGAAGCTTTTCAACTGGCGCTGAGTATCGAGCCGGATGAAGGTACTACGCTGTCTGCTCTGGGTCGCATCTATGGGGAGAGCGACCCGCCGAAGGCTCGGCAGTTTTTTCGTGAAGCCTTGCTGGTGGCCCGGCCTGATGTCAGCGCGCATTTAGATTTGGGGCAGTGCTATGAAGCATTACGAGATTATGAGTCTGCACGCTCCGAGTACATTTTGTTCGCACGCTACCATGACGGCCCGTCGGCTAAATGGGCGAGAAGGCGGATCAAGAGAATGCTTGAGAAAGAGAGTGAAAAACGAACGCATGGAGAATGATAACCCGAGCTTGGCGCGCGTCGAGCTGAGAAAGGAAACAGGATATCAGCAAGACCTCTTGGTCGTCGAAGAGCCCCTCGAGATTCGTGTGAATTCGCGACCGATTGCCGTTGTCTTAAGGACACCGGGACGAACGCCGACCGATGATCTCGACCTCGTCCGCGGTTTTCTTTTGACCGAGGCCATTATCGAGGACATCGATGACCTCGAAGCGATCGGTCACTGCACTGATCGAAATAATCCTAATCGAGGCAACCTGATCTTTGCCAACCTCTCGTCGGGTTACGGTTCTGTGCGGGAGAGAGTTGAAGATGCGCAGCGTACCCAATTCGTCACGTCGAGTTGTGGGGTATGTGGAAAGGCCAGCATCGACAAAATATTCAATCACGTAGAGCCTTATTTAGACTGGTTTTTACTCGATACGAAGCGGCTCAGCGGGATGATGGCTACCCTACGAACGCATCAAGACAACTTTGGCCTCACCGGCGGTATTCACGGTGCTGGTATCTTTACGGGTCATGGGGAAATCGTCTGTGCGGCTGAAGACATCGGTCGTCATAATGCAGTTGATAAAGTGATTGGCCAGGCCATCCGAAAAAAACTCCTGCCGCTCAGTGACCATGTTCTTGTGGTCAGTAGCCGAGCTGGCTTTGAGATTGTTCAAAAAGCGCTCATGGCAGGCATACGTGCGGTCGTCTCGGTTGGGGCTTCGAGCAGTATGGCCCATGAGCTGGCGAGGCGTTCACGGCTGTCGCTCTATTCCTTTGTACGGGATGGCCGTTTTAACGAGCATCGGCCACAGTCAGTCAGTTCGAACGCATCGCTGTCAGCTCTCGACTGAGTTGAGCCAACTCTTCGAGAGTGAAAGTCTCACCACGTCTTTTGCCATCGAGCTCGGCTCTCTCAAGGAGTTCATCCACACTGTCGGTGATACTCTTGAGCGCCTTTCGCGCCATCTTTCGCCGCTGTGCGAAGAGTGCGCGCACAACGCTTCGGAAAACCGCGGGATCTCTTACATCAACTGACGGCTGCTCAAGCCGCTCCATGGTGATGACGCTCGATTCCACCTTCGGTGCCGGATGAAAGCAATGAGCGGGTACATCGAATGCATGCGTTGTGGTCGACCAAAGGGCACATTGAGCGGTCAAAGCACTGCTCTCTCTCGAACCGACGCGCGCATAGAGCCTTTGGGCAAACTCTTTTTGAAGCATGAAACAGGCACGCTTCCAGGCACTGGGTTGGGCGATGAGTGATAGAATGATCTTAGAGCTGAGATGGTATGGTAAATTACCGTAAATCAAAGGCGCTTGACCCAGTTCACTCTTCAACGACTCCCAATTCATATCCAAGACGTTACCCTCTCGGACTTCGGCGTGGTTCGCCCAAGCAAGTTCTGCACGGGCCACTGGAACCAAATCACGATCATATTCTAGCGCGATGAGGCGGGTTGCTTGGGACGCAAGCGCGCGTGTGAGTGTGCCGCATCCGGCCCCGATTTCGAACACGACGTCGCCGTCGAGGATGCCACCTGCTCGGACGATCCGATCAGGTATCTCGGGCATTACCAGGAAGTTCTGGCCGAATCTCTTTTTTGTCCACAGTCCGTGTGCTTTAAGGACGGCTCTCGGGTCATGAAAAATCATCTATCGAGCCGCCAAGACCCAATGGCATTGAGGATTCGGTCTTCGGGGTGGTGCCCGCGACCTTGTCTTTGGCGAGCTAAGTGATCAGCCGCGCCTGCGATCATCGCTGCATTGTCTGTACACCAACGGGGCGGTGGAACATGCATCTCGATGTCATATTCGGCGAGCGCCTCGCGCATTGCGTTTCGGAGCGCGCCATTGCACGCGACACCGCCCGACAAGACCACATCTTGCACTCGGCTTGAGCGCGCCATTCTCACTGTTCGATGAACGAGCTGTTTTACTGCCGCAGCTTGAAAGCTTGCGAGAAGGTCGGTCTGGTCTTGTCCCTCTGGTATTTCATCGACCGACCCGTACTTCTTGATGGCTGTCAGTACGGCCGTCTTTAAGCCACTGAAGCTGAAGTCGAGCGCACCATCTTTAAAAATAGGCACCGAGAATTTGTAAGCGTCTTCACGGCCACCGCGAGCGAGCTTCTCGATGATTGGGCCACCCGGATATCCCAGGCCGAGCATCCGCGCGACCTTGTCAAACGCCTCACCGGCCGCGTCATCGCGGGTATTGGCTTTCTGTACGACCTTGTCTGGTCCGAGTACTTCATACAATGCCGTATGGCCGCCACTCACAGCGAGCGCGATGTGCGGATAGGCTGGACCTTTTGGTCGTGGCTGACCTGGACGATGTAGGAACACGGCATGGAGGTGTCCAGCTAGATGATGCACGGGAATGAGCGGCAGATCATGCGCATAGGCGAGTGACTTAGCGACTTGGAGCCCGACCAAGAGTGCCCCCACCAATCCTGGCCCCCGAGTCACGGCGATGGCATCTAAATCCTCCCAACTCATCGAGGCTGCTTCGAGCGCTTCTTCGATCACCGGAATGACCTCAACCACGTGATTTCTACTCGCAAGTTCGGGGACCACACCACCAAATTTTCGATGTATATCGATCTGCGTCGCGACAGGGTCGCTTAGAACGAGGTGTCCGTCCACTACGATTGAAGCAGCGGTTTCATCGCAACTACTCTCGATCGCCAACACACATGCCATCTTCTCAGAACTCCTTCTCCAGGCAGCAGCGTTTAGTTCGGAGCTGCTTTCATGCCCTTAATCACTTGGCGCAGCTCGGACGCAAACTTGCCGTTGGGCGCCAACTTGAGATAGCGCTCATACGCTTCGATCGCTTTGTCCTTCATGCCGAGATCTTGGCGAGCGTTGCCCAGAATGAGAAAGACTTCGGCATTCTTTGGTGCCAAACGAGATGCCTTTTCTGCGTACACGCGGGCTCTGCTGATTTGATCTAACTCCAGCAAGGTTTTTGTATATCCGACCAGCGTTGGACCAGAGTTTGGCGAGAGCGCGAGGGCTGACTCAAAAGTCTTTGCCGCCTTAGCATAGTTGCGCTTGTTGTGGAGCTTGACGGCCGCGACCGTCAGCGCATTTGCCTTACTGCGCTTTTTCTCGTCTGGTTCGATAACATCCTCAGGGTTTGCCTCAGGCTGTTGATTCGGTTTCGTCGTCTCTTTTTTGGGTTTCTCCGGGGTTTTCGCTGCGGCATCGTCAGCCTTGGCGACGTCTTGCTTCTCAGCCAAGTCATCTTGAGGGACGCCTGCATCTTTCTTGACCGGCTCCTGTGCTGGAATAAGGCCTTCCGGCTCGCTTGGTATACGCCAATTGGCTTCGATGGGTTCAACCGGCCCAGCCACGCCGGCTTTCTTCAATGCGGTCTTAACCCAATCGACATCTAATGAATTCTTTGGAATTGTCAGTGGGTCCACCGTGTCTTTAAGGGTAAAAAATGCAGCACCGCCACCAAGAATGATCACCAAGAAAGCAATGGCTAGCTTGGGTATGCCTGGCGCCGGCTCATCATCATTGGCGAATGCATCGGTGGTTTGGTCAGTGCTCTCGCCATCGACCCCGACATCGACAAATCCAAGGTCGGATGTAAAGAAACCTTCCTCATCATCCTCAGATAATGTGGCGCCGCCCTCAAACTCAGGAAACAGATCCGCTTCAGAATCGGGTGCTAAGCCAAGTTGCACATCAGACGCCGATGTTTGCTTAAGAGGTGAAGTTGGTTCGACCGTTTCTGTGGAACCTTGCGTTGCCGTGTCGAGCAGCGCCGCGAGGTCTGTGTCGATGCTTTGGTCCACATTCGTCTCAGCGTCTGTATTTGACGGTTTTGGCTGAGGCTCTGTTTGTTTCAATGAAGGACTGTCGGCGCCATCGATCAAGGTTTCGTCAGAGAACTGGGACGCCGAGTCACTGGCTGTAGGATCCAACGAGACTGAGGGTGCCGCCAACAAATCGCTTTCAGATCTTTGTTCCGCGGTGGGCAAAACAGCCGGTGCATCGGTTTCAGTTCTAATAAACTCTTGCCGTTGTTTGAGTCGCTCGAATCGCTCTGCTTGGTCGGCGTCCGCAACGACTGCGGGATCCGGCGCTTGGAGTGAAGACGCCTGCTGGATCGGTTCGATTGAGCCCGGCTGGCTTGTAAAGTCCTCAACCGACTGCAAAAGTGCGTCGGCAACACTTGGTCGCATGGCTGGTGGTGCAGACGTCTCGTAGGCTTGTACAGCCTCCGCGGTCGCTTGTAGGTCCGTCGGCTGAGCAACCGCGATCAGACCTTCGAAATAGAGCTGACTCACCGCTTCGAGTGCAGCGAGATCGGGCAATGCTGCATTGTAGATCGCTTGTCGACAGCTGCGTTCACCATCGAAGAGTCGGATGAGGTCTGTCTGCCCCTCCGTCAGCTCTTCGTTACGCTCTGCGAGTTCTCGATATTCAACATTGAGCACCGCATCTAATGGCGGTAATTGCCGTGCGATATCCGACCACGCTTCCAGATGTTTCAGACCCTCAAACAGCAGAACCTTATTCGATTCAGCGACGGCAGCCGGTCGAATGGGTTTTGAGAAATCTATTTCGAAACGGCCTTTCTCCCAGGTCATGAGTCGATAGAGTGCATCTGCGCCGCTTGAATTTGCACAGCTTGCATCGAGCAGCACACCCTCGCGAAACCAAATGGTGCCCTTGTGCACACGACTTTCAATTCTGATCGTGCCGGTCTTCTGTCCGTCGTTCATCGCCTGCACGAGGTCGATGACGCTCATCTTCTCCAAATCACCAAAATATTGCTGATTGCTTTGCGAGTCGTTCATTTGCTCTCGAGCCTGACGCTCGAGGATGAGAGAGACACGCGCCGCAAGTTCGCGCGTATAGATCGGTCTGATCAGATAATCGTCCGCGCCCGCTTCAAGACCTTTTACTTTCGAGTCGATCCGGTTGTCTGCGGTCAGAAACACAAAAGGAATCTTCGCATGTTGGCTCGCCTTGAGCTGTGCACACAGCGCGAGGCCGGACATGTTGGGCATATCGACTTCGCTGATGATCATCGACGGTCTCGCACTCTCAATCTTTGCGAGCGCGTCAGCACCGTCTCGAGCACTCACCACCTCATAGCCGGACTTCCTCAGCGAAACCTCAATTACACGCGCGTGTTGCGTATCACTATCGACCAGCAGCAGAGTGTGTCGTGTCATTTTTTCCCAAACCCTTCTCGATTAGAGACTCATTGCGTCCATATAGTGCGATCAGTGAGGTCTCCGCGTAAAGAAAACCTGACAGAGTTTACTCGAATTCTTACCAATAATGGACTGCTCAGACCTGTCCCAGTGTTAAGATATGTCATCACCACCGACGATTCGGAACATTTCGTCGAACGCACTCTTCGCTTTTTCCTCGAGCGCATCACCCGTGAGATCAGGCGCATTTCCAGAGCGTCCACCGGCAAAGAGTCCCTCTGGAATCTCCTGCAAGAAACGACTGGGCTTTCGATTAAGAATACGGCCGAATTTAAGGCGCATCTTGGAACCTGTGAGCGTCAAACGTCGCTTTGCCCGCGTCAGGCCGACATAAACCAGCCTACGCTCTTCTGTGATGTCCACGGGGGCAGCGGGTCCATTATCTCGGCTCGGGCTTCTTATGTGGGGGACAAAGCCCTCTTCAAAACCAACGAGATAGACATGGTTAAACTCAAGGCCCTTCGAGCTGTGGAGGGTCATGAGAGAGACCACGTTGTCATCTTCTTCTTTTTCTTCTTTGTTTCGGTCCAGGCTCAACAAAGCCAAAAAGTCGTTTAACCCAGACTCCGGGTGCCGTGTCTGAAATCCGCTCAGCGCGCTCGCCACTTCGTCCAGGTTCTCGAGTCGAATCATCAGCCGGCGGGTGTTTTTTTCGGTTCGACCAAACGCATTTCGGAAATCGATGGTCTCGATTAGATTTCTGCAGCAATCTCCAAAGTCTGCGTCCGGTTGCCGAAACCGTTGCCGCAACGCTTCGATCTCATCATTAAATCGGCTCAGCGCGTCTCGCGCTTTGGCGCCAAGGTTCGGTACATCGCTCGGCTTCTCCACAAGTCGGAAGAACGGAACGTCGCGTCGTCTCGCTTCTGCCGCAACGCGATGAATCGTCGTGTCACCGATTCCGCGGGCCGGAAAATTGATGATTCGACGTAACGCCACCTCATCCCAAGGGTTGCTTATGAATCTGAGGTAACCGAGTAGATCGCGGACCTCTTTGCGGTCGTAGAACCGAGTACCACCTACGATTTTATACGGAATATCCCGATTTCTAATCGAATCTTCGAGCACCCGTGCTTGCGCATTTGTCCGATAGAGAATCGCAAATTCATTCCATTCGGCCTTGTATTGTCGCTTTGCACTCAAAATGTCGGTCGCAACCCATTTTGATTCTTCGTCGCCATCCTTAGCTTCCAGGTAGCGCAGCGCTTCACCCTCACCGAGCTCGCTCCAGAGTGACTTTGAATGTCGCTCTGTGTTGTTCACGATCAGTTGGTTTGCAGCCTTCAAGATCCGATTCGTCGAACGATAGTTCTGCGTCAACGCGATGAGCTTGGCACCTGGGAAATGACGGTCGAATTTGAGGATGTTACCCGCTTCAGCACCGCGCCAGCCATAGATTGATTGGTCATCATCACCCACCGCGCAAACATTCTTGTAGCGCTTCGCGAGGGCTTTCAATAAGCGCAGCTGAGCGAGGTTGGTATCCTGATACTCATCCACCATCATATATCGAAATCGACCCGCCCACTTGTACGCGATGGCTTCGTTGGTCTCCAGTAACCATACGGGTAAGGCAATGAGGTCATCGAAGTCCACAGCGTTCAAAGCCCGCAACCGTCTGCCATAGAGAGGTGACAGCTTAGCGACAGCACCCTCGAGTCCACCACGTCTTGCATCCGGACGTTCTAATCGGCTCTTGTAGTGGCTGATGAGACCGTGAACGAGCTTCGGGTCGTATTCATCCACGCTGTAGCCACTCTCGTTCATTAGGTCGACGACTGCAGCGATCTGGTCACCTTCGTCGAGAATCGTGAACCTCTCACTCAGACCAGCCGCCCCATACTCCTCCTTGAGAAACTGTAGGCCCAGCGCATGGAACGTGCTCAGATGCGTACCTTTGCCCTGGGAACCCATGAGCTCTATCACGCGCTCACGCATCTCTGTCGCGGCCTTGTTGGTGAATGAGAGGGCCAGAATGTCGCTGGGGCTCACGCCCTCCTGGATCAGATGAGCGATCCGGTAGGTGATCACGCGTGTCTTACCCGAGCCTGCCCCGGCGAGTACCAACACTGGCCCTTCTGTTCCAAAAACAGCTTGGCGTTGTTGTTCGTTCAGATGTTCGAAGCTTACCACGGGTATACAGTTCCAGAATCGCGAACGGTGCGCCGTATGATACACCCCTCGATGTGGTTTTGGACATCGATTCTATCCACACGTCCAAATATTTCTTGTGACCTGTTCAGTAATCTTGACATCAAGCGAGTGTCTCACTACAAAATTTAAAAATGAATGAACATTCATTTAGCAATTGAGGACGTTTTGGTAAGGCCGAGAGAAGGTGATAAGCGCCGTCGAATAATCGACGCGGCGGTAAATGTGTTCTCCGAGCGTGGGTTTTTCAACTCTCGTGTGAACGACGTGGCGGAGGCCGCAGGTGTAGCCGGTGGAACCATCTATCTGTATTTCAAGAACAAAGATGATCTTCTCATCAGCGTCTTCGAGGACCGAATGGACACGATCCTCGATCTGCTTCGCACCGAACTCGCGGCGGAAGAGACAACGGCGGCGCGACTTCGCCGATTTATCGAAATGCACCTTGAACTCGTCGAGCGAGATCGCGCTTTGGCCGATGTCCTCGCCGTCGAGTTGCGGCAATCATCCAAGTTTGTGCGCGAATACCGCGCTCAGAAATTTTACGATTACTTAGGTGTCGCAGAATCCATACTGCAAGAGGGTGTGGAAGATGGCACATTCAGATCGAATATCGACCCAAAGGTTTATCGGCGCGCGATGTTTGGCGCCCTCGATGAACTCACGGTCATGTGGGTAGCATGCGCGAGGGAGGACATTCCCCCGCCATGTTCACTCGAAGAAGCAGTGGAACAAGTTTTTAACCTATTCGTCTCTGGGCTTCGCCTTGAGTCGGAGTCATCATCAAACAGGAGCACCCTTTGAAGATACTCGTCACCGCCAAGCGGGTAACAGACCCGTACAGTAAGATTTCGCTGAAGAAAGACGGCAGCGGTCTCGACCTTGACAACGTGGATTATAAGATGAACCCGTTTTGCGAGATCGCGATCGAGGAAGCACTTCGGATTGCCGAGGACGCCGATGATCCTGAGATCGTTGTTGTTGCGATCGGGAATGACGATGCAACCAAAGAAGTACGCACAGGCCTCGCGATGGGCGCAGACCGCGGGATCTTAGTCGAGCACGAAGAGGATGAACTCGATTCTGACCTAGTCGCTCGTATTTTGGTCAAGATCTGTGAGGATGAGGAACCTAATTTGGTCATTCTCGGGAAGCAAGCAACCGATGGAGACAGTAACCAAGTTGGTCAGTTGCTTGCGGAGTATTTGAATTGGCCGCAGGCCACTTTCGCTTACAAAGTCGAAATGAACGACGATTTCGATGGCGCTGACGTGATGCGTGAGGTGGATGGTGGCGTTGAGACTGTGCGTATTCAATTTCCTGCAGTCATCACCACGGATTTACGACTCAACGAACCGCGCTATGCGAGCTTACCGGGCATCATGAAGGCCAAGCGTAAACCGCTCGATGTATTCGATCTGGAAGAGCTTGAGCTCGATGGCGACCTGAAAGTCGAGACCGTCGGTTTCTCCATGCCACCGGAGCGGCAGGCAGGGATCATCGTCGATTCCGTCGACCAGTTGATGGACAAACTGACCAACGAAGCCAAAGTCATTTAGGCGCTTGAAAGGAAATCAGCATGAGTAAGATTATTGTACTCGCAGAACACGATGGCGGTGAGCTCGTTCGAGGCTCTTTGAGTGCGGTTCAAGCCGCCAAAGAACTTGTGGCCAAAGTCGGTGGCGGATTTGACATCGCGATCGCTGGTCATAACGTGGGCAACGCAGCAGCAGCGCTCGCCCAGTTTGGCGCTGAGACTGTCTACCAAGTCGAATCAGCGGCCCTCGAAGGATACACAGCCCCCGCATACGCGCAGGCTTTTGAGGTTGCTGTGCAAGCGTCTGGCGCGACATACGTTCTGGCCGCGGCGACAGCAAAAGGCAAAGACACAACGCCTCGTTTGGCGGCACGACTGGGTGCGGGGCAGGCCAGTGACATTATCGCGATCAATGGTGACGCGGGCCAATTGACCTATACAAGGCCCATGTGGGCAGGTTCGGTGCTCGGTGACGTAAAGGTAAACACGGACACAACCGTGCTCACAGTGCGTACCACGGCTTTTGATGTTGCGGCTGAGACAGGGAGCACAAGCCCTGTTCAAAATCTAAGCGCCGACATCGACGCGGCCGCTCTTCGAATGTCCTATGTTGGCATCGATTCCGTTAAGTCTGACCGCCCGGCGCTCACCGACGCAGATGTCGTTATCTCAGGTGGTAGAGGCCTTAAAGAAGCGTCCAACTTCAAGTTGATCGAAACTCTCGCCGACCACCTCGGCGCAGCGATCGGTGCGAGCCGTGCAGTTGTCGATGAGGGCTGGGTTCCAAACGACTGGCAAGTTGGGCAAACAGGCAAGGTTGTCGCGCCCAATTTGTATATTGCCGTCGGCATCAGCGGCGCGATTCAACACCTGTCAGGCATGAAGGGGTCTAAGACAATTGTTGCCATCAACAAAGACCCGGATGCGCCGATTTTTCAGGTCGCAGACTACGGTATCGTGGCCGATCTCTTTGACGTCATGCCTGAGTTGACCACAAAGATTGAGAACCGCTGAGGTTTCCCACGCCACCGCGGCATGGTAGAAGATCGACATGACCGAACGAACTATCATCCGTCCAAGTCAGAGGGTCGCAGCGCGCATCGTAGATGGGTGTGCGCTGATCCTCGACCCTAAGACCGACCAACTGCAGCGCCTTAACCCCGTGGGCAGCTACATTTGGTCCTTGATCGCTGAGCGCAAGTTTTCTGCGCATGAAATCAATCAGGCGATCGTGGCCGAGTTTCAAGTCGATGACGCTGTCGCGAGCAGCGATTTGGAACATTTTCTCACTCAACTCGAAGGACACGGCCTCATCGAGTACACATCCGATTGATTTTCCCGGCAACCTAAGTAGAGTGCCCATGGCGTCTCTAGCCGACTCTGAGTCAGGGCTGGGTCGCCACTGGAATGAGTTAATGAGGTTTGTTGGCGAGGGGCACAGCAAATACAGAAACTGCGAGTACGTTCTGTCACCATGGTTTTAGCGTGAATCGGGCAGTGACATGACTCCCATTAATGTGGGAGAGTACATATAAACAACTTTGAATCATCGGAGACACACTCATGTATTCTCAACGAACACAGCGTCTAATGGCTTTGGCGTTGCTTTCTGGGATTGGCCTCGTTGCGGGCTGTGACGACCCATCTGGTCCGAGCTTGCCGACAATGCCCGATTCGGGGATGACCAACGCGATCACCTTTTTATCGCCGATCAGCGGTACTGAGTTAACCGAAGCGGATGACTCGGACGGTGACCCATCTAACGGGCTTCAGATCAAGGTGTCTCTCAACGTTGACGTCGTTGGCGATGGTACTCTTCAGCTCAACGTGGCAGATGCGATGCCACAGGTGGTTGAAGCTGAGTCAGGCCTCGTTGAGTTCGATGCCACAATTCCTTTTACCCAAAATGGTAATTACAACATTACAGCGATCTTAACGCCGTCGGAGGGTGACCCCGTCCAGGCGAGCACGCAAGTTCAAATTCGTTCCTTCACGTGCGCTTTAACGGTGTTGCCGCAGCCGTCTGGTGTCGGGTGCGACCTCGGTGCCTCTGCAGACGAAGATCCGGTCGCTCCCGGTTTGCAGACGACCCTCACGGCAGAGACAAACTGCTCCGAGGTGTCAGTGACCATCAATAACTTGCCTTCGCAGACAGTCGAAGCCACCGATGGGACAGCGACGATTCAAGTGACCCTGCGCGATGGACAGAACACGGTCGTCGTGTCTGCGTCTGATGGTCTCAGCGACCCAACGACCGTCGGCCCTTACCCACTCTCTGTACGAACCACGGGTCCCCAGTTCGAATTACCCGGTTTGAATGCAAACCGCCTAAACACCCGCCTGATTTCTGACGCGAATGCAGACGGGGCTCGATTTTACTGGGCTTTTGAGGGGAATGTCACAGGCGTTGCGCCAGGGGCGACGGTCGCCTTGGCCTTTGAACCAGGTCTTGACGGTGCACCGGAGACGGTACGAGTCGATGATAATGGCCGCTTCAGCTTCGAACTCTCCGTCGAGCGGGGCGAATTCTATGCGGGTGAGATGACATTGACAGCGACGGATATTTGCAACGAGACAAGCGCTTCAGACGGATATAATGTCCGACTCGATGCGGTTGTGCCAAGCGTTCAAATCGCTGAGCCTGTCGATGGCTCGCTGCTCGTCTTCAGTCTAGATACCGATCCGACGCGGGCCGGCGCGCAGGTACCCGTCTCGCTCATACTCGACGACCCTCGACCAGAAGATGTGGATTACGAGATCACCGTTGAGTGTGCATCTGTGAGTGGCACACCTGTATTTGTTGACCGGGCTCGAGGCCCAGGAGACCGGGTCACTCGAGCTGCACTGCTCGATGAAGACCCGACAAATGATGCGGTGATCGTCAGCTTTCAGCAGTCGGAGCAAGGAGAGTATATCTGCCGTGCTGTTATAGAAGGCTCGAGCAACCCGATCGTTCCTCGAGAGTTGGTGTGGCGCGCATTTTTTGAGCGACCCAGCTTCGGTCTGTTCTCACCGACTCAAGCGCCGACTTGCGTACGGACCGATGCCGTCGATATTGCGGGTGTTGGGCAGGACCTAGACGGCAACCAGCCCTCATTACAAGCGACTCTCTCAACCGAGGGGGCCGAGGATATTGTTATACCACTCGAACCGCGCGGGGGTGAGCGCTATGGCGTTATCCTCAACACGCTCACCCTTCCAGATGGTGACTACGACGTATCCGTCTCAGGGCAGGTCCTCGGACAGGTTGATGTGACTGTTGAACCTGAGGTTTATCCAATTGTCGTCGATCGAGTGGGTCCAACACTGTCCATCGTGACGCCTGCAGCCGATGGTGTTTTTGAAGATGCTGATCCTGCGACAGCAGGTACCCAAAGCGCCATGACATTTGAGGTATGCGGAGCGGGTGGGCAAACGCTAAACGTGCAAACATTCCCACCGGTGACTGGGAGCCCCTTCGCGATCCCTGTACCCGCGGGTGAGGATTGCTCGACCATTTCATTGCCAGCTGTGACCGTTCCATTGGGCGACGTCCAAATCGATGTGAGTGTTCGCGACCGGTGTAATCTTGATGTGTCAGCAAGTCGAGTCGCAGCGATTGCGCCCGACGCGCAGGAAGCCAGGATTCTTGAGCCAGTGGCAGGATTCATCAATGTGGAATCGGACGACGACGCAAACCGTGATGGCTGTCAGTTCGAATTATCTGCTATCGGGCAAGGATTGGCCGAGGGGGCTGAGTTTTTTGTCTGCACAGACGTGGGTCAGACTGCCCCCATTGCGCAGTGCAATGGACGCTCGTCGGGTCTGGCAGGTGCTTGTCGAATTACGGGCTCGTCTGCCAACGGCGCCCAGGTTGCTTGCCCCGTCAGTCTGGTGGATGGCGTCCATAACGTGACCTTTGTTGGTGTGTTTGGTGAGCGAATTGAATCGGCACCCATCGAGCTCAACGTCGACTGTTCATCTCCAAGCGTCGCGAGTCTTACGCTCGTCAACGACGAGAACCAAGATGGCTGCATCAATGCGATGGAGCGCCAGAACTCCGGTGCGCCGGGCACCAATGCTCGCTTCCGAGTCCAGGTCCAGACCGTTGGTATGGAAGATGGCCAGACGGTGCGCTTACTGACCGAAGATGGAACCTCACGCGGCTCCGTTGCGCTGGTCGATAATCAAGGTGTAGTCACCATCGAGCTCGGTGAAGGCCAGCGCTCACTCACGGTTTCGGGTCGTGACGCGGCAGGGAATGCATTGCCAGGGGATGGTGATGACCTGGTCTCTCTTGGTGTACAAATCGACACAACCCCACCGACACCCGCACTGACCAATCTGGTTCAGGCTGCTTGTTTGAACGCAGCCTCAGACGTGGATGCTGGCGTGGATGGCCTTCAATATGGTTTTCAAATCACAACAGGTCGGGAGCCCGGTGACCTGGTGACCGCCAATCTCCTGATCGACGGCGCCTTGGCCGCTCAGGAGCAAGTGCAGGTCGATGCGCTCGAATTTGCGACGCAGAACCTGGCCGAGGGTGCCCATAATGTGGCAGTGACCGTCACCGATGCATGCGCGAACGTGGGTAGCGTCAGTGGTTTCAGTGAGGTGAATGGTATGCCGGATTGGAACCAACCGCTCTCGGTCGCGGTGGTCGTTGACACGGTGGCGCCGAACCTGGCCATCACAGGTCTGAACGACGGTACGATTCTCGAAGCGAATGACGATGCAGATGGCAATTCCGGCAATGGGTTTCAGGTGGACGTTGTCGCAGAGCTTGACCAGGCTGCGCCATTGGAGGAAGGCCAAACTCTTGATTTTATGATCAATGGCGCGCCTGCCGAGACGACCCCGAGAACGGTGGTCGCACCTGCAGCCGGTCAAACGCTCGTACCTGCTCGAATTACGATCTCCCCAGGGCAACAGTCTATCGAAGTCTCAGCTGTGGACGCCTGTGGAAACGCTGGGGCATCCGAAGCGGTTGACGTTGATTTACAAATCCCAGGGTGTACAAGCTCGATCACGGGTTTTGATGGCAACCCATCGATTCTTGGCGCGGGAGACGGCATCCGAAGTGGTAATGAGTTAACCATCGATATTAATGGTCAAGTCGACTTGCTCGATAATGCGTGTATTGGCGCCCCCGTTTCCTTGCTCGTCGATGGTGTCGAATCCGCTCAAGGTGTGGTGCCGGCGGGTGGCGTGGTATCTTTTCCTCAGGTGACCTTTGTGGAGGGTATTCGAAACGTACGTTTGCGTGTCGGTCCTGTAGATGGCAACACGCTCGATTCGGCAAACCAGGCTTTGGCTATCGATTTATCGAGTCCCGTGCTCTCGGTCGTCCAACCCCTTGACGGTGCATCGGTTTTGACTGATTCGAACGCCGCAATACCTGGCCAGCAAGCGTTGATTCAAGTGTCCGTCACGGAGGCTACAGTGGTGACAGAGCGAACCGCTACGCTTCGCGTTGATGGTGGCCAAATCGGTGCTCCAGTCGTTCTCGACGGGTCATCTCCAACTCAGGCATCTTTTGCTGATGTGAGCCTTGATCCCGGTACGCGTACCTTGCAACTGTGCGTCTCTGATGATGCGGGGAACACGGCATGTGCAGATTGGTCAGTGAATGCTGATCCGGCCGCTCCTGACGCCGTTGCCGACCTCAGCGCTCAGATCAACGACGCCAGAAGCACGGATGTTGAACTGACATTCACAGCGCCTGGAGACGATGGCGCTGCAGGCGGACCCGTGCAACAATTTGCGATTCGACGAGCCGATACGCCCATCGATAACGAGACGGCGTGGCAGAACGCGTCCGCAAGTGAGCTCATCGTCGCCGCGACGGTCGCGCCAGGCGGTCAAGAGGTTGTGAGCCTCGTGGGTGTCGGTCCAGGGCCTAACCTCGCGGCCGGTTTACAGCAAAATGTTCAACATGAGCTGGCCGTTCGCGCGATGGATGATGCGGGTCGTATGGGCGCAATCGCCCAGGTCACGGTGGATTTGAGATTGAATCAGACGGTTGTGGATGTCGCACCGATTCTCGGTAATTACGACGATAGCGCCTTCTTTAATCAAGGCTCTCACATCCTCAATGCGGGTGACCTCGACCGTGATGGGTTCCCTGACATGTTGGTCGTTGGCTCTCAAGCGGCAGCTTCATCTGCGACAGTCGTGTTCGGTAACGACTTCGCCACTCAGCCACTGACAATTCCCGGCAGTATTTTCCAAGGTTTCTTTGGTCTTGGCGGTGCCAATGTGGGTGACGTAAATGGAGACGGTACCGATGACCTTGCTGTCATCGGTGTTCGGAATGCATTCGCGGGTTCGGCAATCGCCCTCTATTTTGGTTGTCCGGCTGCCTGTAATCGTGCCGATATTGCGACGCCCGATGCCCTCATTACAGCAAACGATGGCCGCCTACTCAGCGTTGTGGCACCAGCTGGCAATTTCAATCAGCGCGATGGTGATGGGGCTTCCATAGACGATATTTTCCTCGGCGGCAGTATCTCAGCGCCAGCGACACCGACGACCGCCTTCGTGGTGAGCGGGCGGGCAGACTGGCCCGCTCTACCGGCTTCGATTGTTGTCGCTGACGACCCCGCTGCGACAAGCGATGGTGTGATCGTGTTGAACGTACCTGATGGAAAGGCCGGCTATGCCGGGACCGGTGTCGGCGATATCAGCGGCGATGGACGGGACGATATTGTCTTCAGCGCGGGTAACCCGAGTGTCATCTACCGGTTCAACGGTGGGGTCAACCTACCGGACTCGATCACCTATGCCCCGGGGAATGCCGATACGGGCGTTGTCGCGCACGTCTGCTCTGCTAACCCAGATGGCTACGGTGAGCATATCATCGGTGGTATCGATTTGGACGGAGACCCAGCCGGCCTCAGCAATTTTGCCGTCTCTGACGGCATTAATCGGCGAATTGTTGTCTTTGATGAGAATGAGCAATCAATCGACTGCTTTGGCCGGAGTCGCAGTCTTTTTGGCAACGTATTTGACTATGCGGGCGACATCGATGGAGACGGATTTCAAGATTTAGTGGTCTCACACAGTGATATCGACGCCGATGCCTTCGTCTTCTATAACGATGGCCTCGGTCGGTTTGGTGACGGTGACGGTGCAGCCGACCGCTCTGCGCACATCGTGTTAGACTTACCCAACCTGCCAAAGATCAGTGTTGCTGGTCTCGGCGATGTAAATGGTGATGGGCTCGATGATTTTGGAGCGCTCGTTAAGCAACCGGGTGCTGGAAACCTTCAACTGATTATTTACCAATAGCCGAAAGGATTTTTTCTCATGGCCAAGAAGAACAAGCAACAGAGCCAGACCATTCGGCAAGACGAACGGCGTCCGTATGAGGCGCCAGCGTTTATGTCTTCTCTCGCCTTCGAGCGTAAATCGCTGGCTTGTAATCCTGCGACTCGTAATGCGAGCCCGGCGTTTCCAACGTTGTGCTCGATGCAATCATAGATAGACCAAGACGACCGATGACGTGTCTTTACATAGGGCCCGTGGCAATTGCTGTTACAGGCTCCTTTAGGCACAGCGTCGATTGGCAAACATTCGGTCCTTTCTTGAATCCACGTGTTGTCCAGCACCGAATTGAGTTGTGCTTTGTCGATGAGGACAGCATCTTTCAGTCAGAGTCGATGTTTGCTTATCGACGTCATGATTTCACTTTTCATTATGACGGCGACGTCGCCTATGCGCATGCCGATGATATTTTGGCTGCCTTTCTCGCGTGCCTAGAGCTCAGTCTTCATGTGGCCGTGCGCGAAATGGGCGGGCTCTTGATTCATGCATCTTGTGGCGTCCTCGATGGGGTTGGATGGTTAATGCCGGGTCCGTCTGGGACGGGTAAAACAACAGCTTCGTATGGTGGCTTCGAGCGCATACTCAGTGATGAACGCGTCATATTGATGCCCGATGATGCAGGCTATACCTTGTGGGGGACGCCTTTTTGGAGTGATGGGCGTGACCGACCCCTGGCGGTAAACAGCGCGCCGCTCGGTGGTGTCATTCGATTGATTCAGGCCGAAAAGGCGAGTGGTTCTCGGTCGGACCGAATCGAGATGGTGGTTTGGCTGATGCGCTCGGTTGTGGTCTACGGTGACCAGTTAAATAGTGCGTCTGAACTCCTCGAACTTGTGACCGATGTGGTGAGTCGCGTGGAGTGTATGAGCGTTTCTTTTCCTAAGGAGGGATCATGGGCACCTTTGATGCTCAGTCAGATTGGGCAGGCTTCGTAAAGGCTGCCATCGACAATATCATCCCATTCACTGTGCATTGGGATTTGACATGGCGCTGTGACCACAAATGCGTGCACTGCTATCTGACCGATCGCAGAAAAGCTGAGTTGGATTATGAAGAAAGTGTTGGGTTACTCGACCAGCTCGTCGAAGCCGGCACGCTGTCGATTTTGTTCAGTGGTGGTGACCCCTTTCTAAGGCCTGATGCCATCGACATCATGCGGGCTGCGCGTGCCAGAGATTTTGATGTCCGGATCAACACCCATGGGAACTTCATCGATGACGAGCTCGCCGATCAGCTCGCCGAGATTGGTGTGGCGCGGGTCAGCCTGTCGGTCTACTCCGAGAATGCCGAAGCTCACGATGCAGTCACTCTCATTGAGGGTAGCCACAAGAAAACACTCGCTGCGGCAAAGCGGTTGGTAGCGCGCAACGTTGCCGTGAACTTCAAGACGCCCGTGATGACGCAAAACAGGCAATGTTACACAACCGTGGGTCCGCTCGCTGAGTCGATTGGCGCTTCGTGGGAACTCGACGCGCATATTGTGCCCGATGATCAGAGTGATTTCGGTCTATGTTCCATTGGCGTGCATACGGAAGAGCGAGTACTCGCGATGATGCACCAGATCGAGTCACGTAGAGACCAGCTCACACACTGGGTCAATATGCCCGACGCTTCGTCCACAGCGCGCACCTGCGGAGCAGGTACAGCAATGGCCTATGTGGCGCCCGATGGCATTTTGTATCCCTGCTTGAATTGGCGAGACCCCATCGGTGACCTGCGCAAGAAGAGCTTCAAGACCCTCTGGAGGGAAAGCCCGGCAGCGCATCGTCAACGTGAGATCACGCGGGCGAGCTATGAAGATGATTGCGGCGGCTGCAGTTTCCGAGGCAAATGTCACTACTGTCCTGGTATTTCTCATGCAGAGACGGGTGAGCCGGGTCGGCGCAGTGGATATGTGTGTGAGCGGACACACCTGACAATGACCGCGTTTGAACATCTTGAGACGCTCAATCGTTCAGGAGCAGATATTCCGGCTCCAGGTTCTCAGGCTGCCGTCGACGTGCTGAGCCATACCACTTTCGCAAAGCGCCAGTGGGCCGCTCGAAGAAGTGGTTTATCGACGCCTGGTGACCGCCTATATCCACAGTTGGTCCAAATTCATGAGCCAGGCAAAGGATGACCGCTCGACTTGATGTGGATCTTGGCGCGGAGCTGATCACGGAATTACTCGAACAAGGCGAGCGCGTTCATTTTGTCGCCCGCGGTCGTTCCATGTGGCCATTCATCATGGATGGAGACACAGTTTGTATCGATCCAAGTTTAGATGGGCTCGCCATCGGAGATGTGGTGCTCGCGTCCCTTTCAGCAGTTGGGCCCCTGCATCGATTGGTGGCTGGCCCACGCAATGGTCGTTTCCTTCTTCGCGGTGATGCTTTGCCGAATTCAGATGGTTGGGTAGACCGTGCAGAGATCCTCGGTCGATTGGTCGCCAGGAGTCGTAACGGTCGGTCATTAAGACTCTATCGTGGCCGTTCAGCGGTCTTTGCGTCATCGTGCCTTGGATACACGCGTGGTATAGTTTCGAGATTTCGTCACGGGATTCTTGGAAGACGGGCGTAGTTCGTTCAACATAGGTTTATGACAAATTCACTCGTAATCAATTGTACACCTCATGAGACCCGTATCGGCGTCATGGAGGAAGGCCGCGTTGTCGAATTGATGATCGAACGACGCAAGAATAAGGGGCTGCTCGGCAACATCTACAAAGGCCGCGTGACACGGGTTCTGCCGGGTATGCAAGCTGCTTTCGTCGACATTGGCTTAGAGCGTGCAGCTTTCCTCTATGTTGCGGATGTGACCGATTCGAGGCGCAGTCGCAGCGCCTCCAACAGTATGTCCGAAACGCGAAGCGAGAGTTTTCACCCGCCGATTCAGACTTTGCTGCATGAAGGTCAGGAGATCATGGTCCAGGTCTCTAAAGAACCCCTCGGGACCAAAGGCGCTCGGGTGACACGAAATGTGAGCATCGCAGGCCGGCATCTTGTTTACATGCCAACCGTAGAGCATGTGGGTATCAGTCGGCGTATATCGGACGAGGCGGAAAGGCGGCGGCTCAAAGAAGCGCTCGAGGCGATTGTGCCGCAGGGGGGCGGCTTTGTCGCTCGAACGGCAGCCGAAGGGCGTAGTTTGGAAGAGCTCGGGGCTGACGTTGAGTTTCTCAGTCAGGTCTGGAACGACATCGTTAACAGAATGGAGACGATGGCTGCACCAGTGACATTGTACGATGATCTCGATCTTCTGCTTCGTTCTGCGCGAGACCTTGTGATGCCAGATCTAAAAGAGATCGTGATTGATGACGAGGTGGAGTTTGCGCGTCTGCTCGATTTCATGCGCCGATTCATGCCCAGATATGCCCCGCGCGTCGTTCAATACGAGGGAGATGGGCCCATCTTTGACTTTTACGGTGTTGAGATTGAGCTCAATCGAGCACTCTCTCGCAAAGTGTGGCTGCCCAGCGGCGGCTATCTCGTGATCGACCAAGCAGAAGCACTGACCGCAATCGACGTGAACACGGGCCGTTTCGTTGGCAAGCGAAACCTAGCGGAGACAATCCTCAAGACCAATGTCGAAGCTGTCACGGAGGTGGTTCGACAAATCCGTCTGAGGAACATCGGTGGTATCGTTGTGATCGACTTCATCGATATGGAGTCGCCCGTGAATCGAAATCAGGTTTATTCGGAGCTAGAACTCGCCCTACAGAAAGATCGAGCGAGAACCAATATTCTCAAGATTAGCGAACTCGGTCTCGTTGAGATGACCCGAAAACGGGTGCGTGAGTCGTTACTTCGCTCCGTCTCAGAGCAGTGTTTCTATTGCGACGGCGTGGGTCACTTAAAGAGTCGCATTACGGTTGCCCACGAGGTGTATCGTACTTTGCTGCGGGAGGCAGGCGCCATGCGAACAGATAAGATTCGAGTTGCGGTGCACCCACGTGTTTCAGACTGTCTTCAAGACGAAGAGCAATTGCTTCTATCAGAGATAGAGCAACGTCTGGGCCGCACCATTGAGGTCGTCAGTCGGACTGATTTTCACCTTGAGCACTTTGAGCTGTCTGCGATTGATAGCTTTGACCAAATTATCGGCGCTAAGATTACCGCCGGCGGTCACCACCACGGCCACTGAGGAGCGCGCTGAGCTCCGTGTAGGCAAGATTAAGTTCTTGGCTACGACGATGTGCAGCAGCTTCGGCGATTGGGTCGTGTGCGAAGCGGTCTGGATGATTTTCTAGCATCGCACGTCTCCAGGCTTTTTTGACTTCATCGGGACCCGCGCCAGGTTTGAGCCCAAGGGTTTTATAGTAGCTTGCTGCATTCGTAGCGCGCTCGACATGTGTATGCGCGCGATTGGCCTCTTCTTGGAGACGCCGAACCCACTGCCAGAGCTCATCTTCTAAGCTTTCAAGCCACTCTTCCGCATTGTCCCTCGACTCACGCCAACGTGCCGTGACGTGTTCCACGCGACGCTTCACTGAGGGCTGCTTCATAGCGACTGAATGTGCTCGGCGGCCAAGCTTACCTAGTAGGGTGAATAATCTGCTCATATCCGCTTCATTCTCGTCATGAGTCGGCAGTCTGAGTCTGAATGGTCACGGTCAACCCAGCCTTGCTATAGGCTCGACCACACTCGGTGCATGTGCACGTTTCATCGATGTCGGGATCAATACCCATATCGAGTCTCTCTCCACAAAAACAGGCCCAGCCCATCAATCGACCAGGGTTGCCATAGACGAGTCCGTAATTTGGCACGTCTTTCGTGACAACGGCGCCGGCGCCGATGAGGCAGTATTCACCCAAAGTATTACCGCAAATGACCGTTGCATTTGCGCCGATCGAAGCGCCACGTTTGACGCGCGTTACCTGGTACTGCCCTCGTCGTGGGTACGCGCTGCGGGGCGTTCCAACATTCGTAAAAACCATTGATGGGCCACAGAAAACATCGTCTTCCAGTACGACGCCGGAATATACAGATACATTATTCTGAATCTTGACGTTGTTACCCAACGTCACGTTTTTCTCGATGACCACATTTTGGCCAAGGCTACAGCGGTCTCCGATCGTAAGTGGGCCCAAGAGCTTACTGAAATGCCAGATCTTCGTGTCTTTACCAATGGTGACATCGCCCTCCACCACAGCACTCTCGTGAACAAAATAATCTCTCGCAGTTGACTCTCGCTCACTCACACGATGCCTCCAAAACTGATGGGCTTGTTGCCGCGGATGTCGTCACTCGGTCAGTGTGTCGTAAGACCTACGTGCTGTCTACGACCAATATCTACATGCATATAAATTGGATTCGCTAACGTGGCTTATCTTCGTCGTCGGGCTCATCGTCGGGCTGAGACTTCTCTTCGACCGCTGGGCGGTCTTCTGGATCATCGGTTGGCGTTTCTACTTTGATAGGCGTTGCTGCTCCCTTTTGAGCTTCATCTTTCGACGCGATTGGTGACAAATCGAGTTCGACCTCGCCGCCAAGTCGAGCGCCGAGTGGCGAGAGTTCCGGTGTGTCACCCGGATCGTCTTGGATCTCTGTCGGCGCACCTTCGACCGGGTCGATCTTCAGGTTTCCTGCCTCCGGTGGCAGCTCATGAGCAGAAAGAAAACCACGCTCATCTTGTTCGCCGGCAGCCGGGGCGACTTCAGTGGGCTCAGTACCTGCCAAAAAGAACTCGCGTCGGCTTTCTTCCGCACCTTCGGGTGCCAAACGTCCATCCGTGACGATGTCAACCGCTGTAATCTCCTCCGGCCAAGGCTTCCAATCGGCGCCATTTGACTCTGCTTTCTCGAGGTATGCCCGAACGATTGGTACAGCGGTACGCCCACCAGATTCCTTCTTTCCGAGTGAGCGACCATTATCAAAACCAACCCAAGCGGCAAATGACGTATCTGGTAATGAGCCTACAAACCACGTATCACGTGCGGCATTCGTCGTACCGGTTTTACCAACAACTGGACGTACAAAACCCTTCAATCCGCTCCCGCTGCCGTCTGTGACCACAGTCCGCATGAGGTCTCTGACGATAAACGCGACCGCCGGGTTAATGGTGTCTTCTGGCTGTGGTGCTGCTTTCCACATATCGCTGCCTTGACGCATAACCCGGTCGATTAACCGTGATGGTTTTCGCATGCCGGCGCTTGCGATTGTGGCATAAGCGTTTGTCAGCTCTTGCATGGTCAGCTCGCTCGATCCTAGAGACATGGACAGGCCCGTGTTTAGTTTAGAGCGAATCCCTGCCTGCGATGCGAAGCGATGTACGGCGTCCACACCCACGCTCTCCGCTAAGTTAACGGAGATGGAGTTGACGGATTGAGCGAGAGCCTCCCTGAGATTGATCTGACCTTTGAATTTACGCGTGTAATTCTTAGGCTGCCAGTAGCGTCCTTGGTACAGTCGAAGCGTTTCCGGGGCATCGATTAACATTGATGCGGGCGTAAACTTTTTTGAGTCGATGGCGGCACCCCAGACAAATGGTTTGAATGCGCTGCCAGGCTGGCGCTTGGCATGAAGCGCGCGGTTGAATTTTGATGACTGGTAATCCCAACCCCCCACCATCGCGAGGATGCCCCGAGTGCGATTGTCGACGACGAGGATGGCACCCTCTGGCAACTCTGCATCTCTAAGCTTGACCTTGGTGTCAGCGGCGTTTTTTGTCTGCGCGAGTTTGAAGTTGAGGAGATCGCCGACTTTCAATGTTGAACTCAACTCGCCCCCATATCTACGCTCGAGGCGTTTCGTTGGTATTGGCGTGCGCGTGAATCCAAAATCAATGGTCAACTTCTCTGCGCTCATTGCTTGCACCCGCCCCAGCAGAGTTGTGCCTGCTTTCAGTCTCTTATTGGCGTACTTCTTCGTTTGTTTCGCTCTCCACCTCTTCAGCCGCTTCTTGGAGATATGGCCAACGGGGCGCCCGAACTTCTGTCGCTTGTCCAGCTTCGTTAGGCCATCCTTTAGCGCAGCGATGGCACTGCGCTGTCGAATTGGGTCGATGGTGGTGTGAATTTGCAGCCCGCCGCTCTTGATAAGTTCGGTTGGAAGGGTCTGTTTGAGTCGCTTGTAGACTTCATCAACAACCCAGCCAAACTCGTTTCTTGACGATATACGGCGGTCTCTCAAACCGAATTCGAGCTTATCGGTGCTCAACACGATATCTTCTGTAATGTAGCCATTTCTCTTCATTTGATTCAGGACGTAGCGACGTCGCTGTTTCGCTCGTTCGGGATGCTTGAATGGTGAGATTCGTTCAGGCGACTGGATAAGGCCAGCGAGTGTTGCTGACTGATTAAGATCGAGGGCGCTTGCGTCGCAACCGAAGTAGTAGCGCGCCGCCTCCTGTACGCCATGACGACCGTGGCCAAGATAAATCGCGTTAAGATAGATCGTCAGGATATCGTCTTTGGTCAGGTGCTGTTCTAGGCGTTTCGCCAGGATCAACTCGCGGACTTTCCGCCGCACCGTTCTTGCCGGCGTCAAAAGTAAATTCTTGACCGTCTGTTGGGTGATCGTACTACCGCTGCCGGTCACTCGACCGGCCCTGATGCTGTTGTAAGCCGCGCGTGCCATCCCCATGTAATCGAGGCCTTCATGTGAATAAAAGTCGGCGTCCTCCGCAGACAGGATGGCTTGCACCAGTACATCTGGAATATCCGCTCGGCCGATGAGCGTTCTGCGCTCCGTGTGAAAACTACCGATCACGCTGCCATCTCGAGCAAAGACTCTCGTTATTTGTGGTGGCTGATAGTCCTCAAGGCTCTTGTAATCAGGCAGCCCATGCCCAAAGTAGAGGTACGTTCCGACGAGGCCTGCGCACGCCAAGCTGACCAAAGCGAAGAGAACAAAAAATGCCTGCTTTGCTCGATAGAAGACGCTTCGGTCCCGGCGTTGCTTGGCCGCGACCGACTTACGTTTCTTTTTTGCTGGCCGCCTGACCACGGCACCATCCTTTCGTCTCGCTGCACGGTATCTGCCAATTATCTGCATCATAATCAAGTGACACGAAACGTCTATTCCACGCGGCGTATTTCGCGGATTCAGACTCGCTTATGGTCATGCTTGACCTGTCGTAGTGGCTCTCGTTGGTCGGTTGATGTGGTGTGTTGGAAGCACCAATCGTCTAACTATTGCACACACTTAATTGCCCATTTTGGCATGTTCAGTTTAGGATGATTTCAAGTCAGGAAAATCTGTGCGCCGAGCGAAGGTGTGTAGCCGTTGCCGATGCGAGGGTCGAGATGACCGCAAGCATCAACGTTGTGATGGCATTTCTTTCGTGAGGCATGAGGGGAAGCGATGAAAATCGTGTGTCCGAATTGCGGTGCTGATTACCGCATGAGTCAAGATAAAATTCCGGAGGATGGGCTCCTGATCAGGTGCCCGTCGTGCCGTCATAGCTTCAAAGCTTTCGGCAATGGAACAACGTCGTCTGTTGGCGATGGCGATGATGCGTCGAACCGTCGGCCTGAAGAGCAGTCGATCGCACCACCACCACCGCCACCGCTAGATCTCGGTGATGATTTTGATGTCTCCGGTGAGATCGAGTTCGTCGATGAACCCGCGGAGTTTGGTTTGGAGATAGACTTGTCCGAACCACAGTCTTCAGGGCCAGATATTGGTTTTGGTTTGACGCCACCGCCACCACCGCCGCCGCCAGTGCCCTTATCGCAGCCAGACTCGGCTGAATCCGTTGACGACAGTCTCGACGAGTTTGACTTCAGTTTCGGCATCAAGCAACCGATAACCGACAACCCGAAATCAGCCGGCCCGCTCAAAGATCTGTTTGATGATTTGGATGACTTGCCCGCCCCCAAGGTGGATGCCGGTGGCTTGGATTTAGACGATCTCCCCGCACCGAGGGCGCCCATTGACCCATTTCAGGACTTGGTCGACCTGCCGAGCCCGAAAAGTGCTCAGGCGCCGTCGACGACACCCGAGTATGCTGGCAATGAGCGATTGCTTGCTCCAGAACATGCAGGCGAGCCCGAAGCCGAAAGCGCGGAGGGCGTGCCGGTTGCTGAGCCCGTGGCACCATCTGTGCCGGCGCCGCCAGCCGCGGCTGCAGCTCAAAAACAAAAGCGCGGTGGCAGACCAGTTTTGTGGGCAGCGATGATCACCCTTGTTCTCGGGGGTGGTGGTGTCGCCGCGATGATGCTGCTTCAAGTGGGTCCATTTGAGCAAGAGAAGCTGGCTCAAACGTCAGCCCGGTCTAAGCCGCAGCCTAGGCCAAAGCCCAAGAGAACGAAGGTCGAGCAGGGGAAGGTGGAAAAGCAAACCGCCGACAACAAACAACCAGTACTGGACGGCACAAGAACGCCAGTTGGGCAACCTGAGGTTGACCCGAAGACCGACACGGTAGAGCGGTCCGACGATCGCATCGCCGAAGATACCAGCACCGTTACGCTAGCGGAAGTTGCGGGTTACCGGGCCCAGATTGCGAAGTTAGAGAATCGCCAAGATACATTGTCTGCCGAGGATAGGGCGAAATTGGTGTTATTGTACTCTCTGGGAGCGCTCGACTATCCTGAGAACGTTCAATGGGTTCAAGCTGCCGCAGACCAGGCAAAAAAGCTTGACCCGAAATCCGCCCAGACAGACATTCAGGCCGCATTGCTTGCCACACGCTTGGTCAACGCTGACGACAAGGTTGGTCAGGATATCGAACAGGCTGCACGAAAAAATAAGAACTCTGCTGTTGTGAATACGCTGCTCGGCCATGTGCGGTTGAAGTCAAAGGCATTTGAGGGCGCGTTCAAGGCCTTCAAGCGCGCTTACAAGGCCGATGCAAACCAAGTGTCGGCGCAAAAGCATGCGGGGCTTTTGGCCCTCAGGCTTGGTCGGGTTAATGAGGCCGCACGAATCATGGAGTCGCTGTACAAACGTGCGCCTGGAACACCAGACGTCAACATAGGATTGGCGGCGATCGAAAGTCATCGCGGACAAAGCAAACGAGCAGTTGCCTTATTGACTCAAGCTCTCACTCTGCCAACGAGTCGTATTCGAGCTCAGGCACGTTCGCGGGCATTCGTGTTGAGGGCGCGTATCGCGTTAGCAGCACAAGAGAAAGACGCGGCGATGGGTGACCTTCAGTCTGCCGTTCGAGCTTGGCCTGAGAACGCTGAAGCCTTGGCGCTGCTGAGTGACGAGGCGATCAAGAGCGGGCGCTTTGACGATGCCATAAACCAATTGAGAACCCTTGAACGCGCTGGGGCTAAGAGTGCTCAGACTTCGATCAAGATTGCGCAGTGCTATGTCCACATGAATCGGTATGACCGGGCTCTCGAGATCCTCAACGAGGCACGGACAAGATATCCGAAGGACGCGTCAGTGTTGCTTGCATTAGGCGAAACATATGAATCAAAGAGGGACTTTGTTGAAGGGCGAAAGGCGTACGACGAAGCGATCAAAATGCAGCCCAACTCAGGTCTTGCGCGGTTGCGCATCGCTAAGTTGATGGTCAAGGAAGCAAAAATAGACCCGGCGCTTGCCTACCTGAAAGAAGCAACTGTAGCGTTCCCAATGGAGCCACTCATGCATATTGGCCTAGGCGATCTTAGAGTTCAGATTGCTCAGACGGTCTCCGATGGGTATCAAGAACACTTTAATCAGGCTGAAGAGCACTACCGGAGAGCGTTGCGGATAGACCAGGGCTCATTGTCCGCTCGACGTGGATTGTTGACGACTCTAATCGCCAACGAGAAACCAAAGGAGGCACTCGTTGAGATTGAGCGCCTCAAGCAGCGTACCGATTTTTACGGTGTGTTGGATTTTGAAATCGCGCGTGTCAATCAACTCAGAAAACAATACGATAAGGCGCTCACCTATTTTGAGAAAGCGCTCAAGCGCGACCCTAACAATGTGTCGATCATGAAATATACCGCGTTGACGGAATACGCTCGAGGAGACAACGCAAAGGCGGAGGCGTCCTTTAGGAAGGTGATTACCCTGGAGCCAAAAGACGTCACTGCGCTGTACCATCTTGGGCTGATTGCGTTTCAAGGGAAACGTACCGAGAGAGCGGTCCAAATGTTCCAGAAAGTGCTCGAGCGCAACAAACAACATCAGCGGGCGCGCTACTGGAAGGCCCGTGCACTGGAATCATTACCCGGCACTCGGTCGCTCGATGCGGCGCGCGCTGAATATGAGACCGTTGCGAAAGCGGCTGACAAGAACCCCAAGTTGAAGTTGGAATTGTGCGATGTCTATCGACGCCGTGGCCGACTCATGGCTAAGAATTTCAAGGAGTGGAAGACTGCTGAGAGCTCATTTTCTCGTTTTCTTGAATGCCAACCAAAGGACGCTGAGGCATGGTTGGCCCGAGGTAAAATACGTGCCGACTTGGGCCGCTTGGACGATGCAATTTCGGATTTTGAGCGCGCGGGTCGCCTGAATTCAAAACTCGGTGAGGCATTTTCGAACAACGCCTATACGCGCATCAGAAAACGTAAATTCGACCTTCGTCGCGTTCAGAAATTATTGCAACGTGCGGTCGCCGTAGACAAAACTCTCGCGAGGCCTCATTACACGTTGTGCAACATGGTCAAAGACAAGAACAAAGCGAGAGCGCGGGGCCACTGCCAGACCTATCTAAAGCTGGCGCCAAATGGTGATAATGCAGCAGATGCACGAGACCTCTTGCGTAACCTTTAGACTCAGCGTAGACACGGTCAGGTCATAGAAAACGCGAGAAAGCTATGCTCGACATAAAAGATATTCGCAAACGTCCGGAACACTACGAACAGGTGCTTGCGTCGAGGGGTCAGCACGATATCTTGTCTGGTCTTCTCGGACTCGATGCGAACCGCAGGGCGCTCATTGTTGAATCAGATGAGTTGCGTCATTCCAAAAGCGTTGCCGAAAAGGGCATGCGAACAGCGGATAAGAGCGGGCCCGAGTTTGCCGAATTTCGTGATCAAATGAGAGATGTCGCCAAACGCATTAAAGAGGTCACCGAGCAGCTCAAGGTGGTTGAACAAGAGCTTAACGCGGTACTTCTGACCATTCCGAATGCGCCGCATGAGGCCGTCCCAGATGGGTCAGATGAGTCATCTAATGAGGTTGTGCATGAGTGGGGGCAGAAGCCAGCGTTCGATTTTGAGCCGCGACCTCACTGGGATGTGGCTGGCGACCTTGGACTGCTTGACTTCGAGGCTGCCGCTAAAATCAGCGGGGCCCGTTTTGCTGTCTATCGCGGAGCACTCGCACGACTCGAGCGGGCGTTGATCTCGTACATGCTTGATCAGCACACTGATAAACATGGCTATATCGAGGTTTTACCGCCTTATCTTGTTCATCCCCGTGCGATGTTCGGAACGGGTCAGTTTCCCAAATTTGCCGATGATGCTTACGTCCTGGAGAAAGACGAACTGGTCTTGATCCCAACGGCGGAGGTTCCGCTCACCAATATCCATCGTGATGAGATCCTCGAAGCGGCGGAGCTGCCAATTAGGTACACTGCTTTCACGCCGTGTTTTCGACGCGAAGCGGGTGCGTATGGGCGAGACACGAGAGGTTTGATCAGGCAGCACCAATTTCAAAAAGTGGAGCTCGTTCAGTTTGTCGAGCCCGAATTAAGCGATGCTGCGCTTGAGTCGCTGACGAGCCACGCTGAAGAAATACTTCGTGCACTCGGGCTCCATTATCGACGGGTTAACTTGTGCGCTGGGGACTTAGGGTTTAGTGCGCGGCAGACCTTTGATTTGGAAGTATGGCTGCCAAGCCAAGAGGCTTATCGCGAAATCAGTTCGTGTTCCAACTTTGGTGACTTTCAAGCGCGACGAGCAGCGATCCGTTATCGAGCCGTCGATGAGAAAAAACCTCAGCTCGTACACACCATTAATGGTTCGGGCTTGGCCGTTGGTCGAACCGTGGTCGCCATTCTTGAAAATTTTCAAAGAGAAGACGGTACGGTCGCTATCCCCGAAGTGCTACAGCCTTACATGGGGGGAATGACGGCTTTAGTTGCATCAAAATAGGGAATTAGATCGCATTGCGACCTGGTGGTGATTCACTTTGTTCTTGACGGTCCGAAGACCCCTCACTATAACACTTGTCCGCGAGTTTGCTGCCTCGTTACGGAGGAGTGGTCGAGTGGTTTAAGGCGGCGGTCTTGAAAACCGTTGAGGGGTAATTCCTTCCGTGGGTTCGAATCCTACCTCCTCCGCAACTTTCTCGCGCAACTGGTTCGTTGAAATTTTCAGACTCATTGAGTCTCAGATGGGGTTGGAAAAAACCCAATTTGGTATCTTGGAGAGGTGGCCGAGCGGCTGAAGGCGCTCCCCTGCTAAGGGAGTATGGGCCAAAAGCTCATCGAGGGTTCGAATCCCTCTCTCTCCGCCAGTTCTTGCACTCGTAGCTCAGCTGGATAGAGCATCGGTCTACGGAACCGAGGGTCGCAGGTTCGAATCCTGCCGAGTGCGCTCTAACCCGGCGTCGGAATGACCGGCGCCGGG
Organism: Bradymonadia bacterium; assembly: GCA_049889275.1. Classification (GTDB taxonomy): domain Bacteria; phylum Myxococcota_A; class Bradymonadia; order UBA7976; family UBA1532; genus UBA1532. Next base: position 77,213 of record JBMHDS010000022.1, on the reverse strand, counting down.
TTTCTTTTTTTAAGGACGTTATGCTTGACTCACCAACCGATGAAGATTGGATGCGAGAGTGCATACGATTGGCACAGCAAGCCGCTGAATCGGGTGAAGTGCCGGTCGGCGCGATTGTTGTCAAAAACGACAAAATCATCGGGCGTGGGTTTAACCTTCGCGAGAGTTCGGGAGACCCGACGGCGCACGCCGAGATTGTCGCGCTGAGGGAAGCGAGTCAGCACCTAGGGCTGTGGCGAATCTTAGATGCCACTTTGTATGTGACGCTCGAGCCTTGCTGCATGTGCGCAGGTGCTCTGGTTAATGCACGTGTCAGCCGCCTTGTTTTTGGCTGCACAGATCCCAAAGCTGGCGCGGTCGATTCCCTTTATCAGATCGTAACCGATCCCAGACTCAATCATCGACTGACCGTCACCTCCGGTGTTCTGGCGGATGATTGCAGTCGATTGCTCAGTGAGTTTTTTCGCCGACGTCGGATTGAAAAAGAAGCCGAAAAGGCGAAAATACGGAGAGGTGGCCGAGTGGACGAAGGCGCTTGACTCGAAATCAAGTGTAGGCAACCCCTACCGTGGGTTCGAATCCCACCCTCTCCGCTGTATACTGCTGTATCCGTCTGGATACGTTTTGTGGAGAGGTGGCCGAGCGGCTGAAGGCGCACGCTTGGAAAGCGTGTGTGCCCCAAAAGGGTACCGAGGGTTCGAATCCCTCTCTCTCCGCTCTCGAGCTGTGGTATGACGGCTCTTATGATGACCGGGCCTGGTGACTGGAGACCATGAACTCCGCCAGGGCCGGAAGGCAGCAACGGTAGTGGCCCCTCCAGGGTACCGGGCTTCGGTCATCGACTTTTGCCTTCATTCGCAGTTAATGGGTGCCTAGATGTCGTATCTCGTACTTGCTCGCAAATGGCGTCCAACTCACTTCGATGAGGTGGTCGGTCAGGGTCACGTCACGCAGACGCTCAAGAACGCCATCGAGCTCAACCGGGTCGCGCATGCGCTTCTCTTTACGGGCTCTCGGGGCATCGGGAAAACATCCTGCGCGCGTATTCTCGCTAAATCTCTCAACTGCAAAATCGGTCCGACTGTTTCACCTTGCGGTGAGTGTCCGTCTTGTCAGCAAATCATCTCGGGCACCTCGGTGGATGTGTTTGAAATCGATGGTGCGAGCAACAATAGCGTCGAACAAATTCGTGAAATTCGTGAATCCGTCAAGTTTATGCCGACACATGGTCGCCGTAAAATTTACATCATTGACGAAGTGCACATGTTGTCTACGAGCGCATTTAACGCGCTGCTGAAAACGCTCGAAGAGCCGCCAGAGCATGTTCTCTTCATTTTTGCGACCACAGAGCCGCATAAGATTCCCGATACAATTATATCTCGATGCCAGCGTTATGATTTCAAGCGCATACCCGAGAGAATTATTGTTGACGCGCTCATGGACATCGCAAAAAAAGAGAGCCTAGAGATTGAGGAAGAGGCGCTCTTTCACGTCGCTCGTGAAGCGCAGGGCGGTATGCGTGACTCGCTGTCTCTGCTCGACCAAGTCATCGCGTTTTGTGGTCTCAGTGTAACTGAAGCAGCGGTCCGAGATGTGCTTGGTATTGCAGACCGGGCGGCTTTTGTCGCGTTGACTCAGGCGTTACTCGATGGCAGCAGCCAGGCGGTGCTGGAACTCATTGACGCTCAATATCGTCGCGGACTCGATCTGCAAAAGTTCTCCGCCGAGTTTGTCCGCCACGTACGTGATTTAATGGTCCTGCGAGTCGTTGAACATCCTGAACGCCTCGTGGACATGTCCTCCGACCAATTACTTCACCTAAAAGCGCAAATCTCGTCGGTGCAGCCCGCCCGCTTGCACCGGATGTTGTCAACCTTACTCAAAGGTGCAGAAGAGGTGAGCCGCTCGGCGTTTCCCAAGCTTGCGTTAGAGATGTTGTTACTGCGGTTGTGTCAACAAGGCTCAACATTGCCAATCGCCGAGGTTCTGGCTGGTATCGAGCGGCTCGAGACGAGGTTGAGGGATGTTCCCGATGTTGACCCCAGTCCGGTCGAAGCGCCTGAGGTACAGAGTAGAGAAGTGACTCAGGCAAGCGCTGCGAAGGCGGTTGTCGAGCAAGGTTCACTACGTCCTGAGAGCGCTCCAGGAGTGCCCCAGGGTACGGTTGAGATCGCTTCGAATATCTCTCAAAGCGAGCATACCAGACCGCCTTGGGAGCCGAGTGGGCTGTCTACCCCCTCGAATGATCAGAATACGAATGAAGCGCAATCAGACGCGTCGGCGGCGCACCCGGATTCGGACTCAACGCAATCTGACGGGTCGGTTGTGACACCACAAGAACAACGCCAACAGGACAACCCTTCAGTGGTCGAGTCCGAGCAGCCCGCCGTGGTGAGCTCGCCTCAGTCGCCAGACGCAGCTCAGTCACAGAATGAGTCGAATCGAGGGAGCGGTCTCAAGTCCCGGCCAGATGGTGAAGGTGAATATGATGACTTGAGTGGGGGGCCGCCGACGCCGATTCCCATAAGTCAGCTTCGGCCCCTCGCCGTTAAACCACGGACGCCTCTGGCCATTTCTGCTGACGAGGTGAGACCTTTCTTACGGACATCGTCTGAACAACCACAAGTAAATGGAGACCATGTCCAAGAGGATGGTTCAACGCCAAAAGACGCGGCTTCCGATGACGCGGTTGATGGGTCGGGAACAATTCAGGGGCCAGGTGGACCATTACCGGCCACGTCAACCCCGGACGCGAATGGCGGTCCACAGGCTGAGGTCGACAGCAGACCAACGACCAAAGGCTCATCACGCCAACATGGTGCTGCTTCGTCGCCACTACAGAACATCTCTGGGGAACCCATGGAGATGCTCACCCAGCTGCTCGAGAGGGTACAAGCGCGAGACGCCTTTTTGGGGTCCGAATTGACCCAATGCCTTCATTTGCAAGAGATAAACGCACGACGGTTGAAAGTCGTAGCGGTCGAATCAACATGGCGCACAATTGGTGCGAGTGCAGAATCCTTGTTGACGGATGTCAGTCGAGAAGCATTTGGAGCAGACTTCGCTGTAGACATCGAACTTTGCACAGGCGGGGACAGTCGAACTCAGATCGAGACCGTGTTCGATCGTAAGCGACGCTTAGCGAAGGAACGAGAAGAGATGCGGATAGAACAGGCGAAACGCGATCCTAATGTCGTCTTAGCTCAACGCTTTCTTGACGCAGAAGTGGTCAATGTAGAACTAAAAACCTAGATACAAGTTTTTAAAGGAGGCCATCATGGCAAAGCGTAGCGGCGGTAACGCAAACATTATGATGCAAGCCCAGCGGATGCAGACGCAGATCAAGCGTCTCCAAGAGTCCCTCGAGTCGGAAATTTATGAAGGCGCGTCCGGTGGTGGGCTTGTCCAGGTCAAAGTTGACGGTCGGCAGACGGTTAAGTCAATCGAGATCAATCCGGAAGCGATTAACCCTGATGACCTCGCGGAGTTGTCCGACTTGGTGGTCGCGGCGGTCAACATGGCCCTGACCGATAGCAAAGAGACGAGCCAAACAGAAATGCGTAAGATCACGGGCGGTTTGTCGTTACCTGGTCTCTTCTAATGATTCAGGCACCCGACGCTATCCGGCGACTCGTGCATGCTTTGAGCCGTCTGCCCGGCATCGGAGAGAAGTCTGCCCAGCGCCTCGCATTCTTTCTGATCAATGCCGATGAGTATGTGGCACAAGATTTAGCAGCGGCTCTCAACGAAGTGAAGAATCGTGTTTCCCTGTGCGAGGTGTGTGGAAACTTGACGGAAGAGACTCGGTGTAGCCTCTGTTTGGATACGCGCCGCGATGACAGCATTATCTGCGTGGTCGAGTCAGTACCCACACTCTATGCTATCGAGGCGACCGGAGAGTTCCAAGGTCGGTATCATGTTCTTCATGGCGTACTTTCTCCACTCGATGGCGTCGGCCCAGAGGAACTAAACCTTCAGTCCCTTGTCAGACGTCTTGAGCCGATCGAAGAGATCATTGTCGCGACCAATCCAAGCGTTGAAGGAGAGGCGACGGCCTTGTACATCCAGAGACTCTGCCGGCCGCTTGGAATAAAGGTCAGCCGCATTGCAAGCGGCGTCCCCATGGGCTCCGACCTAGAATACGCGGACCAGGTTACATTGGCGCGGGCATTCGAAGGTCGCCGAGAGCTTTAGCAGTCTGATGGCACCTTGTTCGACCATGACGGCAGTGGTAGCCTGCATTTGTTCTCACACCGGTTGAGTGGCCTTTGCATTCATTGATTCTTTTGGAAGACGATGCACTTGCTTTAGAGCAGTCGTGTCAGCTTATTCTCGAAAGTGCCTGCGCGCATGCAGTCGTCTTAATAGACAAGAATGGGCAGCTCATGGCCGCTGTAGGCGACCATTCTAAGCTCGATTTGGACGCTCTCGCGAGTCTCGCTGCGGGCAATATGGCGGCAACAGACGGTTTAGCAAAGCTGCTTGGGGAGCCGGGCTTTGGGTCGATTTATCACCAGGGTGAGAGCGAAAGTATTCAGATCGAATCAGTGCTTGGTCGGATGTTCATCGTCGTCATTTTTGGCGAAGAGTCATCGGTGGGCTTGGTTCGGTTAAGACTCGGACAAACATTGCCTAAACTCGAAGCGCTTGTCGCTGATGTTTACTCTCGGGATTCATCGATTCCACTCGATATAACCGCAAACGATATCTCGGCTTTGCTCGATGAAGATTAAGCGCTAAATTCATGTCTTTCATTAACTACGCGTCGCGTGAAATCAACTGCAAGATTGTCTACTACGGCCCAGGCCTCAGTGGAAAGACCACAAACCTGCAGCATATTTACGACAACACGAATCCTGATGCTAAAGGTCGAATGATCTCTTTAGAGACCGAAACTGAGCGCACATTATTTTTTGATTTCTTACCCTTATCCCTTGGCGAGATACGCGGGTTTAAAACCCGCTTTCATCTGTACACAGTTCCAGGGCAGGTGTTCTACGATGCGAGCCGCAAATTGATTCTTAAGGGACTCGATGGTGTTGTGTTCGTTGCGGACTCACAGGCAGAACGACTGGATGCAAACCTAGAGAGTTACGAGAACTTGCTCGATAATCTCGAGGAGCAGGGATATGATTACGCCGCGTTACCGAGCGTCATCCAGTATAACAAGCGAGATTCAAAGAGCGCAGTGGACATTGCGTATTTAAGACAAAAGCTCAATCCTCAAGGGCGGCCTGACTTTGAAGCGGTCGCAGTGGAGGGGCACGGCGTGTTCCAGACTCTTAAAACTGTTGCCAAACAAGTGCTGATCGAGCTCAAGCGAAAACGATAGGGCATGGCATCTCAGTTCATCGATGAATTCAAGGCAACCTATGCAGAGCGCTTCAGTGATGCTTCATTCCTAAGACCACTGGAACTGTGGGCCTTCTATCGATTTGTACGTCGCGTCCACAGACACATGGGCGAACTCGATGCTCGCCTCGAGCAATCAGCTAAGGAGCGCGATGACGCGTTACTCCAGCTCGGTCAACAAATGCTCGGCCGTCATAACGAAAACTCGATTACGGGTTCGTATCGATTCGAGCAGACCTTGCAAAATATCGATGATCAAAGAGCGCAATTGTTAGAAACCGTGCAGACACTTGAACATCAGATTACGCAACTGAGGTCTCGAACGGCAGCGCTCATTCGAGAAAAAGACAGTCAGCTCAGCGCGCTCAAGACAGAAGATGCATTTCTGAATACAGAAATAGAGGCCTTGGGGCGTTCGGAGACGGCAGCCGATAAGCGTACGGTTCTAGAAGCACAACTCAAAGAGAATCAGCGCTCTCAACGAGATATTCGTTCAGAGCGAGCGCGTCTCAGAGATGAAGGTTTGTTGGAGTTTGAAAATCTCAATCAGCAGCTTCGTGCGCAGCTTGACCAAGTAGAGCGGACCTCCTCTCGCTCCAATACGGTCAAGCGCGATTTGGGTCGAGCGGTGCTCGCGTCCGGTCGATTCGAGAGCCATGCCAATGAGGTTGCCCTCAGCGCCGTACAAAGCTTTGAATCCATCAGACTCCAGCGGCGAGAATTAATCGAGTTCATACATGCCATTGACACAAGTCCGCTCTCGTTTGCCCTTGGGCTGACTCTGGTCTTATCCGCGACCTTGATCGGTACCATTTACTTCCTAGTGGCTTAGTTTTTTTTGCACCAAATTCGATCGAATTGGCAAGTCGAGCTAGACTCTTCGCCTATGCGGCAAGAATCACTAAATCAGCTCCTTGAGCGGGGCGAGAGACTGCTACGGCGAGGTCAATCCTCAAACGCGCTTGAGACTTTTCATCAAGCTCTCCGTATTTCCACGCGAGATGACTGGCAATGGGAGATCGCTCATTTTCGGTTGGCCGAGATTCAACTGATCTTGGGCGACGAGTTGTCAGCTGTCGAGCACCTTAAACATGCCGCGAAGCGCAGCGGAGAGGAACCCAAATATGCTTACATGCTTGGCCAAATACTGCGTCGTCTTGGACACTCAGAAGAGGCCCTCGAGCACTTAATGATTGCAAGCGGTGCACCTCGATTTCAAGTTGGCGCCATGATCGAACTCGCATATGCGAATGCCGACCTCGGACATCGTAACGTTGCCCGAGCTCTTGTGGAGTCCGTCGCGCGTCAATCATCTGATAATCCGGAACTAAAGGACGCCTTAAAGTATACCGCTGACGCGTAGACAAATGGGTCTACTTGCTGCTTTCGCTCCCCATAATCCAGTCCAACATCCAAGCTGAGGGTGATTTTTGTCCTTAAAGATTTCGTGAGATTTGCCGATGTAGCTAATGAGAGCCCTAGACGAAAAGGGTCCAAAGACTCGAGGTAATCCACGTTGATAAGATTACAAAATTCAGCCCTCAACAGTGTTCCGACGGCCGCTCAATCAGGTTCGAATCACGCTAAAAAAGAGAGTGCGCAATATAATAAGGTCGATGGGGTGAAGCTCGGCCAAACAGTGTCCAACGAGGACCCGGCCCAAGTTTTTCGTGACATCAAAAAGAAGCTGCAGCAGCAAGGTGTCGGAGAGACCACGATCAATCAGCAACTTCGCAGCGCGATGAACGCGCTCCCAAGAGATTCGCGTGGCGTGATCACGCCCGAGCTGCTCGTCGACGAAGGTCGTAAGACCTCACTGAGTCAAGCCATCGAACGATTGGTGCTCGAAGGCCTTGGCACTGGGGCGGACATTGCATTCGAGCATGCCGTCAGCTCCCTATTCTCAAGATATGCGGATGACCTCTCCCTTGATGCGGACGAGCTTGAGCAGGCAAAAGACATTATGCTCCAAGAGGTGAGAGATGTAATTGCTGATAATGAAGTTCGGCCCTGGGACCCGAATGAGCCAGCCCCTGCCAACCTCAATCTCGATGAGACAGTCGAAATGTTGCAGGAGAAAGTCTTAAACCGTCGCCGTCTCATGCTGGAAGCATCTGGAGACCTGAGCCGCCTGCTGTCCGAGTTGACCGTTGAGGCGCAGGATGGTGACCCTGCGAACCTCGCGGAATTGGGTAGTTTTCTTAAAAAATTCAACAGCGCGATACAAGCCCGTTCATCCCATGCGCTGCGCAAAGATGCGCGTTCTCGTTTGTTATCTGACCGGGTGCTCGAACCCACCCAGCCGAAGGATAAGGAGTGGGGCCTCGCGTTCATGCATAAATTGGCCGATACACCATCTAGCTAGTTTTTCGTATCGATAGGACCATTTCTTTGCTGAATGCGAATGCAGCATTGACCCCAGTTCATGGATCGGATTTGATTCGTAGACAGGGGTGCACAGCGACATGAGCGACAAGCAGAATTCAGAAAAATCAGGCGGTCTGCTGGACTTTTTGCAGGAGTCCGGTCAAACGCTGAGCAATGCTCAACATAAAGCCCAGTACGACCTCGCCTGCATTGCATTCGGTGATTTCGAAAAATTACTGAAGAACGTGGCGCTCTATGGCCTTGAGCATCAATCGACTCAGAGTTTCGTTGATCGCACCCACAAGGCACTCGTCGCTGCATGTACTGAGCACGGTCAACTCGACATCACCGTTCGACCCTACGAATTAACCGTACACGGGCATGTCGTCTTCGAAAATGCCAGTCCAGAACGAAATTTCATTTATACGCTGTATCTAGACGGTGTTCGCCGCCTCTCTTTTCTCTCGTCTTTCACTGCCGATGAGTTTCGTCGCTTTATCTCGATATTGGTTGTTGACTGGGACCAACCCAGCTTATTTGAAGACGATATGGTGACTTTACTTTGGTCCGAGCATTTTCAAGGACTTACATATTCCGTCATCGATAATTACGCTGAAGACATTACCGACGAAGACAACGCTGAATACACGGTCTCCAATGTCATCGAACGTGTTCGTACCAGAGGGCAATTTCTACTCGATACTGGATTGACTTCAGCCGATGGTGCCTCGAGACGCCTTCAGCGAGTCGACATGGGTGGTGTATCGATATCAAACGCCGATCTCGAAGCGTTCAGTGAGGTCGTTTTCGATATGGATCGCGCTGAGTATCGTCGTCTGCAGCGAACGCTCCACACCACCGCTCGAGAGAAGTTAGAGAAGTTTATCGAGATCCTCTTCAAAGTGCACCTGATACAGGAAATCAGCGAAGAGGCTCGTCGAGGACGGATAACGGAGTTGTTCGACCGAATTGCCGATCTCTTGCTCGACAACGGTGCAATCGGAGAGCTTGAGAGATTGTTACGTACAATCCGGAGACTTACCGGCCCTGAAGAGCAGCTCATACGGGAGAATGTTCTCGCTATTGAACATATCGTTGACCATTGGTCCGCCCAACCGTTTATCGATCGGATCACACTTGGACTGCGTGACCCATCTTTTCGATACCGTCCATCGGTCATTGGTATCTGTCACTTGTTATCGAGGCGTGCTGCACCTCACATTGCCCGCGTCGCCGGCCGCTTGAGCGACCAAGATACTCGAGCACTGTTGTGGGCTCTGGTGGCGGAGAAGATTAACGGCCAAGAACACGCAGTCGCTGACCTGCTCTCTTCAGCAGGGCGCCAGCACGCGCATGAGCTATTTGCGCTCCTCAAGTCGCATACGAACACCGAAGAGTTGAAATATGCCATCGAAGTGGCGCTCGATAATCCAGATCCCAAGGTGCGTTTGGAGGCTTTGACGAATCTGCCTAGTCAAGACATTGAGAATTATCAGTCAATGCTCCGAAAAATGTTGAGTGATGGTTCGAAACCCGTTCGCTCGCGTGCTTTGCATTTACTGGCGAGATGTCGCAGTGATGAGCTGCACAAGCATATTCTCAGCCAGATCGCCGATAAGGAGTTTGCCAAATATGGTCTCGATGAGAAGCGTCGCTTCTTTGCGACGGCGGCCTTGACAGGTGGTGAACCGAGCTACTGGGTTGATTTGTTCAAGGCAAACGCCCTCTTGTCCACCAAAGGACAAGATGCCGTCCGACATTGTGCTGCTGTAGCCATTGGTATCATTGGACACGCCGAGGGGTTTGCTTTGCTCGAAAAGGAGGCAAAACGGCGCCTTAAGTATCCACTCGCGGCTGAGGGCGCGGTTTGGGCAATACAGCACATGAGGTGCGGACGCGAAGAACGAACCCGCCAGTTGTATGCGTTGTTCTACAGTGGGGAACTCGCATCGATGAAGGGAAGTTCGAATGTCTGATTTCGGTCGCGATGTAAGCACGTTAGACTTCCTTGCTCAGTTGACGGGTGGACTTGATGAAAACTCGATTGAGCAGTCGCGTAAATTGGTAAACTACCTGTTCGTTTTGCTCCGCTCTGCCGCAATGCATGACCTGGAGAACCAAGCGCTCGAGAGGCCGCTTGAGCAGATGGAAGACGCCCTGAAGGAGAGCTTTGACGCCGGTGCGACCAAGATTGAAATCGCATTACTTGATGGAAATTTTTTCATAAACGGTCGTTTGCTGCAGCTTGACTATTCGACATTTCAAAATGTCCGGTTTCTTCGAAAGATTTACGAACATCTCGACATCGCAGTCATATGGTTTAGTCAAGCAGCATCGCGCGCTCAGTTGCGAGCGTTACTCGTTGCATTCCTCAAAGTTCTACGCGGTGAACGAAAATCCATAAAGGCCTTCGATTTATCTCCCATTCATTTGGGCGATCGAGTGGTCGATAACTTTGATGGACTATACGGAGAAGGTGATCCGCGACAGCATGTCTTGGGTATTTACGCATCGGGACTCTTGATGTTGCGGCAGTTTGTCAATGACCTCCGTAAAGGTCAGGCGCCCCGGTATTCGAAGCTAAAAAGGCTCTGCCTTCAACTGATCGACCTTGACGCCAGATATCATAATTTGTTGGTGGCGCTCATTCATCTCGAAGGCTACAAGGGCAATCTATTTTGCCACATGCTGAACACGGCGACGCTGAGTATTGCATTTGGAAAGCGAGTGGGCTTAGACCGAGAGCTTCTTCTCGATCTCGGTATGACAGCCTTTTATCATGACTTAGGTTGGCCACTCATCGGCACATTCGGTAAGGAATCGGACTCGTTCAAGAGTCTATCCATGGACGGGATCAATCGTATTCGTAATGCCAGCGACCCATCGATGGACGACCTGCGGGTTAAAGTTGCCCGCGCCCTTGTGAGAATTGGTGGCTTTAATGAGTTGGTCATCAGCCGTTTAATCGTCGCCTACGAGAGCCAAATTCCTGAACAACACAAGCCGGAGGGCTTGTATTATGGAGAGATTGGCGCCAACTTCATGACCCACATCATTCGGATGGCGAGCCGCTATGATGATTTGACAACGAACAAAGACGACCGAAGTGCCCTACGACCCGATGAAGCCATGAAGACAATCTTGGCCGATCGTGGCCAAGTCTACGATCACTTCCTGGCTGAGTTATTCGTCAATGCCATTGGCATCTATCCGGTAGGAACCCTAGTCGAGCTCGATACAGGCGAAGTGGGACTTGTTGTAAATCTGCCAACAGAGCCCGTGCACTTTAATCGCCCACAGATCAAGATCTTGATCGACCAGATTGGTAACCTTGTTGAGTCTCCAAAGGTTGTTGATTTGTCCAACAAGAGCCGATCTGGACGGTTTGTCAGGTCCGTTGAGCGTACCTACGATGCTCGCAATCTCGGTATCAGTATTACGTCGTTCTTTTTTGGTGCTGATCATTAGCAAGGGTTAATCGATGAACAGTGATGCGACCATAGACTTTGCCAACATCCTTGAGGCGCAATACACCCGCTGGATAGAGCGAGACCATTGGCCACTGCTGTTACGCTTTAATGAGCTTTTTGAGAGCGACAATCACCGGCAGGCGCTATCGCTCGCGCGCGAACTCGAGAGACGTATGAATGACACCGTCACAGCTGGTTTCGTTGATGCGATCAAATCCTCCATCAGGGAAGGCTATCGGGTGTCCAGTGCTCTGACGGACGAGTCTGTCAGTCATCTGGTTCGCAAAGCAAATGAGCGAACTCGTATATCAGCACTCAATCACTATGAGTTAGACGATTTACTGAAGCTCTATCAGCGCATATATCAGGGGAGTGAAATTGGTCTGGAAGCCTTTAAGCCGGTCGATACGTCGAAGAATTTTGCGCTGGATGATGTAGATGCGGATGACCAGACCATTGCCGAGTCTAAGCCCCAGCCTGACCCTCCGGCAATGGTAACCAGAGAAACACTCACCACGTCGACGTTAACGGACCACGACCCTTGGTCGGCACTCCTCGTCGCCAGCCTGGTTATGTTGATGGCTTTGCTGGTCTATTTCACGCTTTTCTTCTAAGAGAAGATGCGATTGAGAGCCACTTCCGTATCGGCGGGCATGTCCGTTTGTTCACCGACAACCGCGAGCAAATACGGAGCACCTTCGATATCCAAATCACAGACCTTTATCGGCAGTCCTTGGGTCACTAATTTGACAAGACCATCCTCAGAATGAATGCCCGGCCCTGCGACCGATGCAAAGGTCGCAAGCGCATCGCCATTTAAATGGGTGCATGAGTGAGCGACAACAGCGCCCTTTGTGTCACTGAGAGTGAGCGCCGAGAACGAATTGCGTTCGGCCAACGACGCTAAATAAAGCTTCGCTGCTTCTCGCGGGTTATTGCTCCTAGTCAACCGCCGTTCTTCCATAATCTCAACCCCCAGTGTCCGCGTGAAGTACACAGTATCCTACATGTAGGGCCTCTGCAAAATTTCTTGGCGAAGTTATGCCTTAAAAATATTTTCAGTTCAGATAATCCTTCGCTTCCTTGCAGGAAGGGGACCGCTGCGAGCTAAGAATGATGAGGTTTCAAGCGAGCGAATGACCGTTACGACAAAGGTAGATCAATCGAATCCTCGATGAGGAGGTTTGGAATACGTTCAACGATCTGGTAGGCGCGATCGCCACCTTTGGTAATTAGGAGCCCATCAACCTTTTGACTAAGTTGCTCCCCACCGCGGGTTGTCACCCGTCCTGACTCGATTGCTGAGTTGAAGCGATTCAGCATGACTGAGTCTGCCAGACGCAGGCGGGTCCGATTCTCTGGACACACGATGATTTCAAGAAAATCTGGATTAATCGCCATAGGTGCTCTCTTCTTCTTCACCGAACTTCAACGGATTGAAAACATGCAATCGACTCCGCTTGTTTTCAAGAGCTATCCGACCGACCGAGTCTCTAAAACCGTATTTTCGCAGGGATGAGTTCCGGACTACAAAGTAAGAAAACACCGACAGAGTTGACATTAGAGTACATTATCCTACAATTGTGAACCGAACACGGAGGCATGATTATGGGGGCACAGGCAGACGCAGCGAGCGCGCCACGCAAGCAGCGTGCTAAGACCAAGCGCGGAGCAAAAGAGAAGCCGAGTCGACGCGCGAGTGACCGAGAGGTCGAAGCGCTGAAGAACGAAATGCTGGGAATTACCATCGCTGTCGGGTGCTTGGCGATCTTTCTCGCTCTGATCTCATTTTTTCCTGAAGATGTCTCGAAATTGGGAGAGGCCGCGAGCACCGGCCGATCACACAATTTGATCGGTCCGGTTGGTGCTCACATCGCCAATATGATCTTGGCTGTTTTTGGGCTTGCTGGATTCTTGTTACCCATTACCTTGGTGTTGCCAGGTCTTTGTCTGCTTACCGGACGACGCTTGTACATTCGGGTGACCGACGCAATTGCCTTTCCTGCGCTGATCATTTGCTGCGCGATGGCGTCCCATTTATGGCTCGACCAACGAACTATTCTAAGCCACTTACCCGGGGGCTGGATAGGCGCCCATGGGGCCGAAATCCTTCGCTCATTCTTCGGCACTACGGGCGCTTACTTATTCGTCTATGCCACCCTCGCACTCACATTTGTCATGTCGACTGGTGTGAGTATTGTCACGGGTCTTCGCCGCGCAGCTTCGCCGACTTTGGGTTGGTTGCGGGGAATCGTCATGCGCACGGTTGCAGCCATACAGCGTTTACCGAGTCGCGTGTGGCAAGACATTCGGGAGCTGCTTTCTCAACAGCGCTCTCAGCCTGCGGAGCCAAAGCCGGAGAAGAAGGCAGTCAAGAAAGATACGGACAAACCGAAAATTACCGACCGTCGAAAGACGGTGGCAGCTGATACTAAAGAGTCTCCTGTCTCCGAGGATACTGAGAAGGCGCCGTCTTCGCTGGGTAAACTCGGCGCATTACTCAGCTTTACGCCGCGAAAGTCTGACGCCGCCAGAGAGCGGGAGAGTGGGCCCTTTATCCTCGGCGATAATGTCGTCAAGCATCCAACTTCTGAGCTTGTGCAAGATGTAGACGCCGCAGGCGTTCAATTTGATGATCCAGTGGACGCAGTTGCCTTCTCGGGGAAGTCGGACACGACGTGTGTGCAAACCGTAGAGACCCAACCTCCAGCCGTACATCAGCAGACGCCCGCGGAAACGAACGGCGTCGAGGCGGGGCCAGCGCCAAAACCCGTCGTTAATCGTCGGAGAAACAAAGAAGCACCACCAGAAGAGCAGATCGAGATTCCATTACCGGAAGACCTGAAAGTGGAGGGCTATAAGCTTCCACCGCTTCACTTCCTCGATTATGACGACTCTGATCAAGTCGAAGTCGACCCGATCTTTCTGCAAGAACAGGCTGAGCGGCTTGTGAATGCACTATCGACCTTTAAAATTGAAGGACGCGTGACCGAAATTCATCCCGGGCCCGTGGTAACCATGTATGAGTTCGAGCCTGCTCCGGGTGTTCGGATCAGTAAGATCGCTGGTTTGTCCGATGACCTCGCTATGGCCCTAAAGGCCTTCCGTGTGCGAATCGTCGCACCCATTCCTGGAAAGGGTGCAGTTGGCTTTGAAGTACCCAATCAGAGCCGAGAGACGGTCTATATCAAGGAGATCATTGGTTCGAAGGCCTTCACTCAGAAAAAACAGAACCTACCCATGGTGCTCGGTAAGAACATCCACGGCGAACCCATGGTCACAGATCTCAGTAAAATGCCTCACCTCTTGGTTGCTGGTACGACAGGTTCTGGTAAATCCGTTGGCGTCAATTGCATGATCACGAGCCTGCTCTATCACTGCACGCCCGAAGAATGTCGTTTCATCATGGTGGATCCGAAGATGCTTGAATTGAGTATTTATGAAGGGATCCCCCATCTGCTCCTCCCCGTCGTTACAGACCCGAAGAAAGCGTCGATGGCGCTTAAGTGGGCTGTGGACGAGATGGAACGTCGTTATGAATTGATGAAAAACGCAGGCGTACGTGACCTACGTGGATACAACCGAAGAGTTGAAAAAGACATTGCAGAAGCGAAGGCAGCAAGGCTACGAGCGGAGGCAAATGCGCTTGATCCCCAGTTCGCCTCCGATGAGCTAGACGGCGAGGGAGAGGGTGAAACATTAACCGTACAGGTGCTGGATGCGGCGACCGTAGACCCACCCCAAAAACTTCCCTATCTTGTGGTCGTCATCGATGAGTTTGCCGACCTCATGATGGTTGCAGGCAAAGAGGTGGAATTATGTGTCGCGCGGATTGCTCAGAAGGCTCGTGCCGCGGGTATTCACCTTATTCTTGCCACTCAGAGGCCATCAACGGACGTGATTACCGGTTTGATCAAGGCCAATTTCCCTACCCGAATTGCGTTTCAAGTCAGTAGTGGTATCGACAGCCGGACAGTCTTAAACACGATCGGTGCAGAAAATCTCCTAGGTAAGGGTGACATGCTCTTCATGCCACCCGGCAGCTCGAAGTTAACGCGCGTTCACGGTGCCTTTGTCAGTGAAGATGAGATCAGTGGTGTCGTTGAATTCATTCGCGCCCAGGCAGAGCCCGATTATCTTGATGAATCCGTTCTTCTCACAGAGGACGAGCAAGATGACCTCGCCGATGATAGCGGCGCCGAGATGGACGAGATGTATGAGGAAGCGGTCCGGGTTGTGGCACGGGATGGTCGAGCGTCTACGAGCCATTTACAGCGTCGTTTATCTCTCGGTTATAACAGAGCCGCGCGTATTGTTGATCAGATGGAGCGCGATGGCTTGGTTGGCCCGAGCCGTGGCGCCAAGCCTCGGGAAGTTAATAAAGCGCTCATTAATGAGCTCGTACACCGTTGGGACGGTGGTGCAGCACACGCCATGTAAAAAAAAATCCCCGAACAATGTTCGGGGATTTTGAGCGGAGTCGACGGGACTTGAACCCGCGGCCTCCGGCTTGACAGGCCGGCGTTCTAACCAACTGAACTACGACTCCACACCGTAGCGGACCAGCTTTGTATCAATTGATATTCTATCGGTCAAAGATAAAATGAAACAAATGATACGGTCCGTTATGAAAAAGTGGGCAGGACAGGGATCGAACCTGCGACATACGGTTTGTAAGACCGTCGCTCTACCAACTGAGCTACCCGCCCACAAAGACCCTTCCGGGCTAACGGATGAGTCTTGTACCATTCAATTTCTAAACTTGCCAGTTTAGAACACCGAATATTGGAAAATTAAGCGCTTGGTCGAGACGTCTCGGGGTCGAGTGGTGGTCGAGCTGCGTCATCCATTTCCTTGGCGGCGCGCCCTTTCCAAATCGCTCCGCCGTTCTCCAAAGCAATTTCCAAAACCTGATCTGCGTTTGATACCGGAATGATATTCATGCCCTTACGAACACGCTCGGGTATGTCCTTAATATCCTTCTCATTTTCTTCGGGAATGATCACCGTGTTAATTCCGCCGCGCTTCGCCGCGATGGTCTTTTCCCGTAACCCGCCAATGGGCAGCACACGACCTCGCAGCGTTATTTCTCCAGTCATGGCAACGTCATGCTTTACTTTAATTGAGCACAACGCACTAACTAGGGCCGTTGCCATGGTGATGCCTGCCGACGGCCCGTCTTTCGGAATCGCGCCTTCAGGAAAGTGCATGTGGATGTCATGTTGTTGGTAGAACTCTGGGTCCAGACCAAGATCAGCCGCGCGGCTCCTGACATAGCTCAATGCTGCTCGAGCGCTCTCCTGCATCACATCGCCGAGCTGACCGGTGATAATCAACTTACCTTTACCGGGAACCGTTGTGCATTCCGTTTGCAACAGGTTTCCACCCCATGAGGTGTAGGCGAGACCATTGACAAGCCCCACTTCGTCCTGCCCATCGTTTACGCCGTATTTGAATCGTGGTGCGCCCAGATACTTCTGCACTCGACTCGGGGTAATCCGACAGCGAAATTTATCGACCGGTGTCTCTTCAATTCCGTCGATGACTTCCTTAGCGACCTTTCGGCAAACGGCCGCGACCTCTCGGTCGAGATTCCGAACTCCACTTTCGCGGGTGTAGCGGTTAACAATGAAAGATAACGCGGAATCTGACCACTTAATCTCCGCGTCAGCAATACCGTTTCGTTTCAGCTGTTTTGGTACCAGGTGCTGCTTAGCGATACGCACCTTCTCGTATTCTGTGTAGCCTGAAAGCTCAATGATCTCTAATCGATCTTGCAGAGGCAACGGAATCTGATGTCGGTTGTTGGCCGTCGTGATGAACATGACTTCTGAAAGATCATAATCGAGATCGAGGTAGTGGTCGTTAAAGGTCGTGTTCTGCTCCGGATCGAGCACTTCGAGGAGAGCCGAGGAGGGATCTCCTCGAAAGTCCGTGCTCATCTTGTCAATTTCGTCCAAGAGCATGATTGGATTATTAGTGCCTGCTTTTTTAAGACTCTGGATGATTTTGCCAGGCATTGCACCGATGTATGTGCGGCGATGACCACGGATCTCCGCTTCGTCTCGAACGCCACCCAAACTGAGCCGCACAAACTTTCTGCCGGTCGCTCGTGCAATGGACTGCGCCAGGGACGTTTTACCGACCCCTGGAGGACCCACCATACAAAGTATGGGCCCTTCCAGCTTCTCGACGAGTCCATGGACAGCGAGATACTCCAAAATCCGTTCTTTTGGTTTCTTTAGACCATAGTGGTCTGCGTTGAGGACCGACTCCGCATCCTTAATATTCTTGTTGTCCTCTGTTTTATCCGACCAAGGAAGCGTGAGTATCCAATCGATGTAGTTTCTCACAACGGTCGCCTCAGCGCTCATGGGGCTCATCATTTTCAGCTTCTTCAGCTCTTTTTTGACCCGCGCCTTAGCTTCAGCCGACATGTCTTTTTTCTTGATGCGATCTTCGAGCTCCTCGAGCTCATTCTTGAACTCATCTCTCTCACCGAGTTCCTTCTGAATCGCTTGCATCTGCTCGTTGAGATAATATTCCTTCTGGTTCTTCTCCATCTGCTTTTTGACACGCGACCGTATCTTCTTTTCAACTTGAAGGATCTCCAGCTCAGACCTCATGAACTCGAAAAGCTTTTCGAGACGGGCTGCAGGATTCTCTGTCTCCAAAATGGTCTGTTTGTCATTCAGTTTGAGATTCAGGTGGGCAACGATCGTGTCCGCAAGCTTTCCAGGATCGCTAATCTTCTCCACCGTCATTTGCATCTCCGGTGGAATACGCTTGTTCAGTTTTATATACGACTCGAATGTCTCTCGCACTTGACTGATCAACGCGCTGATCTCTGCCGAATCAGGCATGATGGGCTCGACTGTTTCACAGACAACTCGGAAAACGTCCTCGGTCTCAAGGTAGTCAATGACTTTGGCTCGTCGCTTTCCTTCGATGAGCACCTTGACGGTTCCGTCTGGTAATTTGAGCAGCTGAATGATCGAGCCGATGGTACCGATGGAGAAAATGTCCTCCGGTTTCGGATCGTTTGTCTTTGCGAGCCTCTGGGCCGCCAGCAGCACTTCTTTGTCGCCTGACATCGCCTCCTCAAGGCTCTTGATGGACTTATCTCGTCCAACAAAGAGCGGAACAACCATATGGGGAAAGACAATGATGTCACGAAGTGGTAGCAGCGGAATCGTTCGAGTCTTTGCCATGTTTTCGGTTCACCTTTGGACTCTGCGAGTCATCTAGGGGCCTTGCTTTCTGCCAGGCCAAGTTCATTCCGACGGAGAGTAGAGCAGCGACCACCGTATGGGTAACCCATCGGGTACGAGCGCCCTATATTTGCGAAGATTAGGCTTGCTGAGCCTCATCTTCATAGAGCACGAGTGGCTTTTCCTTGTTGAGGATGACCTCTTCGCTGATGATCACCTCTTTTACGCTGTCCTCGCTCGGAATCTCGTACATGATTTCGAGCATTGCCGTCTCAAGTATCGACCTCAGTCCACGGGCACCGGCTTTGTGCTTTAAGGCTTGCTGAGCAATCGCAGTTAACGCCTCTGGCGTGAACTTCAGTTGAACATCATCCATATCGAAGAGGCGCTTATACTGTTTAACCAAAGCATTTTTCGGTTCGGTCAGGATTCGTACAAGGGCGTCCGATGTGAGCTCATCTAGCGTCGCAATGACTGGCAAACGCCCGATGAATTCTGGGATCAAGCCGTATTGGATTAAGTCTTCCGGTTGAGTTGCAGCGAGTAGCTCTCCTATTTTCTTTTTTTCTTTACTATGTATCTGCGCACCAAAGCCCATACTCGACTTGCCGACTCGTTTGTCTATGACCTCGTCAAGTCCGGAGAATGCCCCTCCACAGATAAACAAGATATTGGTTGTGTCAACCTGTAGAAATTCTTGTTGGGGATGTTTTCGCCCACCTTTCGGTGGCACGCTCGCTGTGGTCCCTTCAACAATTTTGAGCAAAGCCTGTTGAACACCTTCACCGCTGACATCGCGCGTGATCGAGGCGTTGTCACTCTTACGACTAATTTTGTCGATCTCGTCGATGTAAATGATTCCGCGCTGCGCCTTGTCTACATCGTGGTCTGCAGCCTGCAAGAGATTGACGATGATATTTTCGACATCCTCACCCACATAGCCTGCCTCAGTAAGGTTTGTTGCATCGGCAATACAGAACGGCACATTCAGGATGCGAGCGAGTGTTTGAGCTAAGAGCGTTTTGCCGCTCCCCGTGGGCCCAATCAACAGGATGTTGCTTTTCTGTAGCTCAACATCCTCGCGACCGAGACGGGTCTCTATCCGCTTGTAGTGATTGTGAACCGCGACAGCGAGTACCTTTTTTGCCTTCTCTTGACCGATGACGTACTCGTCCAAGACGTTGGTAATCTCGCTGGGTTTAGGTACATTAAGCGCACCCCCACCGCCTTCACCAGACTCTAGTTCGTCGGCGATGATATCATTGCACAGGCCAATACATTCATCGCAGATATAGACGCTTGGTCCGGCGATGAGTTTACGTACCTCTCGCTGCGATTTTCCGCAAAAGGAGCAGCTGAGGTTACTCTTTCCCTCACCGGCATTGGTGCTCATGAAATATCTCCGAGCTTTAGCTGTTGGTCTTCTCGCGACTCATGACCTTATCGACTAGACCGTACTCCATCGCCTCCGCTGCCGTCATGTAACGGTCTCGGTCGGTGTCGAGAGCAATCTGCTCCAAAGGCTGTCCCGTGTTCATCGCGAGAATATTATTGAGAACGTCTCGTAGTCTCAATATTTCTTTCGCCTGAATTTCAATATCGCTTGCTTGACCCTGCGCTCCACCTAAGGGTTGATGGACCATGATGCGCGCATGCGGCAGCGCGAAGCGTCGCCCTTTATCTCCGCTCGACAGCAGGAAAGCACCCATGCTTGCGGCTTGTCCAATGCAGATGGTGCTCACAGGACACTTGACGTGATGCATGGTGTCATAAATCGCCATGCCGCTTGTGATGACGCCGCCAGGAGAGTTGATGTAAATCGAGATCTCTTTATCGGGGTCTTCGCTTTCCAAATACAGGAGCTGAGCGATAACGATATTAGCGACGCGGTCGTCGATGGGCGTCCCCAAGAAAATGATTCTGTCCTTCAATAGACGACTAAAAATGTCCCAGCCGCGCTCACCTCGGTGAGTTTGCTCGACGACTGTCGGAATCAGATTTGTGGGGGCGAATTCGAACCAATCAGGAGAGGCCATCTATAGTACCCTTAATGTCTTGTCGTTTGGACCCGATGTCGGACTGCTCAGTGTTCACACTCTTGACCAGGGACATCACAATCTACTGTTGTCACGTTAACCTGGGTCAGCAGAAAATCAAGGACCTTGTCATGTCTAATCCTTCGGCTGAGTTCTGCCCGGCGCTCAGGGTTACGGTACATTTGCATGATCTGCTGCGCGTACGGGCCCATCGCCATCATCATTTTTTGAAATTCTTCGCGTAAGTCTTCTTCTGTGACTTCGATATTATTCTCACGTGCGACCGCATCGACCACCAGGTAAGCTCTTATATCTTGGCGTACTTTTTCTTCATCATCACCGATCGATGCGTTGACTTCAGCTTCAGCTTCGTCAGCGGGCTTACCTTCACGGATAGCCTCTTGAATGCGCGACTTTCGATGGTCTTCAAGACTGCTCTTCAATAAAGACGGTGGTACCTCAAAGTCGTACTGGGTGCCTAAGGCGTCCCGCACCTTATCGCGCGCCTCGCTGGTTGCTTTACCATTGTGGCGTTCCTCGATCTCTGAACGCAACTTAGCTTTTAGTGCATCGAGATCTGTCTCACCCATTTTCTCTGCGAGCTCTGGACCAATCTCGACGGGAACCTTAGCTTTCAATTCCTTCAAGGCGCATTTGAAGACGGCGGCTTTCCCTTTCAGATTCTCTGCATGATAATCGTCGGGAAAGCTCACGTTGACGTCAAACTCTGCGCCCACTTCCTGCCCGACGACCTGTTCTTCGAAGCCTGGGATAAATTGGCCTGAACCGAGTACGAGCGGCGCATCGGTTGCTGTGCCCCCGTCGAACAAAACGCCATCCACGCTGCCCGAATAATCGATGATCGCTTGGTCATTTAGCTCTGCGGTTGTGCGGCCGTCCACAGCGACATATTCGCTGACGTGCTCAGCTAGATGAATCAGCTCATGGTCAACAACCTCATCACTGGCTTTCCAGACCTCACGTTCAACCGAGATGTCTTTGAAATCCTTTAGCTGAATGTCTGGGGCCACGTCGAAACTCATTGTGAATTGATAGGCCTGACCAGCTGTGACCGGTTCCACGGCATCTAACTCTGGTTCACTCAGCGGAATGATGTCGTGCGCGTTGAGTAACTCACGCCATCCAGCATCAACGAGCTTTTCGGTGACTGTAAATTTAGCCTGTTGCCCGTAGAGCTTTCTGACATGGCTCATTGGGACTTTGCCTTTGCGGAAGCCCGGCAGCGACGCTTTCTGCGACAGCTGGTTGTACACCGCTGCAAAAGTTGAGTCGACGCGTTTTGCGGGCACCTCGATGTTTACCTGCTTCCTGACTGAACTTTGGTCAATAATTTCAAATTGCATAAGGCTCCTGCCTCCACGCCCTGCAAGGATGGGCAAACGATGTGTGTGATGTAGAGATTGGCGACGTACGTCGCAAAGCGAGAGTGAACCATCTGGTTACTCGTCGACTATCAATTTGAGAGTGTAGAGAAGTACGAGGAGGGGGAGTCGAACCCCCACGGGTCGCCCCGCTGGAACCTAAATCCAGTGCGTCTACCAATTCCGCCATCCTCGCTTATGCTCTCCAACTAGAAACAACACCCAATCGTAAACCCTACGGTCATAATACGAGTGTGTTTCCCCGCTTTGTTCTTTCAGCCTTAGGCAAATAAAATCCGAGGGTCTACAAGAGACCCTCGGATGATATTTTTCCAACCCATGTGGTGGCAGTGGGCCATGAAGGAATCGAACCTTCAACCTGCGGATTAAGAGTCCGTTGCTCTGCCAATTGAGCTAATGGCCCACATTGCGCGCCCGGCAGGATTCGAACCTGCGACCTGCGGATTCGAAGTCCGACGCTCTATCCAGCTGAGCTACGGGCGCAAATCCACACAAGGGTGAAAAGATGGGGAGGATGACGGGGCTTGAACCCGCGACATTCGGTACCACAAACCGACGCTCTACCGACTGAGCTACATCCTCCGTTTGCACGCCTGAGTGGACTCGAACCACTGACCAACGGCTTAGAAGGCCGTTGCTCTATCCAACTGAGCTACAGGCGCCCAGACTATCCACCCCGGTACATGCGACCTCCAAAAGAGACGCACGTACCGTTCGGCTTTCAAAGAACCACTTCGGCATCCAAAAATGGTCGGGGCGAGAGGATTTGAACCTCCGACCACCAGTACCCAAAACTGGTGCGCTACCAGACTGCGCTACACCCCGCCATGGATGGACCGAAGACGCAGGAACCTAACGGTGAGTGCGCCCACCGTCAATGAAAAAGTTTACTTTTCTGTTCCTGACGCCTGCAAATCATATAAACTACAACACTTTAGGACGAAAATATCGAGTCCAAAATTGGACGCAATAATCTCGCTGCCGCTCCCCGGTGGCTCATGGCGTGCTTTTCTGCCGCGTTGAGTTGGGCCACGGTTCGACCATCTTCCACTTCGAAGATCGGATCGTAACCAAATCCATGATGACCCTGAGGGGTTTGCGCGATCTGACCATAGCAATGTCCTGTCACAACAATACAGCCGTCCTGGACAGGCATTGTTTCAGCGTTGAGTCTCGTTTCCAATCCGGCCACTGCAATCGCGCAGGTGAACCTGGCGCGTCGATTACCTTCATCTGCCATTTCGGTGAGCAATTTTTGATAACGGTCACGGTCGGTGCCAGGGTGGTAGCGTGCACTTCGCACACCGGGACGACCACCGAGTGCTTCCACTTCGAGTCCACTGTCGTCCGCGAGAGCGATCTGGCCGGTATGGAGCCAAGCCGCCTTCGCCTTAAGAATCGCGTTACCAATAAATGTTGGGGCGTCTTCGGCGACCTCCGCCATTCTTGGATATTGGCTCAACGATTCGAGCGCTAACTCCGGAAACAGCTCCTGATATTCAATAAGCTTATGGGCATTACCCGAGCCAACGACGATCTTTATCATGAATTGAGTACCTCATTTAGGCAGTTCCGTTGCTGCGCAAGCAGTATGCCTGCCGCATCTGAGGCGACATCGAGCATCCGATTTAGCTCACTGCGCGAGAACGGGCTCGTTTCAGCCGTGCCCTGAATTTCAACGATACCCTCTTTGCTACAGATGAAGTTGAGGTCGACATCAGCCCGACTATCTTCATGGTAACAGAGGTCACACAAGACTGCGCCATCGACCACACCAATGCTGACCCCAACCACCTGCGGTGGACACACAAACGGTCGGCCATCCGAATCGGCAATTTTCTTCAACGCCATCACCGCTGCGACATAGCCTCCGGTAACGGATGCGCATCGCGTACCGCCGTCTGCGTTCAGTACGTCACAATCCACACGAATGGTACGGGCGCCAAACTCGGACATGTCAAAAACAGCCCTCAGACTACGGCCGATGAGTCGTTGTATCTCCGCTGTGCGACCGCCCACCCCTGAGCGGTCTCGCCGGACTCGATGAGAACCAGAGCCTGGTAGCATAGCGTATTCGGCGGTCAGCCATCCACCGCCGGACTCAACTCGGTGTGCCGGTACGCGCTGTTCAATAGACGCTGAGCAAATCACATGAGTGCCGCCCCAGCGGATCAAAACGCTGCCGTCTGAATTTGTTTGAATATTGGGTTCGAATGAGATCGTTCTGAGGGCCGTCGGACTGCGACCGTCTATACGTTGAGTCAATTCTTTTTCTCCTGCTGATTTCTCAGACCATGAATCAGTATTCTGTAGTCTTCTGCTGCGATTGCGATTGCCTCTGCGATTGCTTGTAAGCCCTCTTCGCTCGTGATGTAGAGGCCCTCTTTGTCATGATTGATAAAGCCAATTTCACACACCACTGCTGGCATGGCTGTGCCCTTGAGTACGCCAAACGGCGCTTGTTTAACGCCGCGATTAGGATAGGGCGATGCTTGCGTCATTCGAGCCTGAATGAGCTCAGCGAGGCGCCTCGAGTCGTCCTGAGCACGCTGCCGCGTCAAATCCAGTAGGATTTCTCTCACGGCTATCCCCTTCGGTGTTGCGTCACTTTTAGAGCTGAGCGTCCCGGCTTCATCGTTCTCAAACGCGACCAGCTTACGCGTGGCTTCATCGGACGCCTCTCGGGCCAAGAAGAATGTTGCATGGCCCTGGGGGCCAGGCTTTTCGGTGGAATTTAAGTGGAGACTCAAGAACAAGTCAGCCTTTGAGCGATTTGCGATTAAAACCCGCTCTCTGAGCCCAATTTCGATGTCCGATTCACGGGTCAAGATGGCTTCTATACCGCGTGCCTTGAGCGCTTTTCGAACCATCTTTGCGAGCTGAAGGGCATAGGTTTTCTCAAATGTTCCCGGACGCATCCGTGCCGGTGCGCCCTTATTCACTTCGCCGCCATGCCCGGGGTCAAGCATCACTCGGAATGGCGCGGCGTGCGCCGTGGGAATACACTGAATTAACAATCCGAGCCACAAAGCCAAATGGCGCATAGTACCTCGCGAACGAAAGGACACTCAGCGGGCCGTTGATACAGAGCCGACAATCGGACTTGAACCGATGACCTGCTCATTACGAATGAGCTGCTCTACCAACTGAGCTATGCCGGCAAACACGGCCCGCTGAGCAGCCGCACATTATTGAAGGATCACAGCACTGTCAAACAACAACAGCTACTCTGCGTCGTCAGGCTGGTTGATGTCATATTTCTTCATCAGCCGATATACGTGTCGCCGATCAATGCCTGCCTCACGGGCAACCCGGCTGATGTTCATATTATGACGCTCGAGCAAACTGAAGAGATAGTCTCGCTCAAAGTCTGCGACCATCTTCTCTTTGGCTTCCTTTAGGCCCGTGCCTGGCGGCACTGCAGCGTTGCTTGTATTGGTGACGACTCGTGCTCGCCCGAGACGCACTTGGAGATCTTGGGGCAGGTCACTGTCTGCGACCAGCTCGGTCTCACAAAAGGTAATAGAACGCTCCACCACGTTACGGAGTTCTCGAATATTACCCGGCCAATCGTAGCTCTTCATCAGTTGTAGGGCCTCTTCGGAGAATCCACGTACACCCTGCAGATGTGGTTGGGCCCCCGTGATTTGCTCGAGAAAGTGCTGTGCCACCAGCGGCAAATCTTCGAGCCGTTCCCGTAATGGCGGTAAGTTCAGGGTCACTTTTGCCATACGGTAGAAGAGATCTTGCCGAAAGCTGCCATCTTCAACCATGCTCAGTAAGTTGCGATTTGTCGCAGCGACGACGCGTACATCCGTTTTGATCGTTCGCTCGCCACCCACACGTCTGATCTCACCACTCTCGAGGGCGCGGAGGAACTTCGGTTGCAGCTTGGGTGACATTTCTCCGAGCTCATCAAAAAAGACGGTGCCGCCTTCGGCTCTCTCGAACACGCCACGGTGAGTTCGAACCGCACCGGAAAACGCGCCTTTCTCATGGCCGAATAGCTCAGATTCAAGCAGGTTCTCAGGGAAAGCCGAACAATCGAAAATCACGAGAGGTCCATTACGGCGTCTCGAATGGGTGTGTATCGCTCGGGCCGCCAGCTCTTTACCTGTCCCAGTCTCACCCTCGATAACGACCGAAAGTTCACTTGGTGCAATCTTGTCGATGAGTCCATAGACTTCTTGCATGCGTGGAGCACCACCGACCATGTCGCCGTAACGATGGTGGCTTATGGGAAAAATCTTCACTTCTTCAACGACGGGCATGAAGCGGATTAAAGAATTGCCAACCAAAATTTCACAATTGGGATAAAGGTAAGCCTCACGAACCCGCAGTTTGCCCACAAAAGTGCCGTTGGTGGACTGTTTATCAACGAGCAGATATTCGCCGTTTAATTGTCTGATCTCACAATGAAATCGGCTCACCGTGTCATCGCTGAGTACCAGATCATTCTTCTCGTTTGCGCCCAACCGAATGATCGATTTGTGCACGGCGAGTTCCCGTCCTTTGTCCGCACCGTCGACAACCACGAGTTTGCATGCTTCGATGTGGAGCAAGTCGGTCATGACACCGAGTCGTACCTCCACCGTCTCCGGTTCGTGTAGAATTCTCTCGCCGGACGGCTTTCGCTGATTCAACGTCGGCCCAACACTCCTGTTGTCATCACGAAAGTTTGATGTCATCGTTCGTTTCCTTGATTGTGACATTTTAAGCAATCTATCAACGCAGCATGAATGTGTCAATAATGACACACCGCGAAATCTGTGCGGTTGATGAATGTCATGCAACACGCGGCGTCGGGTAGAAATGTGACGACTATTCTAATGCGAGCACTAAAATGAGATCAGAACTTCTAGGGCTGTCAGCCCTTATTTCATTGTCTTTATTCAGCCATTCATCCGTTGCTAACCCGCCGCCACCGGAACAGAAAGTGGAGCTTGAGCAGCAGCCGCCAAAAAAAGGGGCGAGCGAGAAGACGACGAATCTGAAAATCAATTTAGGGACAAAATCTGTCGACGAGATCATCGATGGAATTCAAGGTTTCTATCGTAATGCGAAAGATTTGAAGGCTCATTTTAAGCAGACTTACACGTACATTCAGATGGGTCGAAAGCAGAACAAGAGCGGTCGGGTCTTTTTCAAAAAGCCGGGTAAAATGAGGTGGGATTACGCTGAGCCTGAACCTCAAGTGTTTGTTGCTGATGGTGAGACGTTGTGGGTCTATCAGCCTAATGAGGCGCAAGCTTTCAAGCAGCCATTGAAATCAGCTCAGCTGCCAGTGGCTCTGACCTTCATGGGCGGTGAAGGCGAATTGCGCGATGAGTTTGAAGCGAGTCTCGTCGCCTCGACCGACGAAACGCCCGATACGCATCAAGTTCGGCTGATACCGAAGGAGAGCGAAGTGAATTACAAAGCTGTTATATTGACTGTCCGCAAATCTGACTTCTCGGTGGTCTCGAGTACAGTCGTCGACCCGGTTGGCAATCTAAACCAGCTGGTGTTTGCCGACGTCAAAACGAATAGTGACATTCCAGACCGCGCCTTCGACTTTGACCCGCCCCAAGGCGTTGAAATTATAGACGCTGCTCGACCTAGGTAATCAGACCGGCTCCGCGACAAGGTCATAGTCTGTCGACTGAGTGATAATCGCCTTGACGATGACGCCTGGTTTTACGTGGTCGGCGGAGCCCAGGTAGGTGATTCCATCGATTTCAGGTGCTTGAAATTGGGTTCGACCGATCCAGACTAAATCTGATTCATCGCTACGTTTTTCGACGAGGACGTCCACCTCACGACCGATGAGCGCCTCGTTATGCTCGCGAGCGATCGTCCGCTGCTCAAACATGAGACGGTCAAGGCGCTTCGCTTTCGTCTCCGCATCCAGTTGGCCATCCAGCTCATAGCTCGGTGTGCCCTCTTCGCGGCTGTAAGCGAAGGCCCCCAGTCGTTCAAAGCGCGCCTCTTTGATGAACTCAACAAGCTCCTCAAAATCGTCTTCTGTTTCTCCTGGGTAGCCCACCAACATGGTCGTTCGTAAGCAAACATTAGGTATCGCGGAACGCAATTCAGCCACGCGCTTTCTGATCGCTTCTCCCCTCGTTCCTCGTTTCATACCTTTGAGGACCTGGTCAGAAATATGCTGCAAGGGCATATCGAGGTAGGGAACGATCTTGTCCTCAGCCGCCATGAGCTCAACCAGCCCTTTGGGGAAGCTCCGGGGATAGGCGTACATGAGGCGAATCCAGTGGATGCCATCGACTTTCACGAGCGCTTTGAGCAGGTCAGTTAGGTTCTGTCGCGGCTTAAGGTCGTAGCCCCAAGCGGTCAAGTCCTGGGCGATGAGGTTGAACTCAACCACGCCCTGCTCTGCCAATGCCGTCGCTTCCTTTACGACAGAGTCAATGCTTCTAGAACGTTGTGGACCACGAAGAGTTGGAATGATGCAGAAAGCACATGTGTTGGAGCAACCTTCCGCGACCTTGAGGTAGGCTGTATGTCCAGCCATCGAGTTGTAGCGAGGTGCATCCCAATTAAAGTCGCGTCTGTCGGGGTCACCCACGGAAATCCGCCCGCCGGTTCGTCCATCGAGAATTTCGGTCACGAGATTGAGGTCATTTGTGCCCACGAAGTGGTCAACCTCAGGCATCTCTGCTGCGAGTTCATCCGGATAGCGCTGTGCGAGACACCCGGTGACCACCAACTTATCGATTTCGCCGGCCTCTTTCCGATCTGTCATCTCGAGAATGGTCTCGATGCTCTCAACCTTTGCATCCTCAACGAAGGCGCAGGTGTTGACGACGACAATATCTGCGTCGTCGGCATTTGCTGTCATCTCGCAGCCGTCATCGGACAGCTGGGCGAGCATGGTTTCCGTATCGACTCGATTTTTTGGACAGCCAAGAGAGATGAAATGCACGCGTTTCTGAGTCACGTTCAACCTGCCATGCGTTCGTGGGTCAAAGACACAGTGGGTGCGTTTATGACCGGATTAAATCCAAAAATCGTGAGCGGTGAGGCATTCAGGTTGCCTAGCTCTCTAGCGCGTTGGCTGCTCGTGGCCGCATTTGTCGCAGAGCCAAAAAATACCGCTTGGCTGTGTCTGCCGAACAAACTTGACGGCTGTCATTGCTGGATTATTGCAAGATGGACAGGCCTTAGACTTGCCTGCGTCCCGGCCACGACCGGCGATTTTAGCGGGGCGAGTACCCATGATGTTCTCCTGTGATTACGACACCTAGATGTGCAGTGTTGCCCTATAGTCAGGGCGCCGAAAACTATCGGAGAGAGGCTGAGATGTCAACTATGGATCGGAACAGACGTGAGAACGGTTGTTAATTTAATTCTCCGATCATCGATGGATCGTCAAAAAGTGCGTCCAACATGGGCTCCGCCGAGGTGCCTGTTAACATCTCTCTCATTCGCCATTTGACGCAGTTTTCGATGGCTTCAGCGCTGTCTAATGCGAAGACTTCTTCGACGAGTGTTTCGCATTCGCGGATCGACAAACTTCTGATCATGGCCTTCACGAGGGGTATGCTCGTCGAATTCATCGATAAGTTTCTTAAGCCGAGTCCAAGAACCACAGGCAAGCACAGTGGATCGCCTGCCATTTCACCGCACATGGAGACGTCGATGCATTCGTTACGAGCTGCTTCCGTGATCATTCTGATGAGGCTGAGAAGCGCTGGATGTAGCGGCGCATAGAGTCGAGCGACACGCGGATTACCTCGGTCGACCGCCAGGGTATACTGGACTAAATCATTGGTACCGATAGAGAAAAAATCGACCTCGCGCGCCAGATGATGAGCGATTAAAGCCGCCGATGGGACCTCGATCATAATGCCGAATGGCACGTTGTTGGCCATCGGAACACCCTCGTTCTCAAGTTCTCGACGACACTGTCTGAAGATCGATTTGATCGCACGTACCTCGTCGAGTCTCGAGATCAGTGGGACCATAACGCGAAGCTGTCCATGAATACTTGCACGTAAAAGAGCCCGGGCCTGTACTCTAAATATGTCACGGTGCGCGAGACAAAAGCGAACCGCGCGCAGTCCCATGACCGGATTATCTTCTGATTCTACGCTCACGAAGTCAGCGAGCTTATCCCCACCGAGATCGAGTGTGCGGATGGTTGCGTATCCAGGTAACGATGTCTCGACCACTTCTCGATAACATTGATACTGCTCGTCTTCCGTCGGTAGGCTATGCCGGTTCATGTAGAGAAACTCGGTTCGATAGAGGCCGACTCCCTCGGCACCGTGATCGATCACCAGCTGACTTTCAGCTGGCAGTTCGATATTTCCGTTGACGAGTATTCGATGTCCGTCTTTGGTTTGCGCATACCCCTGCCTGACGGCCTGTAGTTTCTCTCTCTCCTCATTGTAAGCTGTGCGTCGTTTTTCGAAACGGGCCAATTCTTGAGGGTTTGGGTTGATGTACACCCGCCCGTTTGAGCCATCGACAACGATTAGGTCACCTGTACCAACGCGCTCAGTAATATCGTCTACAGCGACGACTGCAGGGAGCTCGAGAGAGCGCGCCATAATCGCCGTATGACTTGTTCGGCCGCCCAC
The DNA here is from genome assembly GCA_049889275.1 of Bradymonadia bacterium. Taxonomy (GTDB): domain Bacteria; phylum Myxococcota_A; class Bradymonadia; order UBA7976; family UBA1532; genus UBA1532. The sequence continues at coordinate 46,792 of JBMHDS010000022.1, read as the reverse complement.
CTCTGTAACAAAACCTTGCACTGACGAATTCAGTAACTGAGCGGTATCCGCTGGAGATAAATCCTGAGCGACGACAATACTATCGGGTTTGATATTTGCGAGCGTGGGTTCGTCTCTCCCGAGGAGATTTCGGAGCAGCCGATCGGCGACAAAACCAATGTCTGCTCTTCTTTCCTTAAAGTATTCGTCATCAATATTGTCGAATATCTTTTTCAGTCCGCGGACGACTTTTTGGAGCGCCCATTCTGCGTTCATCGACTGGTCACGAATGAGTTGCTCCGTACCTGACACAAGCATGTCATCTCGCAGCATCATCACGTGTGCCTCGAGTATTAATGTGTGTTCTTGACCTTGACTCTTAAATCGCGTTTGCAACTCTCTCAGTTGATTTTCGGAACGCGCGATCGCGTCATGGAGCCGTGCGACTTCATCTTCGATTGCGGCAGCATCGACGTGTCGTTGTGGCACCTTGACATGGTTCCGATCGACGTAATGCGCACGACCGATCGCATAACCTGGCGATACGCCAAGCCCAAGTAGGCGGATCGCTGAGGCCTCTTCCTTCACCCGTTTTCTCCAAAACCGTTGGCCACACAGGCAGTGACTGCGTCTGCAGCTGTCTCAGCGTCATCTCCTTTGCAGGAGATCGTGATCATCGAGCCCATACCTGCCGCTAAGGTCATCATGCCCAAAATGGATTTGGCATCTACAGTCAGGGTACCTTTGGATACTTTGATATCGCAGGAGAACTGGCTGGTTACGCGTACTAATGTCGCAGCGGCGCGTGCGTGAAGGCCCAGTTTATTAACGATTTCGAGTTCTCTCATGACCTCTGTCATCGGTTCTTACCCCCTACAGAATTGGAAACAAAGAATTGAGAAAAATAATCAAGCCGGCCGTCCCGAAGGAGCTTGCATAAAGTAAACCCACCATCGAGATGCCTCGTTTAAGCGCGAGCAAAAAGATCAGCATCATCGAGAAGAGCAGGAATGGCTCAACCCCATCTGAGAGATGGAACTTTGAACCCATCGCGCGGTCGGTGAATATGGCTGCTGTCGCACCCAGAAAAAGCGCGGCCAAGTAGTGTGTTCGATCGGCAATCTTGACCAGCGAGAGCTTGTGAATGCGTTCACAGACTTTCTCGCCCTCTCGGTACCCATACATCAATCCATAGCACCTGATGCCCAAGTGGCACAGGTTGAATAACAATAGAAATGCAATGGGTGCCCAGATCAGCCCACTCAGGACTGCCATTACAGCCCATGCTGCAGCAAAAGGCCTCAGACTTGCCCAAAAGAAGCTGTCGCCGATAGCGGCCATGGGTCCCATCATGTAGCGCTTGAAATTTATCACGTCATCCACAGAGCGTTCACCGCTCGCCACCTGTATCTCGATGCGTATGGTGGCACCCAGCAGGGCTGCTGTCATATACGGATGGGAGTTAAAAAAAACGAGGTGCCGTGCCAGCGCATCTTTGAGTGCCGACCCTTGATACAGCTTGCGCAGTACCGGTGATAGACAGAAACAGAACCCAACATTCTGCATGCGTTCATAATTGGACGTCGCCTGGAGAAAAAAGCTTCGCCAGAAGACGCGCATAAGCGTCCACCGAGTGATCGAGACTGCCCCATGCGCCTCACTCATGATTGTACACCCTGGATCAGGACTGTCATTACAACGGCAAAAGTGACGCAGGCTAATGCGACACCGCGTCGATGTCTCAGCATGGAGACAGCGACAGCGATACCAAGAGAAGGCACCACGTAAAGACCGATCACTGCGAGTGACTCGGCGAGGTGGCTCCCGACAAAAGTATCGGATTGAACCAAGACAAAGAAAACCGTTGCTGTGGTCATCGACGTGGCCGCGGCGTTCGCCAAAAATGTGCGGGTGAGAGACAAAAACACACAGAATGAAATGGCTTTGGTGTTGCCTTCAGCGGCAGCAGCGTCAGCCTTTGTTGCGATGCCCAAGTTGAGGTGGTCGAGTTTAATGTCGAGCCACTGTCCGAGTATACAGACAGGCGCACCGAGCAGGATGGCCAGGGTCCAAATTGTCGGCGTGGCAGGACTCAAGTAATTGGAATAGAGAAAAACAGCGCCGCCGATGGTGACCGATGCGAGCGTCTCGTTGCGGGGGATATTTGCACCGAATAAGACCGACGACATCCAGAGTAGCTGAAGGATGGCGCCAAGCATGACCCCATCATTGAGATGGCCGAGGGTAAGGCCCACGAGACTCACTGCGACCAGGGGCTGAGACAGCATAAACTGAAAGGCAGCCCGCCTGTCTAGACTGACCAGGCCACCGATTACGGCAACAGCGGTCAAGCTGAGTGCAAGGTCTGTCACCTAGTGCGCCCCAAGCATGTGCTTAACGTCGACGGGAGAGTCGCCCGGCAAGGTTTGTAGTTGAACATTGACACCACGTGACGTCAGCGATTTAAGCATGCTGTTCTCGTCATCCCCGAGATATACAGCATGCGTGACCTGTTGACGGCCTGGGGCATGATGCACGTTACCGATATTGAGCCTCGGAAAGGGATGCCCGGCACCGAATAGACTGACCGCATCACGAATGCTCTCAAGCAACACCAAGATAGATTCACCGCTCGCTCTACGCTCATTGAGAAACTGAGCTGCTTCTTTGATGGGGAGTGCAGAAAACTCATGTTCAGCCGGGATTGCCATGCGGAACATCGTCAACTGAAGCTGATTATTGGGCACATTGTCGCTCGCGATGAGAAAATGACGAACGCGGAGGTGCGGCATCCATGTCGAGATGATTTGTCCATGTACCAGGCGATTATCAACGCGGTAAAAAATACTCATGGGTTCGGCTCTGTCGCACGCATCATGGCGCCGGCCACAAGAATATTTTCACGCCCGTGAGATTGTATCAGACCTGCAACCTCGCGAAGTGGCTTGTTACGACATGTAAATAGTTTGAGTAGCATCGGCAGGTTAACACCTGTGACCACTTCGAGCTCGTCGCTCAACAACGAGAGGCTGACGTTGGATGGAGTGCCGCCGAACATGTCACATAGGACCAAGGTTCCGGCGCCTTGCTCCACCTTGTTGATGGCGCTTTGAATCGCATCAACAATTTTCTCTCCGCTATCGCCAGGCAAAACGGGAACGGTCTCACAATGTGGAAATTCGCCGACAATCATCGTGGCCGCGTCCAGTAAAGCGCTCGAGAGTTTCGCGTGTGTACAGATAACAACCCCGATCATGAGGACTCCTTTCCAATATCTCGATGCCTGATCCTCGGATCGCGTCCACCAAGCCGCAAGTGGTTTGACACACGCTCCGAGATCGCGACTGAGCGATGTTTTCCGCCGGTGCAGCCAATGGCGATTGTCAGATGACTTTTGCCTTCGTTTTCGTAGGCCGGCAAAGTCGTGTCCAGCAAGGTCAGAAAGTGCTCCAAGAACTGCACGGTTTCAGTTCGTCCATATACGTAGTCTTGAACAGGTCGGTCCAAGCCCGTCTGTGGACGCAGCTCATCCACAAAGTGAGGGTTGGGAAGAAATCGCACGTCCCAGACGACATCTGCTTCGCTCGGCACGCCATAGCGAAACCCAAAACTCATCACAGAGATGAACAAATCTCTTGGTTGGCCACCATTGGCGTAGGTTTGGACCAGTCTCTTACATTCGTGAACATTCAGGTCGGACGAATCAAGGATGCGACTCGCTCGTTCTCGAATGGGATGCATGATTAAGCGTTCGGTTTGAATTGCTTCCGCGATGGGTAGTCCATAACGACCCAGCGGATGCGGTCTCCTCGAGACGCTGAAGCGGCGTAACAAGACGTCGTCGCTGGCCTCTAAATAGACGATCTCAAGCTGAATGCCCATGTCTTTAAGAGTCTCAAGCATTGCCAGGCAGCCCTGAACATCTTCGACATTTCGAGCATCGAGCCCGATGGCTAAGCGGTCGAACTTTTGGCTACTCTGTGCGAGGTCAATGAGTTTGGGGACAAGCTGGGGTGGCAGGTTGTCGACGCAGAAAAAGCCTAGATCCTCGAGGGCATGACTCGCCGTTGATATGCCCGAGCCACTCAGACCCGTTATGACCATTAATCTTAAGCTGTTGTCTAACTTTGGCTCACTCATCCGGTTCCTCGGGTGCCATTGACGGTGGATCGGTCCAACTTTCTTCAGTGTGGGCGATGTGCTCACTGAGTCGACGCGCAAAGGCTTTCGCGGAGTGGGTTCCCTGAACCTGCAAGAGCCGGTTTCTCGCCGCGACCTCGATGATTAAACTGAGGCTTCGACCTGGACCCACTGGGAGAGAAATAAACGGCACGTCAACGCCCGCAAACTTCTCTCGACGTTGGTCGAGTCCCAAGCGGTCGATTTCGCTGAGCTCGTCCCATTGAACCAGCTGGACCGCTAACTCCACACGCTTGCGAGCACGTACGGCTGCAACCCCATAAAGGTCCTTGATATTGATGATGCCGAGACCGCGTATCTCCATGTGGTGCCGCGTTAGTTTTGGGCTGTGACCAACGACGGTGTTCTCACCGGTCTTCTCAAGAATGACTACATCATCGGCCACAAGACGATGCCCGCGTGAGATGAGTTCAAGCGCAATTTCACTCTTTCCGATTCCGCTCTTACCCAATAGCAAAACGCCTACACCGTGGACATCGATGAGCGCGGCATGGCGAACCTCACGTGGCGCGTACCATGCCGCGAGCACCCGATTGAGGGTATCTGTAGCGACGGTTGATTCTTCGTCGGTCCAAAGAAGCGCGACTCTGAATTGATTACATACGTTTATGATTTCACTTGGAACCTCCACACCCGCCGTCACGACAAGTGCTGGAATTCCCGACCGACATAGCCCTTCGAGTAATGTTGTTCGTGCCGTCGGCTGCTGCTTGGATAAGTAACTCATCTCGGTTCGACCAAGGAGCTGTACGCGGGTCGGTACGAGATTGTCCATATGCCCAATCAACGAGATCCCGACCCGTTGAATCTTGGGTGTCCCGACCGTGCGGGCGTATGCCTCGGCGCCGCCGGCGAGTACACTGAATCCCTCGATCATTGCCAGTTCGCTGACACTGATTTCGCTGGGGGTATCCGGTCTGTTCATGGCGATCTTATAATTTCGCGTCTTCAGCAGCGACGATGTCGTACATGGCTTGGGCGTCCTTTGCCTGAAGCAACTTCTCTTTGAAGCCAGGTACCTTTAGGAGTCGTGAGAGTCTCGCCAGGGCTTTCAGATGTAAGCCCTCTGCAGATTCTGGAATGAACAGAGTGAAAAACAGATGTGTTGTTTGACCATCTAAACTCTGAAAGTCGACGCCGGCTTGGCTGCGTCCTATACAACCGATAATTTTTTGCACGATCTCCGTTCTGCCGTGTGGCATAGCGATCCCGTTACCGATACCCGTGCTCTGTAAGCGTTCGCGCCGGTTCAACGTTTCGACTAAGACATTGGGGTCCAGAGTTGGGTCAACCCTCAGCGCAAGCCCGACGAGTTCCCGCAAGACGCCTGGTTTGCTCGAGGCGCTTAAATCATCTTCGAACGCCCGAATGTCAAGAATGTCGATGATTTGCATTGATTGTTTTTTCCTTCGCCCGCTGACCCAAGGTGGAGGCCTAAAACAGACGCTTTCGTTTGGAGCTGGGTAGAATATTCATCGCTTCTCGGTATTTGGCAACCGTTCTTCTTGCGATGGTCACCCCTTCTTCCTTCAGCAGATTGACCAATTTCTGATCTGACAGGGGCTTCTTCGGCGGCTCTGCCGCGACCAACTGACGGATCTTACTTTTCACCGCCTCGCTTGCGAGATCGCCCTTGTCACCTTGTATCGACGAGTTGAAAAAGTACTTGAGTTCAAACATGCCTTGCGGCGTGTGCACGTACTTATTCGTCGTCACTCGGCTAACCGTAGATTCATGCATGCCAATGTCGTCGGCTACATCCTTCAGGATCAAGGGTTTCAGTCGCTCCACGCCAAGGTCGAGGAAGTCTCTTTGGAACTTGATGATGCTCTCTGTCACCTTGACGATCGTTTGCTGTCGCTGATCGATACTTCTGATGAGCCAGGCTGCTGAGTTGAGCTTTTCCGTGACATATTTCTTGGTCTCTGACGAGTCGGCCCCCCTGAGCGCGTCCCGGTAGAACTTAGAGATGCGCAGTCGTGGCATGCCATCGTCATTGAGGACGGTCTTGTAGCCGCCGTTCTCTTCATCTTTTTGTATGTAGATGTCGGGTGTAACGTAGCGAGTCGTATCTGCTATGAATGGCCGACCCGGTCTAGGCTCGAGTTGGCAAATGAGCTTGGCCGCTTCGATCACTTCATCAAGCTCAATACCCATTGTGCGCGCGATCTGCTGGTAATTCTTTTTCTCGAGGTTTTCCAAGTGTTCTAGGATGATGTCCTCGACGATCGCGCCTAATTCCAAGATTCGCGCCTGAATCAGGAGGCATTCCGGTATCTCGCGCGCGCCCACGCCGGGTGGGTCAAAACCTTGAATCAGCTCAAGAACTTCCTCGACATATTCGTAATCATTGCCGGTCTCGCGACAGACCATCGAGATGATGCTGTCGCTCAGGACAACGTGCCCATCCTCATCTTTGCCTTTGAGATACCCATGGTCATTAATGTTGCCGATCAAAATGACCGCTACGCGTTCTTCTTGCTCGGTAAAGTCTGATACTTGTAATTGCCACATCAGATGATCGAAGAGGCTCTCCGTACGTGTCAGAGTGGCCTCGTAGCCAGGTAGGTCATCGTCTCGTAGTCGTTGCGTGCCAGTACTGGGCGTTGGCGAGGAGTAATTCTCAAAGTACGCCTCCCAATCGATATCCGTTCGCTGCTCGGTTAGGTTTTCTTCAACCTTGACGTCCGCTGTTTGCTCCTTTTGTTCGCGCTTTTGCACATCGACGGCAGACTCAACTCGAGCCTCAGATGCTGAGATTTCAGAGTTTTCCTCCAGCATCGGGTTTTCCATCAATTCGTCGCGAACAGCTTCGATGAGGTCAGTCCTGGATAGCTGGAGCAATTTGATCGCCTGTTGCAGCTGTGGCGTCATCACCAGCTGCTGCTGCATCTTCAGGTCGAGTCTTAAATCCAGTCCCATCGAGTTCTCACCTATCTCGCGTCGCATTCACAGGACGCACCTTTATTAAGCTACATCATTTTTGGCTGTGTCCAAAGAGTGTACCAAAATAGATTGTACGTACCTGTTCATTTTCGATGACGCTTTCTGGTTTGCCCGAGGTGATGATCTCGCCAGCATGGAGAATATAGACACGGTCACAAATCGAGAGCGATTGCTGGACATCGTGGTCGGTGATGAGTACGCCTACGCCCGATTTTGCAACGGCGAGAAGCATCTGAGCGACCCCTTGGGATGCGATAGGGTCGAGGGCCGCGAATGGTTCATCGGCGAGAATGACGCTCGGTGCCGAAGCGAGGGTCCTGGCTAATTCGACGCGTCGGCGTTCACCTCCGCTTAAAGTACCCCCTTTGGCTTGCTGAAGCTCGGTTAACGCAAACTGGTCGACCACCTTATGATAGCGAGCCGCTCTCTCTGTTTTTGATACGGCGAGTAGACCGAACATTAAATTTTCTTGGACCGTGAAGTCCAGCAGGACAGAAGGAGATTGTGGAATGTAACCCAGACCCAATCGAGTGCGTTTCCAGAGGGGTGAGCCAGAGACTGGCGCGCCATCGATCGTTATCTCGCATCCTGTACAAGAAAGCTCTCCTGACAGGAGTCGAAACAGGGTGGTCTTGCCGGCGCCATTCGGACCGAGCAGACCGACGACCTCTCCCGGCTCTACCTCGATGTCGACATCGCAAAGAATCGGGCGATTGCCATAAGAGTAGCTCAAGCCCCGAGCTCGGAGAGCCGTCATTGCGACTTCTGCTCCGGCTGTCGCAGTTCGTTCAGATTAAAGGCCCCCACTGGCTTGTCGATGACAATTCTCTCGCTGCTCAACCAGATTGTGATGTTTCGGCCCGTTAATGTTGCGTCGCCGCGTTGAACCCGCGGCGCGCCGCTCAGAACCAGTCGTTGGTCCGCCTCGTGGTAAATCGCTTGGTTACTCGACGCACTGAGGCCACCTCGCTGCACGCGAACATGACCGCTCGCCGTGAGTGACTTCAGGCGCCGGTCGTCATAAAGTCCCGTCAGAGTCTCGCACGTGAGAATCAAGTCACCGCGAGTCACCTTCACCGCGCCCTTGAACGCCACGGTCCCTGTCCGCTGGGAGATTTCGACCCGGTCCGCCGTAATTTCAACCTTTTGGGTTTGTTGGGCCGGTGGGGGCGTCTGGAGCAGTATCAGCACTAGGGCAAGCATGCTGCGGATTTTATCTGCTTTCTCCCAGGAGCGCGAGGGCTAATCTGCGCGCGACCATCGTCGATGTAGCCAAATCCACTGAGATGGATATGCCTTGATTAACGTCTCAGCAAGTCGCGTCGCTGAACCCAATGGGTCAGCCTCATCGAGTTCGGCCAGCTCGATCAGGTACTGTCCATCCGGCGTCCGATGATTCCATATCATCAGTGGTACTGCGTTTGAGGTCTTGACCAGTCGTTCAAAGGTGATGGGGGTCGAGGCAGCTTTTCCAAGGAAGGGGAGATCGCGACTTTGTTCATTTGTATTCTGGTCGATAAAGATCGAGATCGTTCCCTTGTCCTTCAAAGTCCGTATGAGTGTCCGTGCGCCGCCTCCAGGTTGGACCGTGCGGACCCCTAACTGTCGCCGAACTTGTTCGAGACGCCGGTGGAGCGGTGAGGTCTTTATCCGAGCAGATACCGCTAAAACCGAGAAGCCCCTCTGAGCGAGCGCTGCAGCCATCAGTTCCCAATGGCCAAGGTGGATCGTGGCGATGGCGATACCTCGACCCGTGTTGACAGCCTGCTGATACGTCAGTTCCGCACTCTTGGTGAGGTGCACTCGATGGAGTTGTCGTTTGGCATCCAGAAGTTCAAAAACCCTAATGCCAAGATCTGCCCAAAGCAGACCTGTCGGTGGTGGATCTGAGATATGTTTCCGAATCTGTTCAGACTGGAGCTTGGAAGGTTTCCAAGCCAACAAACCCACGCAACGTCCGAATAACTGCCCCAGGGGTGGCACCCAACTCGCCGGCAAACAGCGAACTGCGCCGATAGCGAAATCGATGAAAAGAGCTGTGGCCCAGTGCCTAATCGGTCGGGTTAAGCGTCGCACGAACCTGCTGCTGTAAGCGCAGCCTCTACAAACGCTGAGAAGAGCGGATGAGGCGCATATGGACGAGACTTAAACTCCGGATGAAACTGGCAGCCCAAAAACCATGGGTGATCTGGAATCTCGACGATTTCTACAAGAAGTTCATCGGGCGATAAGCCGGAGAACCGTAATCCGTTCTCCGACATGATATCGCGGTATTGATTGTTCATTTCATAGCGATGTCGATGCCGCTCATCGATTTGTTCAACGCCGTATACTTTCGCAGCCAGCGTCTCCTGACCGAGCACACAGGCGTAACTGCCGAGTCTCATAGACCCACCTTTTCGCTGTACTTGGTGTTGATGAGCCATGAGATGAATCACAGGGTTTGCGGCGTCTTCTTTGAACTCCACCGAGTGGGCATCTTTGAGGCCACACACGTTTCGGGCGAACTCGATCACGGCCACTTGAAGCCCAAGGCAGATGCCAAAGAATGGAACCTTGTTTTCTCTGGCAAAGCGCACGGCTGAAATCTTGCCTTCAGTACCCCGATTGCCGAATCCACCGGGGACCAAAATTCCGTCGACGCCCTTCAGCAGTGGTTCAGCGCCTCGCGATTCGATGTCCTCACTATCGATGTAGCGCAGATCGACCTTCGCGTTGTTTGCAAGACCGCCGTGGATCAAAGCTTCGTGTAGACTCTTGTAGGCATCCGTGTGGTCCACGTATTTGCCAACGATTGCGATCGTGACCCGTGCTGTTGAGTTACGTACGGTCTCGACGATTTTTTCCCAGCGCTCCAGGATCGGTTCGCGCGTCCATATATTGAGGCCATCGATGATCAGTCTATCGAGTCCCTCACGGTGAAATGCCAAGGGGACAGCATAGAGTGTATCAACATCGACGCCGCTGATGACCGCCCCTGGCGCGACATTACAGAATAGACTGATCTTGCGCTTTAGATCATCTTCAAGTTGGCGGTCGCAACGGGCGACGATGATGTCGGGCTGAATCCCGATCTCTCTCAGCTTCTGAACGGAGTGTTGGGTGGGTTTGGTTTTAAGCTCACCGGCCGCGGCGATGAAAGGCACCAGAGTGACGTGGATATTCAACCCATTGCCTGCTCCAAGCTCCAATCTGAGCTGTCGTAATGACTCCAAAAAGGGCAGCGACTCGATATCACCCACAGTACCGCCCACTTCGACCACGCAGACATCGACACCGCGGGCGCCATCGAGCACAAACCGTTTGATCTCGTCTGTTACGTGAGGAATGACCTGAACCGTCCCGCCAAGGTAATCACCCCGGCGCTCCTTCTCGATGACCGAGGCGTAGATACGGCCAGTCGTTGCGTTGCTCGCCCTCGACATGGTCGCCGAAGTGAATCGCTCGTAATGACCGAGATCGAGATCGGTCTCAGCACCGTCGTCCGTCACAAAGACCTCGCCGTGCTGAAATGGACTCATCGTACCTGGGTCGACATTCACATACGGGTCTAGCTTGATGTGAGTGACCGTGAGCCCTCTCGCTTCGAGCAGCGCACCCGCAGATGCTGCGACAATGCCTTTACCAATGGATGAAGAAACACCACCGGTGACGAAAATGTACTTTGTTGCGCGTGATTTCATAGGTTTTGAGAGGCTCCGTCTCGCTGTACGTGATGACGGAGCCGGACGCTACATCCCAAGGAACATCAATGTCAATCGAGAAGTCTCGATGTCCAGACTTTCAGTGCACTCTGAACAAAGATGGTGACGCCTGTCGTCTCAGAGCGAGGTCATTTAGAACCACCGCGTATACTCATCGATGCGCTTAAGGCCCCATCTGTTCATCTCCGACGTGAGCTTTGTTTTGATTGAGTTGCCACATCAAGCCACTCTCGATTAGGATTGCGGAGGTTACGTGGACGTCAGTCTCGCCAGACAGGGATTCTTCGCCCACCATACGCCGAAAAAAAGACATATCGAGAAAGGCTTCGATGATCCCCCTAAAATCGCGTCAATCTAGTCGAGTTGGCCATACACAAATGGTCCGCATCTGGTGGCTGCTGCTCTCCTTGGCTGTAGCCGTGATTGCTGTGCCGGGTATGAGCTCTGCCGAGAATGCCGAATTCGTCGGCGTGAAAAACCGAGCAACCCAAGCATTTAAAGCCGGACGTTTCGACGAGGCCGCAAAGCTTTTCGAAGAAGCATTTGACCTAAACCCACTGGGTAACCTGCTCTACAATATTGCCTTCTGCTACGAGAAATCAGGTAACAAGACGGCGGCGATAAAGTTCTACAAGCGTTTTCTCGACGCTGTGCCAGGCGCACCTCAAAAAACTGAATTGCTCGAGCGGATTTCTCGTCTCGCGAAGAGCCTTGATTCGCGCTATCGCCAGGTCAAGGTGGTGACAGAGCCTGCCGGGGCTTACATTTTTATTGATGATCGGGCAAACGGTACCGTTGGACAGGCGCCCCTCAATTTATCACTCCTGCCGGGTCAGCATAAATTGATTGCGCATTTGGATAAGCATGAGCCGGTCACACGCGTCATTCAGTTGACCGAAGGGGAAGATAAGACGGTCAACTTGCTGCTGACACCAAGCTCAGAGTTTGTAGACGTTAAGTTTATGGTCTCTGAGCGGGGCGCAAACGTCATGGTCGATCGACGCAAAATCGGCACGAGTCCATTGGTAGGTAAGACACGTATCCGTCGCGGACGGCGCCAGATCATGGCTTTCAAGGAAGGCTTCCGGCGCTGGTCCCGTGATGTCGAAGTAACCGATACCGACGATCAAGTGATTCGCATCCAGCTTGAAAAAGAAGGCGAAGAGGTCGCCGATACAGAGCCCACAGAGACGGGCACTAATATCTGGCCGTGGGTCACTGTGGGTGTTGGTGTGGCGACCATCGGTGGTGGGATTGCAACCGGTATGCTCGCCGATGGCCTTTACGAAAAACTCGAGCAAAAACGCAGCCGGATGGAGCCGATCGCGCCATCCGATATCGATACGGGCAATGGACTGGTTTTGATGACGAACGTGCTGTTAGGTGTTGGCACTGCGGTCGTGGCCGGTGGCGTCACATGGTACTTTTTGCAGTCGGACTCAGACGAGCCTGAAGGCGACATCACCACGGTGTTTATGCCAATGCACGGGGGCGGTGCAGTTCACATTGGAGGACAATTCTAATGTTTTTGAATCATCTTACAACACGCTTGTTGCTGCTCGCTCTCGCCGTTTTGACGGGCTGTTCTCTCAATTTCGACGAGCTCGACAAACCGGTCGCCGGCGAGCAGAACGATGTGGGTGTGGATTTGGGTCTTGTGGACGGATTTGTTCCAGATGACCAGGACATCACACCCGACGTCACTGTCGATGTCGGTCTCGTCGATGACGACGACGATGGCATACCCAATGACCAGGATAATTGCCCCGAAGTTGCCAATCCAGGCCAAGAAGATCTTGATGGCGATGATGTTGGTGATGCATGCGACGATGATGACGATGGTGATGGCATCGCAGATGATGTCGATAACTGCCCACAGATCGAAAATCCAGATGCGCTGGATGTCGATGGTGATGGACTTGGGGACGCATGTGACGAAGACGCCGATGATGACGGCCTCTTGAACGCGGATGAACTGGCTCAAGGGACAGACCCACTCAAACCTGACACCGATTATGACGGCGTGCGGGACGATGAGGACTTGTGTCCATTGTCGATGGATCCGTTCAACCTGGACACCGACGGCGATGGGCTTGGCAACGCCTGTGACCAGGATGACGACGGCGATGGAGTCCTCGACTGGTGGGATGATTGTCCTTATGGCGACAACGTCGAACAAGACGACCCCAGTGTGGGCGCTGAGCGCTGTGCAATAGATTACGACAAGGATGGCGTACCTAATGAGGATGACCCCTGTCCTTATCGAGCAGGAAATCCAGACGATCCAACTCAGCAGCCCTGCGAGGGTCAGTTTGCTGTCTGGACCTATGCGAGGGAAGCGCGTTCGCTGGTCGCAACCCAAAACCCCTTCACCCTCATCGCCTCTACCCCAGGCGGCATCGTTGTGGGCCCTGATGGCGCATCGGTTTTTGGATTGGGTTCCGGTATTGACAGCCTAAGTATTCGACGGGTGGCGCTTGGGACTCCAAACTGGTTTGTTTTGACCGACAACGGTGTCTCCATCTTTCGTACCGATTTGTTGCGCTCGTTCAACATCTCAAAGCGCGACCTGCCCTCCGGGCCTGAGAGTGAACTCACCGGCATTGCCGGCAACGCCGAGTCGATCTGGGTTGGCAGCGACCGCGGTCTGAACCGCCTATACGAGGGGGAATGGAGCCTTGTTGCAGAGGATTTATTAGCAGAGAGCGACGTACGCTCAGTGCTCATGGACGATCTCGGACGCGTCTGGGTTGCCACGCCCATGGCGGTGACCCGTTTTGACGGCGATACAGTCGAGACCGTCTTCCCGGTTGACGCCGATGCCGTCGGCGTCTTGAACCGTATCTCACTCGTCGATCATGGGACATGGTTATTCGGTGACGCAGGCGCTGCTTTCGTGGGGCTCGATGACGCCATCGTCTTGACCGTGCCCAACTTGATCGGCGTCGAAGCGGCAGGAGACGAGTCTAATGGCTACGTTCTCGACGAACAGTCGTTACGTCGGATCGACAGCGCGGGCTATCTGTACCCGAGTGCGCGTGCCCCGCTTCCCGACGGCGGGCTTACAAGCATTGTCAGAGCGGACAGTCAACCAGCAGCGTATTGGGTTGCCACCGAACAAGGAGCCTATGAACTCGATGGGCTGTTCGCCACGTACAACGCCGATGACACAGGGGCGTGTGCGCGTTTCGTAACGCGCCCAGACGCCAATGCACCCACACTTTTGATCGGCACGGACACAGGTGTTTTTCGACAATCTGAAAACGGTGATCTGAGGCGACTCGACCCTGTTTTGTTGCCGGGCTATGACGAGGCCACTGATACCGCACCCCGTGTGAATGTCGCTGAATATGTAGACAATACGATTTGGGTTGGAACCGCGGCGGGGATTGGCGTTTACGCGCAGGACGGCAATCCAGAAGGGACGGTCGATGCTGGATTCGGCGGGCCTGTCGATGTTGTATCGATTGTAGCCAAGGACGGTGAGGTATGGGTCGGAACGGCGGAGGCTGGCGTGTATCGTCGCGACGATAGCGGGCAATGGGTACAGTACAACACACAGAATACGCCCGGCTTTATGTTGAGTAATCAGGTTCGAGGCATTGTAGAGGAGGAAGGTCGTATCTGGATTGCGACGTCAGAGGGGATCGCGAATTACGATCTTGAAGCCGGCGCATTTGCGGACCCGATCGTAGACCTTGGCGGCCTGCTACCGACAAATGATATCACCGGGATTTCAGCCGGAGGCGGATATGTTTTCGCTGAATCTGACAGCGGGCTTGCGATTCGCCAACCTGGCGGTATTTGGCGCACCATCGTCCGCAATAATCAGTCGATTCCAGCCGAGGCTGGGACCAATCGTGTCCGCGCTTCCACCTACTCTGAGCCCTACCTTTGGGTCTTACTGGCCAACTCACGACTGCAGCCCTCGGGCTCAATTTTGAGGCGCCCTGCCGATCCAAATCAAAATAACCCAGAAGATATGATGCTATTTTCTCTCGAAGAGCTGGGCCTGCCTGCCCTTGGGGATGACAGCACCGCGAGTCTTCGGAGCAGCCGTGTATCGCAGCGGCAGGAATTGCTGCTCGCTGTTTGTGGCGATGTTGTCAAACCTGGTGGGGCAGCTGTCGCTGCGGCCTCCGACTTTGTCAGACGAGAACTGTCAGACACCGCCCTACGCTATCCCCTCCGTGGACATGGTGAAGACGCGCGTCTGCTGACCGCGCGCAATGGCCAACCTATGTTTGTCGGTCGAGAGGCGGGGAGGCCAGTCGCTGATGTGTTGAGACCTGAAGCCAAAGATGACTTTGAACTGCCCGACATTTTCTCAACCCCACCGACGGATTGTGGCGCTGCAGGTGATGCGTATTGGTGTCTCTTCGGAACGGAAGGGTTTGCAAAAAAAGTCGGTGACGGAGCATGGCAGCCAACGCGGTCAGAAGTCTTAGGCCTTCTCGCCAATGCTGACCTACGGAAAATTCAAGTGCTCGAACAAAGCCGCTGGTGGATGGCGACCGATAAGGGCATCTTTCGCTACCTTGATGGCGGGCTGTTAGAATATAATCAGGCGAGCACCGAAGCGGGCTTGCCCGACGATGACGTTCGCACCATCCTGTACCACGAAAACAAAGTCTATGCGGGTACCAGCAAAGGGCTTGGCGTGTTCGACACAACCGATAACAGCTGGCAGACGTTCACCAGTGAGCTTGGACGACATCAATCTATTCGCAGCCTCGCTATCGATGTGGGTAACGTTCTCTGGATCGGCTCCGACCATGGTCTGTTGAAGTTTGGTCTTGAAGACGGCGCAGAACAAGTGGCATTCGGCACTTCAAATGGACTTCCAGACCCCCATACCCATGACATTATCATCGCCGCGACGGGCCAAGTTTATGTAGCAACATCGGGTGGACTCGCTTACGGCGATGGTGTCAATGATTTCTCGGCCGTTCGATTCTCGGATGGTCTACCGGGGATCTCTGCGAAACAGCTTTACCTCGACCGATCGCAGTATGTTTGGGTGCTCAGCGATCATGGGCTTGCAAGGTTAAATGCCCAAGAGTGATGACGACCGCGTCGTAAGATAGACGCCTCCTAATCCTGACATCGGATTTCTTTGGGGGGACTTGAAAAAAAACTGCGCCCTCTCGACAAAAAAAGTGTCGCCGCAACCCCCTTGAAATATGACGATATATGTCACTCGCATAGATAATAATATTCAGCTCCACGCCCTCGACTTAAGAAGTTGATTTAATGTGTCGATGTTCTGGGTGGCTTCAGAATTCGTATAGACCCGAATTGTGGATGCTCCGCGAATCGAGACCCATCGAATTGTGGATTGTAAGCTCGGCACATACCCCGGCCGGGCCTGACTTGAGCCCGACTGCCCCCAGTCGGGCTCATCCTTTTCTATCGACTGAGCTGATCACCATTCGCCCCGAACAGACCGGGTCGTCAATCTCTAGAAGACTTGTTCACCAAACCTTTGGTATGCTCTCGCGGTGGGGTTACTGTTTGAACTTTAGGCGTATTTCATGAGGACGAATTCAGTCTTGAGGCTGGGACGTGCGCTTCGGGCGTTATCTGTCCTTGCTCTATTGGGCGGCTCAGCGATGGCCCAACAGCAATTGGTTGGGCCGGATGGTTTTACTTACACGGTCGATACGCAGCAGACAGGCGGTATGTTGGGACCGAGTCCATACGAAGCATGGCCGCAGCTCTGCGTGCGGCTGTGCGAGAATGGATGCGCTTTGCAGTGCCCCGATGGATCCATTTACCGAGCTGGTGGTGGTGCGGTCAGTTACACCGATGGTCAGCAGGGCTTACAGATGCCCGGCGTACAACTGGCGGGTCTGACTGTTTCTCGCCACGTCTGGACACCCGCCGCAGGCCCTGAGAATGCAAACGGGTTTGTTGTCTACTATGACGAACTCGTCAATCCGACGGCTGAACCGATCACCGTCTCCATCCGGTTGGGGAGTGTGAATGCAGCCGGCGGTAACCTGAGACCAAGCAGCGCCCAAATCTGGCGCACCCATTCAGATGATGCGTTACTAGAGGCGCGTGACCGCTGGTTTTTGGCCGACGATAATGATGCCTTCGGAGGGGCCGCTTCACTGGCTGTGCTGATGCATGGAGCCGGTGCGCGAAAGCCGCTATCGAATGTCTCGCAAAGTGGCTTCGATGCGACGAGCGTTGGAGACATCTTCTGGGAGTTTAGCGATCATGTGGTCGAACCGGGCGGTCGGCACGCTTTTGTATCGGTGCTATCCCTCAACCCCACAAGGACGGCTGGGCTCAACGAAATTGAGAGTTTACTCAGAATGCGCCAAGTGGATGTGCTGTTTGCAATGTCTGAAGACAGACGTCGCGCGGTTCAAAATTTTGACATCGACCCAGGGAATGGCTCTCCGGTATCAAACGCTGGCGGCCCATACTCCACCGAAGAGGGGCTCCCTATCGCTCTTTCCGGTGTGTTTTCGTACGACTCTGAGAGCGAGAATCTAGAATTCCGATGGGACTTCACCGACGATCAAATCGACAATTTTGACGATGCGCAAACGGCTAACGCGGCGGTCTCATTCCCGGATGATGGAACTTACTTCGTTCGACTACGTGTGACCGATGAGAGCGGCAAATTTGATGTAGATTCAGCGCGTATTCAGGTGCGAAACGTTGCGCCTCGAGTGGACGCAGTGGCCACATCAAGTCCGGTTGACGAAGGCGAACTGCTCGAGGTTCAAGTAGACGCGAGTGATCCGGGGGCCGACCAGTTGACCTACCAATTTGATTGGGACGGCGACGGCGTTTTCGATACCGAGCCGATGGTGGATAATAGAGTTCAACATCGCTACTTAGAAGATGGTCAGTACAACGCGATTGTGCGAGTTCATGACGACGACGGTGATTTCGTTGACCGCATATTCTCGGTCCAAGTTTCAAATACAGCACCCGTGATCAATCAGGTGGTCGCGCCACCGGGTGTGGCTGAAGGGTCGACGTTTGAAGTTCGAGTGATTAGCGAAGATTCGGGCGGTGATGCGCAAACCTACGGCTATGACCTCGATGGTGATAACGTTTTTGAATTAAGCGGTCTCGGGTTAGACCGAATCGAGTTATCGTATCCCGATGACGGTCTGTATACGCTTGTCGTGCAGGTGTGCGATGACCAAGGCGCCTGTTCAACCGCAGAGACGCCTGTCAACGTAGGTAACGTAAGACCTGAGATTCAAGCGATCACCGCTACCAGTCCTATCATTGAGGGTCAATCTTCACTCATTCAAGTGGTCGCCTCAGATGTACCTGGCGATGAGCTTTTGTACGCTTTTGACCTGAACAATGATGGTGACTACGACGATGACATCATCGGACAACTGCAGCCCCAGCTGACGATCCCGTTTGCAGATGATGGCATCTATGTGATCGGTGTGCGGGTTGACGATGGGGATGGTGGGCGCATCACAGATGTCGTTCGCATTGAGGTCATAAACGCGCCCCCCACGGCGCGTGTTGAGGGTGCGAGCTCAACTCGGCAAGGTCAGCAAGAGACCTTCACATGTTTGGCGACCGATCCGGGCACCGACCGATTGCGTTACGATTGGGATTTAGATGGAGACGGTCTCTATGAAATCGGCAGGGGACAGCAGCAAGTCACCCAAGCGTTTCGAGTCGTTGGCCCGAGAACTCTCCGGTGTCGCGTCAGTGATGGAGATGGCGGTGTCATCATCGCCGAGCATGCGCTTTTCGTGTCGAATCGGAGGCCCGATGTCTCTGTCGAGCTTTCTTCTCCTCAGAATGAAGGCACGGAGGTTGTCATCAGAGCGCTTGGGTTCGATGCGGGTGGCGATGAACTCTCTTATCTATTTGACGTAAATGATGATGGCGTCGTTGATTATGGCCCCACTGATGATGCGATCGTACGCCACGTCTACCCGGATGACGGACTTTATACCGTGCGTGTTTGGGCTGACGACGGCACCGACAGGATCGATGCCACCGCACTATTGCGTATCGTTAATGTGGCCCCAACCGCTCGACTGACGATTCAATCGCCGGTTGATGAGGGCCAAGAGGTTGTCCTTACGGCAGAGGTCGTTGATCCCGGTGACGACCCGGTGACACTGCAATGGGATTTGGATGGAGACGGTGTTCCAGATGACGGGGTGACCGATGAGGACGTCAACGGGATTGTCGAACGACGCTTTCCGGCGCTCGATGATGGCCGCTTCGATGTGACGATCTGGGCGACCGATGATGAGGGTGCGCGCTCCACTGCGGCGCAAGCACTCGTGATCCGCAACTTACCACCGAGCTTTCCAGAGCAATACACCCCGCCATCGGCCCGGGAAGGTCAGCCATACAATCGGTCAATCCCAGCGTCCGATCCAGCTGGGGTCGCAGACCTGATTCGCTACTCGATCATCGACCCGCCTCCAGGCATTGAAATCGAGGCGAATACGGGCCTGCTGTTGTGGACGCCGAGCTATGAGGATTTTCTCAACAGCCCCGTGGTATTGCGGATTCGGATTGATGACGGTGACGGGGGGAGTTTGCAGCGGGCAATCCCCTTTGAAGTCGAGCCCATCGATGAGGATGGAGATGGCCTTCCGGATACCTATGAGCGCACAGCATGTTCAGCAGACGGTGTTTGCCTCGATCCGACAAACCCCGATGATGCCGAACAAGACCTCGATATGGACGGGCGTACAAACCTGCGCGAGTGGGAAGACCAAACCGATCCTCATGAATTCGAGGGGCCTGAATTCGCCAACCTTTTATTCCCGGAGGATGGCGAAAGAGTCGCTACGGACGCGCCAGAGTTTGTCGTCGCGCGTGCACAGGACAGTCAGCGAAGTCGGATTTACGTTGAGTTTCAAGTACTCGACCGAGCAAATGGGCAAAACGTTCTGGCTGAGAGTGGTCGAATTGAGCAGCCGCTCGACGGTAACACTCGGTGGCGGATGCCATCTGATCTACTGATTGAGGATCAGGCATACTGGTGGCGAGCACGTGTGGTTACAGACCTTGTTGACACACCCTGGACTGCGCCCTGGCAGTTTCGCGTCAATCAGGAAAATGTAGCGCCCACCTCTCCCCGACTGATTTCTCCGGCGGATGGCGTCAGTCTCGATCAGCTCAGACCGATATTGACCTCGACGCGGGCGATGGATGGAGACGATGATGTCCTGCGTTATGTGTTCCGAATTTTTGGTCCGAACGGAGATATCTTTACAACGGGTGCAGGTGAAGTGAGTGCCGATCGAGTCGAGTTTAGACCACCGACGCTCATCGAGAACACCATGATGACTTGGGAGGTCGTGGCCATCGATGAAGCCAGCGCCGAATCAGGTCCATCCGAGAGGTGGGGTTTTCTCGTAGACACTGAAAATACGCCGCCGACGGCACCGGAATTGGTGCAACCAACCAATGAAGAGTTGGTGGTGCTGCGCCAGCCGACCCTCCAAGCGCGGGGCAGTATCGATGAGGACGGTGATGCATTCAGCTATCGCTTTCGGATCCGGTCGGAGACCGGTGATGTCGTGGCTGAAAGTGAATCAGTACCGGCTGAGCCGGAGGCCTTGATTGAGTGGCGTTGTGATGTAGAGCTCGCGGAGGATAGGCACTTTCAGGCAGAAGTCTTCGCAATCGATGACGAAGGCGCGGCTTCGAGCGTTGTGTCGGCGAGATTTTTCGTCTCAGAGGAAAATCACCCTCCAGCCGTGCCACAACTCCTGTCGCCCGCCGATGGTGTCGCCATCCCCGCGAACGACGCGATCCTGGTCTGGACGGAATCTGTCGACCCGGAACAAGCGCAGGTCTCCTATATCGTCGAATTCTGCGTTGAAGAACGTTGTATTCGAAGTAATGAGCAGAGCCAGGTCAGCATTTCAATGACCGAGATCGTCGAGGACGCTGTTCGATATACCTGGCGGGTCTCCGCCACAGACTCGGATGGTCTCTCACAGGGGTTTAGCGAACCTCGTCAATTCACTGTTATCGGTGTCGGCGCCAATGAGCGTGGCGCTTCCACTGGCTGCGATTGCAGACTCGTAACACCGAGTGAACGCCCATTGACCACCTTCTTCATCCTCGTTTGTATCGGTCTAATTCGGATTCGTTTGAACAGGGTTTGACGGGCCTTAAAACCAAAAGTAACGTGTTGGCGTAGATCAAGAACCTTACAGATGGAGTCGCTGGTGGGTAAGCAAAAGATACTGGTCTTTGATATGACGGCAGAGGATCGCTCGCGTCTTGTGGAGATCGTCTCGGCTGTTGGTCTGACAACCGTTGAGGCCGACTCTCTACCATCGGCGCTGGCCCAGTGCGAGAATGGTATCTCCTTTGCTTTTGTCGAGCCGGTCGGCGATGGCTTGCAACTGCAGAGTGTTATGGCTGAGTTTGATAAGCGGAGCATTCCCTTCGCATGTACGAGCGCGCCGTCCAGCCGCGATGATTTGCTCTTGGCGATGAGAGCTGGTTGCCTAGATTGGATCGATAAACCTGTGGACGCGGAAGCGGTTCGAAGTGCGCTCAGACTCTTCGAGAAACGTACGAAAACGGCTTTGGTCGAAGACCGTCAGAAGACAGGCTCCGCGACCGGAAGGGGACTGATCGCAGAGATTGCAAAGCGGATTCGAGACGGCAATATCGATCTGCCAGAAGTGCCATCGATCATTAAGGAGCTGAATGCGCTTCTCACCGACCTCAATGTGGAAGCAGAGGCGGTCCAAAAAGTGATTGAGAAGGACCCATCGCTGTCAGCCCGACTGATCGCCACGGTGAACACCGCAACGTATGGCGGGCAGTACTGGACGTCCAAAATCACTGATCTGAAGACCTGCGTGACCCGCCTGGGTAATCAGGCGGTTAGAAATTTGGTGCAGACCGATGCCATCAAAGGGATGTTTCAATTTCGTTCGCCGGCCTTTAAGTCCGTCTTCGATAAGATGTGGCGTTGCCATTTTATGAGTGCGTGTCTCGCCCGTGATGTAGCTCAAGCGGCCGGGCTCGAGGAGCCGGAGAAAGTCTATCTGGTGGGCTTGATACACAATGTGGGCGAGCTCTTTCTCTTGAGAGTTTTTGGAGAGCTATTTCAACGTCAGAGCAACCAGGTTTTATCGATGGATGAAGTACTCGACATGGTCCGTGATTACCATTGCGTATTCGGTGGCGCGCTGATCAACAAATGGGAACTCGGTGAGGACTTCGCCTTCGTGACTAAGGAACATCACACCCTTGACTCGTACCGAGCCGAAGGCCTAGATGAGTCGCGACGAAAGTTAATCCATTGCATCAACCTTGCAGACCAGCTCGTCAATTACACAGGCGCGGCTTATTACTCGAAGTCTCTGCCAGGCCCATCACTGCCTGAGAGCTATGACGTGCTTCAAATTGAGCCGGAGGCGAAAGATAAGTTGAGGCATCGAGCCGAGGAAATGTATAACGAGTTATTTGGCTAGAGATGGATTGATGTTTGGCCAAGTGGCATATTTTTGAGCAGACTCCGCCCCAGCGAAGACCTGTAAAGCTACCAATGGCTGAGCCCCATTTACAAATGACACCTCGCTACCTGCCGGCATGAAAATGGCCATACCTGTACCAATCTCCTGTTCAACGCCGTCGATGCTCAGGACGCCCGAACCACTGATGATATAAAGATACTCCTCAGTTGGGTCTCGATGTTTGGGTACCTTTGCATGGGGCGCAAGCCATAAGCGCCCAATAAAGGCGTTCTTGCCAGTCGCTAATTCTTTAATCTGTGCCTTTCCATGCCCGGGACCCTTCGCTTGTACACGCGCCTCGTGTCTCACGGTGGCTGCCACTGACGATTGCGCCGATGGGTTTGCATATACAAACGGGGTGCTTACAAGCAGCAGACTTAACAGCAAAAACACCTTCATTATCAGCTCACCCTTTCTCTGAGTTCACGGAATTCAGCGCGTTGTCACGCGCAACAGATAGTTATTCTGACCATTGCCAAATAGCACAGCGCGAATCCAATACGTCCCTGCCGAAAAGTTCCGAGGGATGACAAGTTCATGGCCACTTGAACCATCGATTTTGTAGTCTAGTAAGGTTGCGTCTTGGTCATATAAGAGCATGTCGATATCACCTTGAAAGCTGTCAAACTCAAGCTGTATTCGCAGTTCTGTGCGCGCATCTTTCTCGATAGAAAACCAGTCATCACTCGAGCCGCAAACCACCATCGGGGGTCCCACAAAGTTACCGTTTGGGGGCAGCGGTAGTGCCTCCTCGCGGTCGTCATTTGGCTCGAACTCATCATCTTCGCAGCGACCACCCTGTTCGGTTCGGGTTGCGATCCAGTACTCGGCGCCAGTCTCCCCGCAATCCACGCAACGAATCGACGCAAACAGGTTTTCACTTAAGTCCGGATACTCGATACTCACCCATGGGTTGGCAACGGAACGTCCGAACGCCAATGAGGCTTGGAAGTCGTCGTTTTGTTGCACCAAGAGTGCTTCTAGGCGCTCCGCTCTCGTCTTCAGCAAGAGCCTGCCAGCCCGGTCGCGCCGCCGCTGCCTGACCTCAAACCAATCGCGGTCGTCGACGCAGATACGGGCGGCGATACGTGCGCCAGACGCGCCGATGGTCGTCGCTGTCTCGGGGCTGTTGTCCGGCTCTAAAGGATCACCCTCGCACACGATTGGCTCATCGATCACTTCAACTTCGTAGGCGAGCCCTTCGCTGGTGGTTGTGAGCGCAAACCCGTCGCTCGACAGGCTCACAGTCTCGCCGCTCTCGATATTCGTCTCAAGTCCCGTCTGAATATCCTTGATGATCAACACACCTGCTCCATCCAAGCGCGTGACTTTGAGCACGCCGTCTAGGCCTTGATAGCGAAAGAAGTCGGCATCGGAGGGACAAAGTCGTCCACCGACCGTGGCCGCCGACTCGAGCACATGTGATTGGTTTTCAGCGTCATTCGGCTCATATTCGTCTTGGCCGCACGCGCTCTCCTCGCACAGCCCCTCCACGCAGATCTCCTGGTTGGGGCACTCATCGTTTTCCACGCATTCAACGCAGGTATTGGAATCCAAATTACATCGCAGCGGTGATGCACAATCATTCGCATCAAGACATTCCACACATCGACCGGTCTCTACTTGACAGCGTGTATTCTCGTCGCATTCATCTATACATGGTGGTGGTCTCTGGCAGACGCCATCGATACAGCTCTCGCCCTCGTCACAAGCTGGCGTGCAGTCACGCCTTGGTATGCAGAGTCCCTCTAGACACACGTCACCATCGGGGCAGGGACGTGTCTCCGAACATTCTGTTGTCGGTGTGCATTGGCCTAGAATACAGACAGAGCCGTTGGCACACTCAGGTATACAGCCGCCTTGTGGAGTGCCGACCAAGAAGGTGTGCTCGCCACGGATTGGAAAGCGGCTCCGTCCGCCCGGCCCCTTTGCGGTCAGAGTGATGTGAACGGCAGCGCTGCGACCAACACCCGGCATCTCACCTGACCAATGGTTTGGCCTGACTTCGCGGAGCGTTGTGACGTTTGTCCCGCTGTCGTCCAGATCATCCAGACGCCATTGCAAGCTGATCTGAGATACATCACCCCAAGTCTCCACGCTGACCACATAAGGGCCGCTTAAATCATCTGTCTGAGTTGGCAGATTTGCCTCAATGATCTCCGGGGGTGGACTCGAGCAGCTCACGGTCAACGTGGCCATGCACATAAAGGTGATTAGGGTCTTGGGGGTGCACATACGTTGGCCGCTGCTTCGATTGAGTGATTATTACTTCCGTTCCGTAGACCTAAGAGTACGACGCTACAGGCTGTCGCCTCAACACAGTTCTCATCTTCGGTACACGGCTCGATGCAGTATCCGCTTATTGCGCAGTGATTGGACCGGCACTGAATGTCTGCGTCACAAGCAGCACCTGCGCGTCTTTCGCCCACTTCATCTCGACAGCGCAGATGCCAGCCGGTGCCAGATGAATCTGCCTGTAGGGTACAGACCTCACCTGCGGGGCACGGCGCGGATTCACAATTTGCATCGCTGCCCCGGCTGGACAAACATCCTGCAAGGCCCATGTACGGTCCAACAGGATCATTGAGCTGCGTCGTTACGTAATGAACGTTCTCATAACATCGAAGCCCGGCACCGCATTGCTCGTTGCGGCCAGGTTCGCACGGACCCCAACAAGTTGAGTAAATGCAAGCCTGGCTCAAGCATTGAGTGTCAATGTCGCATTGTGCGCCTGCTGGTCGCCCGGGCGGTGGTGATTGACACCTTAATACTGTCGCCCGATCTACGATTGTCGGCAGGCAGACCTCGCCGACCGGGCATTGGATATCAGCCGCGCATGGTTGCAGTGGTGGAAAGCACGTGACAACGCCATAATGACCCGATGGGTGTAACCACTGAGACCGGCCACAAGAGCCCGCACCACAGCTGCGGCTATCACGGCACGGCCAAAAACAATATTTATGTTCTAGGCACGCGCCGGTGGGACAGTCCGAGTCGTCCAAGCATGGCGTATATTCAGCGGGTGTCTCGCCCTGAATACAGCGACGCATTGCTTGAGATTCAGCTGCGAATAAAGCACAGAAACCACCAGGGCAATGTGCATGGTCAACGCAGGGAGACGGTGTGCAGCGGCGCGTGCCTTCATCACAATAGCCAAGTGGGCAATCATCGTGCGCAGCCCTACAGCCGCGCCGGCATGCACCCAATTCGCAGTAGGTCTCCCGCGGGCAATCGCCGTCGGCATTGCAATCCACTTCTCTACACACACCGGCACCGACATCACAAACATTGGGGGTATCGCATTCGGTTTGACGGGTGCAGGATTGTTCACAAGGGACGTGACCACATGGGTGGATGTCCGCAAGACCAGCGTCCCGATTTTGGCAGCCCTCGCTGGTGCACGCATCCCCGAGTAAACAGATACCGTGAACCATATCGCAGGTACCACTGGCACACTCTAAATCGCTTTGGCAGTTTGCTGAGCCGGGGACAACACACCAGCCTGATTCACACACCCGGCCGCTTCCACAGGCATCGTCGTCGTCGCATGGTCGTGGTTCACATCGGCCATTTTGGCACACTTCCGTGGCGATACAGTCCGTATTCGTTCTGCATGTACGGGGTGTTTCACATTTACGGTTCCGGCAGATTTGACCGCTGAGACAGTCTGACTCAGTCACGCATGTCTGAGTGGCTGCTCCATCGGAGCACGCCGCGGCAGCGGTGGCCAGCAATGCTAATAGAAGCGCGCGTTTACTGATTCGTGCCACCTTGCTCCACGCGCTCACGCCCTTTCACAAAACGTGCTCTACGCCATTCGGCCCCGTCAGCACGCCACCATGTCCAATCACCCGACCGTTTTCCGTTGAGAAATTGGCCCTCTCCCCTCTTCTGACCGTTTGGATAGAAGCGCGTCCAGGTACCGCTTGCCGCGCCCTTCTCATAGTGACCCTTTTCAATGACGGTGCCATCCTCGGCCCACCAAGTCCAAAGCCCCTGCTTATCACCTTTTTTGAAAGCGCCGCGTGACGCAGGCCGACCACCGCGATGAAAATGTGTCCATTCACCTGCCTCTAAGCCCCGTTTGTACCCGCCCCGGTAGCGGACTTCTCCCGATGGGAAATAGCCCACCCACGTGCCCTCCGGCTCACCAGTTCTATAGTCACCGCGCTGAAATATCTGGCCATCTTCAAAATATTCGCTCCAGGATCCATCTTTCTGTCCGTTGCTGTACAGACCTTGCTTTTCGAGCTGCCCATTTGGATGCCACCATTTCCATTCGCCGACCTCCACCACTTTTTGTTCGTCGGATTCATCGGCCAAGCAGATCATGCATCCCGCTCGTCTCTGCTCACTGTCGACGCGCCATTCACCCTGTCGCTCGCTACATTCCGCGCGGGCACTGGACCGTTCAACGCCCATGATGTACTCGACGGACCGCCAAAGTTCACCGGAGTACCACCACTCGGTCCAAACACCGCTCTTCTTTCCGTTTAGATAAACGCCCTCAGCCTTCTTCTTGCCGTTGTCATACCAAAGGGACCAGTCTCCATCTCGCTGATTCTGAGTAAATCGACCCTTCGCCTCCAAGAAGCCGTCCCAATAGTACATGGTCCACTCACCCGTGCGGATACCGGTCTCATAGGTGCCCTCCCAGGCTGGTCTTTGATTTCGATAATAGGCGGTCCAAGCGCCATCGCGACGGTTGTTCTTATAGGCGCCGACGGCTTTGACTTCGCCTGTATCGTAGAAGCGTTTTGTCGGTCCATTCCGGAGCCCATCCCGCCAGGTTTCTTCGTCTTTGCTCAGCCCTGTCCTATACATAGACTTCCAGACGCCAATCCGTGCGCCGTCTTGATAACGCCCCGTCTCTTTCAGGGTGCCTTTAGGAAACCAGGCTGACCAGGTCCCGTTTCCATTCTCAATCGAAGCGACCCCGATTTCGCTGGTATCGGGATGCAAGAAGCGGTGGACGCCGTCCGGCACGTTGTTCTTATAGTGTCCGCGGCGCAGCAATTCGCCCGTCGGGTGGTATTCGATGAACTCACCCTGTTTCAAATTGTCTTCGTAGTTGGCTTGCCACTGCTTCGCGCCCGTTTCATATACGGCGGTCCAAACGCCTTGCTTCAGCAATCCAACCTTGCATCCCTGTGATCTGTTCTTAAAGTCGAGTTGCCACTGGCCGCCGCGTTGCCGGCACGCTTGGGCAGCCTCCGTTTGCCGAAGCCCTTGCTCAAAGGTTACCCGATTCCATTCGACGCCATTGGGCAAATATTCGACCCACACTCCAGTTTGTACACCATCGGTGTAAGGCCCTTTTCGAACCAGTCGCCCGGCTTGGTTGAATTCGCTCCACTCGCCACTACGTTTATCGGCGACAAAGTCACCAGTCCATTCCAACTGCCCGGTCGCGTGCCATTTCTGCCAGCGTCCATGCTGCATCTCATCCTTGAATTGACCGGTCATGGACCGACGGCAGTTCTGGTACCATTCAGTCACTTTCCCAACGCGTTTGCCTTGAGACCAATTCATCCGAAGGGCGAGCTGGCCCCCTTCGTAATAGCTCTCAAAAAAACCGTCTCTTTTGCCCTCGGACATCACGCCTTTTGTTTCGATACGGCCCGATGGATAATACTCGCTGTAGGGACCGTGAGCGACGTTGTCTTTGTACTCCACTTCCAGTTTGAGAACCCACTGACCGGCGTCCGTCTTCACATACGTTCGCCAAAGACCTTGAGCTTTCTGGCCGACGCGACAACCTCGGGCTTCATCGGTGGAGAACCACCGCCCGCCGGCCGCGTTGCAGGCTCTTTGACTGTCGATAACGGCAGCCTCTGACCCTTTGATGAGTGGTTTTGGCTGGCCGAGCGCGGTCGAGACCATCAACAGGCCGATGGCCATGCAGAAACAGAGCAGACGACTCATTTGCGCCGCCTCATCTGCTTAGATTTTGGACGCCCGATCAAAGCGTCGATGGCTTGTCGAGCATCAGATCGAATCGAACGGCCGTCGAGACTGCTGATATCCATTTGTGTCATTTCTATTTTTGGCGCGAACGCGTCATCGTGAAATGCATCTATGGCTGCAGCGATGCGGTCGACATCGTCATCTAATTCAGCGTGAGTGATGCGGCCACAACCGTAACGTTTACGACCGATTATACAAATTTCGCTGGACGAGTCGCTCGATTGAATTCTCACCGTGAATGGCGCATCGGGAACGATGCTCAGACGCGGTGAGTTCTCGAGTCGGCGTGCGATCTCGATCGCTCCAGGGCCCTCCAGTTCGAGTCTAACCGGCAACGCGATGCGCAGCTGTCGTAATGGTGTTGGGTACGTCTCCAGAACGCGATGCCAGTGTTCGACGGCCGCGCCAACCTGGCTCGTTTGGTACAGTGCATCAGCGAGCCATGCCCTGATTCTAAGCCGAAGCAAGCGGGTCTCTTTTGGCAGCCGTTTAAGCAGGCTTAGGCCTTGCTCAATCGCTCCGAGTTTGTCTCCGCCTCTCCACACATCTTCAGAGAGAAACGCATCGAGATAGGCGTGAGCAATCGGTCGAAACTCTGTTTCAGTCTGTTTTGCTTGATCGACGATCTGCGAGACAACACCAGTACCGAGGACCTGCGCCATGTCGACGCCATACCAGGGCATCAGGTCACTCATGAAGGGCCGAGTCACCCTGAGGAGGTTCCCGGGGATAGACGCGAGACGAATGGCCTGTCGAGCGGTTGTTCTTTGAAGCCGAAGCACACCCAACTGCGCGCGTCGTTCCTTGAACGCCTCCATCAGGGTGCGCGCGCTCGCACGCTCGCGGTGCTGCTCTTGACGGGCCTGATAGACGGACCAAGCGAGCAGATGGTTGGTCAGCTCGATGGTTTCGGCCGCTGTGCTGACCATGCCGGCACGGTCCGGTTCATTGATGATCGCTTTGATGCGCTCCGCAGCCTCCTTAAAGGCACCGAGCGCGTAGAGAAGTTCCACAAACCGAGCGCGGATGGTCATTTCATTTTGTACCTTCATGTCGGCGGCTCGCGGTGCTGCCCGAAGCGCTTTCAATGAACTCAGCGACTGCTGAAACTGCCCAAATACGAGGTACATTGCAGCCAGCTGTGCGTGCGGCGATGTGGGGCAACTATTTTCTCGTGCTTTGAGCGCGCTCTGATCATGATTAATGGTCTCTTGAAACCGATAGGTGCGGCGCGCACCGAGCGCGAGATTGGTGGCGATCACACAGGATGCGCCCCCAGAATCTTTCAGTCCCTTAAGTCCCCACTGATAGCTCGCCTCACGATGACCTGCTTCCTCTTCAATGGCCATCAGACCATTGAATGCGCGCTCTCTGATATAGCCCTTTTCGTTTGTGAGATAACGCTTTGCGACCTCCCTGGCTTCTTCGAAACGGCCCAACTTGAGCAGTGGCCATATGCGAAGGAAGTCGCGGTCTGCTTGATATTCAGCGCGATATTCATCGAGGACGGCGAGCTGTCCCTCACGTTGGTCAAGCAGCCCGAGGACACCGAATTCTTCCATCAGCAGCCGGCGGCCCCAAGTGCGTGCCCACGCATCGACCGGTGAGCGGCTGTAGCGTGCGTAGAGCATATCTTTTGCTTTCCGAATCAGAAACAGTCCACGGGCCAGGTTGCCTTCACCTTCGCTGTGCACAACCCCGAGGGCGTAGTTAGCCCAAATACTCTCGCCGTCTGTTCGCTTTAGTTCGGCTTCGGCATACTTTCGCGCGGACGCATATTCGCTGCGACTGATGTGCTGCAAGACCTCAAACTCACCTTTCGAGTCGGCGGTGACTTGGGATAGCACGGGCGGCGCCAGCATCACCGTGGCGCATATCAGTATGGAGCGAAACATGCCTAATCCCTCAGATCGTCGACCGACTGAGTCGATCGATGGGCCCCTTCATCGCATCCCGAAGAATCTCAGCTGCCGTCCCGGCCCCGGGTACGACGCTCATCCGATGTTGAAACAAATGGACGCTCAGTTTTTCGATGTCGCCCGGAGATACAAAATCGCGCCCCTCGAGCACGGCAAGTGTTTGTAAGGCGGGTAGGGCTTGTACGAGCGACCTGGTAGATACGCCTTGGGCGGTGCGGTCGTCGTCTCGAACCGCGCGGGCGATATCGACGAGACATTCTTTGACCGCGGGCGAGACGTGAACGCATTCTCGAATCACTTTACGACCGTTGAGCACATCGGCTCTGGTGACTGGCTCTCGAGTGACTTGTTCCCTTGGCATTCCCCAGCTGTCGAGCACTTCGAGCTCAGCGTTACGAGACACATGGTCCATGCGGACCTTAAACAGAAAACGGTCGAGCTGGGCGACTGGCAAGGGGTATGTGCCCACCGCATCCAGTGGATTCTGAGTTGCGATGACAAAAAACAAATCGTCGAGTTGGTAGCTCGTGTTGTCGATTGTGACCTGGGACTCTCCCATTGACTCTAGCAGCGCTGATTGAACCTTTGGTGATGTCCGGTTGATTTCATCCACGAGCACGATGTGGGCGAAAATCGGTCCTTTCCTAAAATGGAATTGATTTGTTTGCGGATCAAAGACCATCACGCCGGTCACATCCGAGGGCAGCAGGTCTGGCGTGAATTGGATACGACGAAATCCAGCGAGCATATCGCCCTCACTGTCTTTCGTAATGGCCGCGCCCAATGCTTTCGCCAAGGTTGTCTTGCCGGACCCGGGGTAATCTTCCAAGAGCACGTGACCACCGGAGAAGAGAGCAACGATCACCAGCTCAATGACGTCGTCTCTGCCCATAACATCGTGTCCAACAAAATCTTTGAGACACGCCATGGTGTGTCGTGTTTTGTCTAAGGGGTCGGTGGACTGAGACGGACTTTCGCCGAGATTCATTGTCATTTCATTCATCGTGTAAAATACCATCCGAGTGGGTTAAGGGTTCCGAGGAGTCGTTTCCATTTAGGCATATTGCGTTTGAGTTCATCGGTAACACGCGCACATGTCGCCGCCATGTCCGTTGTCTTTCGTTGTGAGCCAAGGCTCAGCGCGAGGTGTTGTTGTGTCAAGTGCCCGAAGCTCGGCACCATCGTTCGCAGACGGATGGCATGACGTTCGCGCGTCTCTCCAAACCGCCGGGTGAATCCTAGATCTGAGAGTTGATCCAAGATGGCGACGAAGGCCCACTCTTGGCGGAATGTTCGGGACATTCGGGGTCTCACGCGACGTATTGTTTTGATGGTATATCCAAACAACAAACCGGCGATGAGGAGCGATTGAAGTCCGATCCAAATCGCAGACCAGGGAAACCGAAAAGGCTCTGCCCGGGCGACCTCGGCTCGCCCTCCCGATTTATCGTCACGGGCTAATTCGCCGAGCAGGCTCTCTAAGTCTTGGCTGACGAGTTGTGGCGGCGGTTGAACCCCTTGCTCAGGATAAATGTCCAAGGGCATCCAACCGATACCGTTGAGATGAATCTCTGGCCATGCATGAGCGCGGTCGCCCATGATCAAGATGGCCGAGCCATTGCCCCTCATTCGGTTGTCGACCGCATAACCAACGGCAACTCGAGACGCAATGCCCACGCTGCGAAAGAGCAGGGCCGCCGCGTGAGCAAAATGCACACAATAGCCTTTTAGATTACCAAACAGAAAGGACGCCGCGGGATCTTCTGCTCGGTCATGGCGTTCTTTGCGTGTGTAGAAACCTTTTTCTTCGAGATAACGCTTGATGGCGAGCGCTTTGACAAACGTGTCGTTTACGTATCGAGGGTCAACCTCCCGAATAATCTCGTTGGCCAGAGATTCGTAACGTGGGTCATCTGGCGTTGCCAGGTAGTAGGCCTTTTTCTCCGCTGACCAATCACTTGGCAGCGACCCCCGGCCGATCAAGCGCATATCGCTTACACGGAAATTCGGTGCCCAGGACACGACATCGTAAGCGGCTACAAATTTGGCCGGAGATGGGTTGGGTCTTGGCCGAATCTCTACCGATGATGTGAGTCCGAGCGGCTGTGGGTGATCAACCATTAAAAACATGGAGGTTGGCACGCGCTTATGAAACGCTTCCGTCGGCGTTGAGCCCTCTGCGAGCACCGCCGCTTGAGATGGAAACGTAGTGATCACATCCTCGGCAAAGCGCCCATCGGGAGATGAAATGAGTCGTTTGCCATTGAACCCTGCTTGAACCTGCTGACGAAAATACAGCAAGTCTTCGTCTGGTGTATAATCCGAGTGTAGCAGCGCGACCGCGACTGGATATGGTTTGTCGTTTGGGTTTGGTGCATCACCTTGTGAGCCTTGTCCGCTCTCTGTTTGTAGGAAATCTTCAATCGGTGTTTCTGGTTCGAGCAGTTCACGCTGTTCGTAGGCCACTGCACCGAGAAAGCCGATGAGGATAATGCTTAAGACCAATTTTTGCCGTGATTGCTTCCAGAGCAGCATGGCGATGGCCAAAAGTGCTGTGGCGACGCCGATTGCTTGCAACATGACCTGTGGGTCGAGCCCGTTGACGAGCGCCCAGTCCGACAGGAAGCGCGGACGGTGGTAGGCGAGACCTTGATGTCGGGCAAAGAGCAGCACAACGGATGCGATGACTAACGCGGTCTCCACGACAGCCCAAAAACGATTTCGAGTCGACATGTACCGCACAAAAAAAGCAAGGCTGAGAGCGAGCAGAGAGAAACCGAGGGTATCGGCGATCACAAGACTCGTCGCTGCATCACCACTCAGCCAATCAGCGCAATACGTGCGGATCAAATACGCGCCGAGCCAACTCAATAAACAAGCCGTCACACTCGACCCGAGTGCGTACCGAAGGTGAAGTCGACGTTTGGACATGGAGCGACCGAGTTGACTGCCGACAACCGCAAAAATGACTGCGGTCACAATGGGCACTATGCTGGTTTGAGACCAGAGCATAATCAGGGTCGCGACCGCGAAGAGCGCGCTCTTCAGCGAGCCGACTGTGCGTGATTCGAATCGTTCTGCTGTCATGAGTCCCCCATGGCAGCAATTTCATTCTTCAACAGCACACGGCCTTCTCCTTGGTGAATGACTTGGACTCGACAGCCTAGACCTTCGAATTGGGCGACATATGATGACAAATGGCTGAGACGTCGTTCATCTTCTTCTGTCTTAAATAATCGAAGCGCCTTCCGGCGTCTTTTCATCATCGGTGCATCCACCGCCATGAGAATGAGCGGAGGCGCTCGGAGTGCTTGTATTTCAGTGAGCACGGACTGGAGCCAGCCACCGGGTTCACTCGGTAAGAAAAGAACGCATTGGCGTCGTCGGCTGTCATCGAGTTGTGCGAGAAAGGCGGGCAAGTTCTGGCCAGCCCGGTCACGATGTGAGGCTGAGTCAACAATGGCGTCGAGCGCCTGTTGACGGTCACGAAGCGGCCTTGGGGTGCCGGTCGCGCCAAAGACGAGGTCCTCTCCGAGAAGGCCTTGCTCGAGCACAGTTCTCGCGAGCGCGGCAGAGGCGTCATCGGCGTCGCCGCTCACAAAGTATGCAGCAGCGTTCGGCAGTGGAACGACCGCGCGTTCGGGTGTCCGCACGAGTAAGCGCCGAGACCGCGCAAAAGCGCGCCAGAGAATGAGTCGATGGGGATCCCCAGGCCCATAACGACGCATTTCCACATAGTCGCCCACCGGCGCGCCCATCGGATGACTCGAACCGTCGCCGTCGCTGTCTCTGAGCGCAGGTTGTAACTGGACGGGGGTGCGATTTGGATACACGCTCAAGACAGCCGCCTGATGATGCTTGAGTGTAATGGCAGTAAACCCAAATATATCTTTCACTGTGACTCGACGGTCGATGACCGACGAGCGTCCGCGTCCCGTGGCGCGTGCTGATTCTAACCAGTTCGGTCCATCGTGTGTGAGGGTCGCTCGCATGAAGCTTGGATTCGACCAGGCTAAATCCACTTGAATCAGCGGCCAGAATCGCATTCTCGGCAACCGAACGTTCGTCTGCAGGCGTTGGCCCGTTTCGCACTGATTTTTGACGATGTGCCCGGCTTCGACTGATTTGATTGTCAGGAGCGTGCCGATGACGGTTGTAGCGAGGCAGGCGAGCATGACAAGGGCCAAGGCGATCAGTGATGCACGGAGCACGAAGTCATGGCTGCCTTCGACCCACACCCACCATGAGGCGAGCCCAGCGACGAACACGACGCATCCCAGCCGTGTCAGCGGCATTAAGTCGGCCATCGACCTCAACACTTGTCTGAGTTTTTCCACCGGGCACCCTACGCGATTTGAATCGACTGCGACTCAGATCGCAGACAACACAGCCATCTGATAAAGGGAATCAAACGAATTCCCATAACAGCGATGCTCCCCGAAGACTTCCGGGCGCGCAATATTTAAATTTTTCGGCGGATGGCGTCGATTAGGGTGCGTACTTGAGCCCCACGCTAAAACTGGTTCCAGGATACCCCTTCGCCTGGATTTGATCCCCCGCGCGCTGAATGATGGGCTCATTGAGCAGGTTCTTGCCTTTGAACTTGAGCGTCAAGTCGGTGCCGATTCTCAGGCCTATGACAAGGTCGACGAGATTACGTGGCTGTTCGTAGACATCGGGTAGACTGCTGGTGCCCACCTCGACGATGCGTCGACCGGATACATTGTACAGAACGTTCCACTGCCATGGTGAATCCGCTGAGTCGTAACCAAGCTGAAGATTGACAACGTATGGGCTCTGACCTTCGAGAGGGCGTTCGCTTGAGGTCTCGCAGCCATCGCTGTCTCCTAAATCTACGTTTGATTGGATCACAGCCACGTTACCGGCCAAAAACGTCTGGCCGAGACCGAGCGAGTCGAGACCTTTTCGCCATGCGAATTCACCGCCGACATTATGCGCTGAGGGTGAATTTCTGAAAGTGAGCGTCTTGTCTGCACCGCAGCTGATCTTGGTCTCGATCGGGCTTGTGAAATCCTTGTAGAATCCCGCGAAAGAAATCGAGTCTTTTGTGTTGAGATAGTATTCCCAGCGCAGGTCATAGTGGTCGATGAGCGCCCGCTCGAGTTCGGGGTTACCCACCACAGAACGTCGATTGGTGACATCGTCAAATCGGGCTGCAGACAGCTCTCGAAACTCTGGTCGACTCACAGTACGTCCGTAGCCCGCTCGCAGCTGCATGGCTTTTGACATGAGCCATGTCGCACTTGCAGATGGCAGTATGTCTGTATTTTCAAGATTTGCTTCGAGCGGGTCGTCTCCGGTGAACGGTGAAAACGTCGACACAGATTGGGCAGCCGACTCGAGTCTGACACCAGCCATCAAACGCATTGAATTGAGCATGCCCCATTCCGAAGTTAAATAGCCGCCATAGACGGTCTGGGCGGCCTCATAATCATCGGTGGCCTGCGTTGTATTCAAGAGGCGATATTGCCCCATTTCATTACCGATATTTTCACGTGCAAATAGGATGTCGAGGCTTTCGGGTTGCCGCGCTGGACCTTGGAACTTGTAGCGCCTGGTCTCCACCGTTCGGTCCCGAATCAAGCCCGTGCCGCCCAACTCTACAAAGGTTGCCGTCTTCGCCTTGCCGGCCGCCTGAATCGTGTAGCGGACCGATGTGCTCAAATCGTGGGCGATGTCGTCAAGGTCACTGTAGAAACGTCGATTGCCCTCGGGTTTGGCTGATAGACCAAAGGGTTCATCGGTGCCGATGCCACGATCGTATTGTGAAATGCGTCGGTTGGGCTCCACTCGATCGGCGAGCGACAGGCCATAGTGCCAGCGGACTTTGTAGTCCGATAATGTGTGTTCGCCGCGAAGTTGTTGGGTAAACAGTTCGCGTTCGATCCAACGAAGCCGCGAGACCCGCACATCAGAGCGTTCATCGGCGTTGGTTCCGGTAAACTGACTTGTCTCATCGTCGGTGTTTCGGAGCAGAAGTGTCGTGGTCGCGATGCGGTGATCGCGTCCAATATCCAGGCCGAGTTCGAGAATACCGCTGAGTTGAATGTTGCGCGTCAGACTGTCGATATCCCCACCGTCACTGCGTTCGAGACGACCACCGCTCACTCTAAAGGTGTTGCGCTCCATGCGGTCGCGGGTCCAGCTTTGGTCATATTGCAGGCTGCTGACGCCTCCGAATGTGTACTTTCCTGAGGAGCGCACGAAGCCACCTGAGACAGAGCCGCCAAAATCAAGGGGCACCGTGCGTCTCGATGTATCGTAGGTATCGGGGAACGCGCGGCCGAGTGCAGTGAGGTCATCGGGTGTCAGACAGCCCGTCCGGGTCGCAATACTGCAGAGTCGAAGCGCTGTCCGCTCTGTCTCAGAGTAAACACGAGATGGAAATGCGCGCGCGCCAGAGTCAATCCCGAGGTAATCGTAGTCACCGCCTTCGTAGGTCAGGCCATCTGTAAACGTGGTACCCAAGCGACCGCCGGTGGACAATGAGGCCTCGAAGAAGTCGTTTTCCGGTAAGCGTTTTGTTCTTAATTGAACAACACCACCGCCAAACTCGCCGCTTTGATTGGCCGAGTAGGTCTTTTGCACAACCACGCTGCTGAGAATGCCAGTAGGAAACATATCAAGGGGCACCACGCGGCGCTCAGGTTCGGGGCTCGGTAGGTACATGCCGTTGAGTGTTGTGCTCGAGTACCGCTCGCCCATGCCGCGAACGTAGATGTACTTGCCACCAACGATACTCAGACCGGTGACGCGTTTCAGTGCACCGGCAGCGCTGCTATCACCCGTTTGAGCCATTTGCTCCGACCCGATGACATCCACAACGTTGCTGGTCTCTCGTCGTTCACTGACCAGCGCCGCGACACCGCCCTCAATGTACGGCGCGGTGACCACAAACTCCTCAAGCTCGGGATTTGCAAAGGGCATCACGATTTGGCCGAGGTCCGTTGACTCGGACGCGTTGACCGCGACGTTGTCCCGTCTCGCGTTGCGGTGTCCGGCGCGAATGAATGAAAAAGCGTTTTGACCTGCATATACGCTCAGGCTAAAGCGACCGTCTTCGTCCGTGGTCGCGGTTGAAGACTGCCCAAGTACAAATACCTGAACGCCCCTGAGTGGTTGCCCTTTATCCGACAAACACCGGCCGGTGACCGTGCCGGACTGACGTTGCTGCTTTGAATCTGTGACGGCGCTTACCTCGACCACCCGCTGCTCCACGCTAATGATGGGCTTGAGGCCAATGGACAAGGTCACGATCACCTCCGAGACCTCTCCCGGTGCCGCGATGACCGATTCGATGGTCGCAGAGCGCGCAGGCGTATACACTTTTACAGTGTGCTTACCTGGCTTCACGGTTGCGACGAAGCGACCGTCGGCGTTGGTCACACCGCGTGTCTCACCATCGATGGCTACCCGTGCATTGACCAGGGGTCCGTGGCCCGTATCGCCATCAAAAATATAGAACCGAATCTCTTGGCCCGCAGCGGTTGTGGCAAAGAATAGAGTCAGCAGGACGCCGAGGGACTTTAGTCGCATAGCGAGGCATCCCGCCGACAGTCGGCCATCGCCTTTCTCAGTTCGGCTGCCCTCGTGAAGAGTTTGGCATCTGTCAGCTTCTTTAGGTGTACCTCTGCTCGCTTAAACTGACGCGTCCGAAAGAGCGCATACGCGAGGGCGTAACGAATCTCTTCGTCATCGCGCAATAGGTCGAGCCTTGACAAGCGCGGCTCTAAGGCAACCACAGCTTCAAATCTTTCCATGTCCAGGAGCAGTGACAGGCGCTGCCTCAGCTTCAATCGCTGTTTGAGTATTTGCCCGTTAGAGCGCAGAGCTTGTTGTAAAAATCCGCCTTCACGATAGATCTCAGCTGCATCCCGCGCATACTTCTCTTCGACCATAGACGCCTTCATAAATTGCCTCGCGGCGGTGAGCGGGCGGCCGTAAGCCAACCAAGCGTGTGCTGCCTGAGCCTTGATACGATTGTCGTCTGGGTGGGCGAGCTGCGCGCCTTCGAGCGTCAAAACAGCCGTTTTTGCGGCACCCGCGCGGAGCAACGCTTCGGCCAGAAAGAGGATGTCATCAGGGCTGGTGTTATCCCCGGAGAGAAGCGCTTCACCCACCTCAGAGGCCGTTTGATATAAGCCGAGCTCCATGAGTCGTTCGATGTGCTTACGAACGAATTGTCGCTCGTCTGGAAAAAGTGCCTTTCCACGGGCGAGCACGTCGATTGCAACCTCATAATTCTTCTCTGTCCAGGCGCATTCACTTCTCATGACGAGCAGCTCACGGTCTTTCCACGCATCGTCACCGGCTGCGGATAGCGCTTCTTCGACGGTGTCACATGCCTTAAGCGCAAAAGCACACCGGGCACGGGTGATGTGAATCGCAGGCGTGCCCTGACCAAGGGCGATGACCTTATCGAATGCCTTGAGGGCTGCCGTAAAGTCCTTTAACCGCATCGCGATCACGCCAGAGATCGTAAAATACCGAACTTGGTCGACACTCTCGTCTTTGAGATCAACGGACTTAAGCGCCGCGGCGGCGCGCTTGATGTGGCCGTCTTTTAACATCACCGTCGCGAGCGCAAGGTGGTCGAGCTCATGCTCTTCCGCAAACACATGGCTCGTTTGGATGAGCACCATGCACATGACCAAAAATGACCCGCGCAACATGTTACGCTCCACGGCTCAAGTTAAAGCGAATGGTTTGTTCCACGACCACAGTTTGCGCTCGGCCCTTGTAGAGACCGGGTTTGAATGTCCATCTTTCAATCGCACGCTTTGCTGATTCTTCAAAAACCCCCATCGGTTTGGCACGCACGATCTTTGAACGCTGGACCTGACCCTCGGGTCCAATGACGAGTGAGAAGGTCACAAAGCCTGTGATCCCATCTTTGCGGGCTTGCAGCGGATAACGCGGACTCACCTTACGCATCGCTCTCGGCGGCTCGTCTACGGTATCGCTGGTCATCAAGAGGTTGCGGGCATTGTCACCGCCGAGTAGCTCATTGCCGCCCGTGTCACTGGGTTGGCCAAAGCGTGTGGCGTGGCCTAAATTGATCCCAGACAGACTGCCCGCGAGCTTTGGTTGGGGTGCCTGTCTTGGCATTCTACGCTGCTTGGGTTTTGGCCGAGAGCGTCGCTTGGCTTGCTTCTTAGGCTTCGGCTTTGTTTGCTTGACCTGAACACGAGTCGTTGCGCGGGGTTTCTCTTTTGCTGGCGGCTGGGTGTAACGGTTCATCAAGACCATCATGCCCATGACGAGGCCGACACCGCCGATCATCACTGCAAGAGCGCTTAATTTTCGCAGTATGGCTCTCATCTATATCGCTTCTTTCTCTGTCGCCACGGCGACATCTTTCGCGCCCGCCAATCGACATTGATCGATGACCGTGAGCAGCGCCTGCGCTTTTACGCCTGCGTCGGTGATGACGAGAACCGGACGGTCTTTACTGCCGCGGAGCATCTCTCGCACTGTGCCTTGGAGAAGCCATGGTCTGACGGCACGACCTGATACGTAGGTGTCGCCACGTCGGTCGAGGGTCACACGAATCGCCTTCGTCGAGGCAGCTTTGGCGCTCGACGCTGACGGGCGGTCAAGCTCGACCTGTGCGTCTTTGACAAACGTGGTGGTCACCATGAAAAAGATCAAAAGAATGAAAACCATGTCGATCAGTGGGGAGATATCCACACCAGCCTCATCGGTTTGGCGTCGTCGTCTCGACATTAACATGTCAGCTCTCCTCTCATGGAAGTCGCTGCGTGAATGAGCTGGTCTAAGTCGTCCTCGATCTGGCGTTGGCGACGGTCGAGTATACGCCCGACGATGACGCCGGGGATGGCGACCACGAGACCCATTTGTGTTGTCAGTAATGCTTGGGAAATCCCGCCCGCGACGCCGCCGGTGGCTGCGAACAAGGCCTGATTGCCCAGAGAGTCAAAGGTCTCAATCATGCCGGAGACCGTGCCGAGTAGGCCT
Source organism: Bradymonadia bacterium (assembly GCA_049889275.1). GTDB lineage: Bacteria > Myxococcota_A > Bradymonadia > UBA7976 > UBA1532 > UBA1532. The sequence continues at coordinate 6,577 of JBMHDS010000022.1, read as the reverse complement.
GCGAGTGGTGCGATAATGACGACGCTCTTGACCATCACTCGGTACTTTTGTAGCGAGGTACGTACGCCGAAGAGCGCCTCATTAAAGCGAGCGCGTTGGTCGGGCTCGCTTAAATGTAGCTGCGCGTTCGAGCGCAAAACCCGCCAGGCTTCAGCCATGATGCCGCCCTTAGGTGTATCTCCGCCGCGTACCCGTGCTGGGATATCGCCACCGAATCGCCGACCGAGAATCAGCATGCGCTCACCGAGCCCGTACCAGAGCGCGCATGCGCACGCGAGAAGCGGGCCCATGACAAAGCCACCTTCCCGGAGGTACTGCTGTAATTCTGTCCAGAGCGAATAGGGGTCCATATCTCGATTACCGTGTTTCGCTGAGTTGGAGATTTGCAGGCGCTAAGGTCTCTTCTGCTCGCGCCTCGCTTGTATTTATCCCGAGGTGCGCTGTGTTGATCATACGCAGTGCACCGAACTCTAAGTTGTCTTTCATTCGGCTCGCCCACCCGTTGAGAATGTTGCCGAAGAGCAACGCGGGAATCGCCACGCACAAACCGAGCTCAGTGGTCACGAGGGCTTCTGAAATACCTCCTGAGAGCAACTTCGGATTACCGGTACCGAATTCGGTGATCACATCAAAAGTCGAGATCATGCCCGTGACGGTGCCGAGTAGGCCGAGCAGTGGCGCAACCGCGGCGATGACGAGAATGAGTGTGCCAAAACGATCGAGTGCGGCCTCTTCGACAACCATTCGCTCTGCAAAAACGCGTTCGATGTCTTCGCGCTCTCGGTTCAGCGTAGGCGCGAGCGCGCTGAGTAAGCGAGCGCCTGCACCGCGCTTTTGTTGGCAATGAGCGCCCACATCGATGTGTTTGCCCGCTGCAACTGCATCTTTTACTTCTGTCCATAGGCTCTCGGTGTTTGTGCCCGCCAAGGCGAGCAGCAATGCTCTCACCATGATGAGTAAGAGTGCGAAACAACCAAGGCCCACGATCACCCAGGCGATGATGCCACCGGACTCAATAATCTGAAGTACGGTCTTCTCTTTTGGCGCCTCGAAGTTCTTCGCGGTGTTCTCGAACAAAAAGAGCTCTACTTTGTCGATCTGCTGCCCTTCGAGCAAAGCGCGCGCGCTCTCAGCACCTTGAACGGGGTCGAGCTTAAACTCTCCATTGCCAGCTGGCGTGAGCGCACCTGCTTTCTGCCCCGCAACACCATAGACGGCGATGCGTCCGACGTGCAGCAGCGTACCGTCTACTTGCTTACCGCTTGCGAGAAAGAACTTGCCGGCCTTGCGCTTTACTTGGCCGCCTGCTGTGAGACCTTGGATGGCGAAATTGACGCCTTCCTTCAAAGTTTGCGATTCGCGGTCAAGCCTCGCGACAGCACTCTCATCGGCATTGGGCTCCATGTTGGGGGTCCATTTGCGGCCATCAGACTCAAGGCTTCGACTCATCTGCTGAGCGAGTGTCACCAGCGCGTCCTCGCTCTCACCGAGGCTTTCCACCTCTCGGTCGAGCGTGACGACGGCTTCCGCAAGAGATTCTGCCTCAGTGGATTTCTGCACGATTTGCCGCTGCAAATAGGCGAGCGCACCTTTCTGCTGTGCTTGCTCACGCTTCACATCGCGCTTGAGTTGTGCGAGACGCTTCTTCAGAACACTCTCTTCAGATTCGAGAAAGGCAAACTCTTTTTTGAAGGCCGCGCGCAGATCTGTTTTTGGTGCAGATACTTTCGGTGTCGATGTCGATTGGCTCGTCTTCCTCGCCTTCGAACGCGTATCCTGAGCCTGCGTAAGCGCTGGAATTGTCACCAGCAAAATGACTGTGAGTAAACGCATTATTGGCCCTCCGCCGGTGGCAGCATGTTCGGCAGGCTGAACAAGCCGACTCTGATTTGTTTCTTGAAGGCATCGAAGAGGTGCTCGAGCTGCTGTGCGCCGGTCTCGTCATCGATATATCGCGTGGTCCAGCCCTGGGCTGTGCGCGTGACCAATCCGTAACGTCCAGTGCCCGTCTTAAAGTACATACCGAGCGTTCCGAAGCGGACCACATCGACCATGAGAGGTGCGCCATCCACTGTCACGGTGTCTCGGTATAAGCCCGTCTCTTTGGAAAGCTGCCGTTCGTCTTCGAAGAGTGACCACAATCGGGTCATGGCGCTTCTGGGCGTGAGCAGACCTGCCGCAAGCTTGTCTTGTAGAGACTTCAGCTCTGAGAGGCGCTCATTCTTGCGGAACGGAAGGCTCCCTTCAATGTATGCTTTCAGCGATGTCGCGCTCGATTCGAAGAGCGGCATCAACGCGCCGTCGCGCACCTTGGTCGCGCTAATTTTTTGCTTTTTGCGCGAGATCGCTTCGGTGAGTTGCGAGTGCCGGACGGACTCACGCTGAAGCTCTGCTTCGAGCTGCGCTTTTTGTGACAGAAACGCACGCTGCTGTTCCCGTCGAATCCGCTTTTCATGTTCGAGTTTCTCAGTGAGCACTTCAACGTCTGAGCGCTTCTTGACGAGCGATTCGATCAAAGCGTTGGTGCTGTCGGCATGCGCCGCTACAACAGCCACACATAGGGTGATCAGAATCACAAAATAGTGGTTTCGAACTTTCATCACTCACCTTTCATTCGAGACCGCTTGGGTCTTCGTGTGTTCACCTGACAAGAGTTGACGGTGAACACACGAAGACCCTCGATGCCGTGTGGCGTCGAGGGCCTTTACTCAGATTGACGCGGCATCTATTTCGCAGCGTCGCGTTGCCTTGCTTAAAGGCCGACGGTCCAGCCTTCTGTCCAATCCTGGTCGTTCACTGCTCCGACGTAAGGTGCGTCATCAAACCAAGCGGGCAGTTCTACAGTGGACTCAGGGCTCAAGAGCATTGAGTCAGCCATTGGCATGTAGTTGTCGAGCTGTGCGTCTTCGGTGGTCACGTTGCCTGTGCCACGTGTGAAGATGCTCTCCGCAGTGCATGCAGCGGTGAAATCGGCAGGCTCCTCGATCTGTGTTTCACAGTTCAGCACAAGATTGCTGAGGTTGACGAGGCTCGAAGATTCATCACAGCTGTTCTCAAAAGTGACCTCATTGTCGAGAACCAGGCAGGCATCGCCAAAACCCGTCACGATGGAGTTTGCGATTGTGACGCCAGTGCCCTCGCGGATGAGCATGCCGATGTCGGTGTTGCTGTTACCGATAAAGGTTAGGTTTGCGAGGGTTGGGTTTGAGCGTGGCAGAAAATCGTTATTGGCCTTATTGTTGTCGGCTTCGATTCCGTTGTCGCCGTCGTCTTCGTATTGCTTGACGATGCCGTACTGAATGTTACCGGTCCAACCGTCTGTCCAGTCGATGCTGTCATCACCGACGCCCGTGAGCACGACGTACTTCGCTGAGACTGTGCCACCGAAAAATTCGATGCCGTCATCCTTGTTCATGTGAACCTGGACGTACTCAACGGTCGTGCCGCTGCCGACACCCTGGAAGGCGATGCCGTTTAGCTCGTTATCCTCACTAAAGAGCGTGCCTGCGTACTCAACGCGCATATAACGCAGTGTACCGCTGCTGTCCGCTGGATCGTCACCGCCGTAAGTGCCCGTGCTGCCCTCACCCTCTGCAGAGCATGGCGCTTCGTCACAGCCATTGATTGGCGCGTAACCATTGATGATCAAACCACCCCAGTCACCGCGGTCGCGCTGGCCTTCGAGTTGGTCAGAGGTAAAGACGATTGGTGCATCTTTTGTACCGTTGGCTTCGAGCTTTGAACCGCGGTCAACGATCAATGTACCTGGGGCACCTGGGTCTTTTAGACCGTAAATGGTTGTGCCTGCTTCGATTGTCAGAACAGTCTCCGCTGTGCCATCACCGATGAACACAGGTCCGTTGAGGAGGTAGTCCTTGTCAGCGGTCAATGTGAGGCTTGCGGTGATGCGACCAGATAGGGCGCAGAGCTCACCGAGCTCGGTTGTGCCTGCTGGGCATGTTGTGGCCTGGTTTGGCTCAGTTGGCCCAGTCATCATGTTGTCGTTTGTGCTTGTCTCCTCGCTGCCACAAGCGGTCAGCGAAGTGGCCAAAGCGAAGGCGAGTAATGTCTTTAAACTCGTTTGTATTTTCATTTTTCGATTCCTCCAGCATTCCTTAAATGCGTTCGTTCGTTCGCAGCGTGTGCCGGTGGACCAGCACCGCGGCGTCACGGAGCCTTTCCAATTAAATTGTGACAAAACGGTGGCGATTTTGTTTAGGGTTTGAAAAATCGAGCAGGTGTCACAAAGCTGTCACTGAATAGACGAGCAGCTGTTGCTGATGAGGGGCTGAGCGGCTCTTTTTAAAGGGGCAGCTCTACGATGTGTTCAGGGCGTTTGGGTGCCGCCGATACTCGGTCTGAGTCATATACAGTCTGAGTGATTGGCAGACGATCGAGGCGAGGCCATCTACCGTGCGACGTTACGCGAAACCAATGTCATATCGGGTCGAGTCGCTCGACTCGAGTCAATGGTCACTAGGGCCCGAATGGATCACCGGTCAATAAGCGTGGTTGTGCGCATCGACAGATTTGGTCGAGCGCACGGGCCGAACAGCCATGTCGCTCCTGTTTTTGGCATGAGTTCCGCTCGTCATCCCACGCATCAAGACACCAAGACCCGTGCTGAGTGCAGATGTCGTGGCAGCTTATAAAATCATCTAATTGAACGCGAAACTCACAAAAAGCCATCTCTCCGTCTTCGCGTTCATCGCAAAATTGCGAAGCCGGAAACATATCACATTGGGCTGATGGCGCGATGGCGGTGTTCTCTTCTAATGGCTGCTCTTTAATACATTGCCCCACCAGACAAACCCCGCCGTCGCACGGGGTCCCATCTTCGGCTTGGACAACCCGAGGCTCCGCGTCATCTGTGCAGTCGACGATTTGGCTGCAGGGATTCATGACTCTTAATTCCACCGCTCGTTTGCCCACAGCGCAGACATCCAAATTGGGCGCCGCGGCGCATTTACCGCTGGGCAGACATGCCTGCGGGCGGCCTTCGTAGTTGAGCTTCATGCATGTCTGCAGTGGTCCATCATCTATCAAGACGCGATGGGTGAGCGCACCACAATCGACCGTCGGGCATTCGCTGTCTGTGTGCGGTACGCGTAATCTTCCATCGTGATCACAGATTGTGCACGTTGCAATTTTGCCACTGTCTTCGCACGGTCCAGCGAATGTCTGCTCGTTCGATGAATAGAGCTCAGTGCTTTGCTTTTGCTCGATATTGTCTTTGGTGGGCCGTGTTGCCAGATCGCTGCACCCGGTGTGGAAGATGGGAAACAGTACGATTAAAATTAAGCAACGCATATGTACAGACTACAGCTGGTACATCGTTCTGTCATGTTTTTGTTTCAATTCTGTAACAAAGCAGGCGATCGGATACGTCGGTCAGCTCCATGATTGCTGTTTGTGCGCCGTTTTCGGCTGCCGCATATTGCGTTTTTAGTTCTGTCGACGGTTTTCGTGTGACTCAACTTGACCGGGTGCGTCCTCGCGTGCAGTTATCCAATGAGTGGTATCGAGAAGATTCGGACGTTGCTGTGCCTGTCAAACTAAATGAGCTTAAGCGCATCGCCATCATCAGTGGCTCATTTCGACCCGGTTGGTCCTATCAAGAAAATATCTGGGCTGAGCGACTTGCCAAGCAGGGCATTGAGGTGACGGTGGTCTGCCCGCGGTCCAGAGTTACGGATTCGAAGGGCTTACCCTACACGGTAAAGGGCGTGTCCACTTGGGGATTTGAATCTCGGCAATTGTTGCACGAACGAGACGTAGGTCCCGTGGTCGCGGAGCTAGAACCGCAGTGCATACTTTGGTTTGGGCCGCCGCAACGCTTTGGCTTGTCGGTCATTCGAGAGAGGTCATTGGCGCAGACGCCGTGCGCGATTTTCATGGGTCAAAATCGTCGCATGCAGGCATTCAACTGGAATCAACCAAGTTTAGCGGTTCGGCCCCGTCTCAAAGCACATGCCTATCGATGGTTGCGCGGTCCAGCGATTCGACGCGCTGTAGACCGGGCAGACCTTGTTGTCGCGAACACGCGTGAGACGCCTGAGATTATCGACCTCTACCTCGGCGATACGCCCTACCGGCACAAAGTCATGATCACGCCCCTTGGTTTTGACCCAGACGCCTTCTCTTACTGCCTCGAGACCCGAGCGCGCGCGAGGACAAGTCTCGGTCTTTCGTCAAATGAGCTCACTTTTCTTCTCTCTTCCCGATTTTCAGCCGAAAAAGAGCCGTCCATCAACCTCATTTGGTCTGCATTTGAGCGGACAGCAGCCGAGCTCGAGCATGTGCACATGGTTGTCACAGGCCTTGACGATGGTGAGTTTTCGGGTGCCTTTCGAACCCGCGTGCAGGAAAGCCGCTTTGCAGGCCGTGTGCACCTACACAGCTTTCAGGCTCGGGCTGAGCTGAGTGACACCTTCCATGCAGCGGATGTCTGCGTGTTTAATCGACCGAGTATTTCATGTCAGGAGGCGCTCGGCACCGGCTGCTTTGGACTCTTCTCGAACGATGGCTCACTCGACTGGCTCATCGAGGCGCCCGAGACTGGGGTCACCTACCACAC
>JBMHDS010000021.1:0-16698 GCA_049889275.1 Bradymonadia bacterium | reverse complement strand
CGCTTTTTTGTCATCGCCTTACACATGTTGCGTAGATCGGCGTTCTTGATAAACGCGCAGGTGCCGCCCTTGTGCAGTGCTTTGCAATATTCCCGCTGGTCCCGGTCCTTGATGAACGCGCAGGTCCCACCTTTCGCCGCTTTGCACATCTCTCGCTGGTCGTGGTCCTTAATGAATGCACAGGTCGCGGCAGCGGGCGCGGCCCAGCAAACGGTCAAAGCAAGGCACATCAATAGCCGTCTCATCATCTCCCCCTCTTTGGTTAAATTTGCTTGTTCACAGTGTCTCACCCGACGCGTCTCGGCAAGATCCCCTTGACCCGTTGGGTATTTGTTTCAACTTTTCCGAAACCAGTTTATTCAGGGTTTCTAAGCGGACCCGAGTATTTGTCTCAAGTCCACTCGACCGGTGGATTGTACAACTTCGTTTCATGATGTGGGGAGTCAGGGTGACGGTTATGAACAGCAGGCTCTGGGCCTTGTTGCTTGTATCACTGAGTTGTCCGGCTCTCAGCTATGCCGCTCCCGACGGGCTCGCCTCCGTCGTCTTTGAGACCAAGGAATGCGAGATGCGATTTGGGCCACTCGTTGAGGAGATGCGCTCTACGCTACCCAAAAGGCTGCTCGAGCACAACGACACCAAATTCAAGATCAGCTGTTCAGACCGTGTGTTTCCGTATGGTTTTGACGTGGGGCGCGCTGGGCAAACCTGGCATTTACGTTATGGCGATTTTGATTGGCCTGTGGACCCCCGCGCCACATATCGGCTGGCCCACTTAGCGCTCGTTGACCGCCAACTCATTTGGCGCAAGAGAGCATTTGTACACCTCATGGTGCGCGCGCTCTCAATCGCACAGGGCTGGCATAAATCAGCATGGTTTCGGCAACTCAACAGTTGGTCGAGAGATGGTCAAGTGAGTCACAATAAAGACAGCTGGGCGTTTTCTCGCGAACAGGGGATGCGGTCATCTCTCGATGACCTCGTAACATTCGCGGAGGAGTGGTTGGTGCGGCCAAGCCAGCGGCCCGTGTATCCCGACAATCGAATCGAGTGCCAATCCTTCTCAAAGGGTCGGTTCCTGCGCCACCAGCTCGCTTTTCTCGACGTTGATTTGCCATCGCGTGAGTGTGACTCGTTCTACCAATGGGCGAATCAGTTTAGTGACATCGAGCTGCTCGTAACCGCACCGGCGAGGGCGATTGAATCGAGTTTTGGGCATTTGGCAATCTTGCTCAAACGCTCGAATACATCTGAGCCCAACTTCACAGATGCGGTTTTTCAATTCGTCGCGCTCGTCGGCACAGGCGACGCCGATGAGGTGTTGCAGCGCATGTACACCGAAGCATTGCCCCTGGTTCTCTATGTGACGCCCTACGGCCGGTTTATGCAGGACAATACACGTATCGAGGACCGCCATATCGACCGCTTTCAACTCGGGCTGTCGCCTACGGAACGTGTCTGGTTGATGGCTCGTTTGTGGGAACAGCTACGCCGATACGAAGGCGTCTATCACTTCACCTGGCGGAATTGTGCGAGCGAACTCGCGCGCGTCTTCGCGATTATGCATCGGGGTACACAGGCATTTGAGTCAAGATCGTCGACCATTTCACCAAACGGTGTCTTCTCGAGACTGATCGAGGCTGGACTCGTCCAGAAGCGACGTAACCGCGTATTGTCTCATTCAATGCGGCTCAAACAGCTCGCAGGGCGTCTCGAGGGATACAGGCAGAGCGCCTCGACGCAGACGGGACAGCTCCCGAAAGTCAGCCGCGATGTCGGTGTGGATGCCAAGCTCTGGTCGGACTTTCTAAGGGGCGTTCAGGAACTCGGCTCTCGCGCCAAAGTATATGTGGCGTTGGCACAAGACTATTACACTGAGCTGATTTGGTCGGTTGAGGTCACACCGGGCGTGGCCGTGCCGACGAAGCCGCGTGAGTTCTTGAAGCTTAAACATAAAATGTTCCGAGTTGAGAACACGCCGGAACGACTCCAAGAGCTACTCAAAGGATGGTTTGAACGGGTACAGGTGAGGTATCCAAAGGGTCGACCTGAGTTGGTTCAAATTAATGCTTGGAAGCGCTTGAGCGACTCACTGGGCAATGCATTAGGTACGCTACCTTCAGGTCTTAGCAAGCAGAGCGATGAAGTTTCGACGGAGCGCACCATCCAATCTGCTGATGGACGATGGGGTAGTAACGGTCAACTCAGCTATCTTCTCCGCTTCCAAGGCCCCGCATTGAGTCAGAAACAATCATCGATCGAAGCGAGTATCTATAGTGAGGCATTTGCGAACAGGAGACTCCCAAGTATTCCGGCATTACGCGATCTGGACATCTTCAAGGTCCAGCTGAGTTACGCCTCAGACCAGACGGCGCGCGTCGAGTTGACGCCACTCGAGATGTTTTTGCGTCGAGGCGTTTTCGGTCTGTCTCGCCTGGGCGCCATCGTCGGCGCAACAAGCGGCGTTTGGCTGGCCGATTCCGCAAGACCTTATGCGCGATATCGCCTGGGACCGACCCTCCAGTTGCTGAGGTGGTCAGACGGTCTTGGCGATATCAGCGTGGCCACTGCCATGAGGCATATGATCGGAGCACGCGAGCATGAACCCGTGGGTTTATTCGGTGATGCATTACTGGCCATGACCGTACCGCTTGGCCCTTATCTCCAATTTCACGGGCGGTCGGTTTGGTCGCAGCCCTTCGATCATGAGCTGGCAGGCAGTCTTAGGTTGAACGCGCGCCTCGAGTGGCTTCTCAATATACCATTTGGCCGTCGGACACGTGTTTTCTTGATGGGTGAGCGTATATGGTTCGGGCCACAACGGCCTGCCCGTGGGTTGACGGGGCTCTTTGGTATCAGATTTCAGTAGCTCTGTAGTGACCGAGTCGCTCATCGTTGTATCTAAGCCTCCGCAGGGGGCGATCCCCTGCGCTATGATGGGGAAAACACCATGGAACGACCCGATGACGACTGCTTTGGCGACCTGTTGCGGTACTGCGAGGCGATGATGGTAGAACCCTGTTATGAAGCCGAGCGCTGTGCGCTCTTGGCGATGGCGCCGGAGAGATGGTGGCCATTGGTGGATGTTCTGCCGGCCGCAAGTGCCTTGAAAGATAAAATCGCCGGGGTCGAGCCTACCCATGGCGCGCTCTATTTCTGGCAGGGCCGGACGCCCGATGGGACAGCAATGTTGGTCAACTTCTTCGCCACAGGGATTCAAGCGGTGATCGCGACCGCACTCATCGAGGCGGAATCACACCCAAACCTATTGATGCACTGAAGCTGCTCGTCTCGCCGGTATAATTCGCCCGGATGGCTGCGGCATTCTTGGCGATGCTCTTTGGCTTCGCTCGTCGACGCCCCATATATAGGCATATTTGTGGTTTGAATCGGCAGAACGCTCTGTGACTGACAGCCGAGTCCAGGCATGATAAGGCGTCTGGCGAACAAGATGAGGTCTCCATTGAACCGTGCGTCCCATATCCAGTCGAAGCGGATTGAACTGCCAAACGGCACTCTGCAGGTCACCGCGCAGCCTGGTTCGGTTGACATCGATGCGTTGTGTGGATTCGCTGCGCGCATCAATCCTAAGCGCGGTTTTCTATTCGTGTCGAAGGTGCTCGGCCGACATATACCGGTGCGCGTGAGCCAGATGCGGGCGAGCCACGAGGCATTGGCTGCTCAATTACCAGCCGATCTACCAGGACCGATTCTGTTTTTTGGGTTTGCCGAGACCGCGATTGCTCTCGGATACGGCGTTTTCCGGTCGTATGCGCGTGCTCACGGTCGCGATGATTGTATGTTCCTCCATTCCACCCGCTACCGCTTCGACCGACCATTGCTCGCGCAGTTCAGTGAGCAACACAGTCACGCCACGAGTCACTATGTCTTTGGACCGATCGAGGACGCGGACACCGAGCGCTTATGCACCCCCAAAACCATCGTATTTGTGGATGACGAACTCACCACAGGCCGAACGATTCAGCGAGCTGCAAAATCGCTGGGCGCTTCATTCCGTTGTGTAGAGAAAGTCATTGGTGCGGTGCTCACAGACTGGGGGGGCGGCGCTCGTTCAGAGCGCCCATTTGACATTGTCAGTCTGCTTACGGGCCGTTTTCATTTCGAGCCTTCGAACAGCCCGCCGCCGATTCAGATGCCGGATGTGACGTCTCGGTCCGTCTATCGTGACCATGATTTGCTCCGAAACGATGGGCGGTTTGGTTTGTTTGAGGCCATCGACACGCGCGGCCTCGAATCTATGGCGCCGCAAACCGAGGCTAACCCCGTCATCGTCCTCGGAACGGGAGAGTTCGTGGTGGTTCCGTTCCTTCTCGCGGAGGCCTTCGAGGCGCGCGGGATCGATGCCTTTGTTCAGGCGACGACACGCTCACCGATCATGCTTTCAAATGATGTCTCTGACCGTCGAACCTTTGTGGATTTTCATGGGGATGGGATGACCAACTTTATCTACAATCTCGATGCGCAAAGATTCTCCGAAATCTATCTATGCACTGAGTTTTCCTGTTCGGGTGAAGCTCGAACTCGGCTCGATGACGTGCCCGTGATTCCTGTTGACTTCAGCCAAATGCACATGTGAGTGTGGCCCGGAACAGGCCTTGGCTCCTCAGTTGATTTGAGCGGCTCGCGCTTCCCTACACGGCGTGTGAACCGCCGGCTTCATTTGCCGAGTGAGGGCGACGATGGCTGTGGTGAGGTTTTAACAATGAGATATGAAGAACTCGGCGCATCGCTCTACGTTCCAGCGACGCGTGGAGATCTCGCAGCGATTCTATCCGGTCGTCGTTTTGATGGTCTTCGGTCGCTGATACTGTGCACCGAGGATGCTGTCTCCGATGAGCATCTCGGTGAGGCGCTGTCTAACGTAGAAGCGCTCTTACCCGATTTGTACGCGGTTGACCTGCCTGTCTTCGTGAGAGTCAGAAATCTTGATATCCTCAACAATTTGCTGCGCAAGCCCCACATCGGCCACCTCGCCGGTGTGGTCTTACCGAAGTTCGATGGCAGCAATGCCACTGCCTATCTCGATGCGTTAGTGGCGCACCCAGAGCTGCTCATCATGCCGACCCTCGAGACCCGCGACGTGTTTTCGGTATCTGCGATGGAGGCCCTGCGAGATACCATCTTAGCGCATCCGGTCCGGTCCCGAATTCTTGCGATGCGAATCGGTGGTAATGACCTCATGGCGTTGCTCGGCATCCGGCGGCCCCATGCGAAGACCATCTATGAGACGCTCTTGGGGCCTGTGATCAGTCAGCTCGTGACCACTTTTAGGCCCTATGATTTGCCGCTCACCGCGCCTGTTTGCGACGCGTATTCCACGCTATCGATTCTTGAGCAGGAGGTTGAACAAGATCTGATGAATGGCCTATTGAGCAAGACCGCCATCCATCCGAATCAGGTGTCAACAATACAAGCGCTCTACGCGGTCTCTGAAGCAGATTTAGCGATTGCACATAAGCTGATATTGCCTGGCCAGAAGGCGATATTTGGCCATGATGGTGTCATGCATGAACGCACGACCCATATGGCGTGGGCCCGATCGGTGGTCGGCCGGGCAGCCCTATTTGGCACGCAAGAAGAACAGGCCGTAACGGCTGATTCTGATGCTCGGTATACGAGCGGAAACGAGGTCGCGCGACTGCTTAAAGAGAGTGGATGAGCGAACTGTTGAGCTGTACGCATGTCCTCGTCGATCTGGACGACTCGCTGTTTTGGTCCCAGCGCAAGCTCGGTCATCGCGCTCAGCGGGCCGTCGCATTCAAGGCTGATGGCGAGGCCTATGGATTTATGTCGAGTGCGTCCGATGGGCTTCTCACCATCTTAGAGCGTGCAAGGCGGGTGATACCCGTGACAGCGCGAGTGTCGACATCACTCGGGCGGGTCCAGCTGTCATTCTCAGACTATAAGATCTGCGCGCAGGGTGGCATCATCATTGATGCGGAAGGGCACGTGGATCAAGCTTGGCTTGACGAAGGGCAGGCGCGTCTGCGACGTCTGTCCGAACGACCCCATGAACTGGCGGACCGTCTTGCGGATATGCCGGCCTTAAGTGGTCTTCGTGTGGTGGTGAGAGCAGATTATGATACGGCATTTTTCTGCACGATTCGAGATCCGGAGAGACGGCCGGAACGTTTAGCCGCTGTGCTCCCGGCGTTGTCTGAACAGCTGGCACCAGGCTGGACACTCGCCGCAACCAAGACGGATGTCGTGCTGCGTCCAGAGTGGCTGGCCAAAGGCGCTGCCGTCCGGTATTTGTACGCACATCACATCGAGCGACCGGAGCTACTGATTGGTCTTGGTGACCGTCACGATGATCGCGACTTTCTTGAGCTGTGTGATTATATATTGATGCCACGGCAGTCAGATTTATGGCAGGCCGCTGGCGGAGAGCGCGGATGATGGCGGAGCATGGTCTACATGGGTCCTATGCTGCGGAAGATGTCACGTTTCTCCTGAAACTCGTCGATATGCCCTATGTGGGCGTAGACGAAAAGGAGACGCTCATTCAGTCCGGCGGACGGCACTATTCTGAGATGATCTCAAAAGAGAAGCCACCGTCGGACGCCTACCTCCGGCTTTTTAATGACGCCTTCGAGCGAAATAAGACGAGAGTCGCGCGTGATGTGGTTGCGCTCGCTCGCGCATTGGAAGCCCAGCATCCAAGTGGGTTGGTGCTCGCATCCCTGGCGCGGGCCGGCACACCGATCGGCATATTGCTGAAGCGGCAGTTGAGTAGAATGGGCGTTGACTGCGCCCACTATTCCATCTCTATTATACGCGATCGCGGCGTCGATGAGCGCGCCTTGCTCGAGATACAGCGTCGCCATCCTGACTGGCCCATTTGGTTTGTGGACGGTTGGACGGGAAAAGGAGCGATCAGCGGCGAACTCAAGCGTAGCTTGGCACTCTTTAATCGGCCTGGACGACCTTATATTGAAGCCCGCATGGCAGTCTTAAGCGACCTCGCTGGCACGGCGGAGTTGGCTGCGAGTGGCGATGATTATCTGATCCCGTCATCGATTCTGAATGGGATTGTGTCGGGTTTGTTGAGTCGTACGATTCTCAATCATCGCTATATCGGCCCCACCGACTACCACGGTTGTGTCTATCTGGCTCACTTGGCGCCATTGGACATCTCCCGCTGGTATGTGGACACCATCGACCAGCTCTGCAAGACGCAGCGCGCCGCGCCCGCGGTCTGGACGCGGTCCACTCGTGAACTGCGATATGAGCAAACGCAGGTGTTTCTCCAAGCCATGATGTACCGCTATGCGTGTCGTGATTTGAATCGAATCAAGCCAGGCGTTGGTGAAGCGACACGAGCACTCTTACGTCGCTTGCCAGACCGCGTGCTGCTGCGAGATCCAAGCCATGTGGATGTCCGGCACATCGTCCTGCTCGCAACCGAGAAAGGCGTCGCCATCGATATTGACTCAGAGCTCCCCTACGCGGCGGTCACCCTGATCAAGAAGCTCGGTGCGTGAGCGCTTGCCTGAGCGTGCCTATGGATTCAAGAGACCATACGGGCTCGTAGCATGGCGCATCTCGTCGCTTCACTTGGATGACCTGAGTCAGGAAAGTTGTGGTCATTCAAGGTCGGCAGGGTTGCTCGTCGGAGTGTCGTGAAGGAGGAGGGGAAAGACAATTCCGGGAGCCCGACCTTAAATGACCAACTTGAACAGGTTACTCGATGCGGGAGACCATTTTGCCTATCCCTGACGGTGTCGCGTCCTGTGTCTGCATGACCCAGCAATATGTTCTCTCGCGAGGGTTCGGCCACATCAATGATTAGCTGTTGAGAAAGGGCGCTAGAATCCGCCCGCCTTGGATGCGTTGATCGATTTCACGATTGCTCATGCCAAGCGCTGCACACATTGAACGTCCGGCCGTTGCGAGCGTGGCGTCGGCAGCAATCCCGCCATTATTGACTGGCCGTCCATTGTTCGGCCGAATGTTTCGACACCGTCCGTCTCCGGTGACGCCGCCAAACACGCCGCCTTTCACATGGCGGCCGAAGGAGACCATAACGCCATGGTGTCGATTGTGGTCTCTGCCGCCACGGCTGTTGCGGTGAAAGGTACGTCCAAACACGTTGAGCATGGCAAACGAGACATCATCCTGAATGTTAAGGCGGTTGAGTTCATTCCACATCAACTCAATGGATGCCACACCGCGTCGTGTTTGATCGGCTTCGGCTTCGAGGGTGCTGTCTTGGTGGTTGTCTCTGCCAAAAGGAATATTGATGATGATCGCGGGGGCTACGCCGAGCTGTGCCAAGGCACACGCTGCGATGACCTGATCCTCGACGCTGTCTTTGTCGTCATTATTGAGTGGAATGCGGTCCAACAAGGTACCTAAGCTGTTACCGAGCGTTCGCGCTTGGTCACGGCCCCTTACAAAGCGCTCTAGAAAATCCATTTGTGGTCTCGAACCGCTCGCCCGCAGCTGGGCATATAGACGGTCCAGCGTATCATCTCTGAGTGGTCTGAGATCACCGAGCGCGCTCTCTGCACCGGTAAACAATGATTTAATCGCAGTTGGTTTTGTCACCTGAATGGGCTGACTCTCATAGGAGACCCTCGAGCCGGTGAGAAGCAGTGGCTCTTGTTGGATTGCGCCAAGGTGGGAGGCGTTGAGCTGAGCGACCATGGATGGGAACATTTCGCTCCCGTTGCCAGCCGCGCTCTTGACCGCCCCCCTCAGGGTCAAAGTCTGGTCGAACTCTGTGTGTGCGGCAGCAAAGGTCTTTAAATGAAAGAAAGCAAGCCGACGTCTGAGCGCGTTCGGTAAAGCGGCCCATGGTTGTGCGGTCCTTACAGTTTGGCCGCCAAAGTTTCCGTTGACCGCCGAGAGCAGTGGGTTATTGGCAAAGTTCCGCGGCGCGTCGTTGATGTAGCTGCCGGGGCAGTTGATGTTCACGGGATCCCCCGCCTGCGAGACAGACATAATCAATGTCTGCCGT
This sequence comes from Bradymonadia bacterium, assembly GCA_049889275.1. GTDB lineage: Bacteria > Myxococcota_A > Bradymonadia > UBA7976 > UBA1532 > UBA1532. The sequence goes on along the minus strand of JBMHDS010000021.1, from coordinate 7,715 downwards.
CTCATGTTGGCCCCTTGACTCATCGCCTTGTGCGGGTTGAGTAGAAGTGCAGGTGGGATGCCGGTTGCCAACCCCCTGAGCAGGAGGCCTGCACTCGCAGCCGCGCTCCCCCCAAGGAATGTACGTCGTGTGAGATTTGCTTTTTTCATTTTCATAGTCCGATCCCCATCACGTCTGGAGAGAGGCATGCGCCGATAAAGGTGGAACGCAATGCATTCTGGCGATTAACACCGGTCTGTTGCGCCGCTTCGAAATGAGCTGTGAGCGCCTCGTGTACACGTTCGGCGCGTTCAGGCTGGGTTGCGAGTGCCATCAATCGGTTGACCATGCTCGTGATCGCTTGAGCGGGTCGATTCACGGGAAATACGGCGTTATCACCGCGCACGACGAGCCGAGCAACTTCTTGGCAGACAGCCTCAGCTGCGGCCACAAAGATTGGGCTCGGCCTGACTGGCTGTGTGGGCTCGATGATGCCCCGAGCGAAGTTGTCTTCTGGTATCAAACCGATGATCTGAGAGATTCGGTTCACCGAGCAGATATCCTGTCGTCCAGACCGTTGGCTCAGCAAGGCGCATAGGTGTCCGCGTCGAGTAATGCTGATGAAGTCATTCTCATTTCCTGTCGCGAGTTCAGTTCTTTTGCTCACGAGCGGTGACGCGAGCAGATTGACCAGCATTGTCTTGAAGTTGAAATTGTTCTGCCGGAAATCATTTACGATTTGTTGAAACCGCGGATCTGATTCATTACAGCGAGCCGAGTTCGCAAAGTGGCAGACTTTCTGGACCCAAGCTTTTGCAAAGTCTGGATGTTCTGCGAGCATGCGTCCGAATCGACGGAGGTCGCCACCACGGTTACGTTGCCCTCTGAATGTGAATGCAGGCCTGCCATTACCCAGGATCCGGGCGTTATCACCTTCACCAAACGGTCGCTGGTAGCTCACATTGTAGGATTTCGAGAAGTAATTTCTCATGGGGTCGATGTTCTTGTGGCATCCATAACACTCTTGCGCTGCATGCTCACGGTCGATGACGCTGTCATTGAAGGGGGCCGTTCTCTCAGACGCGTTAAAGCCTATGTGGAGTGCCGCGAGTAGACTTTGATTAACGGCTACACGAAATTGGTTGTCTACATTGGTTGCCCAATTCTCGAAGAATGCATTGGTGGTGAAGAACCCAACTCGCGGTACGCGGGTGACCACAGTGTTTGCCCGTCGAAGGCGAATCAGATCGTAGAAGGGGATTCTCTCTTCTGCAGGCGCGTTCGCGCTGAAGTTGAAATCAACCAGTCGCCAATCGTTATAGTCCGCCTCCGTGAGATGGGTCTCACCGATGCCGAAACGGTGTCGATTACGAGGGATGCTGTGTCCTTCGCAGTCGCGGCGGCGAATATCGCCCACAAAGAAGTTGAGCAACGCTGCTTGTCGAATCTCGCACTCACCGATGACCTCATGGGGTAAGTACCAGGCACGATTGTTAATCTGTTGCTGCAATCCAGTTCGTCGACCCTGTCGCTGAGAGAAGATGGTGTGGCGTCGATTTAGGTCCGCTTGGCTTTGGTCGCCATAGAGTAGAAATGCGAGGTTTGCTGTGGTCACCATCCATTGGTTGGTGGTGGCCACCTCGGTCAGTGGCCGGTCGTTATTGACCAGATGAAGGGTCGTTCGCACAAATGACTCTTCCATCACCCGTAGCGCGTGTGGGCGCACAGAGCGGTCGGTCCGTAGGCGATTGAACTGTTCGAATTCTTGAGTTTGTAATCGCTGTTGTAGGGTGACCTCAAAGAAGTCGGCCATTTTAGAATCGAAGTTCGGCCCTTCAGCCCAGCTGCGATAGAGCGTGCGCATGGCCGCTTCTTCATTCTGTGCGCCGGCAACGGTGTTCAACTCTTCTTGTGTCAGCGCGCCACCGTGAATCAACGTCTTGACCTTTTGAAGACTCGAATGAAGCGGTGAGCCCTCAAAGGCATTTGGCCCGTCATCATACCCATCGGCGATGCTCTGAACCCAGTCTGTGAGGCAGATTTGGTCCCTCGGCGACACCTCTGGCATCGATAGGTCACAGCCATCGCCTTCGGGCTGGGGCGCTGCGCCAACGGCTTGGAGCACGAGACTGCGTTCGGGGTTGATGGGGTCGACGAGTAGTCTGTCTTGGCAACCTTGAGTCTGTGACCTCGCATTGGTGAAAAGGCCAGCCAAGTCATCACGCCTTAGATCTAACCCCCCGCTTGCGCTCGGGCCGTGGCAGCCGAGGCACCCGTTGTTCTCGAAGATGGTTGCAGGGTCGCACTCAGGCGGCAGCCCAGCATCGGATTCAGGGGATGGTGTCTGGTCAGCGTCGGGCATGTGTGCTGCGTCGCCTTGCCCGCCAGTGCCTGCGTCTGACCGGGCTGGTGGCATGCCGGTATCGCTGTTTTGTGGTGGCACTTCGCCTGGACCAGGGTTGGTGATGACGCCTTCAGTTTCTTCATCTTGACCAGGCTCAGTGCCCGTACCCGGTCGCACCTCGCCTGGACCAGGATCGGTGATCGTTCCGGCGGTCTGGTCGCCCGAGCCTGGCTGCTCGGTAGTCGGTGCGAGCGGGTTTTGATTTGCGAACTCATCGAAATCATGAGTGCATCCAATCGTCGTCAAGAGGAGCAAACATAAGACGAGACAGCGAGATGAATTGACGGGGCAATCACTGGATGGCTGGGCCAAACGCTGATGAGCGACAGCCGGTTTGCGGCGAGGTGGCCGGTTGATTGGTGGTCGGTGCATATTCATCCTCTACTGAGCCGGGCGTGTTTGTGAGTGTATTTTGCACAGAGCGTGCCAACCGAGGATCTTAATGGATTTAGCCTTGATTGCACCTCACACAGCTGATGGCGTGCGGACATTGTAGATGATTGACCGGGTCATCGCCGTCACAGAGTGTGGCGCCTACCGTCCGGGCCTGGTCACCACGTGTCATTGACGTCGATCATTCAACCATGGTCCATGGGATGTGTTAGTCGAGCATGTCTGATGGGCCGAAGTCTTCTTCGTCTATCGGGATGCCGCGATCCACTGCGTCGCGATGCCGGAGCGCAGCCGATACAGCGTCATCGACCTCGTAGAAGATATGTCCATCGCCGAGGGTATCGAGTAGTCCCGCGCCTTGCATGACCTTGAGGACGGGGCCTTTCACGTGCGATATCATGACCTCCACACCCTTGGTTCGCAGTTCAAGCACAATTTCTTCATAGGTGTCGGCAGCCGTCGAATCCAAAGCGTTCATGCTCGACGCGTCGAGGACCAGGGCGACCAAGCTCTCGTTTTCATCCGCGTGTTTGTAGATGGTCTCTTTCAGGTAGTTGACGTTGCCGAAGAAAAACTGAGCATCCATGCGCATGATGGCGATGCGGTCAAAGGTCTCGGCCGAGTCAAAGTGGTCTACGCAACGGTAACTGCGGCTGTTGGGGAGCCGGCCTAGGATGGCAATCGTTGGTCTTGTTGTGGTGACCACCAACCAGAGCAGGGAGGCACCCACGCCGGTCAACAGGCCGACCTCTACGCCGCCAAATAGCGTCGCGACAAAGGTCATCGCCAATAGCACGAGATCATCACGTTTCATCGCCCACAAATGTTTGACCTCTGCGATGTCGATTAAACCCGTCACCGCGACGAGAATAATCGCCGCCAAGATCGGTTTTGGCAGATATGCGAATGGTGCTGTCAAAGCGGTGAGCACGAGGCATACGACGAGCGCTGTGACCACACCTGCAAGTTTACTCTTAGCGCCTGAAGCGGCGTTAACCGCTGTACGGGACAACGCGCCGCCAACGACGTATGCGCCGAAGAGCGAGGCTGTTACATTCGCGAAGCCTTGTGCAAAGAGCTCGCGAGTAGGCGAGATGCTATATCGATTGGCGCGCGCATAGACTTTGGCGGCGGAGATCGATTCCATAAATGCGATCAAAGCGATGGTGAGCGCGATGGAGGCGACCGCTTGGATTTCGGACCAGCTCAGATTGTCAGGATAGCCAGGTCGTGGCAAGCCGCTCGGCACCTCACCGAGTGTTGCGACGCCCATCGCCTTGAGTTCAAAGAAATAGGACGCGAAGATACCGGCGACCACTGTAATCAATGCACCAGGCCACTTTGGGCGGACACGCTTGAGCACGACGATGGTGGCGATGGCGAGTGCGCCGACTAAAAAGGTGAGCCCGTGGGTGTTGCCTATCCCGAGAATGACCTCGGAAAATTTACCCAGGACCGTAGTCGCGCTTAACTCAAAACCAACAAGGTGTTGGAGCTGCGAGGCGCCGATAATCAGTGCAGCTGCTGCAGTAAAGCCAGATACAACTGGATGTGAGAGCAGGTTTACAAGTCCACCCAAGCGGAGCGCACCGAGCAAAAGCTGGAAAACGCCCGCTGTAAAGGTGATTAAGATGGCATAATTAAGGTACTGCGCCTGCGTCAGTTGTGTACCATTCGAGATTTCGGCAATGCCCGTCGCGACCAAGAGAGAGGCGAGCGCCACGGGCCCTATAGCGAGTTGACGAGACGTTCCGAGCAGCGCATAGGCGAGTAATGGAAAGGTCGACGCATAGAGACCGACGATGGGTGGAAGACCCGCAAGTAGCGCATAAGCCATACCCTGTGGCACGATCATCACGGCGGTGGTGATGCCTGCAAACGCGTCTTGTCGCCAATTATATTGTTGAAGTTGTTTGTCGGGGGGCATTTCCAGCCTTTTGGTCGGTTGTAAGACCGTTGCCATGTTCATAAACTCGGCAACGATGGAGCGTCCGATTCGAAAGATGACACCTTACGGACCAGTGTCAAAGAAATTGCCTTGATATTGGTCTTGTGCTGTACCGCACCGACGATAGGACTGGAACATGACAAGACGTAAGTCAAAAGGGAGCTCGATGTTTTTCCGCGCTCGAGTATTCGATGCCTCAAAAAGGTCGCGCTGAGTCACCTGTCAGTGGGTCTGACTATCGATAGATGACGCTGAGTCAGTTCAGCGTTGATATGAAACGAGGTCGAACATGGATGTCTATCGAGTTTTGAAGCTGATTAGGTTTTGGCCACCTTATCTTGGTGCAGGTATCTACATTCGCTCGTTTGAAAAGCCGCTCAACCAGATCGTGGTTGGGATGAAGCTCAATCGACGCAATACCAATTATGTGGGCACGCATTTTGGTGGGAACCTCTACAGTATGTGCGATCCATGGTTCATGTTCATTCTGATGCATCACTTGGGTGCTGATTACACGGTCTGGGATAAGGCAGCGTCCATTGACTTTATCAGACCTGGACGAGGCGAGGTCACAGCCGCCTTTCACATTGACGAGCGGACCATCGAGAATATCCGTTCTCAGGCCGATCGTGGCCAAAAGGTGCTGCCAGAGTTCGTGGTCAATATCGTCGATGAGGGAGGCGATATTGTCGCGCGGGTCGTCAAAACCTTGTATGTGAGGAAAAAACAACTCAGCGGTGACCATGGCTGACGCGCTGGTCCCTGCCTGGCTACCGAGACTGAAAACCAGCCCAAACTAAAGATCTCCCATCTCGGTACGACAAGGATGCTCGACCACGATGGAAAACCAGGCTGGTTTGCGGGCTTCCGTCTTATCCTGCGGATTCGCCTGTAGGCTGTTTTCGAGCGTAGAAATTTTTTACAACTAAGATGGGAATTCAGTATTCTCGACGATGGGGACTTTGGGGATCGGGTCTTGGTTGGGGTCAGCGCGGCAGATCCATGTGGCGTGGGCAAACCTCGGACGATAGCTCAGAATTTGGCATTCATAACGCACCGAGTGTGGTCACCGGTTAAAGTGGATTGGCCACGATATTGATGTTGTTTGCGCCCATTACATCGCCTCGGACACTGAATGGGTTGACTTAAGTTAAGGCCTGACTATGAAGTTTTGGATCGCATTCTTCTATTTGTTCTTGTGTGGCATTGCTTTCGCAACACCGCCGGTTCAATTTACAGGCCGCCTTACCAACGGTGGTGTCCCATTTGATGGCGTTGTCAATCTGACGGTTAAGTCATACGCATCCATTGATGATGAGGTTGAACTCTGGACCGAAGTCTTCGAGAACGTTGACGTCGTCAATGGCGCCTTCCGACTCTCGCTTTTTGGGTCGGATGTGGTCGAAATCGATGCGCTTGGAATTGACAGTCTGCACATCGGCATCGCCGTGAACGATGAACCTGAGATGGTTCCGCGTCAGTTGGTTCCTGTGGGTGGGCGAGCGCTCGTCGCTTGGCAAGCGCTTGACGTTGTCGGTGATATCAACCCTGCATCCGTCGCGGTCAATGGTCGCCTAGTTATTAATAACGAGGGCGAGTGGATAGGCGCGGAGGGGCCTATTGGTCCGCCAGGTCCAGTCGGTCCACAGGGTCCAGACGGCGACCAAGGTGCAGCTGGGCCCGAGGGGCCTCAGGGTCAAGCAGGACCAGATGGCGCGGCAGGTCCGGAGGGTCCTCAAGGCCCGGTTGGGCCGTTAGGTCCCGCAGGCCCACAGGGGGAGCCTGGTGAGCGTGGACCCATAGGTCCCGCTGGACCGCGTGGAGAGCAGGGGCCCGTTGGTGAGGCCGGCCCAGAGGGTCCGATGGGACCGCGTGGCCCAGATGGGCAAGCGGGACAGGATGGAGCACAAGGACCGGTGGGTGAACAGGGGCCGCGAGGTGAAGCTGGACCAGATGGTTTGCCCGGTGTCGATGGGCTCGAAGGGCCGCGCGGCCAGCAGGGGATACCCGGAGAACAGGGTCCGGTTGGCGAGAGGGGGGTGCAAGGTTTGCCGGGAGAGCCAGGCCCCATGGGTGAACAGGGCGCGCGTGGTCCCGTTGGCCCCGTTGGTCCACAAGGCGATAAGGGGTTGATCGGTGATCAAGGTCCCATCGGTGAACAGGGCCCCATCGGTGACCAGGGGCCCATCGGTGAGCAGGGCCCCATCGGTCCGGCAGGTCCACTCGCTGGTTTGGATAATCAAGTTATCTTCAATCGCAACGGGGTCGCCGACGGTGCGGATATCGGCCACGGTCTTTTGCTCGCGGGTGGTGTACTCGCCTTAGCGACGGAAGGTTGTCAGGCCGGTTATATCCTCAAGCGAAATCCGGCGAACGATGATTGGGTCTGTGTTGCCGACGACCACTCCGTCTACGACGGGAACGATTTTGCGGTGAGTGATCAGGCTTGCCCTGCAGGTCAAAAGGTCATCGGTGTAGATGCGCGCGGCAGCATTCTATGTGAAGTCGATGACAACACACAGAACTCGTATGACGGCACCGATTTCGTGTTGAGCAATCAGAACTGTCCGGCAAATATGCAGGTGGTGGGTTTCGACATGGACGGTGGTGTCGTTTGTGTCCTTGAGCGAGATACGCAATACGACGGCAACGATTTCGCAACCAGCGATCAAACCTGCGCTGCAGACGAAAAGGTTCTGGGTATCGACGCAGCGGGTCAGGTTGTATGCGGGCAGGATATCGACACGCAGAACGTGTATTCGGGCAATGACTTTGCGGTGAGTGACCAGAGTTGTGGTGCGAATGAGAAGGTCTTGGGCATTAACGCAGCGGGTCAGGTTGTGTGCGGGCAGGATATCGATACGCAGAACGTGTATTCGGGCAATGACTTCGCGGTGAGTGACCAGAGTTGTGGTGCGAATGAGAAGGTCTTGGGCATTAACGCAGCGGGTCAGGTTGTATGCGGGCAGGATATCGACACGCAGAAAGAGA
>JBMHDS010000020.1:0-226786 GCA_049889275.1 Bradymonadia bacterium | reverse complement strand
TCAAGGGAGAGACTCGAGGCGCTCCAAAGATGCTACAGATTGATTAACGCCCCGGATGATGAGCTGAAGGTGATCAGCAGGCTTCTGAGTTTGACGGGGCCTGAATCACACTTGGGCCTTCGTTTGCGTGGAATGCAGCTGCTGAGTGTCGGTGGGCCAGAGAATATCGAGGTGCTTAATGAGTGGGTCGCTGAAACGCTGCTACTCGAGCCCGCATTCATAGTCGGCAATTCGACCTTTAAGGCCGTGGTTAGGCAGTACGGCTACGAGGGTATCTTTCAGGACCTCATGAGTCGGCGAGGTCAAAGTCGGCTTGAATCCGCATTGGTGCTGCTCAAAGGCGTGGAGCCGGCGCCATCAGCGGCTTTTTGGGGTGAGTTGATGAGGCACGCGGTCGACACGCCATCCATTGTCGCGGACTGCGAAGGGGCGCTACGCATGCTCGAAGGCGCCGGTGAACAGAGTCAGGCAGTCGCACTTTCTCCGTATGAAGCCTGGGCTAAGCTTGCCGAGGTTGATGAACGGCTGACCGTTGGTAAGCGTTTGGTTAATGAACTTGCCCCTGAATCCGATGAGTACTGCACTCTACTGCGCTGGTTGGGTCGTCACTCGGCTCCTGTGGAGGCGTCTCAATTCTGGCTGAAGCTCCTCGCCCGACGTCCGGAGGATCGGGAGGCTCAAGCCGGTGCACTGGGGGCAAACGCCAGCGGCGGCCGTCCAGCGGAGGCGAATCAGGAAACACCGGCTGTACCGGATGCCGATTCGCGTGGTAGGCAAGCCCCAGCTGTTATTTCGAGCCTATCGACTGAGGGGGCTGTGGAGGCGTTTCGTGCTTGTATGAAAGCCAAAGCGTTCGAGGAAGCTGCTCAGCTTGTCGTCGAACTCAAGAAAGGACAGTTGTCCGAAGCGGAGCTTGTCCAAGGTGCGAAGCGACTCAAAAAGGCCAGGCATTGGCCTGAGGCGGTCCGTCTTTATGAACTCGCATTAGATGGTGCGGATGCTGATAGCGAGGGCATCCTCCTGAAAGCACTTGCGGACCTCGAGCATCGTTACCTGCTACGACCCGCACGTGCAGCTGACTATCTGCGCCGTATCATTGAGTCGGGGTGGGCTGATGGTGATGCCGCTGTGGTTGATCAGTTCGTGACGATCGCAGAAAAACTCGACGTTGAGAAGGATTTGCTTTTTGGTTTATTGCAAGCGGTCAAGGTCGCCGAGTCGGTCAAGGCTGAAGCCGACGCTTTACACAAGCTAGCCTTGTTCTATTGGAAACGGCAGGGAAAACTGCCTGCTGCCGATGATGCGTTCACACGCGCACTCGGTCGCTCGGAGGAGTCGTTCGCCTTGCTGATTGACGGTGCAGAGCTCTATTCGGAAATGGATAAATGGCATCAAGTTAAGCGGCTGCTCGATCGCCTGGTACACAAGAAGAATCGCTTACGGAAGGCCGATCGCATTCGACTGCTGTATCTTGAGGCCCGTCAGCACGAGTCTTCGGGCCGCAGTGACGAAGCCTGCGATGCTTATATGGAGATGTTTAAGATGGGGCGCGTCAAGCACGACTGGCTTTGGCTCGCACTCTTGTGTGCCCGGGGTCAGCGTCGCTGGGACGAACTGATTGTGCTGGCCCGGGCAATCCTGGATCGTGGCCGCAGCGAGTTGCCGCTTGAGCGCGTGGCTGATGTTCAGTTTCATTTAGGTGTGGCCTATAGCCATAGCGCGACGCCCGCGGAAGCAAACATCTGGTTCGACAGGGTGCTAGAGCTTGCGCCCAACCATGCTGGCGCACTGGCGGCCCGCAGTGCGCAGACCATGGAGCTGAATAATGACGAGCGACTCAAGACGGCACTTGATGATGACCAGCTCGACGCGGTTGAGGTTATCCGGGCGGATGACGATGAGTGACTTCTACACGTCTCGTTGCTTCAAGCGCTCGCGAGTGGAGTTTTGGGTTGGAGACGATGACGCCACGATTTTCGCTCAGTAGGCGCCCATGGGTGAAATCCAGTGGCAGGCCATCAATATCAGACACGATGGCACCCGCTTCGGAAGCGATGAGGCTGCCTGCCGCATGATCCCAAACCTTTTCCTGATAATCTGCACGAACCGGTAGGCGTAAATATAGATCGGCCATGCCGGCTGCTAGGGCGAAGTATTTTGCTTGGCTGTCGAGTCGCAGCGGTGGCGCTTCGATCCCAAGCTCACTGGTAATCCGTCGTGACCAGCTGTGCGACGAGTGGCCAGCCTCAACGGATTCACATACAACGACGTCTCGCATGACGACACCAGAACGTGCAGTGAGCCGAGTGGCGTTGGTATCTGCACGGTAACAGAAAGCCCCTTTGTTCTTGTTCGCATAGGCGATGGCCGGCTGCTCGCCTTCGAATTCCAAAGCCGGACAACACAGGGCCCCGAAGCTCACAACCCCTTCATGAATCAATGCCAGAGCGATCGCAAACTGGCCCCCGCGGAGAAAGCCTTTCGTCCCGTCGATAGGGTCCAACACCCAGTAAGTGTCGCCGTGGCTGGGGTCATACTTGCCGGCATCAAGAAGCGCTACAGCTGAATCAAAAGACAGATTGACTCCAGCGGTTGCAGCTGTGTTCAAAACGGCTTGACCAAGCCCACTAGGGTCGGCGATGAGCGGGTCAGCGTTTTCCTCGCCTACAAGCGGCAACTTAAGAGGGCTTTCGGCCAAGAACTTTGATACCACGAGCTGTACTGCGAGGTCTCCGATTGTGACAGGAGAAGAATCACGTTTTTCTGATGCTGTTTGGGCCGACTGTTCCCTCAGGTTAAGACACATCTGGCCTATCGTGCTCATCTGCTCACAAATCTGTTTGATCGTTTGATCTGTAATCATGGAAGGCATCCTTTGCTTCAGGCGGCGGGCAAAAAAAAACCTCGCCGAAGCGAGGTTTAGGTGTGTCCGGGGACGGATTTGAACCGCCGACACGCGGATTTTCAGTCCGCTGCTCTACCGACTGAGCTACCCGGACCCATTCGGTAGACGCCGATATTGCACGCTTGATTCACGCCTGTCAACTATCTATTCAGGCAAAAAGAAATTGCTGCTCGATCAGCGAACCAACTCCAGATCTAATTCACCCAGCGCGCGACTTGACTGCTCCAAGATAAGAGCATACCTGCCCGGCTCCAGCGACATCATTCGAGCACCCTCGGGCCCAAGAGATGACACGGCGCGGGTCTCGCCGAGGCATGACAGACGCAATAGGGTACCTGCCGGAAGAGGTTGAAGTGGTGTGACTGTGAGCGCAAGCTCTTCATCGCCATCAACCTCCATGTCGATGACAAAGGGGGTATCACCTAGGCGCACATTAAACCGTAACTCGTCAAAGCGCTGTTCGGCTAGAGCGCTCTTGCCGCGTGTCGGTATCGCCGCGTCCAAGGTGGGTTGAATACTGTCACGAAGCGGCGCTAGAGCACCTTCGAGCCACTCGATCGCCAGCCTGAGCCTAGATGTCTTACCCGTATGCTGATCAAACAAGTCGACGGCGCTCCTGGTGAGTCGCGTGGGCATTTTGAAGGTCTCTGGGATGTGTTCGGTCTCGCGTACAACCACCGCAACAGACGCAAGCTGCTCTCGGCAGTGCGCGCATGCGACTGCTTGTTGATGCAGAGTTTGCTCCTGCGCTTCAGTGAGCAGTCCGTCAAAATATGCGGCTAGAATTTCGTCGTCGATGCAGTGTGGATGTGTCATCGCTTGCCTCCGTGTGTGTAGGGACTAGACGCCGCGCCTTCCGAATCTTACAGAATAAAAAATCATTCCGTCAGACCCGCGTGTTTAGCCGCCTCACGAAGTCGCTGCACAAGTCTTGTCTTGCGCGTGTACACAGCGCCCTTCTTGATGCGTAAGGCTGCAGATATTTCCGTTGCTCCAAGTTTTTGTACGTAGATCATATCCAGTAGAATCCGGTCATCGGCAGGCAGGCTCTGTGCGAGCTCCCCAAGTCTTGCGCGACGCTGTTCGCGCCCATGAGTGAGAAGGGCTTGGAGGGGGTCTGCGTTGGGCGCCTCAAGCTGTAGGGTAGGACCGTCATCATCCGTTGTGAGGGAGACGGTTTTTCGTCGACGTCTGAGTGAATCGATTGTACGCCGAATGCAGATCACCCGAAGCCACGAGCGCAGAGAGCAGCCATTCTTGCCACCAAAGGCCCTCAGCCGTCGATAGTCATCCTCAAGCAAAGCGACGAAGAAATCATTGTGCAAGTCTTCGGCTTCATCTTCTGTGATGCTGGCGCCGTGGCGTTTGGCCGTCGCGTTAATGAGGAAATAGACGTACCGACTATAACGTTCAACAAGTCGCTGCCAGCCCTTGCGTGTCCCGGCCAGGCAATCGGCTAGTAGTTGGTCGTCATCTGCATCCATGGCATGAGTCTACGTGAGGATGCCTTGGAACACTAGGTTTCTGTTGACCCTTTTATTTGAACGGGTGGGTTCGTCAGGATGGGAAACTGTGCTATTTGCCCACCGTGGGCACATCGTCGTCGCAGTTAGGCTCGTCAGGTACCGGAGGCTCTTGGCAATCAGGGTCTTCTTCGACGGCCGTTTGTGCATCTGTGTCGGTCTCACATTCGTCTAACGCACCATCAGCAGGGAGGAGTCCGACGTCACCCCAGGGAGCACTGGCGTCTAGTAAGTCTTCAACACCGCCATCCGCTTCATTGTCGTTAGCGCGCTCATGCACTGGGTCTGCCTCGTTGACGCAATCAGTTTCTGGTGCAGCGGCCGCATCGCCTTGGCCGACGGTTTGACCACTGAATCCGGCATCTCGAAAAGGGAACGTATCAGCATTCATGCTGCTCTCTGACATGCTTCCTGGGTCAGGGATATTTGTGAAGGCGCAACCACTGAATAACAGGCAGCCGAGTACGAAAAGGATAGACTTATAGCACATTCAAGTTTCCCATTTGGCATATCTCGGAATGCTAGACGAATGGCATTGGAAAACTTACAGGACAAACTCCTTTTTTTTTGGTTTAGACAAGTGGGTGCGCCGATCGGCAACTACGGTTATAGTGTGGTTATGGCAGTCGATTCGATCACTCTAATCATCAATCAACGTACGGACTCATCTTGGCGGTTTACAGCCATTACGTCCTGCCAAGGAGCGGCGAGGCGGCTACAGACGTGGTTTCATGAAGTGGATATGGGGCGCGTGCGAGTCGAGGTGGATGGCATCCGCCGGGCGCTACGTCGACTTTTGCGCAAGCGTGGCGAGCGCCAAAGCATCGACGGGCATGGGCGGGTGCTGTTCGACATCTTGTTCCCGTTGGAACTAAAAAGAATACTCAGGGCCGGCGCAGGCACCCTAACTATCCATGGCGACTTGGGTACCAATGTCCCATGGGCTCTGCTGAACGATGGCGAGGCTGCTCTCGGGTTGCGTTGGGCTGTTGGTCGATTACCAAGTTCAGCGTCATCACAGTCACGACCGGTGTCGGGCGAAAATCGGATGCTTATCGTTGCGGACCCGGCGGGGGATTTGCCGGCCGCTCGGTTTGAAGGGGAGGCGCTTGTCCGCACTCATTCCGAGCGAGCCGATGGTCAGCTGTGTGATTTACGCTTAGGCCGGCTACGGAAGCATGACTTTGTCCGCATGCTGGGTCGTTATGAGATTCTCCATTTCGCTGGACACGAAGACCCGTTGGACGAGGATGGCGGTGGGGGGTGGCGATTTAGTGATGGCCATATTGACCCCAAGGATATCGCAACCATCAAGGGGAGCCCGTGCCCGAGGTTGGTGTTCGCTAACGCCTGTGCGTCCGACTCCGAGGAGCTAGCCTTACAGTTTGTCCGTAGCGGAGTTGAGCACTTCATAGGCACGATGGTCGACTTGCCTGATTTAGGTGGCGCAGAGTTCGCAGACTTTTTTTATCGAGGGCTCGCAGCCGGCAAGTCAGTTGGGCAGGCTCTCGTCGCTGCTTCTAATGATGCCGCATCACGCACCGACCCTGTATGGATGGCCTACGCACTGACGGGCGATCCGGACACACAGTATTTCCGTAAACGTCACCTCGAACAGCTTCCAACAGGCATGAGACGGGCCGCCGTAGTGGCGATCTGGGCTCCAGGTATGCCGGAGGAGCTGGACGCTTTCTGTGAACATTACTCGGCTTGGCGTTCAGCTGTACGGGAGATAGTTAGAGGGCACGGGGGGCGCCTACTGCCAGGTTTGACACCCGTTTTGAGGGCCGTTTTTGGTGTCCCGGTGAGCTATGAGAACGACCTGGTACGAGCGGCGCGAGCTTGTCTCGCGGTCATGGAACATGAGCAGGACGCTCGGATTTACCTGGCTGAAGCGGATGTCATGCTGGCTGGTGTGGATGTTCACAGCGCCGTGCTTCATGCCATACACGACCGGAAGCCAAGTGAGCCCGGAGTCCTTATCTCGTCCCATGCGAGCCGAATGCTGGGACTCAGGGCGGTCACTGCCGCTGGCCGCAAGGCGGGTGAGCAACAGTTGGTAGGCTTGCAAGACGCAGATGCTGTGGCCGACCGGGCACTCATTGGGCGTCAGGACGAACTCGAATGGCTGCATCAGCGGATTGGTCCAGCAGGTGGGGACGACTCAGACAGTTCAGCGTTTGCTTTGGTTGTGGGGGCAGCCGGGATAGGCAAATCTCATCTTGTTCATGGCTTTGCCGCCCAGGCCCGGGATGCCTTCAAGGCTGTAACCGGGGCAGCTGCAGCGTATGAGTCCAGCTTGCCTTATCGTCCCTTTGCGATGATTGCGCGGTCGTTGCTCGGGCTTTCAGATGATGCCGATTCCATGGTCGCAAGAAAAAGTATTGAGAGTCTGTTCGAGCGCGGCGGCGTCAATCCCCATCCCATCGATCTGCGAGCGGTATCCATAGACTGGCTGCTGGATGAGGCTCTGCCGCAGCCCGCTGCAGATGAACAAGTTGCGCCGCTGATGGCACTACTGGGTTATGCAGTAGAACCACCGATCGAGCATAGCGACCAGCTTGCGAGCGCATTCCTGTATCTCCTGAATCACGCCAGTGAACGGCGGTCCCTCTTGGTGGTTCTCGAAGATGTTCATTGGCTGCCGCCCGAAGGGTTAAGGATTGTCAGCTACCTCATCGCGGAGCTAAATCGCAAACATGTTCGCCTTTTGATTACGGCGCGACCTGGCGTGGTTGAAGCTCTTGATGTATGGACGCGAGGTGGTTTAGTTGACCGACTCCAGCTCGGTTCCCTCGACCGCCGATCGGCGGAAGCGCTGGTCACGCAGACAGCGGGTCGGCTCTCACCCGAGAGTCGACAGTCCATACTGGTGCGCGCAGAAGGTAACCCTTTGTATCTCAGGGAGCTCGCCTTATCTGTGGCGAGTGGTGGGGCCGAGGTTGAGACGGGTCTACCCATGACCATCGAAGGGGTCGTCCAGGCGCGGCTCGACCGAATAAATCCGTCACTCAGCGCCGCGATTCAGGCAGCTTCTGTGTTGGGGCGAGTTTTCACATTGGGTGGTCTAGCGGCCTTGCTTGGTGGAGAAAAGAAGGCGAACAACTGCGCTTTAGCGCTGGAGCAGAATGGTTTTATCTATGCTGGAGGCGGGCAGGGGGGGCAACGTAAAAACCTGACCTTCGAGCACGGTCTGCTACACGAGGTGACGTATCGTGGTATCGACGCGCAGACTCGTCGAACTCTCCATGCAAGGGCCGCCCTTTGGCGATTGGATAATCTCAGGGAGAACCATCCCGAAGACCTTGCTGATGCGGGTCGCCACTTCCTCGCCTGTGGTGATGTGAGGCGCGCGGCTGACACCTATTTGCGCGCTGGTTATAGTGCTCAGGAGGCCTCGTCTTACGCGCTTGCCGTCGAGTGCTTTCAGGCCGCGTTTACGACTCTCGAAGCGGAAGAAGGCTCGCTTGATGCCGCCGATGTCTCGCGTGGTTCCGCGGCGTTGGCGAAGGCGTTATCGCGAATGGGGGAACTCACAGAAGCCGATGGATATTGGGAGCAGGCACTTGAGTATCTTGGGGACGATCCGCTGACGAGGGCAGGATACCTTCACCAACGAGCTGAAGTCCAAGAGGCTCTTGGCCGCTTGATGCGAACTCGGGAGCTGGTTGATGAGGCGGCACGCTTAGTGGAAGGTCTTGGGTCAAAAGAGGCGATTCGTTATCGTTTTGACCTCGCACGCTATGCTGCTTGGTTGAGGTATGTTGATGGTGATCCTAAAGGGGCGGCGGCCGAATTTGATGCACTTCTCAAGCAGCCTGAGGCGGGCCTCGAGGGGACCGTGGGTCTCGCTCTGAATGGGCGCGGTGTGGCTGCTTACGGGCTAGGCGACTACAAGGGCGCCGCCGAATTCTTTGATTCCGCCTTAAGGCGCTTTGAGGCTGTTCAGAACAAATCCAGGATTCGTTCTGCCTGCAATAATTTAGGCATGGTCGCTCAAAAGATGGGCGAGACCCGGAAGGCTGTGGAATGGTACGAGAGGGCGCTTCGGATCAACGCAAGCTTGGGGGACCGCGCTGGTCTCGCTCATACTTACGTCAACCTGGGGAGCCTTTACGGCGAGTTGGCGGACTTCGAGCGCGCAGAAGGTTTCTTGAGGGAGTCGATCCGAATCTGGGAGCCCGGAGGTCATGCCAACGTGGCGGTATGTTATGCAAACCTGGGCGAGGTTTTACTCAGCAAAGGCGAGCTAAAGGCAGCCGCGGGTTATGTAGAACGGGCAATTGGTCACTGTAAATCGGGAAAGGGGCCTGCCTACCTGCTGCCCGATGCGTGGCGTACCCTGGCCGAAATTTATCTAGGTATGGGGGAGCAAGACCTCGCGAATAAGGCGTCCACTGAGGCTCTACGGATGGCGCGAGAGCGTAAAGATGGTACAAATATAGGCGCAGCTTTGAGGGTCAGGGGCGAGGTTTGCTTCCAAAATAATGATTTATCAGATGCTTTGGTGCACCTAAATCAGGCCATAAAGCATCTGGAGGGGGTGGAGCAGCCCCGTGAGCTAGCACGCGTCTATCGGACGCTCGCCCGAGTGCTCGTTGGCGAGGATGAAAAAGCGGCGCAAGAGTACGCCCAATTGGCGGAAACGCTCGCTTAAACAGACCACGGGGTCTTCATGGAGGAGAATAATGAGAATAGGATTGGCGATCATGCTCGCGCTTCTGGCGTCGAGTGCGGCCGAAGCCGCGACCGTTAAATGGATGCCGATAGGGCAGCTTGCTCAAACATCGGATGCAATTGTAGTTGCGCGGGTGGAGGCTGTATCGAGTCAGCTGGATGGCAAACAGCGGGCTGTGCGTACGCGGATTAAATTGAATGTCACGCAAAGACTCAAAGGGCTAGTCGAGACTGGCACGCTGTGGCTCGAGCAACTGGGCGGCATCGTGGGTGAAGGGGAGTCTCGGATCGAGCAACGTGTGCCTGGTCAGGCAAAATTCAGGAAGGGAGAACGGGTACTTGTCTTTCTTCAACGCATCGCAGGTCGATGGGTTGTCAACGGCCTCAGCCAGGGTAAGTTTGAGCTATTGGGTGCCCCGAGTTCGCCCGGTGTGCTGTTTGCGCATCGCGATACGAGCCACTTGAATTTCGTGATGCGCCCGGCAGCGGTCGAGCTCGAAGGCTGGTCGTTGGACGAGAAGGGGTATCCGCTATCGTATATCCTCGACCTGATCGCCGGCAAAAGGCCAAACCGGGAGCCGTTACGCCTGAGGCCGCGCACACGTCAGGTTTACGTCGGCGGAGGGGTGGGTCATGATTAAGCGTCCTCTCTTCGCTGCGCTGGTGATTCTTCTACCCTCGGTTGCATGGGCATACGAGTTCACCGGTGCGCAGTGGCGGCTGAGCCGTGGCCAGGCGGTTGAATATCTGGTTAATTCTTCTTTGTCGCAGGATATGACAGATCCGCAATGCTTAGCAGCTGTCCAGCTCGGCTATGAAGCGTGGAATGAAATCACATGCTCCTACCTTGTTTGGAGTTTTGCTGGGCGCACGGAGAATCAGGCCTGGGGCAGCGGTGACGGTGAGAACGTCGTTAGCTGGCGTGAGTCAAGTTGGGATGATTCACCCGCCGCGCTTGCGATTACTTCATCCATATTCGGGGGGCTTCAGAACGCGCTGCAAGATACCGACATCAAGTTTAATGGCTTTCACCACAGCTGGGCTGATGTGTCTGCAGGCGTGGGAAGCGCAGGCGGCACTGATGTTGCTTCGGTGTCCGCCCACGAGGTGGGTCACGCCCTCGGGTTAGGGCACAGCAATATCGCCGGCTCCACGATGTGGCCATCCACCGGACCGGGCGATCCCTCAGGTCGATCACTGGGCGCGGATGATATCGCTGGCGTATGCGCATTGTACCCAAATGGGGGAGAGGTCCCCGAGCCAGATATGGACCCGATGGTCATGCCCGGGACGGCTATGTTTGGTGAGGATTGCTTCAGCGAGCGCTGTGTAGAGTCTTTGTTTTGCTTGAACGATGGCCGCGATCTTTATTGCTCGAAGAGCTGCACGCCTGGTGACTCATCGTGCGGGGAGGGGTACTATTGCGCCTATCTCTCCGGGGGCGGCGGTGGCGCTTGCGTGAGGGGGGATGACCCGCGCAGTGACGCTGCTGGGTTTGGCGAGGTTTGCGGCCAGGGTACGCAATGTCAAGATGGACTGCTGTGCGTGAGCGATGCCGACGCCGTCTATTGCACTGGGCCCTGTGCGAGCGGAATGTGTCCAACCGATTATTTCTGCGTCGAGCTACAGGATGGTGGTTCAATCTGCGCGAGGGGTGAGCCTGAGATGCAGGCAGATTTGCCTGGTATGGGTGAGCCTTGCACCGACCGCGGATTTTGTGCGTCTGACCTATTTTGCCTCAACGACCCGAGCAGTATAGACGAGCAGACAGGCCGGCCTGTCAGCTACTGCACAAGGCCTTGTGAGTCGCAAGGGTGCGATGAGGGGTTTCAATGCGTCGACGTTCGGCCGAGCGGGACGGCTTGTCGGCGAATTCCAACCGCCGGCGAACGGCAGATCGGCGATGAGTGCTGGGTTAACCCCGACCGACCATGGGAGCGCCCGACGTGTAGTGGTGACCTGATTTGCACGGACTATGAAATCGTAGACCAGGTTGTCGTGGACCCTGGTTATTGCACCCAGAATTGCGACAAAGAAACCTGCTGCCCGAACGGCTGGGGCTGCTTAGAACTCACACCGGTGTTTGGCCAATGTCAGGCAGGGGTTGAAGATTCGACGAGGTTTGTGTGCGAGGGCGCGCGACCGGGCGACGAGGCTGCGGATGGTGAAGGTGGCGGCGCCACAGCATCGGGCAAAGGCAGCTCTTCGGGTGGCTGCACGCTTCTAGTAAGGGAAGAGGGCAGCCCTTTTTCTGCTTTAGCAATATTATTAATTCTAAGTGTATTGAGGAGGCGCCACTATGGCAGCCAAAGGAGAGAGGTTCGTTGAGCCGAACCTCGCAATTAATCGAGTTTATACGCGCAAGGGGGACGCCGGCCAGACACAGTTAGTCGGTGGTCAAACCACGCTCAAGTGCAATTGGCGGATCAAAGGCTATGGCACGGTCGACGAGTTGAATTCATTGCTCGGTCAGGCGCGTGTTTCTTGTTTAGAAGCTCGCCTCGACGAGATTGCCGCGGAATTGCTTCGGGTACAGCATGCGTTGTTCAACCTGGGGACAATACTCGCGACTTTGCCGAGCGACCTGACCGCAGCGATGCCTCAAGTCACTGAGACTGACATCGAGTGGCTGGAAGAGATGATCGACAAACATAATGCGGCATTGCCGGCGTTGCGGAGTTTCGTCCTGCCAGGCGGCTGCCGGGCCAATGCTGAGCTGCATGTCGCGCGGACCGTCTGCCGAAGGGCGGAGCGTATCTGTGTGGAAGCCGCACAGGTCGATGACATTGCCCCCATCGTCCTGCAGTACCTCAACCGTCTGAGCGATGCCCTTTTTGTGTGGAGTCGTGCTGTCTCGGTGCAGCAGGGCGAAGCAGAGGTGCTTTGGGACCCGAATAAGGCTTGACTCACGAGCGTGCAGTCGCCCACCCTTCAAGGAAGGGGTGTAGCTCCTCAAACCCAAACTTTTTGTAGCAAGCGATGGCAGCGTGGTTGTCTGGGCTAACGTTGAGGGCAACGTTATCTACGCGCTGAAATAGCTCCACCAGGAGGGCACCCACGCAGTGGGAAGCATACCCGCGGCCTCGATATTCTTTGTGGGTGACAATGTTGCCAATGGCGGCGACGTTGTATCGGGGGCTACAGACGTGCAACCCCGCAACGCTTACGAGTCTACCGCCTTCGCGTTTACCAAAGTATAAGCCAGTGTCGAGTTGAGCGGGCTCGAAAAAATTATCAGGGTACTGCTGATAAAGCTGCATAATATCGCCCGTGTCGCGATGACTGAGCACCTCCGCTGCCGGCTCGATATTCTTGCAGAAACCGTCTCGGGATAACCCCATTCTCAACATCGGCTTCACATCCGAAAGTGAGTAAAAGCATTCTATCGGACCTCGATGTTCGGTCCGTATATGTGCATAGAATCGTCGGGGTAGCGAGGCGTGAGACGCGGCGAGGAGCGCTTCAATATCGGCTGGGTCACCCTTGGCCAGTACGGCAGGCATGCTTAGGCCCGAATATAAAAGCAGAACCGCTGAGAGTGCTTCATCCTTTAGCCCATACCAATCACAGTGCTCCCGATAAGGCCCATCTAGATCCCCGAGCATGTATGCGGACGCCAGCGGATCGCGAAGCAGGAACTCGGCTAGGTCCTTGCAGTCTGAGTCCAGCTTAATGACTTGATCTGCCAGCGCTATGGCTTCAGGACTCGGGGTCGGTAGCCGAGGCCGACGCTTTGCCAGTTTTTGCTCCTGCTGGTCGCCTAGTGGCTGCTCGAAGGTGGCCTGCGATGCCCGACCCGACTCCGGAACAGTCGGGTCATCGAGAGCCGGCTCGCTCGCAGGTGAGCTTTTTTCGACCACGCGGATGGGTCGCCGGTAGCTACCGGACTTGCCGCCATCCTTTTCCATGAGTTCGATCTCACCGATCCTCATGCTTTTGTCTATCGATTTAAGCATGTCGTAGATGGTCAACGCGGCAACGGAGACGCCCGTTAGCGCCTCCATCTCAACACCGGTTGGTCCCAGAGCTTGTGCGATACACGTGATTGACAAAGTGGATTTGCGTGAATCCGACTCAAAGCTGACCTTTACTGATGATAAGGCGACCTGATGGCAGAGTGGGATCAACTCTGATGTTTTCTTAGCGGCCATAATGCCTGCGATACGAGCAGCGGAGAGTACATCCCCTTTCGCTGCAGCGCCATGAGTCATGTGCTTGAAAGCGGACGGCGACATTTGCACGACGCCGCGGGCCATCGCGCGCCGGCGTGTGGTGTCTTTTTGGCCAACGTCAACCATCTGTGCGTTGCCTTCTTGGTCTATGTGATGAGGTGTATTCATGGGGGGACGCTAGCA
Source organism: Bradymonadia bacterium (assembly GCA_049889275.1). Taxonomy (GTDB): domain Bacteria; phylum Myxococcota_A; class Bradymonadia; order UBA7976; family UBA1532; genus UBA1532. The sequence goes on along the minus strand of JBMHDS010000020.1, from coordinate 213,326 downwards.
CAATGTCGACCCGATTGGGATAGCCTTAGGGGTTGCTTTAGGAATGCCGTCTAACGGAAGGCCGTTGTCTTTTCAGGTTTGTGCACATACTGTTGTGGTCTGCCTAACGGAGTTCTAAGTGAAGCATTTTTGGTTGCGTTTAGCTTACCTTTATTATCGGGCTCTGGGTGCCTCAAAAGTGCAGGCAGAGTGGAAGGTGCGCCAGCTCGCGCAGAAGCCTGAACGAGTCGGCCGTGAGTTCGAGACCCATACAGCGCGCTCCGGTGACCGGCGCTTTAATTGTGTCTGCGGTCAGCTGCTTGTGGCAGGGGAAGACAAATCGTGTCATCGCTGTGGGCGTAGGCAATGGATGCCCCACCCAGTTAGAAAGTTCCTTCGTATATTGGGACTGGGTCGGCATTCGGACACGCCGGGGACGACGCTGTTTTTTTCGGTCACCATGATTATGTTTTGCGTCCAACTCAAGTATGGGTCTGGTGGACTCATGCGGCCGACAGGTTGGCTGGAGCATTATGAGTTAGGGGCAACCAGCAAGCTGTTCGTATTAGGCGGGCAGCCGTGGCGGGCCGTTACCTATACATGGCTACATGGCGGCCTTATGCACCTAGGTTTCAATCTGTTCGTCTTGATGCAGATCGGTCCTTTGGTGGAACGGAGCTTCGGTACTGGTCGGTTTCTCTTTACTTACGTACTTGCTGGAGTAGGGGCTGCCGTCATTCCAGCGATGCTGTCGGCCGGTCAAGGTATTCCTGTGGGCTGGACCGTTGGGGCTTCGGGTGCCATTTTTGGTCTAATCGGTCTGTCACTGGTGTTTGGTCATCGGGTTGGTACGCCAGAGGGTCGGCATGTCCGAGATGAAATGATCAAGTGGACCGTCTATACGACTGTGTTTGGTCTGCTCATGGGCGGCGTCGCGCACGGGGCGCACTTCGCTGGGTTGGCTTGCGGGGCCCTGCTTGGCGGCGTGTTGAGGCCGGCTCACTCATCGCCAAAGGCTGGGGCCCGATCGGGATTCTTCGGTGCCGCCGGTATTGGGTTTGCAGCCTACAGTATGTACGCATGGCTGACATGGTTAGCTGCTGGCACCCCTCCACCTGCAGCCTTGCCCGAACAGCTTGCGGTTGAGCTCAAGATTATGCTGGTGAAGGAGAGGGGAGTAGAACGTGCGCTCGATGATGAGAGCGCACGCCTTATAAAAGAGGTTAAACAGCTGGTCACTCAGAGGGCGTCTGTCCAGGAGTGGGTCGATTGTCGGCAGCGCCTTCTCCGCAAAAGAAACACGCTGAAATTACTAGACAAGGAGCTTTTTCGGTTTCTGGTTGCCCGAGAGCTTCGGGAGGCGTCGGTCGAGACGCAGCGCTTCATGAGCGAGCTTTAGTAGTACAATTCGAATGTCGCCATTCTGGTCTGTCTCGCTGTCATAGAGCCACCCCAGAGGCTTGGGTCAAGCTGGCCTGTACGGCTTCTCGTCACTGTGATGTCTACTGGGCAAGTTTGGCCGTCCCAGTTCGGCAGTGTTCTGAAGCTAGAGCTGTCGATAAAGAGGGCGCCCTGGGTTTCGAACCCATCCACCAAGTGGTTTTGGCTATGAATACATGGTCCGCTTAACTCGATCTCCATGGGGTCATATGTGATGGTGTCCCACTCAACGATAAGGGTGTCACTATCGTAGCCATGCTCTTCGTAGAGGCTGAGTTCAAAGCTTGATGGCATAATCACCTCTGATGCACCGGCTGATGGGTGGTGATGCCGTAAGTAGCTGACGCGGACCAATTCTTCGTCTCGATGCTGTGGCAAGGAGGCGGTGTAGCTGTACATCCCTTGGTACATCGGCTCGCTAAACGAACCCACGCTTGCGACAAGGCGCTCCGTGGGACCGAGTTGCAGATAGGTCATTGGCTCATCACGGAGCCTGAGTGTCGCTGTGATATCGGTTGTTATGCCGTCATAACTGTCGACGACGATATCAGCCTCGACGGCATGAGTCGGTATGTGGTGCGAGTCAATTCGATGGCAAGCGGCGGTCAATAAAAGCGCTATGCAGGTACAAATGGTTGAAAGGCGCATAGTGAACTCCAAAAAACAATTACGGGTCGATCGACGAGGAGAAATTGTCGGCATTCAAATTATTTTATGGAATGTTCCACTCAAGAGTTAAATCACGCAGTGGGTTTCATATGCCATGCCCGGGGTTGAGTAAACGCTCGTATGCCTTCCTCGGACAAGGTCGCTCCGAGCCCGGAGTGGCCGCGCCCCGTCCAGGGGACATGTGGGCTAACCCGATCACAGCAGTTCCAGTAGGCGGTCCCGCTAGAAACCCTGCTTAGCATCTGCAGCGCCCGTGTGCGCGATGGTGAATAGATGGAGGCGGTGAGTCCGTAGTGAGTGTCGTTCATCAAACGTATCGCTTCGTCATCAGACTCAACCCCCTGTATGCCGATGATCGGCCCAAAGCTTTCCTCTTTCATTACGAGCATGTCGTGGTTTGTGTCAGTCAGTATGGTTGGCTCGAAATACCAGCCTTCACGCGACATCCGTCGGCCTCCTGCTAGTAGCGTAGCGCCTTTCGCCAATGCATCCGCAACCTGCCCCTCCAAAACGTCGACTTGTTCTCGTCTAGTCAAGGGGCCGATGAACGTTCCCGAATGCGAGGGATCGCCGACCTCAAAGGCACTCACCGCTTTCATGAAAGCTGTACGGAACGGGAGGAGAATAGAGTTGTGGACGTAGATTCGCTCAACGGCGCAACAGCTTTGCCCCGTATTGTAAAACGCGCCCTCGGCCAATGCAAAAGCAGCCGCAACTGGATCGGCATCTTCTGCTACGTAAGCGGGATCCTTGCCTCCCAACTCAAGCTGCAGTGGAATGAGCTTGGGGGCCACAGCGGCAGCAATTTTGACGCCCGTGGAATAAGAGCCGGTGAAAAACAGTCCGTCAATCGCCTCGGAGATGACATTTGAACCAGCCTGAGCTCCGCCAATTACGGCCTGAAATATATCCTTGGGTATGCCCGAGTCGTGCAGTAGGGACTCAATCGCAAGCCCGGTCAGCGTGGCGTATTCTGACGGCTTGTAAATGACAGCATTTCCACAAAGTAGTGCCGGAATAAAGACATTTGCACCGACGAAGTAAGGGTAGTTCCAAGCAGATATGTTCGCGATAACCCCGAGAGGTTCATAGGTCACAGCTTCCTGGAGTTGAGCCATCCCTGGCGCGTTCACGTTACCACCAGATGCAACTGGCGTTCGGCTCTCGAGGAGGCGGCCGACATGTCTGACAAAATAGTCGATGCGGGCTGTTGTGGCCTTTATTTCGCCACGGGCCTGAGTGATTGGCTTGCCTGTCTCCGTGGATAATGTGAGCGCAAGCTCATCCTGCTTGGCCAGCAAGCTCTGCCGAAACCTGAGAATGCACTCGATGCGTTCGTCAAGTGAGACCTGTGTCGACCAGTCTCTTTGGGCCACTCTAGCCGCCATGATGCGGGCCTTGATGTCCGCCTTTGTGGGTTCTTCAAGTTTTCGGAACACGCGCCCAGTGGACGGGTTAGAGAGTTCTATCATGTTCATTTTTTTGCCGCTTGATTGAAGAGGTCGACGAAGTTGTCCCTGGTAACTGGAACAGGATTGTTCTGGTGGCACACATCCTCGAAAGCGACGTCAATCAGTTTTTCCAGTTGAGACGCAGATAGGTCTAGGTGCGCCAAGCCGGACGGGATGCCGACGGCATTACGAAGGGCGCAGAGCCACTGAATGAAGTCCGCCCCAGAGGAGAGCCCTGCTGCTGCCGCGAGTTGTTCAAAGCGGCCTGGGACTGCCTTGAGATTGAAGCGCATGCAGGTCTCAAGCATGAGCGCATTGGCAAGCCCGTGGTGAGTGTCGCAAACTGTGGACAGCGCATGGGCGCATGAGTGGTTCACACCCAGCCCTTTTTGAAAAGCGACAGCGCCCATCATGGAGGCGTTCAGCATGTCCGCGCGGGCTTGAATATGCTCTGGCGTCTCGCCGGCTTGGGTTCGTCCAAACTTAACCGCTGATTCAAGGCTGCGTGCGACGAGTTTTATACCCTCCAGAGCGATGCCGTCACACATAGGGTGCTCCATCGGCGCAAGATAGGCTTCAATGAGATGAGTGAGCGCGTCAAAGCCAACGGCTGCGGTGATCGCTGCAGGCAATCCGAGCGTCAGGCATGGATCGGCAAGAACGAGGTTTGGTAGCATCCGAGGAGAGAATATAATCTTTTTTGCATGAGTGACATCGTCAGAGATGACGGAGGAACGACCCACCTCGCTGCCTGTGCCCGAGGTGGTTGGGATGGCGATGACATAAGGCATGAGGCCATCTGCCTGGCGGGCGTCTGGCCTTCCGTCTTCGTAATCAAAAAGGTCGCCGGGGTGATGAAGCATAAGCGCGACGGCCTTGGCGACATCCACCGGCGCACCACCCCCGATCGCAATTACGCAGTCCGCTTCATGCTCGCGAGCAGCCTGTACACCCCTTGTAACCTGGGATTTAACGGGGTTTCCACCCATGTCATGAAAAACTGCCAGCTCAAAATCCGCCATCAAGCCCATGAGCTCAGGAAACCATGGGAGGTTTGCGATAGCGTTATCGGTAATCACTAGAGGGCGCAGCAAGCCGCTGCCCGCGAGTACCTCAGGCAGCTCACGGCTTGAATTTGGCCCAAAACGGATCGGGGTGGGGTAATTATACGTTACGATTGATGCCATCTCTCTATCCTAAACCAGTTCAAAATAGCGGGCGAGTTCCCAGTCGGTCACCGCGGCGGCGTACTGACGCTGTTCCCAAAGGCGGGTGTTAACAAAATGGTCGACGAAGTTACTTCCAAAGAGCGTTCGGGATCTGTCGGAGGCGGACATCGCTTTGGCGGCTGCGTCTAGGCTTGAGGGTAGGCGGATCGCTTCGGCCTCATACCCATTCCCAACAACACGTTCGGTATCGAGGGGAAGCTTGTTTTCGATGCCGTAGAGGCCGGCCGCCAGGGCCGCGGCGATACCTAAGTATGGGTTGAGGTCGGCCCCCCCGACGCGGGTCTCCAGTCGGGTTGACTTTGCACTCCCAGGAATAACCCTGAGTGCGACGGTTCGATTGTCGGCGCCCCATGTCACGCGTGTTGGCGCCCACATGCCTTCAACCAAACGTTTAAAGCTATTTACGGTTGGCGCAAACATGGGCAAGATCTCCGGTAAAAGCGCAATCTGTCCGGCCAGATAATGGCGAAAGGTATCGCTCATCTTCAATGGGTCCGATTCATCATAAAAAGCGTTTACACCATCTTTCCAGAGGCTTTGATGCATGTGTCCCGATGAACCGGGCAGTTCCGCGTTCCACTTGGCCATGAAGGTCGGCACGACCCCATGGCGATACAAGATCTCCTTGGTGGCACTCTTAAAGAGCACGGCGCGGTCAGCAGCCTCTAGCGCCTCTGTGTTCATCAGGGCTGCCTCGAGTACACCTGGACCCGTTTCCGTATGAAGGCCCTCAAGCGGGACACCGAATGACTCTAGTTGAGCCATGAGTTGCTCGTAAATTTCATCATTAAGAGAGGTCCTGAGCATGGAGTAACCGAACATGCCGGGTGTCAATGGCTTCATGTCTCGGAAGCCTTTCTCATGAAGTGAAGTCGGTGTTTCTAAGAAGTTAAACCATTCGAACTCCATCCCGAAGTGTGCTGTGTAGCCGAGTGATTCTGCATATCTGCGTACGCTTTTTAGCAGCTGCCGCGGGCAGACCGGGTGCGGCTCGCCATCTGGTAGAACGAATTCTCCAAGTACAAAGGGCAAATCATTATTCCAAGGGATTCTTCGGAAGGTGGTAGGATCGAGACGCACGTGCGCGTCTGGATAGCCGCTATGCCATCCGGTCAGACTGACATTGTCGTAGCATGTGTCTGCCATATCCCAGCCGAGGACCACATCGCAAAAACCAAAGCCCCCCTCGAGCACGGAGTGGAATTTTGCGGGGTGCAGAAATTTGCCGCGCAGGATTCCGTCGATATCTGTAACGGCAACCTTCATGCGCTTGTCGTCTGTCACATCTTTTAGAATTGTTTGAATGTCCATGGGTACCCCAGCAATGCCTATTTCGAGAACGCGTGCTTTCGCACAGGGTGATTAGACATGCTTAGGGGTTAAGTTTCAACGCAGTATTAGTCCAGCGATGCAAGCTTGAGCGAAGGCTGCCAGCAGCGTGGCGACTATCGCCCTCATCCGTGTGCACGAGCCCGTTGAATAGATCGCGCCATACAATCCGGCGCTCATCCAAATGGCCGTAGCGACGCCTCCATACGGAGCATAGCGTTGCAGGATTCCAAAGTGGGTGAACTGGATAAGGATGATCTCTGGTAAGATAAGGGTGACCGTAAGCGGTAGTAGGTATGGTTTAGCAACCAGCTCCAAAGCATCGTTAAGCGTAAGGCGTTTTGGGTCGATGAGTACGCGGACGCTATAGGCGACGGACAGTGTCATCAAGGCAACAGTCGGCAGCACGAGGAAGGCAGCCTTGGCATAGTAAGTAGACGCTTCGGTAAAGCCGGGTGGCAGCCGGCTTGGCTGTGCTCCGACTCGATAAAGCAGTGTGTAGAGTAATGACCAAAGCGCGCCAGCCAGCATCACCCAGTGCTTTGCGGTAAGGCTTACGTCCTTTTTCATCTGTCACCTCCCTTGAGTATGCGACCTTGCGGGCCGACCTGATACCCATTCACCCTTTCAGGATATTGCATCTGTGCGAGTATTGCATGATTCTGATTGCGGTATGACGCTGCCCATCGACGACATAAAAGAGAGCCTGCTAGCAAAGCTGGGCAAAGGCAATATTGTAATCACCTCTCCTACGGGCTCGGGTAAGTCGACGCGGGTGCCAATCTGGGCGGCGGCTCTTGGTCGCGTTTTAGTGGTTGAACCAAGGCGTGTGGCTTGTCGAGCGTTGGCAACATATCTCGCATCGAAAAACAATGAGCCTGTCGGTGACTTCGTTGGCTATCAAGTGCGAGGTGAGCGTCGCCTCAGTGGTTCGACCCGGGTGTGTTTCGTGACCCCCGGGGTTGCACTTGGCATCCTGAGCGAACCGACGAGCTTTCCGTTTGATGTGGTTATCATCGACGAGTATCACGAGCGAACTATGGAGCTAGACCTTTTGCTGGCGCTCTGTTTGCGAATGGGAAAGCTTAGGTTGGCTGTAATGTCGGCAACCATCGACGGGGAGCGCATCGCGCACCATGTAAACGGCGTACACGTGGAGGCAAAAGGCCGAAGCTTTCCCATTGAAGTAAATTATCTGGGATCTCATACACTGCCAACCCGCGAGGCTCTAGTTGAGCGTGTCCTAGAGGGTCTCTTGATGCTCTCGTCGACGGAGGGGGATATACTCGTCTTTTTGCCCGGAAAGCAGGAGATTGAGAATGTGCGCGCAGCGGTACAGCGGCATGACGGGTTGGCGGACTACGTGTGTCTGCCATTGCATAGCCAGCTTAGCCTGGATGGCCAGTCGGCTGTTTTTAAGTCTGGAGCGCGTCGCCGTATCATCCTGTCCACCAATGTCGCGGAGGCTTCAGTGACAGTCCCTCGCGTCCGGGCGGTGGTCGATACGGGCCTGGTCAGGCAAACCCTGTACCGCGGTGGTCGTGGTTACCTGACGCTGACTGCGGTCTCTCAAGCAAGCGCGGACCAGCGTGCAGGCCGTGCGGGGCGTGTGGGGCCAGGCGTTTGTATCAGGCTCTGGTCCAGGGCGGGTAGGTTGGCCCCCAAGGCCAAGCCTGAGATCCTTAGGGAGAGCGCATCTTGGATGGTTCTCAGGGCGGCGTCGCTTGGCTGGCTACTCGAAAGTTTACCGCTTTTGGATCAGCCTCCAGCACACAGTTTAGAGGGAGCGCGCCAATATCTAAACGAGATCGGCGCTATAGATGAGTCAGGCTTGGCAACCTCCGTCGGTCGCGCGATGACTCAAATACCGGTGGATCTATCTTTTGCTCGGTGGCTCGTTGCTGCCCAGCATGAGGACTGCTTAAGCGATATGATTGCACTTGTCAGCACGCTAAGTACTCGTCGCCATTACCTTAGGCCGGGTGCGGATTTAGATGCCCATCCGATTTTGGAGACCGGTTGTGACGCGGCCGCAATTATGAGCGCTCAGGGGGGTGGACGGGCGCCCTCATTCGTCACGCGAGATGCGTTCGCAGAAGCCAATGAGATCGCTCGTCAGCTTGAGGGGTTGCTCGATTGCCCGAAGCGGACTGATGGCGACATGCCGTCTCGGCGTCGGTCTCTGGCAAAGGCTGTGATGGCTTGTGACCCAGGCGCGGTCTACGTTGGGCGGCTCCGAAAGTCCAAAGAGAGCGCTTGGTACAACGGCAAGATTGAGGCTCTGTTAGACACGAGATCTCTCCTCGCGCTAAGCCGGGTCGCCCAAGGCGCTCGGAAGCCCGAGGCGCTTTTGGCTTTAAGCACCCATGCGTATAGTCCTCGCCTTGGGAGAGGGGGGGTCAAGATTACCGCAACCATGCCTGTGCCTTTGAGCTGGGTTGCAGACGCAGGGCTCTGCAGTGAGGTGGTCAAAGAGCCTCAAGTCATTGACGGCGCACTCTACTGCAGAGTGGAACTCCAATATGGCGGCCGTGTGGTCGGCGCTGTGGATTCAATACCCAGTGGGCTCGCCTGTATACAGGCGACGGTAGAGGCGGTTCAGCGGGGCGTCCTTTGGCAAGGTTTGTTTCAGAGGCTCGAGCGGCAGGTTGACCGCTGGCTCTTGGCTTGCTCCTTAGAGTCCACACTGGCAACTCCAATTGACCCGCTCACTGCGACCACCTGGCTTGTGGAGCGGGTCAAGGCTTTGGGGCTAACCGACGGGACCGAGATTGCTCTCTTGAGCAGCACGGACCTCGAGCTGCCTGATCTCCCCGAGCGCTTGCAAGAACGGCTTGAGCGTCATTATCCGGACGAGCTGCGATTCCCTGATGCCACGTACAAGCTTGAGTATCAGGTGAAAAAGAGTCGGGTAACGCTAGTGCAGCTTCATGGGCAACGCACACACCCGCCGCCCTTGAATTGGCTTCCCCGGTTCAAGGGGTTTGCAATTTATCTTGCCACCAAGCGAGGTCGAACATGCCTACGAACAAGAGTCTAGAGACTGTTTCTTAACCCAGGCTACGAAGGCGTCGAGTGAATCAGCTTGGTCGACAGCAATGCATGTAAACGCAGGGATGTCGTACGGATGAAGCTCTGCATAGGCGTCAGATAGTGCACTGGGCTTGGCTGCCGATTTTATGACAAGAAAAGCCTCCTCGTCTTCTTGGAGTCTATCTTGCCATGTGTAAAAGCTCTGAACTTGGGGGATCACGTTGACGCAAGCAGCCAGCCGTAGTTCGATGAGTCGCCTCGCAATACGAGCCGCGTCTGCCGGTGGCGCGGTGCCAAAATAGACCCGAAGACTCATTACGCGTACCTCCTATAGTTTGCACAATTTGAATGAAAGTGAGCCTGTACGAATGCGGGCCTTTCGCGTATGGTTGCCACGACTCTAGCATGGAGACGTTGCCTTGACGATATTGGAACGTGCGGCCGAATTCTTCACGACAGATGAATGGCCTATAAGGATTTCCGAGAACGGTGGACTTCATACCGCTTACAAAGGCGAATCTGGACAGTGGATGTGCTTCGGCTGTACATGGGAAAATGACGGATTGTTTGCATTTTATTCAATCTGCCCACTCGTTGTTCCGCAAGGCCGACTGGCTGAGGCAGCGGAGTTTATCACAAGGGCAAACAATAACCTGATCATGGGAAACTTTGAGCTGAACTATGAATCAGGCGAAGCTCGCTTCAAGACGTCGATCGATGTTCAAGACAGCGACTTCTCCGTAGAGCTTTGGAGGCCTGTGGTCTTTGCGAATGTTGCCATCATGGACCGCTATCTGCCAGGCATTCTAGCCGTGGTCAGCGGCGCAAAGTCTGCCGCTTAGGCAATTGCGCTTGTCGAATCGAACTAGGGAGGGCGTATGAATGTGGCACGTAGCGGGCTATGCATCGCACTGCTGTCAATAACGTTGGCGGGCTGTAGCCTGAATGGGATGATGGGGGATACGATGGGGTCTTATGCAGAGGACCACATGATTCCCTATTTGCTGCAATACGGTGACGCTGATGTTGCGTGTGGTACTGGGGTCGCAATGGGCGCGTTCTTAAACTCATTCGAGCGCGTGACGGCTCCGCCGCACCGAGCGGCTGTGCCGACTTTGCTTAGTGCGGCAGTGTGCGCCCAGCAGCGCGCCTGGGAGGCTGAGCTTTTGCGGCTGCGTTCTCTCTTTCGGGGCAATACGACGGAGGCTCTGGATGCAAGAATCGTTGAACAACGCAATCATGTCATCGCTGCCCGTCGACTCAATGAGGCGCATGAAAGAACGCAGGCTGCATTTCCCAAGAAAGGTGCGTCCTGCCCAGTCTTAGAGAATGATTATGACAAAATGGTCTGGCTGTTGGGTGCGTTGTCAGCGATCCAAGGAGTGCAGCATGACCGAGCAGCTGCAGGTGCAGTCGGGATCCCCCTCGATGTACCTGTTCAGGCTGCAAGGGCCACTGCGTGTTTGAATAACAAGGAATGGTGGGGCGTTCCGTTAGCCATTCGCGCCGCCATATGGGCAACAGTTCCCGGGACCGGGCCCCCGTCAGCAGACCCTTGGGCGATGCTGCAAGAGTCGCTGGATATAGCGGACGCCGCAAAAGTGCGATTGGCCTACACGGTCCTCATTCAGACCGCCGAGGCGAATGGTCGTAAGGACCTGATGGAGGAAACCGTTCGCCGGATGGCTTCTAAGCTGGCGGCTCACCCGGCTGCCGTAAAATGGAGGACCTTCGACCAGATCGCGCTACTTCAGGCGCGATTTGTTTCTGATAAGGCGTGGACGGTGGCAACCGGTTCGCGCACCCCGTTCGGGGAGTTTGGGAGCTTGCCGCAGAAAGTGAAGAAGTCTCCGGACACAAAGGCAAGCGATGAGTTGTTGGATGGACTTTAGGTGTCGCTGGATTTCGTGAGTTTTAATTCTGAAGGGCAATATGATGATAAAGCAGATAATACTAGCAATCGGCCTGTTTATGGGTGTGGTCACAAGCGCTGGAGCGGCGACTAAGGCTCTATGCGTTTACGACCCAGCCGGCATAAACGGTGACATTTTCAACATGATGAAAGGTTACCAGATAAAAGCGGCGTCTTTAGGGGTCCAGTTTGAACTGAAGCCTTATACGAATGAGAAGACCGCTGCATCGGACTTCAAGGCGGGGCAATGCTCAGCTGCACTGATCACTGGAACCAGAGCCCGCCCAATGCACAAGTTCGCTGGAACGATTGAGGCGATGGGCGCCTTGCCTGAATATGCGCATTTGGAGACGCTAGTAGGGGCACTTTCAAGACCCGGTGCGTCAAAATTTATGAAAAGCGGCGCCTATGAGTCTGCGGGGATTTTTCCGGGTGGCGCGATTTACCTTTATGTACGAGACCGTACGGTGAACTCCGTGGAGCGGCTCGCAGGTAAGAGGCTTGCGACTTTGTCATTTGATGATGCAGCCAAGACAATGGTTCGCAAAGTGGGTGCGTCTATGGTTGCTGCTGACGTTTCGACCTTCGCATCTATGTTCAATAACGGAAATGTGGATGCCTGTTACGCACCTGCTTTCGCCTACAAGGCCCTCGAACTCTACAAGGGTATCGGAGGCTCTGGTGGGGTCATCAGGTACCCGCTCGCACAGATGACCATGCAGCTTCTGATAAAGGCTGCTGATTTTCCTGAGGGGTTTGCTCAGAAGTCGCGTGAGTTGTCAGCGAAGGGGTTTTCGAAAAGCCTGAAGGTAACCAGAAAGGCTGAATCGTCGATCCCTGGGAAGCAATGGATTGATATTCCTGCCGAGGATAAGCGCAAATATGACCAGATGTTCAAAAACGTCCGAATTGAGCTCCGCGACAATGGTAAGGTCTATGATGGTACTGCCCTCAAACTGATGAAAAAAGTGCGCTGCAAGGCAGATGCAAGTCGTGCTGAGTGTGTCGCAACTGATCGTGAATAGGCTTTGACTTCGAGCGATAAAGAATACCCTGGATGGTCGATGCGCGTGCTGACTGGCGCGGCATTAGTCCTGCTCTTGGCGACGCTCGCGTACGGGACCGCAGAGATGGCCCAGTCGCAACTCTTGCGCTGGGGTGAGCTGTTTTTTCCTGGTTATCATGAGCTGAGGCAAGATCCGGTTAAGCCTGCCTGCAGTATCCCGGCGCTCAAGCGTGCAAGGGGCAGTATTACAACAACGCCTGCCGGATCAACTCAAAGCGAGCTGGATTCGCTCCTGGAGGAGCCCGACTCTCCGAGCGCTAAATCGAGAGAGTATGATGAGCTCGACGTGCTCCTAGACGAGCCTACTGTTCAAAAGGATAAGGCGAACGACGGTGATGAACTCGACGCGCTCCTGAATGAGACTGCGCCTGCGACGGCTCAGAAGCAAGTGGGCGACGAGCTGGACGCACTACTAGAGCAACCCGGTGAGGCAAAGGTCGCGGGTAGCGATGCTGAGCTGGATGCGCTTTTAGGTGAGGGAGGGGAGAAGCCCGCAGGGGTTGACCCCCGCCTTGCTGCATACGACTCGGCGATCAAGGACTGCCAGAATGCGCATACAAAATTTATGTCGATTAAGGCACGTATCAATGGCGGTGTCCTCGTTTATCGCTCGGTGGAAGGCGTCGTGGCCAGCGGCATCAAGTTCGGGGTCTCGCAGATCAAGCAGGTGCTTGTTCTTCTGATTGTTGTGTGTGGGGTCATTACAACACTAAGAAGGCATCATATTGCACTACGTCCGGCGAAAGCAGGTGTCGAACTCGCGGTGTCAGAGGGGAGCCAGTTGGTCGTCAACTGTGTCCTCGCTTATTCTGCATGGACTTACCGGGGGCAACAAGTCGACGATAATGCCCACTGGCTTTGGAACTTGCCGTCGTTATGGATGCTTGGTTTCGCGGCGCTTGCAGTCTGCAATGGCCGAAACTTGTTTATGACCGAACGTGATCCGGCCTGTAGGGCGAGCATCGGCAGGGCGCTGCTGACCGTCCCGCTGTATGCGATCATGGGCTTGATTGGCGCATTGTATTTCTTGGTCTTCGCCGAATCGTATCACGGTGCGGGTATGCTGATATCCGTGTCGCAGCTTACGGAGTACCCAATTCTTTATCTTCAGGTGGGCCTGTATGTCTGGGTGGGCATGCTGCTCAAGCGCACACAAGTCGCGTCAATGTGTTTTGATATTCTAAGGCCGCTGCGTCTGCCCCCTGAGCTGCTCGCATTCGTTGCGGTAGTTGGAGCGGCGTTGCCTACAGCCTATAGTGGCGCCTCCGGCATCTTTGTGATCGCGGTAGGCGCGATCATTTATGAGGAACTCCGAAAAGCAGGGGCTCGGAACCAGCTCGCGTTAGCAGCAACGGCAATGTCCGGAAGTATGGGGGTTGTCCTACGGCCTTGCTTGCTCGTGGTTGTCGTTGCTTCGGTTAATCAAGATGTAACGACCGCACCGCTCTACAGTTGGGGCTTCAAAGTGTTTTTGTTGACAGCGGTCTTGTTTCTAGCAGCCTCCCTGTTGGGCAAACGGGAATCGGAGCCGATGGCGCCGATTGGAGAGGCGGTGCCGGAAATCACGATTGGCCTGAAGCGGATAAGCGGCTATTTGGCGGTATTTGTAGCCTTATTGCTGTTCTATCGGTTTGTCATGGGCCAATCGCTCGACGAGTCGTCGGCACCAATTATTCTCCCGCTAATTATGATCGGCATGCTTTGCTATGACCAATTAAGGAAACGTGTCGTACATTCAGTGGCTGGCTCAGAGTCTGCTCCATTCAAGATGAGTCGTGCAGTAACAGCGGCGACCTCTGAGACCACCACTCATATCGGCGCCCTGCTCTTGTTGATGGGCCTATCGCTGTGCGTTGGAGCCGTCGTGGAGCGCTCTGACATCATGCACTCCGTGCCGCAAGATTTTGGTTCTGTGTGGACGACAATGGGTGTTTTGGTTGTTGTCTTGGTGATCATTGGTATGACGATGGACCCCTACGGCGCAGTCATTCTAGTCTCCGCCACACTTGCGACGATCGCGACTAAGGCCGGGATCGACCCGGTGCACTTTTGGATGGTTGTCCTGGTGGCGTTTGAATTGGGCTATTTAACACCGCCGGTCGCGCTAAACCACCTTTTGACAAGGCAAGTGGTAGGAGCAAAAGCATTTGAGGAAGATATTGATCCCACTGCTGGCTTCTGGGCACGCCATGAGCGCATCTTGCTGCCTGTATCAGTGATGGGGGTCGCGCTTATACTCGTCGCGTTTGTTCCCTTGACAGAGTCCGCCCAGAGCCTGTGGCGCTGGATGAGTGGAGGCGGTTAGCCGATGTGCGAGATTGGGTTTCGTGCGGGAACGCTACTCGTTAAACGTTGTGAGGCTCTGCAGGGCGACCTGCCATATCTGATTTGGGATGAACGTGTTTCATGTCATCGTGCAAAAGCGTCGGATTATGCCAGGCTGGTCATGGAGCATGTTCGAAACGGGCTGCCTTACAATGACCAGGCTCGCGCCTACCTGCAGATCGGCAGCAGCCTTGTCGCTACCCGTACGCCGCGGAGCTATCAGAGGGCCGCATTGGATTCGTGGACCCGAAACCGCTCACAGGGAGTTATCGTGCTGCCGACCGGTGCGGGCAAAACACAGGTGGCACTCATGGCTATGGATCGTGTCCAGCGTTCATGTCTTGTGGTGGTGCCGACCCTAGACCTGGTACGGCAATGGCGCCGGCGCATCTCGGAGGACTTCGGTTGTGCGGTCGGGCAAGTCGGAGGGGGGACCCATGAGATCGCTCCGATTACAGTGACAACTTACGATTCGGCCTACATTCACATGGAGCACCTTGGCGACAAGTTTGGCTTAATTATCTTCGACGAGTGTCACCATCTGCCGTCAGGGGCCTACCGCCTTGCATCGGAGAGCAGCCTTGCTCCGTTCCGCCTCGGTTTAACTGCAACGCCAGAACGTACGGATGGCGGCGAAGCGCTCTATGGCGAGCTGATCGGGCCCATCGTTTACCGCGAAGAGATCGGGAATCTTGCAGGCGAATATCTCGCTGACTATGACACAGAGCAGATCGCGGTCAAGCTGACTGAGCAAGAGAGGGGGCTCTATGAAGAGGAGCGTGCTATTTACCGGGAGTTCGTAACGACTCGGGGCATTCGACTAGGGGGCGGCAACGGTTGGCAGCGTTTTATCAGTGAGACAGCCCGCAGTAAGGCGGGGCGCCGCGCCATGCAGGCCTATCAAAAGCAGCGGCAGTTGGCGTATGCGGCCCCATCGAAGCTCGATTATCTGAACACCCTGATCGCCCGTCATGCTGACGCACAAATGCTTATTTTTACCCAAGATAATCAAACTGTGTACGAGATCTCGAGACGTTTTTTGGTGCCGGCGATAACGCATCAGACCAAGCTAAAGGAGCGGACCGAATATTTGGACGGCTTTGGGCGAGGTGAGTATCGAATCATTGTGACATCCAAGGTGCTCAATGAAGGGGTGGATGTACCCAATGCGAGTGTCGCGGTCGTGCTTTCTGGCAGCGGCTCCATTCGGGAGCACGTGCAGCGTCTTGGGCGAATCTTGAGGCCATATGCCGGAAAGCGGGCAATACTCTACGAGCTGATCGCGGAGAACACGGTGGAGCAATATACCAGTCAGCGGAGGCGCGCTCACAATGCTTACCAATGACATGGTTCGGGTCAAAATCGACGGCTTCAACATAGCGGTCAGACCCCTTACTCCCAGAACGAAGAAGCAAGCATTAGAGATTGTAAAGGCCTACGACGATGTATTTGCGAACGGGCTTGGTCACAATCGGAAGACGATTCGAGAGCGGATTGCTGAGGTTGAGGTTCCCGCTCAGCAGAACAGGTTAGCAGCTGGCCTGCAAAAACTGATTGAAGATCGCGCCGTGTTTGAGGAAGGCCGTGACCCAATCTTTCTAAAGAGAAGAATAAGCCTATTTAAAGCTGCCCAGGCATGGCGCGATACCCATGAAGGAGCGTTAGATCGCGCGCGCATTTTCGCGCTCGTGGAGGCAGAAGAAAAGGTCGAGCCAGGCGTTCTAGAGGAAAAACTCTATGGCGACTTACGGGAGGAACAGGTCCTGCTGGAGTATCTGTCTGCGCCTGCATGCGTGCATGTTGAGCGCTATATCCATGCGCAATATGAAGCATTGCTCTCGCGCGCCCGTGAGGTGCGAATCAAGCTGATCCAGCCGTCGCCAGAAAAGGCCCGCATATTCTTCCGTAAACTCGCATTCCATCGTTTACTTTTTCGCATTCGGCATGAATCTTCGGGTGACTATCAGATCACTATCAGCGGGCCGCATGCGCTGTTTCGTTCAACCACCAAATATGGGCTACAGCTTGCGTTAGCATTTCGAGCCCTCGTTGGGATGCAGAGCTTCTCAATGGAGGCTGATGTAGATTGGGGGGCGGCCAAGCGAAGGTACCTGCTGAGGTGTGAGCCAAGCGATCTTCCCGCGACCAGAGCAAGTACTGATGCCCCCGTCATGAGCGATGCGCGGCTGGATATCATTAGCCGCCTAGAGCGTGCTCGTAGCTCTTGGCGGGTCCGAGTGGCCAACGCCGTATTTCATGTGGGTGGCCAAGAACTTTGCATTCCCGACATTGAATTGAGTAAATCCACGACTCCGCATAAGGTCTTCGTAGAGGTTATGGGGCACTGGAGTCGAGAAGCTGTTTTCAGGCGTCTAGATCAACTCAAGGAGTTTACTGAGGCACACATTATACTGGCCGTGAGCGACAAGCTAAGGGTCTCCGAAGCCCTCGCAGAAGATCTCACTCATGGCCATCTGTATCGATACAAGGGGGTGATGAGTGCGAAGCGTTTATTGTCCTTGGCAGACGCGCTCGTGGATTAGATGACGGCAGTATTTCTTCTGCGCATTAACTCACCGAAGACCACGCTCGCGGCGCAGGCAACATTTAGTGATTCAACACCGTTCGTCATCGGGATAGAGATGAGATGGCTGGCATAGTCGTGGCTCGATTTGGAGAGGCCGTCTGACTCATTGCCGAGCACCCAGGCTGTCCGGTGGCCATATTTCGTCGGTTGGAAGATGCTGTCACCCGACGCGTCGAGACCCAAAATATCGAAGCCTGCTTGCTGTAAGGTCTGTAGAGCGGTCTCTGTTGATTCCGTTTTTAGTATCGGTACCCGGAAGGCGGTGCCGGCTGACGCTTTCACGACAAGTGGGCTCACGGGAGGGCAACCCTTCCTAGGCAGGATTACGCCAGACATGCCAAAGGCTGCCGCGCTCCTAATGATGAGGCCAACATTACCGGGAGTCGACAGGCGGTCCAATAAAACAAGGGCACACCTGTCCTCGGTCTTTTTAGTGTCTAACCAGTCACCAAGGGGGCTCATAAGTGGGGCGATGACATCGAGTGCGACGCCCTGGTCTTGTCGCCCATTCTTTGAAATGCGGTTTACGTATTTTGCATCACAACGCTCTACACTCACTTCTCGCCGCCGTGCAGCCTTCTCAATCTTTTGAACGAGTGGGCCCTTGGCGCTACGGGCGATGAGCAATCGGCCGAAAACAAGTTCACTATCCATGAGGGCTTCATAAACGGGTTTTCGCCCGAATAAGGTGATGTAGCGGTCGCGTGGGTGCATCTAAGCTTCTTGTTTGTTAACGATTGAAGTGAGCTGCTCAGCGATAATTAAGGCATCTACGGCGCTAAGGGAGGGCTCCCACAAAGGTGCGGCTGATGGGGTATTTCTGGCCCGCTGGGTGAGAATCGTTTCTCGGGCCCAAGTAGGCACTGAAGAAAACCCATGGATGGCGCCATAGAGAGCTCCATAAAGGGGCAGGGCGGCAGCTGAATGCATATCGCTGGCGGGCGTACCCTTGAGTACCGCTTCGAGCTTTAGACCTTGCTTCAGGTGGCTTAACGCGACCTGCAAGGAGGCGAGAGCATGGCCCTCAACTCGGTTCCATGGGTCGGCTTCTTTTTTTAAGCCACACTGTACCGCTGTTTTGAGTTCACGGCTGAAGCCGGTACCCTCCAGTAAATGCTCTGCATACTGGGAGGCAGCCTTGGCACACAAGCCTTGCTCGACGATGCCTGACAACAGTTGGCCATAAAGACGACAGCTTTCGAGGCAGTGGGCGCTCGAGTGGGTGAGCCTTGCGTCCAGCTGCAGCCAGCGGGCTGTATCCTCAGGCGCCTGGCCGACGCCGAGTAGTGCGATAGGGACGCAGCGCATGAGCGCAGTGTGGTCCTGGCTGTTTGGGTCTGCATGCCGCTGCACGGCCGCTGCACTACCATAACCTTTCCTGATCGCGTACCTGGTGGAATCAGTTACGGGGTTGGTCGTCACAGTCAGCCACCGTTGATAGGCGGATGCAGCAGCATCAGCTGAATAACCACCAGCTGCCAGGATGCTGCGTGCAAGACTGAGGCTCATTTCACCGCATGCGGTGAACGTACTTTGAGGCTTGCCTTCGCCTGCAAGCTGTGAGCTGTGCCTGGCGTTGGCATGGTCGGTAGCCAACAGTCCAATAAGGGCGCCTCGTCCCCTAGTTAGCAATCCATTGTCACGCAAAAGGCGGTCCGCGCGCGGCTCAACCAGGGGCGTGGCGACCCTAGTCGGGGACCTCAGCTTCTGCCAGTCAGCCTGATAGATTTGTTTTGCTACAGCGGCCTGGCCCCCAAAGCATGCCCCATATCGCTCCGCCGTTGAGGCGGAGTAGCGTATCGGCTTGCCATTGCTGTCGAACAAATCTGCGCCACTCCCGATTAGAAGGGCATGACCGCCGAGGCAGTCAAAATCCCTCGGTCCGTGAAGCGAGATTGCGCATTGGCCGTCCGCCGCAGCCACCCGAGCCAAGCGATATGCAACACCAGGCAAGCACTCATAAGGTGACGGTTGAAATGTCTTGGAGTATAAGTCTCCGAAGCGGTCGGCGTGCTTTGACACGAGCAAAAGTGGCCGCCTTGCGCCATTTCTCCTCAGCTCCGAGCCGTTCCTCTTTAGCGGTCCGCAGCCTTCAGCCCATGCTATCAGGTCCCCACTATTGTCAGGATAGGCGTAGGCATAGACTACCCCCAAGACAGGTCGATCCCCTTTTATGCAGCCAATAGAAACGCTCGCACCACGCCATCCAGACTTAGCGGCGGTGGTGCCGTCATGCGGATCTATGAGCCAGGTGTATTCACAGCCAGGGGCTGCCTCCTGGTTGCGTTCTGGTCTCTCTTCCATCCGAAAGCCCATTGTCGGGAATTCGTGGCAAAGCGCCTCATAGATGAGATCTTCAGCCGCTATGTCCGCATTTTCCACCGCGTCAGCTGCACGATCATGATCAAAAAAGACCCCTCGGAGGAGTTCGCCCGCAGTGATTGCGGCCTTGCTGGCTACTGACAGCATATGAGCATGCGATATGGTCATCGTCGCACTATACAGAAAGGTTAAACCGCAGGCTAGCGTTATGCCATCGATGACTTCTAGCGGAGAGTTCTACGAGTCTTAGAAAAAAAATGAAGGAACCCGGGATATTGGCGTCGCTCTACCTGTAACGCCAATGTATTGGCAAATTTAGGAGTAGAGTGATGAGGTTTCTAGTAACCGTTCTTGCATATCTTAGCCTGGTTTCAACGAGCGCTTTTGCCCAGGCGGGGAATCATTTCATATTGGAGCTCAACGGAGGGTTATCCAGCGATGTTGGTATTACTGCTCCTGTTGAGTCGGGGGCTGCTGGTTCTGCCACGTTTGGAATTGGAGGCAAAATACCGGGCCAGTCGCCAGCCTATTATCTCGTAGGCCGCATAGGGCAGGGGCAATTTAGCTACAACAGTGCTCCCGGCGCTGGCGGCGAATTTGTTTACCGGAGGCAGCAGGAATGGGCTATCGGTGGCAGAGTGTATCTTCCCATTACGGATACGCTGAGGGCGGTAGCTCAGCTTGCCGTCGGTCAAACCTTCGATGATGCCTTCATTGCATCATCGGGCAACAGCCTGGGCGTGGCGAGCAACACGCTCTCGTTCTTTGGTCAAACCGGCCTTCAGGCCCGCGTGAGCGACAAGTTCTCCCTCGGCATGGCGGTGGATTTGGCGTTTTACCCGGAGCGCAATGACCGTCAGCTAGCCGTCCGTGAGCTTCACTCAGGGCCCGATGGACAATTCGGTAGAGTTCAGGTGGGCGCCACTGGGACCTTTCACTTTTAGTCGCCCGAATTACGTGTAAATCAGCCCCCTCGGTCACCACCGAGGGGGCTTTTCTTGTTTCTACGAAGCCAGCAGACGGCTATTGTTGGGCAAGTTCACGGCAATAGCATACGAAGTGGTGTTTCAAGAAAAGCTAAAGCATATCGCGTCTCGCTATTGGAGCCTCGAGCCAGAGGCCGTAGAGCGTGTCGTGCAAGAAGGGGCCCTCCTGATAGATATTCGTAGACCCGAGGAGGTGGCTCTCGGTACGCCCGCCTCAGCGGTCGCTATTCCGAGGGATAACCTGGAGAAGAGCCTCTTTTCGGTAGCCACTTCGACTGACCAGCCCATCGTCTTGATATGCGAGAGCGGTACGCGCTCCCTCTGCGCCCTGCCGAGTTTGGAGGCGCTAGGATTCCCAAAACTCGGCTCAGTGAAGGGCGGTTTTGAGTCCTGGCAGCGACAAGGGTTACCAGTGAAGACAGCTCGAAAAAAAGTGGAGGAGTCGAGGTACGCCCGCCATTTGACCATGCCAGCTGTGGGGCCCAGGGGCCAGGATCGCTTAGCGCGTGCAAAGGTGCTCGTTGTTGGCGCTGGCGGGCTGGGCTGTCCCGCTCTCGCTTATCTTGCGGCAGCGGGCGTCGGACGGATCGGCGTTGTAGACGGTGACACTGTTGAGCTGTCAAACCTTCAGCGTCAAATTCTGCACACAGAGGAGCGGCTTGGGTGGCCAAAGGTGGCATCTGCCAAAGCAGCTTTAAGGGCTTTGAATCCTCACGTTATAGTCGCGCCCTATAATAGCTTTGTCTCCGAGGTAAATGCGGAAAAACTCGTCTCGGAGTACGACATCATCATCGATGGTACGGACAACTATGATGCCAGGGTCCTTATGGCGGCGTCCTGTGTAAGGTTTTCTCGGCCGTATATCTATGGTTCGGTTTATCAATTCGAAGGTCAGGTTGGCGTGTTTCCCAATAGCGGGGCCAGGGACCCGTGTTACGGCTGCTATCAACCCTTACGGCCAAGCAGCGCTGTGAGCCCGGACTGCGCAAGCGCTGGCGTGCTCGGCGTGCTGCCTGGTGTGATTGGCAGTATCCAGGCGCTTGAAGCGATCAAGCTTGTGCTCGGCATTCGAAGCGGATTGCAGAATCGGGTGGCCCATTTTGACGGGACGGAGTTCAATCTTCACCGCTTTTCTGTAGAGCGTCGTGAGGCCTGTCGATTTTGTGGAACATTATCCCCGTAAAATCTTGCCCTAAGCGCCCCTCGTAGGTCCAATGGGGTATGTCTATTGCTGCTTCCCTCACATTGATTGTCCTTGCGGGCATTCTTGCCGCTTTGATGACCAGTCGATTCGCACCTGAGCTTGTTATGCTGTTTGGCTTATCTGTGCTGCTCATTTGCGGCGTGATTGAACCAGAGCGCGCATTCTCGGGCTTCTCGAACCCTGCGGTCGTCGCCCTCGCGGGCCTCTATATTTTGTCT
Source organism: Bradymonadia bacterium (assembly GCA_049889275.1). Classification (GTDB taxonomy): domain Bacteria; phylum Myxococcota_A; class Bradymonadia; order UBA7976; family UBA1532; genus UBA1532. The sequence goes on along the minus strand of JBMHDS010000020.1, from coordinate 191,576 downwards.
GGGTCTTTGCGCCACAGTGGCGTTTTGGATGTAATTGCTGACCGCTTGTTGAGGGGAGTCTCTCATACAGGGCGGGCTCGAACTCGCCTGATTGCTGTCGTGACTCCGCTGAGTGCCTTTCTGAATAATACACCCCTCGTGGCCCTGTTAATCCCCATAGCGAAAAGCTGGGCTAAGCAGCAGGGGGTGTCAGCGCGAGCGTTATTGATGCCGCTCTCCTTTGCGGCGATTCTCGGTGGGACTTGTACACTTGTGGGAACCTCCAGCCACTTGGTGACTCACGGTCTTCTGTTAGAGCGTGGCATGCCAGGGCTTGGATTCTTTGAGCTGCTGCCGGTCGGTGCTGGGATTTTGGCAGTGGGTCTTCCAGTTATCTTGTTGATGTCTAGTCGGCTTCTTGCCGAACAATCTGGGGGGCTCGTTAAGCCGGTGGATGCTGTTCGGGCCTATACGACTGATTTAGTGATTCAGGCGGGATCGCCGTTGGTAGGCGTCACCGTTGAGCAGGCGAGACTGCGTCGTCTTAAAGGCTTATTTTTGGTCCGTATTGTACGCTCTGAAAGAGTGATTAGCCCAGTTGGGCCAGGGGAGCCATTGGTGGTTGGCGACAGGCTCACCTTCGCGGGGGTGCTAGAGACGATCGTCGAGTTGAGTGGGCGAAGAGGGCTTGTACCTGCGGAGGTAGACGAGATGCCCGCAGGCTGGCATCTGCATGAGGCCGTGATATCGCGTTCGTCTCCGCTGATTGGACGTAGCATCAAGGCCGCGAATTTTCGTGCCAGATATGGGGCCGCAGTGATCGCTGTCCATCGGCACGGTGGTCGAATTAATCAAAAACTTGGGGATATTGTTTTACGTCACGGTGACACTGTGCTCGTGCAAACGTCACAGAGTTTTGCACGGACCTTTAGGGACTCGCCCGATTTCTACCTGATCAGCGAGGTCAAAGATGCTGAGCGGCATGACCCTCGGAAGGCGTTGTTGGCGCTGCTGGTGTTTCTTGGCGCAATGGCAAGTGTTGTACTCGGCGGGGTCCCGATCGTTACTGCGGCGGTGGCTGGCGCCGCTTGCTCAATCCTCTTTGGGTGCATCTCCATCAATGCTGCACGCCGCTCAGTGGACGCCTCGGTGCTTGTCGTTATGGCGGCTGCGATCGGCTTGGGGCAGGCGGCCGAGGTGTCCGGCTTAACTGGTTACGTCATTGAGTTGCTTACGGGCATATCTGGTACTGTCACCCCGTTCTTTATGCTCCTGATCATCTATGCGGTGGGCATGCTCTTCACCGAGATCGTGTCGAATGTTGCGGCAGCCGCGATTCTGTTTCCGATTTGTCTAGGGGTTGCATCGGTGATGGGGGTAGATGCACGACCGTTCGTGATCGCTGTCACGATCTCCACAGCGATATCGCTGGCGACGCCGCTGGGCTATCAGACGAACATGATGGTGTACGGTCCCGGCGATTACTCTTTTGGCGACTTCATGCGCCTCGGCTTGCCGGTTCAGTTAGCCTGTGCGTCTACAGCGCTGTGTGTCATTGCATATACTCATGATATCGCTATCGCGTTCTAATGGAGTACAGCACTGGCGCATTAGAGCCAGTCGTCTATCGCCGCGATCTGAGCCTTCTGTAGCCTTTCGTAAAGGGTGTCAATGGTTGCGGCTTGCACAACGCTCTTTTCTTGGCCGCGGCGAATGAAACCTTCGATTTGGGCGTGTTCAATGAACGAGAACAGGTGGTCGTAAAAACCGCGCAGATTGAGGAGACCCGTCGGTTTGTCATGATAATTCAAGACGGCTAGGCTGATGGTCTCAGCGAACTCCTCCAGGGTCCCAAAGCCGCCAGGTAGGGCGATAAAGGCGTCCGAGAGCTCTATCATTCGATTTTTGCGCTGACTCATGGTCTCTACGATGTGCAGCTCCGATAGGCCGATGTGACCGACCTCGAGGTCCTGCAGCTTCTCGGTAATGACACCGATGACGCGCCCGCCCGATTCGAGGGCTCCATCTGCGACTGCGCCCATGGTGCCCACATTGCCTCCGCCGTACACAACGGTGACACCTTGTCGTGCCAGAAAGGTGCCAACTTCACGGGCCGCGGACATGAATGCTGGGTCAACAGCATTGCTGGATCCACAGTAAACTGCAATTGATCTGAAACTACGCATGGCGTTTCTAGTATCATGTTATTGAGTTTCATGTTGGCACAAAATTGAGGTGTGTGGCTATGCCCCTAGAGGTGAGAGTTTGTACGTCTATCTTGGAGCTTGAACCTGAAGCTTGGAACAGTTTACTGACGAGAGATGATTCACCCTTTCAGCAATGGGGGTTCCTGGCCTCTTTGGAGCGTACAGGTTGCACCTCTGCAAGAGCGGGATGGCAGGCATGCCATCTGCTTTGTTACGAGTCCAACTCCCTGGTTGGCGCCCTTCCACTGTTTCTAAAGGATAACAGCTATGGTGAGTTCATCTTTGATTGGGCTTGGGCCGACGCGGCGGCGCGCTGCGGGATCAACTACTATCCTAAATTGGTGTCGATGATCCCGTTTACGCCTGTGAGTGGGCGGTCGGCCCTCATCGCGGGAAGCCTCGCTACCGAGCGCATTTACTTGGCCCTTGTTGAGGCTGCCCGGTCTTTGGTGGATGCCCACGAGTGCAGCAGCTTGCATCTTTTGTATCAGTCGGAGTCGGAAAGCGAGATTACTCAGCGGGGGGGGAGGCTGTGGCATCGGACCACGCATCAATACCAGTGGCGGAACGAAGGCTACGCTGACTTTGGTGAGTTCTTGGGGCGGTTTAGAAGCAAGCGGCGGGCACAGATTAGACGTGAACGGCGAGAAGTTGCAGCAGCAGGTGTGACCACCAGGCTAATCCCTGGCGACCAGTTAACCGAGGCGGAGGCCGATGCGCTTTGGCGTTTCTATAGAAGCACCGTGGACCAGTTCTCATTTCAGCCTCGCTACCTGAATCGGGCTTTCTTCACAGAGGTCTGTGCCGAGCTCGGACCCGTTGTTCAGCTGTTGTTTGCCTACAAAGACGGAGAGCCTATCGCGGGGACCTTTAATCTTGTTGCAAACGACGTGTTCTATGGCCGCTACTGGGGGGCGATTCAGCACATACCGTTTTTACATTTTGAGGTTTGCTGCTACCGCCCCATCGAGTTGGCGATCGAGAACGGGTGGACCCGAGTTGAGGCGGGTGCGGGTGGTCAACATAAATGGGGCCGAGGCTTCTTGCCTCATCTCATTCACTCAGCCCATAAGATCGTTCATCCAGGGCTGGATGAGGCGGTTGGACGATATTTGGCAGACGAGAGGCTGCACCTTGCGACAGCCCTCGATGACTCGGCTCGTTGGGTCTTTAAGGCTTAACCGAGGAGGTCTGCAACCGTATCTCGTTCGCTGACCAGTTCCTCGGCCGTCGCCATCGCCCGAGCCTTCGCTGAGGCGTTTAGCTCAACACCTTGCACGATCTCGTAGTTGCCACCCGCATCGACACGGCACGGGAATGAGTAGATGAGACCCTCTGGAATGCCGTAGGAGCCGTCCGACGTAACCGCCATGCTCACCCATTCGTCGCTTGGCGTCTCGCGCCACCAGTCACGCGCATGTTTGATGGCGGCCCAAGCAGCTGACGCGGCTGAAGACTTGCCTCGGGCCTGAATAATAGCGGCGCCTCGCTTTTGAACAGTTCGAATGAATTCGCCATCAAGCCATTCATGATCGGTGATCACCTCAGTAAGAGCGCGTCCACCGATCACAGCGTTGGTGTAGTCCGGGTACATAGTGCTTGAGTGGTTGCCCCAGATGGCAAGCCGTTTGATGTCCCCGACTGCGCATTGCGCCTTACTTGCAATCTGGCTCTTCGCTCGGTTTTGGTCGAGTCGGGTCATCGCAGTGAAGTTGCGAGGATTGACGCGTTTTGCTTGGGCCTGGGCGATAAGGCAGTTGGTGTTGCACGGGTTGCCGACAACCACAACCTTGCAGTCCGTTGACGCTGCTGCGTCAATCGCTTTGCCTTGCCCGACAAAGATTGGCCCATTTTCGCGAATCAGATCGGCTCTCTCCATGCCCGGCCCACGCGGCTTGCTGCCCACCAGGAGAGCTAGGTCCGCATCACCAAAGGCAACCTCGGCGTCGCTGGTGGTGACAACGCCCGCAAGTAGCTCAAAAGCACCATCCTCAAGCTCCATTCGGACACCCTCTAAGGCCTGCGCTGCAGCTGGCAACTCGAGTAGCTGAAGGATCACAGGTTGGTCCGGGCCGAACACGTGGCCGGCTGCGATTGGGAAAAGTAGGCTGTAGCCGATCTGACCTGCAGCTCCTGTGACAGATACGCGGATGGGCGCTTTCGTCGACATGATGTCTCCTGGTGTATGAAGTAATTGTTTGGGCAGAATAGCGATTCAGCCGCCTCCTGCAACCCTCAAATATTCAATTGTGGCTTTCGTCGGCGAGCAGCTGCCTTGGTTTGGTCGCATTTGTAACGAAAGTGGCAGCCATAAATACCGCCGACGTGGTCAGCCCGATGGTCAATCCCCACCAAAGTCCGGTGGGGCCGTAACTCTCAACGAAGGCCAGCCAAACGCCCACAGGACAACCGACCACCCAGTACCCGACGAATCCGATGACCATGGCGTGCTTGGCCATTCCGAGGCCCCTAAGTGCGCCCGCCATGACCGCCTGAATGCCATCCGAAACCTGATACACAGCCACGATGACGAATATTTGCGCAGCATGCTGGACCACGGTGTTTTCGGTCGTGAAATACTGGGCGATCTGCCTCGCGTATACGAAGAAAAGGTACGCTGTGACAGACATAAGGCATATGGCGAGCATACACGTAGAGAGGCCCGCTCGCCAAGCGTCATGCTGCGCGCGGGCGCCAACGAAATGGGCGACCCGAATCGAGCCAGCAGTACTTAAACCGAGGCAGGCGCAAAAGCTGAAGGTGGACATTTGCAGTGCGATTTGATGACCGGCGACCGCATAAGAACCGAAGAGGCCCATGAGGAGTGTTGCGGCGACGAATACGTTCACTTCCATAAACCAATGGAGACCGATTGGCCATCCGGTGGTCAGCACGGTGCGCCAAGATACGGCTTCGCCTTGGCTAGACGTTGGCCGGTGTCCCAAGGTCATGTAGTAGAGGTAGAAGGCGCGAATGGTCGCGACGACCATCGTGGCGACAGCGATCCCGCCGATGCCCATGCCATCGCCAAGTCCAAGTGCCGGCAGACCGATTAGGGCCAAAGCGCCATCACCGAGTGCGAGCAGGAAGCTGAGTGGCACATTCACGAGGTTTGCGATCACCATCGCCACTAGCACAGGCCTTGTGTCCTTCATGGCTTGCAGGTATGCAGACGATGCGGTTGCTGTGAGCATGGGGTAGACCGCAAGTGAGCGAATGAGCAGGTAGGTGAAGACCCCTTCGCTTGTGGCCTCTTCAAGATTAACCCATTCCGGCGCGAAGCGTCCGCCCGCGACAACCAAGAGCATGAAGGGTAAGGCCAGATGGCGGCACATCTTTAGTCCGGATTCGTATGCAGACCAAGCCGAGCTGGCTCTATTTGCACCCAGAAGTTGGGCCGCAAGCGGCTCGACCCCAGCGACGGTGCCGATGCCGATGATCGTGACACCGAGCAGTGTGGTGCTTCCGATCCCAACGGCTGCCAGTGCATATGGACCTAATTTTCCTGCGATTAGAGTGTCGGCTATGCCAAGCAGCTGGTCTCCAGCAAACGCAAACATGAGGGGGATGGCAAGTGTGATGGTAGCCGTCCCATGGGTCACCCAGGTCGTGCTGGCACCCCTACCTAGATCCGCTGAATGATTCTGAGGCGCCATTCTAACCCGGCTGCGTCCTCTTGGCTGCGAACAAGCCGAGGCCTTTGACGGCACCGAGCTGAGTGATGGCCGCGGCGCCAGTCTGACAGGCAAATTGGATATGGCTTTGAAGTGTCTCCAAGTCCATGCTTGCAAGACCGCTAAGTGTCGCTGTAAGTCGGTAGATGAGGCCCGCCATGAATGCGTCTCCCGCGCCGGTGGTGTCGACCACGTTAACTTGAGGCGGCCGGGTATGGCCGCTCCCCATGTCGGACGCAAAATATGCACCGTCATCGCCAGCCGTCACGACAGCGAGGCGGCATCCCATTTTGTGTATGTGAAGGACTGCCTCGCGGGGGGTAGTAATGTCAAAATAGGCCTTTGCCTCTTCTGCCGAACATTTGAAGACATCGCAATCGCCCGCCACCAATCTAATACGATGACTGATCTCTTTTCGATCTCCCCAGGCGTCAGGGAACCCCCCAGGATCACAGCAGACTAGCCCCTTGCAGACTGCTGCTGCCGCCTTGACCGCCTCGTAGCTCTGCTCGCTACGGAGAGCCCCGCAGCTAAATGAGATGGCCTTAGCTGTACCGATGACATCCATATCCAGATCGGCCACAGTAAGACCGCCAAACGGGTCCCCGCCGCGATGTGTAAATGATCGCTCGCCATCGGCATCAAGTGAGATGAAGCACAAGCCTGTTTGCGTTGTGGGCAGCGCGACGACTCGGGTGCAGTCGACTCCTTCTGCCTGCAGCCGACCGAGCGCGAACTGACCGAAAGCGTCTGCGCCGATACGTGATATCAGGCAGGCTCTGCCACCAAGTTGAGCCACGCCAATCGCGACATTTGCCGGCGCGCCACCGCTGTGCACCTCGAACCCATGGACGGCGGACAGTGGGCCACGGGTTTCCGGCAGAAAGTCCACAAGCAGCTCACCGATTACGCACACGTCCATCGCGTGTGAGTTGCTTTGTATCGGTTGAAAATCATTCATGTGGTCTTGTATCACTGTGCACGTACACATGCACTGCCTTTGAACATAAAGGAGGGGGAATGAGGACCGCGCAGACCGCTTTCTTTGATCTTGATAAGACTGTCTTTGGCATAAACTCGGGCTTCAAGTGGCTGTTAAGCGAGTGGAGGAAGGGTCACATAAAACATCGTCAAGCCCTAAAGGGTGTGATTGGCCTAATGCGCTACACAGCGGGAGCTGACGATCTGGGCGGCTTGATTGAAGGTGCGATCCGGGATTACGAGGGGCTCCCCGAGGCTGTGCTGGCGAGTCGCACACGGATCTTTTTTCGTGAACAGGTTGAATGGACTATCCGAGCTGAGGCTCGCTCGCAGATAGATCTGCACCGGCGTCTGGGACACAAATGCGTGATCCTGACGACTTCAAGTCAGTATATGTGCGAGAGTGTTCGAGAGGTGCTGCCCTTCGATGATCACCTGTGTACCGTGCTGGAAGCACAGGAGGGAAACCTGACCGGTCGTACGGTTCAGGGTGTCTGCTTTGGGGAGGGCAAATTAGCCGCTATGACGCATCTGTTGGCCCGCAAGGGTGAGCGCCTTGAGGATTCATTCTTCTACACAGATAGCTATTCCGACCGGCCTGGACTGGCGGCAGTGGGCTATCCGAGGGTCGTATGCCCTGACCGCAAGCTACGACAGTTCGCGCTGCGCGCAGGATGGCCGATTCTAGAATGGGGGCCGGAATAGGCGAGAACAACCGATGCGTGCTATCATTGTCGGCATGGACTAAAGGAGTGCCTGTGACGGATACTGTAAGCACCATCGACCTTAAGAGTATTTTGGAGACGCCGGCCGAGAGTGCGCCAACTCGGCGAATTTACGCGAATCAGAATATGGCGATGGCCGACATCGAGCTGATCGGGTTCGATATGGACTACACGATAGCGGCTTATCATCAACGCCCCATGGATGAGCTCGCCATCGAGGCGACCATTCAAAAGCTGGTCTCTAAATGCGGATACCCAGAAACAATCCGTGAGGCAAAACTGGACCTTGATTTCATTATCAGGGGGCTCGTCGTCGATAAAGAGACAGGGAACATCTTTAAAATGGATGCGCACCGTCATGTGGGGCGCTGTTATCACGGTTACCGAGCGCTCGGTCCGGATGAGCGGAAAGAGGCTTATGGGACGCGGCCCGTCAGGTTGGCCTCGGACCGGTACCACTGGGTGGACACCCTATTTAGCTTGGCGGAAGCGACCTTGCTTGCAGGGCTAATCGAGCATTACAAGAAGCTCGGTGAGGTTTTGCCTTGGAGCTATCGGCAGCTGTTTGACGATATTCGCAAGTGTATCGATGAGGCGCACGCGGACGACACACTTAAAACGCAGATCTTAAAAGATCTGCCAAAATACATCATCAAGGACCCGGACCTCGCGCCTACGCTGCATCGACTCAGAAGCGCTGGAAAAAAGCTCTTTCTGCTGACCAATAGCGAACATCATTACACACAGGGGGTGATGTCCTACCTGCTCGACGGGGAGATGCCGTTTTACAGGACTTGGCGTGACTATTTCGATTTCATAGGTGTGCTCGCAAAGAAACCAGCATTCTTCACACAAGATCGGCCGTTTATAGAGCTTGGTCACGGCGGCGAGGAACTCGGAGAGGCCGAAGATCTCAAGCGGGGCTGCATCTTTCAAGGGGGCAATAGTCGCACCCTCGAGGAGGCGCTGGGCGTTACGGGCAATCATATTCTTTATGTGGGTGACCACATGTACAGCGATATCGTCAGGTCCCGAAAATCAAACGTTTGGAGAACAGCGTTGGTCGTGCAAGAGATGGAGGAATACATCCGATTGGCGCACGAGCACTCCGATGCCATCGCTCGAATCCATGAGCTTGAGCAAGCGGCCCGAGCAACCGATGACGCCGTAAACTACAACTTGACCCTGCTCAAGAGCCTGACTCGGATGCAGCAAATGCTGGGTCGGCTCACCGGCCCGGAGAGCCATGTGATCGAGCGGGCCAGTGAGACAGCGAAGGCGGAAGTTGAGCAGAATCGGGCCTTACATGAACGTGTCCTCGAAGAGCTTGAATCGCTCGAAAGCGGACTTGATGCTCATTTTAACCCCTATTGGGGTCGTTTGTTTAGGGAGAGTAACGAGCGCAGTCAGTTTGGTGCCCAAGTCCAGAGTTATGCTGGCATCTATACGAGCCGAGTCAGCAATTTTTTGGCCTATTCGCCCAACCAGTCGTTCCGCAGGCCCCGAACGCTTATGCCGCACGAACCCGACGGCTAGACGACGTTTTTCGTGCGCTTAAGTGCTAACTTGATCTATACTGCGGCGCCATCTAAGTCGGGAAAAGTATGAAATACCTAAATTACCTCCTTTGTCTTGCCATGTTGGGATCCGCCTGGGGTTGCGATGACTCCGCCACCTCGAACGGCGAGACTTTGCCAGACTTAAGTCAGCGACGCATCGAGAGTGACAGCCGCACTGGCACAGCGGTGATCGATGCCGGCGGGGGGCCTACAAGAGACGCACTTCCCGTCAACCCGACGCCTGACGTTGGTGGCGCGGGGGAATGTGTGCCGGGTAATACTCGCTGCAGCGCTGAGAGGGCCGATTTTGAGGAGTATTGCCGCAACGATGAGCGATGGACAATTCGCGCGTGTGAGGATGAAGAGGTGTGTGTAAACGGGGGATGCCTGCCAGATCCCCTAGGCTGTGCGCCGGGGACGCGCATCTGCGACCCAGGTACCGGTCAGCCCGCCGAGTGTCAAAATGATGAGTGGGCCGTTCAAGATGCCTGCCCGCCGGGCGAACGATGCGAGGGCGGGCAGTGTCTGTCTGAAGCGTGCGCATACGCTGCGAGGACGGCAAGTTATCTTGGTTGCGACTATCTTGCCGTAGATCTACCCAATACGGCGTTCATTCAGCCGGATGGCGGTACAACGCCTGATTCGCCGCTCGGGTTGGTGATCGCAAATACGTCTCCGACGGATGTCGTTGAGGTGAATATAAGGACCGCCGACGGGCAAGCAGCCCAGCTGGTTTCGAGTCAGCGGATCGGCGTGCCTAATATACCCGACATCACTGGGCGCTATCAGCCGCAGACGATAGGTTCCCGAATCATCGATAGTGACGGGATGGTTGTCCAGAGTGGCTTAGCCTTAGGTGCTAATCTGGAGATCCCTCCGGGTGGTCAAGGGACATTCTTACTGCCACGGCGCATGGGGCCCGTGACGGGCTCTTCGCTTCAGCCGGACGCGTTTCGCGTGACAACCAGCTCCCCCGTGGTGGCTTATCAGTTTAGTCCCTATTGCTGTAATTACAGCTTTAGCAATGATGCCAGCCTTCTCTTGCCGACTGCGGCGCTCGGCAAAAAGTACCGATATCTAGGTATCCCTGTGCACCGAATCACAGACCCATTTGGCGGCGTGACCGAAAATGGCAGGCCCATGGTAGCCGTGGTCTCTCCGACGCCGAACAACCAGATCTCGGTCAGAATGCCTGGTGGATTAATTATCAGCCCCGATGCTCAAAATCGGGTAAACCAGGCAGGTGATAGCGTCAATGTCACGATGGGTGAACAGGATGTTTTGCTCGTGATGGCGTCAGGCCAAGGAGGAACGACAGACCTGACCGGCTCGCTCATTGAGTCTTCTCAGCCGGTCGCGGTTTTTTCAGCGCATCTTTGTACCTTTTATCCAGAGGCGCTGAGTGCTTGCGACCATGTGCAGGAGCAGCTGTTTCCGATGAGCACCTGGGGGACGAGCTTTCAGCTGGCGCCACCGGCGGAACGAAACGCTAACTGGGCAACGGAAGTGGTCTACTGGAAGTTTGTGGCCGGTGAGCAAGTGACAAGATTCACCCTGAGCGTTCCGTTTAATCAGTTGAATGCAGTTCAGCCTGGATACCGGACGGTCTCCTATTGCTCGAACCTATTGGAGGGTGCAGATACCTTTGTACTTCGGCCGGGCCAATCCTGTGAATTTGGGACCAAGCGAGCAGTGCAAGTCGTGAGTGATCAGCCCTCCATGGTGATGGGGATACTCGTTGGTCAGGAGGCGACCGGGCTCCTCAATTTCGGTAGTCGGGCAGGGGACCCGGCGATCTTTCTCGTTCCGCCGGACCAGCAGTATCGCCGCGAATACACCTTCATCGCACCAGACACTTATTTTCGTGATTATGTCACGATCGTGACGACCGCGGGCAATGAGATTACGCTCGATGACCAGGTCCTGGCGCTGAATGATGCCGTGGCGATCTCGGGGAGCAATTTCGTATACAAGCATGTTGCCATCGAAGATGGGCCACATAAACTGAATGGCCGAAGTCCATTCGGTATTGTTGTGTACGCTTATGATGATTTTGTCAGCTACGCCTTCACTGGCGGGCTCAATCTCACGAAGCGATAGCCTAGCGCCCTGCCTGCCCTGGATAAAACACACGGCCCGTGAGTGGCTCTCCACGTTGATAGAGTCGCATAACCCATGGATCGATCCGAGTAGACACCCTGCGGGGGCCTGCGGGGCGTGAAATATGTGACGGAAAAAACATCGACGCTGCAAGTGTGGGTGCATCGAGATGCCTTAGATTAGCGGCACTGAAACCGTCGAGAGATGGCGGCTCCGCAAGTTTTGCCACATGCCATCCCCATTCACCGAAGGTCGGCACATAAGCGTGAAGACTTTTCACGTGGAACCCAGCTGCTTCGATGGTGTCGCGAATCGACCAGAATGCGGAGCGATTGGCGTAAGGGCTGCTGGCCTGGGCGACAAAGATGCCATTATTGGCGAGATGCTGCTTGATAAGGCCGTAAAATTCGGCGCTGTAAAGCTTTGCCAAATCAGGCGTAGACGGGTCAGGAAAATCGGCAATGATGACATCCCACTCGCCCGTGACATCTTGAAGAAAAACGTCGGCATCGGCATTCAGTGTGAGCACCTCCGCCACGGGAAGCTTGACGCCCTGTAATGCGTCGCGAGGCCTTTCGGCGGCCTTGTATACTGTGAGCTGTTTGCCTGGATGTGCGCTCGGGTGGCTCGTCTTTACCCGGCGGTTGAGTAAGGCCCCCTCATTCAGCGTTACAAGCGGCGAATAGGTCTTCGCCAGGTTGGTGACTGCTGGGTCGAGGTCGACCAACAGAACCTCTTGGACTTCGGGCCAGCGCAAGACCTCTCGCACAGCCAGGCCGTCTCCACCGCCAAGAATGAGGACCCGCGCCCTCGAGTGAGCGGCATACATTGCTGGATGTACGAGATACTCATGGTAGATGTACTCATCTTCGCTATCAAACTGCAGCCGCCCGTTGAGGTACAAGCTCATTCTGGAGCCAGCGCCGGTCACAACGATACTTTGGTAGGGACTGTGGCTCGTGTGCTGAATCGGGTATGCGTACAAGCGCTGCCGCGCCTCATCCTTCCAGCGAGGCGCGGCAGCCGTGACCCAGATGAGGATCGTGGTTACGCCAAGAAAGAGGATAAGGAGGAGCCGATTGTGCCGTATCGCTGGACGAAGTAATACCCAGGTCAGCAAGGCGGCGCCCAGGTTTGCGAGCCCTAAATATAGACTGATGCGATCGAGCGACATCGCTGGCAGCATGACGAAAGCCCATATTAGTGCGCCCATCAGCGCGCCAACGTAATCTAATGATAAAACATTTCCAACGTTATCTGAGAGTTGGGTCCGCCATTGCTCGTTGATACGGAGTAAGAGGGGGATCTCAAGACCGATCCCGAAGCCAATCGCCAAGGCGAGCGAATAGAGCAGAAGATGAAAGTGCTCCATCCACGCGAAGCCGATGTACAGAACAACGGCAGAGGTGCCGCCGATCAGTGCCAGAAGCAACTCGATGACCACAAAAATGGTGGGCACTAAACTCTCATCGGCTATCCACTTCTGGGCGAGGCCCGCGACGCCCATCGCGAACAGCATCAAGGCGATGATCACACTAAATTGCTCGATTGAGTTGCCGAGCAAATGGGTCGCGAGGGTTGAGATGCAGTACTCATAGACGAGGCCGCTGCCGCCCAGAAACATGACCACGGCTCCAAGGCCGTAGCGCCGAGCACGTGTCCCGTCCAGGCGTGGTTCGGATGTATTCATGGCGAATTCGACCGCTTAGGTCGCTGCAAACTCTGGGAATATAAACATGACCACCAACGCGAGGCCGAGCAAGCATATCGTCTCGAGGAGGGCTGCGTTTGTGTTGCGATCGACATAGATTTCTTTTGCAAGGTCTGCTTTCGGAAGCATGATCAGGTCGACGAAGCGACGCCAGGCCGGTAGTGCGACAAGGCCTACTGCCGCGGCGCTACCAAAAATGGCCAACTGCTCAGACCAGCTGTGGAAGTCACCATGCACGCCGCCAAAGAGAATTAAGCTGTATGCGACTAAGCTGCCACCGAACGCCATGCCTGCGGCTGCGTTGCCGCCATGAAAGCGCCCCTCATGCTCGTAGTCTCGCTCTATCTCGTGCAGAACGTCTTCCTTCTGGCTGGCAGTGTAGACTCGCGCGAAGACGACGAGCGCCAGCTGACCTAGAGCAAAGAAGCCCAAGGCGATTGTGACTTCGTAGCCAAGACGCTCGAAGCGGGACATCTCGCCAATCAACTCGGGGTCGATACGGCCGCTCAGGCAACCAGCGATCACCAGGCCGCTTGCTAGATAACCGCCGCCAAGTAGTGCACCTACGCCTACGTTGCGATCATCGACAAGCTCCTTTTGATTTTCAAAGCCTCGCGTGATGAACTGATTGTTGATCCATCCGGCGATCTTCAAAAGACCGATGGCCAAGAGCCCATAGAACGCAAGCTCGATGAGGTCCCATCGGAGTGCTTCCGCTGTGTCATTTCCATGGGAATCCGTGTGAAGCAGGGCAAGCATCACCGAAATGACGCCACCAAGGTACCCGAACAACGCGACGCCCACTGCGGGGTTATCGGCCTCTGTAAGTTCAGCGTCAACATTGTAGGGCGCGAGTTTGGCGTACAAGACTCGCGCGATGAGGATCACGCCGGTGCTGACAAGAAGGCTGCCTACTAAATAGAGAATTTCTGTCATACTCATCGGTTACTTCCCAAATCCGCCGTAGGATGATCCGCGATAGCGGCTGCCGCTGTATCCGCTGCGACGACTGCCAGAGCCGCTGTAGCCAGACCGACGATACCCCGTTGTCTTCGCCCGCTTCATGTAGCGACTGCTGCTAAACCGGCTCTTCGTGCGAGAGCCTGTGGTCCCGTATTGCTTAGCCGAACCGTAGTAAGGTCGCCCCCGTCTCGCATTCCTGCGGTAGCCGTCCCAATCGCTCCGGTAGATGGGTGAGTAATACCGCGGGCCCCAAAAAAGGTCTTGCATGAAGCGGTAGCGACCATAAAAGGCCCAGTAGGAGCTTCCGTTGCGATACCTCCATTCACCGTAACGACTGTTGCCAACGTAGTTATAGCCCGGCGGGGCAGCCACCTTGCTTGCATCCTCTTCAAAGACGCCCGCAGGTTTAGACATCAAGGTGAGACCAAGGTTGTTTTCGTGCAGGCGGTAATACGCCTCGGGCACTTGTTTCCAGGATGTATCGACGGACTTTTGGTCAGTAATGATTCGATACTTATGGTGGGGTTTGCCACCATCGCGCATCATATCGATGAGAATTTTATCGATGCTGACGCTCAAGGTATCCAGGTCCTTGGTCAATTCAGCCCTCCGCGCCGCGTACTCCTGCGAAACAGATACGATTCGGTCAGCGAGGCGGCCCGTTGCGAGGTAGTCGGTAGGCTTTTTGTCGGCGAGGCCATTCAAGGTCGCTAGATCGGCATGCACGCTGCCAAGCGCTTTAAATGCGTTCAGCTTCTTATCTATTTTGGATGCTGCACCAGGGAATTTGGCCTTTAGCTCCGAAGCCTTGCTCTCGAGCGCCGCTCCAACGCCGTCTCGAGGTATCGCCGAGACAGCCTCACGGGCTTTCTTAATCAGGCCTGCGTTATTGATCTTGTAGCTTTTAAGCCGTTCCGCTTGCCCAATAATGCTTTTCATCCGTTGCGTATTCTGAATGGTTCGAAGCTTGGCCGAGCCGGTCGCTACAAAAGCACGCAGGTCAAACCGTTTACGCCGATTGTTTTCTTTTGCAAGCTGTGTTGCGGCATCGAACTGTCCCTTTCGGACATTTTGAATCTCTGTGCCGACCGCTTTCGCTTCATTCCTAAGTGCGGAGACGTCAGGCAATGGTGACAGAAACGCCTTCTCGCTCTCGATAATAGACTCAAATTCCTTCTGTTGGCCTTCGTGCTGGGTCTCCATCTGAGAGAGCTGCTGCTCAAACGTCTTAAGACTCTTGAGCTCTTGCTCGGGGATGCCCGCCGTCAAGAAGAACATCGTCAAACCGAGCCCGCCGCCCAGCAAGATTAAGCCTGTCCAAGCCGCTTTACTCATGAGTTCCCCGCATCGAAAACATTGACTTGGTCTGTAGGGACCCGGTGCTGATGATAGACCTCGAAGTCATCTTCGCCTGCGTATTTCTCTACCGTCAGAAACTGCGTGTTGTCATCATTCCGGAATTCCCATGCATAAAGACCCTCGCCCTCAGCGCCGTCACCCTCGTAATAGTGTCGTTCGCAAGACTCGACGTAGGTCCAGGTTTGTTCGCCCCAGGTGAAGTGTTCAGCTTGACCCTCGTCGTAGGCGATGAGGCCAGCTTCGTCGAGACCGAGGTCGTCCAGCGTTGGGTTTTGGTCAGCAAGACCGACCGATATGACAATCGAGCGACCATCTCGTTGCCACTCGACCAAGACATCTCGACCCTGATCCTCGCAAATCAACTCGTACCAGGTACTCTCGCCATCCGAATAGCGATTGCGTGATTTGACGTAGGTCTCGAAGCTGCCAGTCTCGCCTGGTAAAAAGCGGGGCAGGGCGAGCACGCCTCCAGCGCCGACTCGGCTGATGTCGTTCTGAATATTGGCACCAGAGAGTGTCTCTTGCCGTTGGGCGGCCCTGGCATCAGCTTGCTTTTTTCGTCTGCTAATCAGCAAACCAACCGCGACTGCGACCCCAATACCGATCATCATGTAGGCGAATGGCCCCATATTCTACTCCACTGAAAGCACAGGACACAGCAGGCATAGACCGTCTGTACGGTTCGATCAAGAGTTCGCCCTAAAAGATAGACGGCATTCCGAGAAAAATGCTCTCGACAAAACGACGGTATCGGTTCCGCAGCGTGACACTCTGTTGGATCGCGAAGTGACCCATATCCCGAATTTGCACCAGGCCGGCGCTCGCCTCACCGCCGGCAACGTTGCCGCTGTAAGGCGGAATGCCGGCTGGTTCAACGCCGTATACGTCAAAGAGTTCAATGGGCTCGATTACGGGCTCGATTACTGGCACCCGGCCGGCAGCAGCCAGCGCGAAGATAGACTCTGGCGGCGTGTATTCATCATCAAGGCCGGCGGTCATAAAAATGTGCCGGGGGGCGGTCCCTGGGAGTGGTTCATGGAACCAGAATGGTGCGTAGTTCGCGGGGTCGCCCGGCTCGATGAATTGCTGCAAAACGGCCAAGACCGGATGCCAGCGGTCCAAAACCCCGACGTCAGCCGTTGGCACAAGGGCTTCGATGAGCTCATTAATATTGATAGGCCTCGTCTTCTGCTCCAACGAGATTGCGAGCAAAGCGCCCGCTGCGCTCAGGACCCCGCCCTTGATATCTGGCTCTGCAGCAAGAAACAGTGGCCCATTGAGCCCGCCTTGGCTATGGCCCATATACACCACACGGCTACCATCGAGTCGTAGACGTTCAAAATCATCTGGCATCTCATTGCCGGAATCGGCAGGGTCCCCGGCATCGGCTGTGGCTTCGGCATCAGCGCCGCTGCCTGGTGTCTGGGCATCTGCTGTGCCAGGAAGGCCGGCGTCGGCGACGCTTGCGTCCAGTTGGGCGTCATTTTGACCCGCGTCCAACTCTTCTTCCGCGCCTCCATCGTTGATGCCGCCGTCTGGTGCGTCGGCGGACTGCTTCATCTCACCGCGCACCGTCCTAATGAGGCCGTCCTCTGCCTGTCGGTTAAAGTCTCGGACAAGCCTGAGGAGCGAGACAAAATCCAGAGCGGATTGGCGAACGTTGTCGCGCCCCGCCGTTGGCACGAGAAAATTAAAGAACAACAGCGATACGCACTCCGTTGGGTTGACCGATGCGCTACAGCCATTGTCTCGCTGGTCGCGGAAGCCATGATGGATTTGGTCAATGCTGACGACCGCAACACCGGCCCTTGCCAGCGTGACCGCCACTTTCGCGTCAACGAAGCTTGTGTAATCACCGCCAGTGCCGTGCCCGTAAAGAACCACAGGCCAACCATCGGGAGGCATCACGCCGTCGGTAGGGATCGTGACGGCAAAGCGGATGTCCTCCATTCCACCGATAGTTGGTGTGCCATCTGCATCACGACGTATGGCGCCGGAGCCCGCCTCAAGGTACGGAAGTTCGCCTGATTGAAGACGAGGGGCGCTGTATTCACCGACGAAGAGCTCAAAAAGATCTAGTCGGCGACCTAAGCTCTCGAGGTTACGAGCGATAGGGACGGGCTGTTCGTGCAGAAAGTCCCGCAGCTCAAACAGTTCCGTGACCGGGTCCTGAGTCGTGAAGACGGCTGCGGTTGCAGGTGTGATGCCGGACTCCATTGCCCAGGCTCGCAATGGTGCATACAGCGTCCAAAGGTCGTCCAGTCGACCATCGGGCTGTTCTTCCGATAGCAATTGTCTGAGGGTGCCATCTGGCTGTGCAATTTTATCGGTCAACACTAGGGCGTATTTAGTTTTCGGGCGAAGCGTTAGACCTTCAACCAGTCGAACTTTGAGCGTATGTGGTGGTAAATACAAACTCTCGGCGTTCTGAACACGCCAATTGATCGGAAATCGTCGGCCGTACTCGGCTGACGACGGATCGATGTCGACGAGTTGCAGCGTGCTTTCGGCAGTTAAGCTCTCCGCGGGAGCCTGCGGTAATGCAGCCTCTGTGAGCGGCCCATCGACGGGTAGATACATCGTGGAGGTTGTCCCAAAGCCGTCCGTATAGTCCCGAATATGTTTAATCAGGTTCTCAACGATCGAGCCGCTGACTTGGTGTGGGAAGCCGTCTATGCTCACGCGGCCCATTTCGTCTCGGTAGACATCCGATGGAAACGGGATGGAGCCGAATTGACTCTCCCTTCGTGTGTCCGCGACCTCAAACAAGGCGACTGGGCGCTCGATGATGACGACGCCCCCATCTGAATCGGTGCCAGCGTCGCCGAACACTCCACTGTCAACGGCGACAGAACCCGAATCGGCGCCGCAGCCAATGCTGCCCACAACTGCGATAATGAGAACCAAGACGCGCATAGGTAACCCCAACGATTAAAAGTCACAACGCCAACGTTGAACCATGGATAGATGCACTTGGGCAAGCGCTTCAGCTTGTTTCTTAAGCCCCCGATAGACATAATCGGACCATGCGTCTACTGGCACTCTACTTATCTCTCGGTGTTTTTTTCAGCTTACTGGGGTGCGATTCCGGCCAGACTCAACTTATTGCGTCCACGGCCGATGAAGGCGTAACGCCGCTTCGGGATGGTCCTTTAGTGTTGGCTGACAGTGCATTCGATGCCTTGAGTCCAGAGGCAGGAATGCCTGACGCCAGCTCGTTGGATACCCATGTGCCCGATGCGAATACGCCGATGTGCAATACGGCGGACATGGTGACCAGCAGGAGCACCATCGGGGTTCAAAACTGCCTGGTTTCGCGTCCTGGCGTCAACGACGCACCGTTGGTCTCGGTGGTGGTATCGGGCGACAGCTTGAGCAGCGCACTCTCCACGCCCGGCCACACAGCGGAAGAGTATGCTCAACTCAAGGCTGCTCGGATCGACGTCGTGCAGCTCATTATTCCCTTAAAGGGCCTCATGCCACTCGAGGGCACGCTTGACGGCGCTTTTATGGAGCGGATTTGCCGGCATGTATCACTCGCTACAGCAGCAGAGCTGCCCGTCGTGCTGACCGGGTACGGAGATGACCCCCGGGGGGGGTTACCATCGGGCATTCCGGATTGGCTGAAAAGCCGAGCTGATGACGCCCTGGCTCGCTGGGAGTCCTTTTGGCTCGAGGATGGGGAACTCTACGTGGAGGGCTGGTCCCGCATGATTGAACGCTGCCCCATAGACGCCAAGGTGGTTGGTGTGCACCCAATGCTGGCCCCTCGTTTTGCTGGTAGCGAGCCCACTCGAGAACGGGTTTCTATGATATTTGATTCGGTCGCGCGCGTGCTCGAGGAAAAATATGGACGCGTCTTTCGGCTTGTAGAAGAACTCGAGGGACCAGCTGGGGCGCACCCAGTCTGGCGGGACGGGTATCCCAATGTGCTTGCCCCAAGCGGCTGGGTCAAGATCGGTGAAGAAGTTGGGCTGAGCGAGGGGCGTCTTGCCGATCTCACGGAGCGAGCCCGGCTGGCCGGCTTGCCGCTGTGGATATCTGGTATTGTTGCTGGCTCGCCGGACACGTTGATGGCCCAGCTCGACCTGTTAGCCGAAGAGAACCATCATATCTCGCTATGGCACGATGGCTCGACAGCGCCCTATGGCTTGCGCGAGGAGAGCCGAACGTTTAACTCTACTTGGGATGCATTTCAGTCTCGCCCCAGGCTGCTTGAGGCGCTCGGGCGGGATTTCAGCTTCAATTATGACTCCGAAGGCGTAACGGTAAGCTGGTTGCCGATAGAGGCGGGCATGCCAGAGACCTTGCGTTTTTCGGCCGGAGTGCTTGGGGCGTCACCCGTGGCCATGGTCGATGCGGTCGACCTGATTGACTTTCTTGTCTCCCATGATCCGAGAACCGACGATTTAACCCTCGTCATCTTGGCGGGGGGCGGCGCAAGAAGTGTACGACTTAAAAGAGGGCGAGCCACTGGCCGCTAGACACGGTGGACGTGCGCGTCTAAGCTCTAAGCGATCTTGAGGTGAACGAAAAAATGTTTAAAGCTTTATGGCCCAGTGCCTTTATCAGCGTTGTATGCATTCTGGTTGGTTGTGGAGAGGACGGGGGTCCAACCGCAGTCACCCGTGATGCCTACGTGTATAACGTTCTCGACAACGGAGCAGGCCGTACGCCTCGACCCGATTTTCGTCTGCCTTCGAGCGACTCCGGTGGGGCGGACGCTGGCCTGATTCTCGATATGGCGACTGTCGCACGACCGGACATGGGGATTGATGCTGAAATTCAACGCCCCGACGCTGGCGCCACGCCTGTAGACGTCGGTGTGTCGCTGGATCAGATGGTGGGCGAGGACCCCCTGATGGAGGTTGGGCGTGACACGGATGGCGACGGCCTTGATGATGGATGGGAGCGCGGGGCGGGCGACCCCGAGAGGCTCGATTGGCAGAATCGCGATACGGATAGCGACGGTGTGCCGGACGGTCTTGAGGATTTCGACAGGGATGGCTTGACGGCGCTCCAAGAGCAGGCGGCGGGCAGACTTGAAAGCATTGGCGCCGGTGCTCGGCCACATCCATTCCTAAGAGACCTGCTTGTAGAAGTGGACGCCATGGAAGGGCGTCTGCCAAACCCGGTTGTTTTTGAGGGCGTGCGCGCAGCTTATCGTGATTTGTCAGAATTTTGGGAGATGGGCGTCGAGGCGTTGCAAGTACATTTTTTCGAAGACCAGGTTAGCCTCGTCGTACGAGACTTCGACGGTGATTTCACGCCGAGGCAATCCATGCTGAGCCAAGAGGGGCCTGTGCTGGCGGACGCGCCGGCAGGCTTTCCCTTTGGACGACTCTTGCATCTGATCTTTTCCGCGAGGCGATCGGATTTGGACACTCGGGCAGGAGAGGTGGTGACGCATAATGATGATATAGAGCGTACGGGTGTCCTGATTTATGTAGACACAATCGAATCTTTGTTCCCCCGGTGTGGCCTTAACGATCCGCCGCCTATACCCTTTGTGACACAAGAAGAGGCCTTGGTTACCACGATCGTTCACGAGATCGGGCACGCGCTGCAGTTAGGTCATGACACCGAGCAAAATGGGGGCATTAATGAATGGAATGTGATGTCGGTCGCCACGGGCTGCGGTGGCACAAGGCGCCGAAGTCATGGAGAGGGGAATAACGACCCAATGCTTGGGAGCACCGAGGCTGTCGGTGCTCCGCGGTTCAGCCTCGATGCAGCCGAGTTAATCCAGTTAGACAACATCCTCAGTGTTGACACTTCACGACTTGTTGACAACGACGATGGCCTTGAAATGTAGCGCCTTGATTGGGCTCATTGATCGCTACTGTGGGTTGGTGTATGTAGAGGTAGACAACCATGGGGGCGAGGGATGATCGCTGGGTTTGCGAGCGCGATTGAGAGAGCCGAGTCAATCTTGTTGACGACGACGGAGCTTGATGGGGACGCCGTAGGGGCAATCGTCTCCCTAGCGCTCGCCATTCAGTCCCAATGGCCAAGCAAGGCGGTCCAATGCATCACGCATGAAGAGCTACCAAAGCGCTATCTTTGTATTGTGCCAGATGCGTCATTGTTTAAGCTCGCCGCGACGACCGACGTCAAGACCCGCGACTTGGCGATTGTGCTCGATGGGGACCCCGACCGGCTTAGAAGTGCGACAGAGCATTATCAGGCGGCAAGACGTTCTGGAATCATCGACCACCATAAAAGTAGTGCGGGTCATGCTTGCGACATCGCTTTGCATGACGCCTCTGCGGCCAGTACCACGGAGCTTATTTTGCGGCTATGTGACCACTGGGGGCTTCCACTCACCCAAGATATCGCGAAGGCGATCTATGCGGGCCTTGTATTCGACACCTCGATCTTTCGATATGGCCACACCGCTCCCGAAACGCTGCGGATTGCGGCCCGTCTCATCGAGACTGGGTTCGACCACCGCGCTGTTGTAGAAAAGGTGCTACTCGAACAAGCCCAGGATAAGGTTCGGCTTAAGGGCGCGATGATCAACCGCATGCGAGTCCGCTTTAACGGGCAATACGTTTGGTCCGCGCTCAACGCAAGCGAGGTGAATGGGGCTGAGACCGGGGGATTGGTCGATGACCTCGTTTTCGTAGAGGGCGTAGAGGTCGGAGCGCTGCTTGTGGAGAGGCCTGACGGCTGTATTAAAGTCAGCTTACGCAGCCGCGGGGGGGTTGACGTTGCCGACTTGGCCCAGCGCTGCGAGAAAACCGGGGGAGGGCACGCGCGAGCCGCCGGGGTTACGCTCTCAGGCAGCATTGATAGCGTCGCGGCCCAGATCGACTCTGAGCTTGGCAAACTGCTGACGCATTAAGGGCTTGGCTCAGTCTCCAGCTGTGTGTAGGCGGAGATAGACATGGGGGCCAGCCGAAGCGTGTCAACCGCATACCTATAAAAACTGTCAATCTTGTCCAGAACCTTTGCCGTATCGGTGTCATTATCGGAATAGCGAGACGTGCCGGGCGTCAGAGTCTCAGACCGAATACGCATGTGTATAAATGGGAGTGATTGGGCGAGCGCCGAGTCTGCAATGCTTTGCATCGCGCTGAGTCCGATAGGCGCTGGATCCAGCGCCTCAATCTGGCCTAACCTTCGGGCGCCGCCTTCGATGAGGCGCCCGGCCATGCCGCCTTTGCGAATCAAGGCGTCGACAGGGATACCCGCAAGACCATCTAGCCATGTAGAGCCGGTGGTCAGGGGTAGCATGAGGACGGGGCAGTGGCCCCTAGTACTGGCTGACTGCCGGCTCGGGTGATACGCGGAGCGAGGCGCCTGCCGCCAATCGATGCCTGCCTGCAGCGTCAGATCGACGCCCGGGCGACCCGAGAGGTCAGCCTTAATTCCGGCCCGTTCAAGGAACTGCAGGGTCGCACCGGCCACGCCGCCGCCATAGGCACTCACAAAACTGGCGGGCGTACCAAAAACTGATTGGAACTCATCGTAGAGGTGTTGCCATTTGTTTTGGATTTGCTGAGCGGTCATCTCACTCATCGAAGTGGGTGATAGGCGATTTTCGCTCGCTTCGAAGGGAGGTGTAGCCCAGCTTTGGTAGTACAAACCAAGCTCAGCGCGCTTAGACTGTCTAACGCTTTGAAACCAAGACCTTTTGGAATTCCTCAGCGCGGAGTAACTCATCAAATATATTGGACAGATGCCGTAACGCTCGGAAAGCATCTGCAACCGTGGCAAAGCCTCGAGGTTGCGCAGTGACACGCGGGCGGGGATCTCGCCTCCGGGACGGTCAGGGCTAACTTCGACGGAAACAAGAAAGGCGGTCACAAATGGCTCCCCGTTGGTCCTTCATCAGAGTTATGTCTCAGAAATGCCAGCGAAGCGAGATATTGCCGACAAAATGAGCTGACGTGTCTTTTCCTGTAGATCAAGATACTTTAAGTTTGTCAACCAACCTGTACCTGACGACTCGAGCGACATGACTTTGCAGTTGACGCCAACCTGACGCCCTGGTTCTAACTCAAAGAAGAGGTGCACTATCTGTCCGACTTCGAGTTGCGCGCGCGCAGTGATAAATATGCCATGTGGGCCCACCCGGTCGGTGTGTGCGGATACGAGCCGCTGCCCCGCTCGTATGACCGCCGTGACGTTGAGGGGGATCTGCACGGTATCCCGCGTGGCAGGCTGCGGCTCGGCAGGCAGTGGCGGAACTGGTCTTGGTGGCTGAGAAAGAAGCTTATCGAGCGCCATCGACAGCTCGTCGTCCTTTTCCATATGCGGACGATAAGGCTTCCCGGCCGCTGCATACTCACTGGCTTCCGCCGTTGTTTTTGGGGTAAGGGTAGCAGCGCCACCACTTTCACCGCGGCGTTCTGCAAGCCGATCAAGTGGCTGTAGCTCACCCCCGTTTGCCAACTCAGGGATATCAAGATTGTCCCACGGGTCGACCGCGGTATCGACCGATTCATAGACAGCCACACCCGAAGGCATGATGGATTCTTGCTCGGGTTCGCTCAGTGAGACGACTTGGGCCATCCAGTCGGGTTCCCCGGCGGGCTCGAGGGCTAACTTGGACTCCACCGCATGAGATGGAGGCGCGCGATGCTCCATGAGGTCCGATAGGTCAACATCAGGCAGCTCGACGGTACCAACATAAGCGGGCATGCCGGTCTGCTGTGGCCGGACATCATCGGCAGCAGCCTGCAGTTGCCTGAGAATCCCGTCCAGTGATGAAACTAAGGCCATGCGCGCGCGTTGCATAGAGCGATCGGATTCTATGAACCGCTGTAGTTCCGAATGGGTCCTTGCGGGCAGCTTGGCGGTATCGATACGCAGCAGTAAACGCTCCAACTCATCAAAGATCGCAAGAGATGACTCGTTGCTCGAAAGAGCAGCTTGTCGAGCATCCTGGATCCTCTGAAGATAGGTGTTTGAATCCACTGTCTCACCTCCGTATTAATCCAGTCTACCCAGTTGGGCCTGTATTTTAGCCAACGTCCGCGGAGCAAGGCTTGTCTCGATAGTGTTCTTTGACTAGAGTCGGTTCCGTTTACGTCTGCTCAAGCTCGGAGTCAAGATTGAAGTCACCCAATACCGTTATGCATCCCAATGTAATCTCGCCGGAACAGCGACGCGACCGGCTGGGGCAGCGGGGGCTAGTCTTATGGTTTACGGGGCTCTCGGGGTCCGGAAAGAGCACCATCGCAATGGCGCTCGAAAAAGCGTTGGTGGAGCGCAAATTCTTTTGCACCGTGCTCGACGGCGACAACGTGCGACAGGGTCTGTGTGGTGACCTCGGCTTTGAGGCGGCGGACCGCATGGAGAACCTGAGGCGAGTTGCTGAGGTTGCCCGCCTCATGTGCGATGCGAGCTTGTTGACCTTATGTGCATTTGTCTCGCCGACCCGTGCTGCACGAGCGATGGCACGTGACATTGTCGGGCATCCAAAGTTTATCGAGGTCCATGTAGCGACGCCACTGGCCGTTTGTGAAGCGCGAGACCCAAAGGGCCTATACCGCAAGGCTAGGCTCGGCGAAATTGCTCAGTTTACTGGAGTGAGTGCTCCATATGAGCCGCCTTTAGAGGCGGACATAGTGGTTCAACCAGGCGCCCAAAGCGTTGAGACGATCGTGGAAGAGCTTATAGTATACCTGGAGACGCGAATAGCTAGACGCGAATAGCTAGACGTGAAGAGTGAGCTAAGACTCGTCTCTGAATCGCTCGAGTAAATCACGCTGTGTTTGGTTGATCTCCTTAGGGATGCTGACGCGGACCAGCAAATTGAGCTTGCCGCGCTGACTAGGCGTCCGCAGCGAAGGCATACCTTCACCAGGCACTCTGATCACCTTATTTGGTTGCGTTCCCGGAGGCACCGTAACATCCACAGGGCCATCGATCCCCTCAAAGACAATTGAATCCCCCAAGGTGGCCTGAATCATATCGATATCCAGAAGCGCCTGTAGGTCATCGCCTGCACGCTCAAAGCGATGATGCTCCTCGATTTGGATGACCACATACAGATCACCGGGCTCACCGCCCGGTGGGCCATCTTCACCCTTGCCTGGAAGCCTGAGTCGGTTACCATCATCGACGCCAGCAGGAATCTTCACCTTAATGCTGTCATGAATTCTTTCTTGGCCGGCCCCGCCGCACTGTTTGCAAGGGGTCTCAATGACCTGGCCAGCGCCTTGGCAGCTCGGGCACGTCGAGCGCATGGCGATAAAACCACGATTAACGACAACCTGCCCGCGGCCTCCACACGTCTTGCATGCCACAGGTGAAGAGCCAGGGGCCGCACCCGACCCACCGCAAGGCTGGCAGTTACGATGGCGAGGCACCTGGATTTCCTCTTCAAAACCAGCCAAACAGTCTTCTAGCGTCAAGCGAAGTGAGAGCCTCAGATCTGCACCTCGTCGACTGACACGCGCTCCGCCGAACCCGAAAAGGTCGCCGAAAAGATCGCCGAAGTTACTAAAGATGTCGTTCACATCTCGGTAGCCACCTCCGCCCGACTGCTCTAGGCCTGCGTGCCCGTATCGATCATAAACGGAACGCTTATCCTCATCTGACAGCACCTCATATGCATAGCTGACAGATTTAAACATCGCTTCAGCTTCTTCATTGTCAGGATTCCTGTCCGGATGGTAGCGCATCGCCTGCTTGCGATAAGCCTTCTTCAGTGCGCTTGCATCGACATCTCTATCAACACCCAAGAGTTCGTACAGATCTTCTTTCATACCGCTCGCCTAATTCGTTGGCTGCAAACTAGACGCATGCGCCTAGATGTCAAGCCTTAAGCTACGCAAATGTCGTAAAGACGTGATCGGGCGCCTGGTCGACCACAGTTAGCCGCTGCGGTAGGGCGTCATCAATAGACCCACCATGCTTGCCAAGCATCTCGACATAAGCTTCCGTCTTGCACCCGTCAGCCCGTAAGAGCCCTTTAACTGCATCGCGGGCGTCATGAGCGCTTGTGTGTGACACGATTTGCTCCACATATAGGCCAACGTGCTTCGGGTGCATCTCAAATCGTCCTTGAAGGTTTCGCTGAAGTGCGGCGGACGCTGCCCTTCGTGGTTCACCACCATTAATGATGGCATCGCACAACGTGCCGTGCATGAGTGTGTGGCTCGGCTCAAAAACTAGACCGAGTAGCCCGCTCAGCGCTCTGAGCTGATCTGCCGCAATTCGGCGTGCGTTCGCCGCGGCGGAATCAGGCGGCGGACCCACCCGTGCTTCGGCCACGGCGAGCCATCGTGCCATCGCAGTCTCGTCAAAAGCGCACTGTGTAGAGAGGGTAGGGATGGCCAAAGGCAGGCCTGCCGGCTCCCAACGAGCACACATCAGAATCCGAAAGTCTCGTGGAATGGCAATTCGGACAGGTTGACCATCGGATGCATTAAGCTCGAGCACCCCACGCGCGAGTGCCTGATTAAGAGCTGTTAGTGTCGCTTCGTCCATCAGCTCAGCGTGAGGGATCACCAGCCAGCCACCCTTGTGGATACGCCAGCCGTTGGAATGCCTCGATGCAAGCGGCATTCTAGATTGTGGGTCAGCCTGCTCTGGCTGAAAAAACTCCAATTCGTCTCGACGCCAATTGCTTGCGATCGTTCGCCAGAGCACGCCCCCCGGGGAGCCTGCGGTCGAGCGGCCTTGTGGATGCGGCGGTGACAGCAAGGCGCCTCCTCCTGGGGCCGTAAGCCTTGGGTGAAACTTGTAAATGTCAGCGCATACTGCGCCCGCGAGTGCGGTCATACCCGGCATATCATCGCCAACGATACAGATCATTTGATGCGCCCTCACTGCGCCAGCTAGCCTACGCATGGAATTTGCTGTCACGGCGTGACCAGAGGCAGCCCGCTCAATGGCCTCCTCGTAATCCGTTGGGCGACCAAGATGCTCATCAGGCGACGCTAAGCTCGTGATCAAAGCGTCGGCTAGAACCTTGATTCGTTCCGCTGGGCTCAAGTTATCGATCGTCGATGGCGCGTTATTCTGCTGGCCACCAAGCGCTTTCAGGGCGACGGCGCGGAGCTGCCTTTCTTCGGGGGAGCCCAGCCCGAGGGACAGCGCCCTGAGGGTCTCGGAGACAAAAACCGCCGCCGACATCGGGGCGCCCGGCCGCGATAAGATCGCTTCATGGGGCCTTTCTGAACCAGTCGGGCTCGGCAAGGCGTCCTGTTGAATCGCTTTGACGAGCTCCGATGCGGGTGGAAATGGCGCAAGCGCCGGCATTTCGACGCCGTGATCCACCGGGGCTGTATAGAGGACTGGCGCAGCCCAGGCGAGGGGATTCTGACCGGTGATGCGATACAGTTCAGTCCTGGTTGCCAAAAGGGCTGAGGCGATACTCTCGCCGCTTGATAGGGCGCGATAAAATGCCCGATGGGCGGCCGACACTTGGTATGGTTCCAGTTCAAACTGGAGCCCCAGACTGTTGACGACGCCATGCTCCCGCAGCCGCTGAGCCGCGATTGCACTCCCTTTGATGCCGGATGCAAATGCGAACCAGCTGCTTGACTTTAACCCAATACGGTTAATGGGAACGATGCCATCATCAAATGCAACGCTTTCGCCCTCGACGCCTTCAAGGTGTGTCAGAATACTGCCATTTTCAAGTAGCCGGCGCACTCCCGGGCCAGTCACGGGGTCGGCCGGAAACACATCAAGCTGATGGCGACGAGCGAGTGCTCGCATGGCAGCTTGCAGCGCGTTAGCCTTTGCTTTGCCGTGGGTTTTGGGTACGACAATGAGGCCATGGCAGCCGCCCTTGAACGGCTCACCTGTGGTCTTGGGTCCCACGATGCGTGCCAAACCTGACTCATAAGCTGGATAGACGCCAGTGGCCTCATCTAGCATAAGCTCCCAAGGCCACGCCTGCATTCGGCCTTCTGCACTCACAAAGAGCGTGCCAAGTTCGGCCTGACCTGCCGCGTCTCGCAATCGGTCACCACCTTCACCGGCATAGACAAGCTTGCCGAGCCGTCGACCTATTTCATCGACTAGGTCAGGATGATGCGCCCCCTGGCGCAGGGCGTCATACAATGCATCGATGCGGGACGCTTCTTCCGGCGGGACCATTGTTTCGTAAGACGAATGCCCATCCGCTGTAGCCATTTGGCAGGTAAGGCCGCCAGATGGATTGGTAAAGAAAGATAAGAATATGCTCTGAGTCATCGGTAGTTTCTCTGAAAATTAGACGTTGATAAGTACGCCCGGAGCTTCAGGTGGTGTTGTCTTTGCGTCCGCCGGCGGTCCCGGTAAATGGATCGTAAAACATGTCCCCTTGCCGGTAGCGGTCGTAAAGGACACTGAACCACCATGATCTTCGACCACACGGCGAACAATCGCCAGTCCCAATCCGGTACCTTCAGGCTTGCCAGACGTTGTGAAGGCGTCGAAGATTGTGTCCCTTATTGATTCTGGGATTCCCGGACCGTTATCCTTTATCTGAAAGAGGGTGCCCGAGTTGGTGCTGTCTGAAAGAATCCATCGAACCTCTCCGTCGCCGCCCAGGGCCTGTCGAGCATTCCTGGCGATGTTGGTAATGACACGCATCATCTTCGTTTCGTCAAACCATCCGGGCAGCTTTGCTTCGTTGATCACCTCGAAAGACACGCTACCAGCCTCGAATTCCGGCGCAAGCACTTCTTGAACCGACTTCACAAATCGACTTAGGTAGACTTTGCGCGCAAATACGAGGCGCTCTCCACGCACGAACGCCATGACCTCTCGCGTCATATCGTTAAATTGGTGAACTTGACGACGAATCGCATCCGCCATAGCGGCACGTTCTTCATCATTATTAGTGACAGCCATCAGCTGGCTATAGCCACTAATCACCGTCATAGGCCCCTTCAAATCATGCAAGACACTGCTGAGCATTTGCCCAATCGTCATGAGGCGATCATGCTGCTGCGCATTGCGGCGAGCTGCAATTCTTTCGACAGCCCGCGCCATTTGCCCGGCTATCAATACAGCGAGCTGCTCATCTGCACTCTGATCGCGATGTTCAAGACCGCGCCTGTTAAATAGCCCAAGGGAGCCAATCGTACTCGTTCCGTCGACGAGCGGAACGGCGAGAGCGTCAAGAACGAGGCGTGAACTTTCACCGCCGACGCTCCTCGGCACATCGAGGCGCGCAAACTCTTCCCCTGCAAGATTGAGGATTTGCCCTCGACTTGCGGTTCTCCCAAGTACCCCATCGCCAACCTCAACCCGTGCGATTGTCTCCAAGGGCGCATTGGCATCGCCTCCCCGTACCCATGCGGGGCCAAAACCGCTCTCTTCGGGCAAGAATAGCGCAGCGAACTCGCAGCCCGTTACTCGTGCTGCCACACTGAGAACCCATGCCGCGAGATCGACAGGCTCTTCAGCTTCTGCCATGGCACGCTCATTATCATAGAGCAGTTCAAGCTCGTGTAGCTTCTGGCGCAGCCGGGTCGATAGATCACGAAGCTCTGCGTTACCGATATTTAGCCTTAGCTGCAAGTGCAGCGCCTCCAGGGTAATCGCCGCTTGCGTCGCAAGTGAGGCCAGCAGCGTCTCATCCTCCAGTGTAAAGTAACCTTGTGCCTTATTAAGCACCTGGACGACTCCGATGACCTCGCGTTTACTGTTACGCATCGGTACACAGAGCATCGATTTCGTCCTAAACCCCGTCAACTTGTCGAACTTTGGGTCAAAGTGAGGGTGCTGATAAGCATCCTTCAGATTAATAGGGCGGTTTCGGAGGGCGACTTGGCCAGCGACACCACGACCCAACGGGATGCCCACCTGAAGGCTACCCGAGCCCTGCACCGCCAGTCCTTTTAGCAGCCGCTCCTCGCGGCACAGCTCGTAGATGGTCGTCCGCGACGCGCGCATCAGCTTGGAGATATCGTCGACGATGACCTTCATGGCCTTTTTAGGCTCGCGACTGCTCGTCAGATTCGCGGCGATTCGGAGCAACCCATCGAGCCGCTCTTCTTGAGAACCAACGACCTCTTCTAGTTCCGCAATTCGACGGCGAAGTTCGCCAATGTCCGCCGAAGTTTGAAGAGCCCCCGGGTCCGTCATCTTAGTGGATCTCCGCCCAGTTGTCGCCGCCCCCGATGTCTACAACAAGGGGGACTTTGAGTTCGAATACACTCTCGAGAGTCTCGCGGACGAGTGGTACGACAGCGTCCACTTCATGCTCCGGCACCTCGAGGATAAGTTCATCGTGAACGGTGAGCAGCATGCGGGTTCCCAGCCCTGCGTTACACAGCGCCTCATCCAGATTGAGCATGGCCAGCTTGATGAGGTCTGCAGCCGACCCCTGAATAGGCGTATTGATGGCGAGCCGCTCGGCTTGCTGCTTTAGGTTAAACGACTGCGAGTTAATGTGTGCTAGCGTGCGTGTTCGGCCGAGTATGGTTGTCGCCTTCTGGGTATCCTGCGCTTCCGCTACGGCGCGTTCAAAGTAAGACCGCACACCCGCATACTGGGTGAAGTAGCGTTTGATGATTCCGCGGGCTGTCTTTTGGGGTATCTTTAGTTCATTACTCAACCGAAAGGCGCTCATGCCGTACATGAGGCCGAAGTTGACAGCTTTGGCTTGGCGGCGCTGTTCGGGCGTCACCTCCGCCTCTGAGACGCCAAATACTTCAGCTGCCGTCCGCCGATGTATGTCTGCCCGATCAACAAAACTCTTTATCAAACCTGGGTCGTCCGAGTAGTGAGCGAGCAGCCGCAGCTCAATCTGGCTGTAATCGACGCTAAGCAGCTTATGCCCCTCCCGCGCGATGAAGGCCTTGCGGACAGCGCGGCCCTCCGGGGTACGGATCGGTATGTTCTGCAGGTTCGGATCACTGCTACTCAGCCGCCCCGTGGCGGCAACGGCTTGATGGAAAGATGTATGAATCCTGCCGGTACGTTCATGGATCATCTTCGGAAGTGTATCCAAATACGTATTCTTCAGTTTCGTCAAATGGCGGTACTCGAGCACTTTCTCTGGCAGCGGATGCAACGCCGCAAGATTCGCCAGGACCTGCTGATCTGTACTGAATCCCGTTTTGGTCTTTTTCTCAGCGGGCAGCCCGAGTCTCTCAAACAATATTTCGGCCAATTGTTTCGGGCTGTCCACATTAAAAGGGCCATCGGCAAGCCCATGAATCTCATCGGTAAGCTCCTGAATCCTCAGGCCGCACGCTTTCGACTGTGACTCCAATACATGCTTATCGAGGCGTATCCCGGTCGTCTCCATATCAGCGATAACGCGGGCGAGCGGCAGCTCCACATCTCGCAGCAAGGCGCCAAGCTTCTCCGCCTCAACTTTGGGCGCGATCGCATGATGCAACCGGAGCGTAATGTCAGCATCCTCGGCTGCATACTCGGTAGCGGTGTCCAACGGCACCCGGGCGAAAGCCCCATGCGTATCATCGCCCCCCGTAGCCTCTTTGAACGTCAACATTTTATGACCAAGCACATCGATGGCCAACTCGTTCAAGCCGAACTGACGGCGACCTGGGTCGAGGAGATAGGAGGCGAGCATTGTGTCCGATGCCATACCTTCGATAGAGTAACCCAAGATCCTGTCCAAGCATTTGAGCTCATATTTTACGTTCTGAGCCACCTTGGGCAGTGCCTTGTCCCTCAATAACGGCTCAAGGTGGCGATTGACTGTCTCCAATGAGAGCTGAGCCGGAGCCCCAGGGTAGGCGTGCGCGACCGGCACATATGCAGCCTGATTTGGCGCCCACGCCAGCGCGAAGCCCACAATCTCTGCGTCCAGCGTGTTAAGCGATGTCGTCTCCAAGTCGAATGACAAGAATCCGGCTGTTTTGATGGCTTCAACCGTCTCGCTGAGTGCTTCTTCAGACAGGATAAGTCGGTAAGCGCTACGGTCCACGGTAACTTTTGAGACCGCTTTGTCTTCGAGGCTAAACTCAGAAAGTATTCGCTTAAAGTTCAGCTGCCTTAAGAAATCCCCCAAAACATTGGGGTCAGGGTCTTCCATTCGGAGCGCTGCGTCGTCAACATTCACAGGCACGTCAATCTTTATCGTCGCGAGGTCACGTGACAGGATCGCTTGGTCGCCGAACTCTCGAAGGTTTTCCCCTCGTTTGCCCTTGATTTCCCCTGCGGACGCAAGCAGTTGCTCCATCGAACCGTATTTCTGCAGTAGGGTAGAGGCGGTCTTGGGCCCTATCCCGGGTACGCCTGGGATATTGTCCGAAGAATCACCCGCCAAGCCGAGCAGATCGGCGACGCACTCTGGCGCTACACCAAACTTAGTCAAAACCCCTTGAATATCTGTATCCTTCTCCTTGCCATCCCACATGGTGATGCGTTCGGTGACAAGTTGCATCATATCTTTGTCGGCGGTCACAATGACGCAGGTTCGTTCGGCGTCCTTAGACACCCACTGCTGAGCGAGCGTGCCGATAACGTCATCGGCTTCGTAGCCTGCCACCTCAACCGCAGGAATATTAAACGCTTCGACAGCCTTACGGCACAGGCCGAATTGTGGTTTTAAGTCGTCGGGAGGCTCTGAACGGTTGGCCTTATATTCAGCGAACATTTCGTTCCTAAATGTAGGGCCGGGCGGATCAAAGACCACTGCTAAATTTGTGGGCTGTCGGTCTCGAACCAGGTTCATGAGAAGCCGAGTGAAGCCGTACACGGCATTCGTCGGCGTTCCATCCGTGGCGGTCATTGGCGCACGGATTCCGTAATAGGCACGAAATATAAAGCCGGAGCCGTCAACTAAATAAAGGCAGCTCGAATCCATCACCAACTCTCCAAGGTTTTGGCAAGCGTAACTCAAACCGAAGCGGAATTCACTCAACTAAATGAGAGCCGTCCAAGGTTAGAAAATTGAGTGCGGTCTAACTGCAACCGGAGTATGGTGACGAGCTTGTCACTTTGGGAATAATCACGTGCGCCTCGATTTCCAAATTACGCTCGATAACTTGAGCCTATCGCAGGTTAGGACTTGCCCTGTGGAATGGCGCCTGCCGGACAGCCTGTTCTCATTCCTAACTCGCGGTTGGAGTGTTGCGCAGTTCCACCAGCTACGCGCACTGCTCGCTGATGTGCAGCTGATCTCAGGAGGCGTCTATCAGCTAGCTGATGGTGAGCGTATTGGTGTAGAGGCCGTGCCTGGTCAGAGCCGCCTTGAGTGGGACAACCACAGGTCGGTTCATCTCGCGGCTGTGGTTCTTGCCGCCCAGTGGCACCAAGGAGATGGTAGTTCATCTAGAAGGCGACCATTTAGAGTCCAAAAGAAGGGATCATTTACGAGCCCCCCAACGAAGCTCTTTCTCGTCAAGCCTGACGAGCCGCCCCCATACTCTTACCATCCGCTCTTCTCATTCAGGTCGGGCTGGATGATGTGTGCCGAGTGCTCTTCGGTAGCCGAAGCAAAGATTATCAATGAGCTCAAAAGCCTTGGCCAGCATCTTGATCGCCTCAGACGGATAGAGCCTGCGGACCCCGTATCAGCCTGGCAGCTGGCGGATGAGTGTGCCGTCCTAGAGGAGATAATCTTCGAGGCTTGCTTATCAAAAGCCAGGGTCTACGCCCCATTTGCCCACGATGGCATTGTGGTGGGGCCGCAGGGGTCTGAATGGCGACTTTATGCCGGTGACGGGTCGCACGCAGTGGTGCAGCCGTTACAGCCGAATGAGCTATTGGTAGATATCGGCTTCGGCTTCGGCGTAAGGAATCAAGAATTGGTTCCATTAGGGCACCTTGATAAGGCTGCGCATTATAGCCCGCATGAACATGGCTGGGTGCTACTCGACGGAGCGGAGCAAGCCCGCTTTCTCAAAGCAACAGAAACACGGGTCACCAGACATGTAGGCAAATTCGTAGGTATGCCAACCGAGGCATGGGTAGCCAACTGCACCAATCGTGAGTGTAAACCCTGGTGGGGTACATTCGACGAGGTGCTGTTATCGGCTGAAGGCCACGAGCCAGGCGGCTCGTGGCGCTTTACAATTCTCCAGCACCCCGACCTAAGGCGGCCGGCCCGGCCTCGCAGGCGCCGGGTTGACGAGCGTGTCGCCCTGAACGAAGACCTGTATGTCCGCTTGAACGGAGAGATGAGTCAGGAGGGCTTCGCGACCACTTTATGCCTTGAGACCGCAGATAACAAAACTGTGCATCTCACGACGATTCTCAGTGCATTTTGGTCGGGCAAGAAGTCGCTGACCATCCATGGGCGATGTGTCGAACTCCCGGCGAGCTGGCTCGAACGTCATGCTACGGCATTATACGATTGGTCACTGCTCTCGCGCCTACACAAATCCTTAATACCTTGGGTGGCCATCAGTCCGCTGCTTGAGCTTCTGGCATGCCTCCAGGTGCATGCGATCGAGTATATGCCGCATCAAGCCGATGTGGAGGTGATCCGACTGCCTGACTACCTTCGCACCTACCAGCAGGAGGGCGTCCGCTGGCTGTTTAACCTCTACAGCCAGGGGCTCGGTGGTCTGATTGCCGACGATATGGGGCTCGGCAAAACCATTCAAATGCTCACCTTGCTCGACCGAGTTCATTCATCACACAAGCTCGGTGAGCAGTCCCTCATCGTTGTGCCCACTTCGGTTATCGATAACTGGATTGCCGAGTGTCAACGATTTACGCCTGCCCTTAAGATACATAAGTATTATGGCAGCAAACGAAGGCTCTGCCCGGAGACGCCCGTCGTCATTACAACCTACGCCGTGCTTCGCAAAGATATCGGCACATTGTCGAAACCTCATTGGCGTGTGATTGCAGTCGATGAGGCCCAAAACCTGAAGACGCCCACATCGCAGACGGCAAAAGCGTGCCGGCGGCTCAATGCCCATTGTCGCTTTGCAATGACGGGTACGCCGTTCGAGAACTCGTTGGATGAGCTGTGGAGTGTGACGGAGTTTGTTGTCCCTGGCCTTCTTGGCGGACGTCGAACTTTTCTGCATCTATTTCGGTCTCTTTCCGATGGCGCATCCGGCGAAGCGCGAGCGCGCCAGATTGGCTACTTGCAAAGATGCATCCAGCCGTATCTTCTAAGACGGCTCAAAAACTCGGTGTTAAACGAACTCCCGCCCAGAGAAGTGCAATATGTCGAATGTGAAATGGGCGACAAGCAGGCTCTCGTATACCGAGACTATGAATCCGCCGGTCGTCGTCGGATTGGCTACCGAATCGCGAAAGAAGGTTTCCACAAAGTCAAGTTCGCCTTCTTCGAAATCATGATGCGGCTTCGCCAAATCGCTGCAGATCCAACTATTGTGCCGGGGATAGATACAACACCATCCTCGAAGCGGGCATGGCTTCGACAGTTCCTTCCGGAGCAAATCAGATCAGGGCATCGTTTTCTTGTATTCAGTCAATGGACCTCTCTGCTTAAGAACGTCTGCGCTGATCTCGAAGACCTCGGGATCGACTTTCTGTACTTAGATGGTCGCACTCGAGACCGCTTGGGACTGCAGGAGACGTGGAACACCGAATGCGGCCCGAGCGTTTTCTTAATCAGTCTGACAGCGGGCGGCACTGGCCTCAACCTGACGGGGGCAGACCGAGTCGTATTGCTGGACCCATGGTGGAATCCGGCAATTGAAAATCAGGCCATGGACCGCGCATATCGGATTGGACAAGAGCGGCCCGTAATCACATATAAGGTCATCACTCGGGGTACAATCGAAGCGCGGGTCATTCGAACCCAAGACCGCAAACGAGGCTTGTTCGATGCGCTGATCGATGGGCAGAGCTCAGCAAAGCCGCTCATGGCCGCTCTCTTCGCCGAAGAGGCTGAGAGCGCCCTCCGAGTGCCCTGTAAGGAGCAGTCAGACCTCCCGCAGGCCGCGCAAGACGCCCTCGCGTTGCACGGCATGCTGACAAGCACACTTCTTGGCGAGGCGTTAGGAATCAGCGGCGCTCGTGCGCGCCGAATGCTAAAAAACTGGCGAAGCGCGGGGTTGCTCATTCGGAAGGGACGGCGACAGAATACCCGATATTACCGGATTTGATGTCTGCTCCAATTCGGATGAGAATCGGTTGAAATTGGAACCGATTCTAACGCATAGTCTCGCCATCAGGACTAGCTTAGGTGAAATCATGGCTGTATTCGGAATGCTGGGCGCTGCAGGATTTGTTGCCCCGAGACACATGAAGGCGATACATCAGACAGGTAATCAACTAGTGGCTGCCTGTGACCCTTATGATGGCGTCGGTATTTTAGATCGCTATTTCCCAGGCTGTCGTTTTTTTACTGAGGTCGAGCGTTTCGACCGCCATTTAGAGAAGCTGCGGCGCGCGAGCAACGACAATGCTGTCGATTACATTAGTATTTGCTCGCCAAACTATTTGCATGACGCGCACTGCCGGCTCGCGATGCGTCTGGATGCACATGCTATCTGCGAAAAGCCGTTGGTTATTAGCCCGTGGAACCTCGATCAGCTTGAACTGCTGGAGAGTGAATATGGCAGCCACGTCTACACCGTCCTGCAGCTACGGCTGCACAGAGAAGCTCGGCGCTTAAAAGAGCTGGTGGAGGCGAACCCCGATAAGCATTTTGAGTGCAGCCTCCAGTACGTGACAAGGCGTGGGCCTTGGTATCACCAAAGCTGGAAAGGCCAGGCGAGCAAGTCCGGCGGTTTGTCTATGAATATCGGGATCCACTTTTTTGATCTTCTGATCTGGCTGTTCGGAGCCGTCCAAGAGTCGGCGGTGTATGAGCGGCAGGCCGACAAGTTTAGAGGCCAGCTGCATCTCGAGAGGGCGACGATAGACTGGTTCCTATCCATCGATGTAGACGATTTGCCTGATGGCCATCTGACGAATGGTCTGCACGCTCATCGTGCGCTCACCGTTGGCGACGATGCCTTTGACTTTTCCTCAGGGTTTGATGATTTGCATACAAGGGTCTATGAAGAGATCTTGAATGGCAATGGGTGCCGAATTCGAGATGCGAGACCTTCAATTGAACTCGTGCACCGCATCCGGACGGATAAAATCCATGCCGGCCGTTAGAGAAATGTAAGAATTCAGCGATACCGTCCCCGCTGGGGGTTAGGATGCTAGAGATGCACGGACAGATGTCCCACAGTGGGGTACAGGCTTCGCTTGACGCGATAGCGCTGTCCGTCCGAAAAGCGATCGCAGCGCGCGAGGGGCTAGCAGACCACCTCGAGGTACACGTGAAACGCTCCTCATCGTGGGGATACAACGTGAGTGACCGACAGGTTACGCCTAAGAAGGGGTACTCCCGTACAGTCGTGCGGGTCGCGGCCTTTGACTCTGGAGGGGCTGCGTTCAAAAGCTGGATAGACCCTGCGCTCAAGGATATCGGTGAATTAATCGAGCGTACAATCGGTGAGGTTTCGCCCAGTAGTGAGTCGCCAGTACTCGGGGAATTGGGCGCCAGCAGTGAACCGGTGAGTTACGATCCGCGCCTGATCAACTACCTCGCAGGCGGAGCCCGCTTTCAGGAACTAGCGCATGCCATGCTGGACAACACCTGGCATGAAGCCGATCGCCTTCCCGGACTGAAGGAAGCTACGGGCAGCATTTGCTACCGCTTAGAGCAGAATGTGATCGCTTGCAATGATACCATCTCCACATCTGTAGCTGGGGCTTTAGAGACCGACTTGGCCCTCAACGGTGGTTTTGGGGAGCGGGTTATTCAGGTACAGGCCCCGGAATCCATGCTGCCGACGGCTCTTATCGGTGCTCGCTCTTGGCGGAACTGCCCTAAGACCATGGCCACATCGGACGTTGGAGCGCTTGTCGGCCATCAACGCCTGGTTTTTCACCCTCGGGTGACGGAGCGCTTGCTTCGGCTCCTTGTGCCCACACTGGTTGCCAATCAGAACGCGACGTATAATGTCGGCGCACAGGTCGCAAGCAGGTCTTTTACGCTGATCGACGACCCTAAGCTGGACGGACTCAAAACCAGTCGAGCGTTTGACGACAGAGGTACGCCGACAGCGCGTTTGACGCTGCTAGTTGATGGTAGGGTGTCGAGCCGTTTTCGTCAGCCCGGCAACGGGAAGGGGTGTGGACATCGCTGGTATACAGACGGGGATAGTCAGCGCCAGGGTTTATCCAGCTTGCTGGTAAATAGGGGAGAGGAGAGCTTTCATAGGCTCTTCAATAAAGCCCCGCAGCGTCTGATTATTAATCGGCTCGGGCGCCTGGAGGTAGACTTAGCCACTGGGCATTTTACAGCGCCGGTCGAATGGGGAATCGACGTTCGGGACGGGCGTCAAAATCGCCTTCTGCCACCTAATCAACTGGCGATTACAGGGACCCTCCTCGGAAGCAAGCAGGCCTTCCTCGGGCGAGCGAAATTAAGTCATGAGCTGAACGACACCGGAACAGGCGTGTTACCGTACGTCTTTACGGAGGGCCGTGTAATCGTGAACCCCTGCGCAGCCCTTTAAGACCAAGAGGGTAACCCTAAGAATCCCGGCGAGAGCGCCGAAGCCTGTTACGGCGGCCCCCTCGCTTTTTCTTGCTCGACCTTAAAACTTTGCTATTTAGGCTCCTGGTGAGTCCATATCGAACCTTAACCTGCTTTTTGTTGTGTCGTCTTAACGCCCGTTGCCCGCGTCTTATTTTTTTGTTTGATGAGGCTAGTGACGTACGTACAGCTCGAGTCATCACTCTCTCGCCTTGGGCCCGGTGACGCTGCTGGACCCGCGCGTTACGTGCCGCGTTCCTTCGCTGCTGAATTCGTGCGTTACGTGCCGCGTTCCTCCGCTGCTGGATTCGTGCGGTACGTGCCGCGCTCCTCCGCTGCTGAATTCGTGCGCTACGTGCCGCGATTCTCCGCTGCTGGATTCGTGCGGCTCGATTGGCACGCATGCGCTGCTGGTGTCGTAGTTGACGGTCTCGGAGAATGCGGCGTCTTTGTTGAAGACGCCAGTTTGCGAACCGGCCAGCATTCCGATATCGAGCGTGCCTCTTGGCAAGTATGCGCCTTTGCTGCATCGCCCAGTTGTCTTGTTGGGCTTGCAGTAAGGCTGCTTCAATAAGGAGCAACGCCAGCTGGTATCGGTATTCGGCCCTAATTCGCCGCAATCGCGCTGCTTCATGACGTTGTCGTTCGATTGCGTCCATGTCATGACTTAGAGCGCTATCTGACAAGTCTTGCAGTTGCATTTGGGTCGCATCGATTTCGGCTTTAAGATCCTCAACTTCCTGCGCGATCAATGCGCTATCGTCCTCGGATTCGTGTATCGCTGGGTCTGCGTCGTCTGACCCCCATTGATTAGGGCTCTTTGATTCAACCACGTTGGAGCTGGCGCCGTTGGGGTTTGCGCCGCTCGGTGTGGTTGTGTTGACGCTGGATTCTGCCAAGTCCCCGGAAGGCGCGGCGATTTGCTGATGCGAGTGCTCTGCAGAAGTTGACATATCCGTTTCCGAATCAGTCTGGCTAGCAGGGCTGGTCGCCTCCTCATCCCGCCGGGCCTCGTCCAATTCGGCGAGGGCTGCGTCGGCTCTTTCTTTGAGCTCTTCAAAGTCAGCGCTGGTCTCCGCACTGGCTGCAGAATGCGCGAACACAGCCAGAAGAGCAGTTATGAGTATCGAGTAGCGTTTCATTCATGAACTCCTTAAGCTAGGCGTGGTAACAGCTTGGTGACGGGTATGCGGACTGTGAATTCATCGGTTGCCGGCATTTTTGTATAAGATGACGCTGAGTTTTGTGCTCAGTGAGGCTTTTTAGGGCATGATCGGGCTGAGATGCCTAGGGGATGTGTAAGTTGGCAAAAGACAGCAAAGAAGAGGACGGCCGCATTGAGGGTGAGTTAGAAGGCGGCATGGTTGGTGCCTTTCGTCGCCTGCTTGGCAGCACTAGCAGTGAGAGTGAGGAATTTGGTCAGAAGGAATCACGCGTTACTGAGCTGTTTCGCCGGGCTGTGGACCGAGGCAGCGAGCTGAAAGGCTCTACCGAAGACTCCCTAAAACGGGCCTTTTTTGAGTTCTTGACCACGAGTGAAACGATTGAAGTCCTCTTGGTGAAACTCGATGAACTGAGAGCCGACGCATCGGATGCTATTCGTGGTGAAATTGAAGCCTTTTTAAGTCAACTCGATTTGGGTCACGACATCAGGAAGGCGCTCGACGGCCTCTCCATTGAGATTAAGACTGAGATCTCCTTTAAGGATTCATCCCCAAAAAATGCGGCTCCTGGCGCCAAGGATTGAGCTTCTATAATTCACGCCTCGCGCCTAAGTTGAATTAGTGCCCGTACGGAAGCCTCGGCCGTTGACCGAGTCGTCAGGGTCTTGTATGAACCATCATCGTCATCGGGTAGTCGGAACATGCGAGTTTACACCTTCGGAAACGGCAGCGCTGAGGGCAGCGCGAAAATGGTGGCTGAGTTGGGGGGCAAGGGCGCCGGGTTGGCCGACATGTGTCAGATTGGTTTACCTGTGCCGCCTGGGTTTACAATCTCTGCCGCCGCCTGCCGATTATTTTTCAAAGCAGACCAGACCTTCCCGGACACTCTCGCGGATGAGATCGAGCGTGGCGTTCGGCATATCGAATCCCTGACCGGTCAGAGCTTTACCGGCACTCATGAGCCGTTGCTTGTATCGGTGCGCTCTGGCGCCGAGGTGTCAATGCCGGGCATGATGGATACCGTCTTGAATGTTGGGTTAGCGCCTCAGACCGTTGATGCGCTCGCTGCTGCCACGGAAAATCAGCGGTTTGCATTGGATAGCTATCGACGTTTCCTCGAAATGTTTTCGGAAATCTCTGCCGGAATAGACCCGGCGCTCCTCGCCGCTATCCGAGATGAGGTGCTATCTTTGGCGCGCGTTCGTGGCGTACACGCACTTGATGAGAGTTGGCTCCGCGGGCTCATTACGGCATACAAAACAAAACTAGCTGAGCACGATGCGTTCATTCCTGATGACCCACGGTTGCAGCTCCGTCTCGCGATCGTCGGTGTCTTTAGGTCATGGAATAACCCAAGGGCGATACGATATCGCAAGGCGAACGGCATATCGGATGATATCGGTACAGCGGTGACAGTACAGGCAATGGTATTCGGGAACAGGGGCGAGCAATCGGCCACCGGCGTTGCGTTCACTCGAGATCCGAACACCGGCGCCTCCGGGCTTTTTGGTGAATATCTTCCACGCGCCCAGGGCGAGGACGTTGTCAGTGGCAGTTTTACGCCTAAGCTGCTTTGCTCTGGGCCAGACAGCATGAAGGCCACCTTGCCTGCTGCCTACGAAGAATTGGTGCGTATCGGCGCCAGGCTTGAACAGCATCACCGTGATATTCAGGACCTCGAGTTCACGGTGGAACGGGGCAAGCTGTGGATGCTTCAGACTCGGCCAGCTAAGCGCAGCGCCAGGGCATCGGTGCAGATCGCCGTAGCGATGGCGGAAGAAGGTCTTATTACACAGGAAGAAGCGCTGAGGCGGGTATCGCCTGAGGAACTTTCGCGCCTCCTGCACGCGAGCGTTGACGCAAAAGCGCACAAGAAGATTATCGCCCGCGGATTACCTGCGAGTCCGGGCGCGGTGGCTGGGATCGTTTGCTTTCAGCCAAGTCAGGCCATCGCTCTCGCCAATGAGGGGGTGTCAGTTATATTGGTCCGTCTGGAGACGTCCGCCGACGACATGGAGGCGATCCGACTTTCTGCGGGCGTGCTCACGGCCCGAGGCGGAATGACTAGCCACGCCGCGCTCGTGGCGCGAGGTTTGGGTCGGGTTTGTGTCACCGGCTGCGCAGAGCTTTTGATCGATGAACGCAGGGGACGATTCCGCGTGCGGAATGGTGATCTCGTAGTGAATGCCGGCGAGACCCTCACAATCGATGGCGGAACAGGCGAAGTGATTCTCGGCACGGTAGCGACCGCTCAGGCGGATGTGCCGCCCGCTTTGAATACGCTCCTCGGATGGTGCCGGAGCTATCCCGGACTGCGCGTACATGGCTTATCGGAGTCCGTCTCGTCGTTGGCGAGTGCGATTAATTCAGGCTGTGATGAGATAGGCCTTTGCTACACAGAGAGCATGTTCTTCGAAGAAGACAGCCTGGGCCTAATGCGGGAGATGGTTTTGGCATATGATGCGCCGACGAGGCGTCGAGCATTCGAAAAGATCTTACCCATCCTCAAGGCCGACTTCTTAGACGCGCTGCAGGCCGTCGAGGGTAGGGGCGTCGCATTTAGGCTTTTAGATATGCCTCTACACGATCTCATGCCCGAACAGAACGTAGAGTTTGAGAGCGTCGCAGGAAGGCTCGATACAACGGTAGATCAGCTGGCTCATAGGGCTAGACTGTTGCAGCCTCGCAACCCCATGCTCGGTCGGCGTGGCTGCCGGCTTGGATTGACGTTCCCTGAGCTGTATGAGGTGCAAACACGGGCCCTGCTTGAAGCTGCACTGGAGCTTGGCGCCCATGCCAAACCCCGAATCCTTGTACCGCTAGTTACCTGCGCTGATGAGATGGGGCGGATTAATCGACGAATTGGTCACTTGCGAGAACAAATTGCGATGACCGCACCAAATGCAACGCTGGAACTGCAGGTGGGCGCCATGCTTGAGTCACCCGCAGCCTGCCTTAACGCAGGTGAAATTGCCCAGCATTGCGATTTCATGCTTATCGGCACGAGCGATTTGACGATGTCGACCTATGCCCTTAATCGAAACGATGCGGGCCGATTCTTGCCGTTCTATCTAGAGCAAGGGATATTCGAAAAGGATCCATTTGCACACCTTATAGAAGGCACCGTGGGCCGGTTAATCAGCTTCGCGATCCAGGCTGCCCGCGAGACGAAACCCAAGATTCAAATCAGCCTGGCCGGCGAACAAGCTAACCAGCCATCAACAGTGTCTTGGGCCCGCAAACATGGGCTCAATTCGATCATTTGTGCACCGGACCGCGTGCCTGCGGTTCGAGTGGCTGCCGCCCAAGCAGAAATTGAAAGACAGGCCTCTGAATGAGATTTTTATTTGTCGCAACATTGCTGTTCGCTCTTTGCGGTTGCACTGGCGCTCCCGAAGGCCTTGCGCCGCCGCTCGATCGGCTGAATTACCCAATCGCGACCGTTATGCACCCCGAAGGCCGCTACCTTTATGTGGTGAACGCGGCGCTTGATCGGAAATATCGCAGTGGCACTGTTCGAGTGCTCGATCTTGAAGCTGGGGCCTTTCTCAAGTCCGCAGTGCTTGAGATTGACCTGTTTGCAGGTGAGCTCGCGTTAATGGAGAATGGGGGGCGCACCTACGGTGTTGTCGCCAGCCGGGATACACAGTCACTGTTACAGTTCGAGGTTAGGGCTGCTGAAGGAGATACCAGCAGTCATTTTGGGCCGATTAAGTCATATTCTGAATTTGGGCCACTGGATTTTGAAAAGGACCCCTATTCTTTGGCTGTGGATGGCGACACGTTAATGTTGACTCACCTATCTCGAGGCGCCGTCAGTCGTTGGTCGTTTCGGAACGATGAGGCACAAACGCTTGCATTCGAATGCTCGACCGTACTCGGTGGCACGGCCGGGCAGATTGCGAAGCACCCAAAGGTCGACCTCTGGTATGTGACCGATGAGACTTTTGGAAGTATCTCGGTGTTGGCACCGAGAGAGTTAGATGATTCACTTGGCGACCTTTCATACGGAAGTTGCCAGCTTGAACTCGTTGACAGGATCCGGGTTGCCTCGATCACGACTCGGGGTCTCGCGTTTAGCCCAGACGGTTCAATGCTGTATGTTGTCAGTCAAACCGACGACTCGCTTCGCATCTATGACACAACCATTGGTTACGGCGGACGGGCGCGTAATCGCCTCATGCGTGCTCTGCCAGTGGGCGATAATCCGACCTATGTTGCTGTCGAACCTTGTGCTGACAATGTGTGCGAGGCCACCGGAGGCGGGCTGATTTTTGTGAGTGTTTTCGACGACCAGCGACTACTCGCGATTGACCCGACGGGCCTCTACGTAGTGGCGAGAATCGATGTCGGTCGAACGCCCCATGATATCTCATTTGGTCGACTACCGAGCGGTGAGCGGGTCGCGTTCATCGTTAATTTTGATGCGGGGTCTGTAACGGTTGTGAATATTGACCCTGGCGCGGATACGCGTTTTGAGGTCATTGAGGTGTTTCGATGATAAGCCGTCCTCAGGTTTTATGCTGCCTGCTCTTGTTTCTCGGATGCGATCCGCCGGCTCTGC
Source organism: Bradymonadia bacterium (assembly GCA_049889275.1). Classification (GTDB taxonomy): domain Bacteria; phylum Myxococcota_A; class Bradymonadia; order UBA7976; family UBA1532; genus UBA1532. Next base: position 147,193 of record JBMHDS010000020.1, on the reverse strand, counting down.
GCCCAATCAATGAGATTAAAGGGGCTGAATTCATCTCCTTTCGGTGTGTAGACCCGACACCGGGTAATGAAGGCCTGGCGGGCGGTGGGCCTCTCGAGAATTGTGGTTGCACTAAGGTCGTCGAAATCGACGGCGAGCCTCAAATAGAGCGGCTTGGCCGAATCCAGTGCACATGCATCGACGCCAATGGAAGCACGGTCGGATATGTCCAGCCCGGCCAATGCGGCGATGACAGCTGCGAGCCGTCAATCGTCGATGGTGATTACGTCGCGGCAGAGAGCGAGGAGGGGGTTCCCTGCGTGCCAGCAGGCGGCGGTCAAATCCGCGCTTACGTAGGTAGCAACACCGAGGCAGAATTGTCGGTTATCGAGGTGCACTCTGGGTTCTCTGGTCAGCATGAGGGACGCCCAGGCGAAATTGTTGACAGCTCTCGGCGAATCCCAGGTATGACAGGGATTTTTGTCGGGGACATCATGAGCGATGTTGTAACTGACCCGTTTGGACGATTCGTTGTCGCAGTGCTGTCGAGCACAGGGCAACTCGCGGTTGTCACTGAGGACGAATCACTGCGGCCAAACTTTACTGTTGACCTGCAGTCTGGGCCCTTGCTGAAGGCACATTTGAGCCCTCGTGGCCCCTCGGCCGGGCCTGCGTTATTTGTAACAGCGCCCGCTCAGAACCATGTGCTACACATCGACATAAATGCGCTGTCGAGAATGCCTGAGGAGGCGGATTCAAACATTGTTCTAGACTGCTTCGGGCTCGTACGTGACTCCGGCTGCCGGCTCTCCGTGTCAGGGGGCCAAATTGAGGGCACCCCCGGCGAAGTTGTCTATGAGCCGAGCCGAGGCTTGCTCTTTGTGGCTCATGCCAACGCACCTGTGGTGACTGTGTTTGACCTTTTGGGCGGAGCTGTGCTCACACAGTTCGAGCTCTCAAGGTCGAGAGAGTGTAAAGATGGGTACTTGACCAGCGTTTATCCAACCGACAGCGACCCAACCTGTGGCGACGGGTTTGATAATGATGAAGATGGGCTCACCGATGGTGCGGACCCTGATTGCGCAAACAAGCTCTCGGAGGCCCCTGATGCGCTTTGTCCACAGCTCGCAGAATGCTTCGACGGAATCGACAATGACGATGATGGACAAATAGATGCGATGGACGATGACTGTTTGGATGACGCAAGGTGGGAGCGGGCAACCCCGCTTTGCGACGACGGTTTGGATAATGACGATGACGGCTTGATAGACCGCCTGGATCCCGGCTGCATGAATGAACTCGATGAGTCCGAGCTAGACCGAGAGGCGGAGGGGCTTTGCGAAAATGGTCTAGATGACGATGCTGACGGTCTTACCGATCTTGAAGACCCAGGATGCCTCGACCCTGAGGGCGCGGCGAGTCGCTATACAGCAGAGCGCGTGCCGGAGTGCGGAGATGCCGTCGACAACGATGGCGACGGCCGCATTGATTTTGGGCCGGCAGGGGATCCGGACTGCTATGCGGCAGGGGACATATCGGAGGGGCAGTCTGCTCTTGCCCTCGGCCCCGTAGCCCTAGAGCTCATGTCGGACCCTCGCGGTGACGGATTTACCGATAGCTTCGTGTATATCGTTGACGGGGGAGGCGCCCTGCATGTCGCTCGGCCAGACCAGGAGGGGGCATTTTCCGTTAAAAGAGCAGCCTTTGCTCAGGATGTCCAAGCGCAAGCCCCTCGGATATCGCAAACGGACGCGAGTTTGCTGGTGATTGCCTCGGACAACAGCCTGCGGCAGCTCTCCCCAATGGTAAAACGCCCTTTGCAGACCGATGACGGTCGCGATGTCTACGTCCAGACATACGCCATAGATGGGGACGTCTTGGCGACGTCGCGACTCACGGCGGATCAGTATGTGGCTGCAGCTGAGCTGTACGCAGTGGTCGACGGCGCTGCCTACGCTGTTTCGGATGGCTTCAGCGCTTGTGCGCCGAAGGCGTGTACCGAGGGCGGGGGAGAGTGTCTTAATGAGGGTGAGAGCTGCATAGACCGTGTCTGTGTGCCCAATACATGTGGAAGTGATGCCGATTGTGGCCCCGGCGCAATCTGTTACGGTAGCGCCTGTCGGGCAAGCTGCACTGAAGCGTCCTCGTGTGGGTCATGGGATTGCGTTAGCGTAGAACGGGGTGATGAAAGGTCTATGATTTGCCAACCTTATTGCGCTCGTTCGCCCGAGGGGCACATAGCCATCAGATCAGAGCTGCCCCAGCTCTCCGATACATTTCCATCTCGTGGTGTCGACGTCTCGAATGGTGGCACTGGTGACTATTTGGCGGTTCACGCCGATCAATGGATTGAGCATCATGACCAACAAAACGTGCTACTCACGGCGGCTGCTCGAACGCCCCAGGCCTTTGGCCTGAGTGCCTTTATAGACAGGCGCCGTGCGCCAGCCGACCTCGCAACATTACCTTTCTTCTGCGCCCTTCCGCAAACCCTGCCAGCGGGTGATCGGCCATCTGAAGAGGCAGGCGATGGCGCGTGCGTACCTGTGGGCTACGTCGACGCGGATGGGCTCCTGGCTGAGGAGTCGGAGCTTGAGAGAGATCAGAGACTCTGGAACCGCGTTGACACCCTCGAAGAGATTCAATCTAAGCCCGCGCGAGCCGGCTTGGTGCCAACACAGTCATTTACACTCGCATTTGAGGGCACAATTCCTCGGACAGAATCGAGGACCGGTAAATTTGCGCGAAGGGTGAGCGAAGAAGAGTGGGTTATGCTCGATTACAATGCAGATTACTGCAGCCTTGGCGTTGAGGCGGGCGACATGGTTCATATCGTCCGGTTTGTGCCGGAAGCGGCCGACCTTGCTGAGTGCGCTCAGTTCGACCTTACGGGCATTGTAGCGCCACCAGGGCAGTACCTTGATCCAATCAGATACAAGATTCTTGAAGTTGGACCAAAGAAGCTACGACTGAGTAGAGATGACCGTACCGAACTCTTTCAGGTGGCTCGTGGCAGGGGCTTTGAACCGCCCACTTTGGCGCCCAGCTTAGGTGCGCCCTCAGGCCGCTGTGCCGCTCAGCTGTTCACCTACAGCATTCGGGCCGGTCATGACCAATGGCTTCTCACGGGGAGCCAGAGCGGCTACCGCCATCCCTGGGTCAGTAACGGCGAAACATGCGTTCAAGATGCGAGCCGCGTAGCACGACGAAATCGTGCACGCTTGGGCGCTCAATATGAGGGAGAGTGGTTCCGTTTCAAGATTGGTGCCGATCTAGACAGCCTGGACTGCGAAGGCAGTGGACTGGTTCGAGGTGATGATACCTGCAAACCGTTTATGGTCGACTTCAGGTATGAGTTCGACTACACCTCCGCCCAAAGCTACCAAGCCTTTAGTAATGCCGTCACGCTACCCGGCGAGATTAAGTGGTTGCCCGTCAATGACCGCCTATATGTTACGGATGGAGCCGCTCGCACGGTCTTTGAGTACGGCGGGTTCAATCCGTTCGAATCACCTATCTTTCAATATCGACGGTTTCAGTAACACGGACTAATAAGTTTCATCCAGCCGCGGTATCGGCGCCGAAAGGCGCACATCTTGGCCATAAAAATACTGAAGAATCTGCTCGGTCTCATACCCTAGATTCTCGGCCAGGCAGATAGCGGTTCTTTGAGCAAGGGCTCCGCGATTCAAGGTGTTCTGAGCGCTCATAACCGTTCGCTTTAAGTTTTTGGTGGTACGCCCTTCGTTCCGAGTCACAAATAGCTCTGTCCAGTCGGTGCCCTGAAAGCGGCGGCGCGATCGACTTACACGGCGTTCGCGGTAAATCGCCTCCATTTCCCCCCAGGTGTCATAGGGATAGTCGCTTGCTCGCGGCGACTCCGGCATACAGTCAAACCCAACCTGTTTAGTACCACTGACATAATTCGAGTAAATCGGCCGCCCCTCGTGCTGCATGATGATACCCGCCGTTGATAGCGCTGCACTCCTTGCTCGTTCCGAGGTCGGCGGGCGCCAGCATTGAAATCGAGCTGTTGTGTCGACTTGCTTACGGCCCTTCGTTCGCAGGTACCAGTTGGCAAAATAGGTTCGGGCCGCAATCGCTTGCGCCTCTAAGGCAGCCCCAGCGTCGCTAATGCCAGCGACCTCACACTGCACTACGCCCGCTATATACCCTTCATCGAGGGCGAGACATTCTCCTTGGATGGAAACGCAAGTCGGCAGCATACCTGTGGTTGGGAGACTAGGGGTGGTGATCGAATGGTGGGGTGCTGGCTTCGGAGAGGCCTTGCTTGAGCGCTGAGGCACGGCTGAGCAAGCTGAAGCGATTATCGAGATGACGCAAACTAAGGTTACGCGTTGAGCTGAAGGGGAGTTTATGTCGGCGCCACGGCTGGCGCGTGCCAAGTTCGTATACGCTATCTTCAAATCGACCTCCTGTAGGGTGGCCCATTGTAGCGAAAATGAAGAACATGGACAGCAGGCAGCGTGCAGAGCAATGTGCGTGTAGGCATCAGACTAGAAAGTCTTTCGTAATTTACCAATCAAGCATTGCGTCGTGTAGCACACCAAATTATGTTGCGACCAGGCAAAACCCGTTGGTAGGTGTACATGGAAACGAATCACCCTCGAATTAGGCCGGCCCTGACCTTTGATGACGTCCTTTTGGAACCCGGACACTCAGAGATACTGCCCCACCAAGTCAATACTGAAACCCGGCTGACGCGGACCTTGCGTCTCAGGGTTCCATTAATCAGTTCGGCTATGGATACAGTCACTGAAGCGAGGACCGCCATTGCGATGGCGCGCGCCGGAGGACTTGGGGTGATCCATAAGAACATGTCACCGGAGCGCCAGGCTGAGGAAGTAAGTCGTGTCAAAAAGGCCCAAACAGGCGTTGTCGTCAACCCCCTCACAGTCCCCCCCACCATGCAGTTGGGGACCGCTGTTGAGTTGATGCGACGACATCGCATCAGTGGCCTGCCCGTGGTGGCCGATGGGCAAGCGATCGGCATCCTCACAAATCGTGACATCCGATTTGTGCAGCGGCTCGATGAGCCGGTGGAAACGTTAATGACGAGGGACTTGATCACCGCACCAGAGGGTCTAAGCCTGAGCGAGAGCAAGGAGCTCTTGCATGCGAACCGAATCGAGAAGCTCATCGTTGTGAATGAGCAAGGGGCGCTTAGGGGACTGATCACCATTAAGGATATCGAAAAGGCCGAAGCTCATCCTGATGCCTCGACGGATGAGCAGGGTAGGCTGCTTGTTGCCGCGGCTGTTGGCGTTGGTGCCGATTGTCAAGCGAGAGTGGAAGCATTGGTGAACAGCGGTGTTGACGCCATCGTTGTCGATACCGCGCATGGACACAGCCAGGGCGTCATAGACTCCGTGAGGGCGCTCAGAGCGGACTGGCCCGAGTTGCAGATCATCGCAGGCAATATCGCTACCGCCGCTGCGGCTGAGGCGCTTATAAACGCGGGGGTTGACGCAATAAAGGTCGGTATTGGCCCCGGCTCAATCTGTACAACGCGGGTGGTCGCAGGCGTTGGTGTCCCTCAAATCACAGCGATCATGGACTGTGCATCTGTTGCGGATGCAGCGGGCATTCCCGTTATCGCAGATGGAGGAATCAAATTCAGCGGGGACGTTGTGAAGGCGCTGGCCGCAGGGGCTAACGTGGTCATGATTGGGAGCCTGCTAGCCGGCACCAAGGAGGCTCCGGGCGAGGTCGTTCTGTATCAAGGGCGTTCATATAAGGCGTATCGAGGCATGGGCAGCGTCGGCGCAATGGAGCAAGGCAGTAGCGATCGCTACTTTCAGGAGAACACCGAATCAAAGAAGCTTGTGCCGGAGGGAATTGAGGGTCGCGTACCCTACCGTGGACCGATCGCGGATACTTTATACCAGCTAATGGGCGGCCTTCGGGCCGGCATGGGATACACCGGCTGTGGCACGATTGATGCCCTCCGGAAAAACACACGATTCGTCCAGATTACATCGGCAGGGCTGAGAGAGTCCCATGTTCATGATGTTGTTGTTACACGTGAAGCCCCCAACTATCGGATCGACTAATGTCAAACACAGTACTTATTCTTGATTACGGCAGCCAATACACCCAGTTAATCGCGCGCCGAGTCCGCGAACTTAATGTCTATTGCGAGATAGTCCCCTTCGATGAGCCGACGGATTCGATTGTCGGGCGAAAACCCGCAGCGATTATTCTCAGTGGCGGCCCTGCCAGTGTTACATCAGAAGATGCGCCGCCGCTCGATAGGGGACTGCTTACCTTGGGTGTGCCAATTCTTGGCATCTGTTACGGGCTCCAAGTGCTGACCAGGACACTTGGCGGCTCCGTCCAGCCCTCCAACAGGCGCGAGTATGGTCGCTCGCAGGTCCGTATCGAAAACGCTGCGGGGCTCTTTGCTGAATTTGATGATGGCCTCATGACAGCCTGGATGAGTCATGGTGATCATGTGTCGGTGCCCGCCGAAGGGTTTCGGGTGGACGCGAGATCATCCGACGGCGTCATCGCTGCAGTATCAGATAGTTCTCGCCACTTTTATGGTGTTCAGTTTCACCCAGAGGTGGTGCACACCCCACGTGGCTCCGAATTGCTCAAAAACTTTTTGTTTGGCTGCGCCAATATCACCGGAGACTGGACACCAGCTTCATTTGTTACTCGGGCAATTGAACGCATACAAGCACAGGTAGGTGACGGGAAAGTCATTTGCGGCCTCTCGGGTGGTGTGGATAGCGCGGTTGCGGCCTCACTCATTCATGCCGCAATCGGCGATCGGCTCACTTGCGTCTTCGTGGATAACGGGCTTCTGCGCGAGGGTGAGGCGGAACAGGTAGTCGACGTTTTTTCAAATCGCTTTGGTTATGACCTGCGGCACGTCGATGCATCGGACGAGTTTCTTGATGCGCTGGAAGGGGTCACCGATCCAGAGACCAAGAGAAAGATTATTGGCCGGGTTTTCGTCGAAGTGTTTGAGCGTGAGTCGAAAACCATAGACGGTGCAAGATTTCTCGCACAAGGGACGCTCTACCCGGACGTAATTGAGAGCGTGAGCGTACGCGGACCGGCGGCTGTCATAAAGAGTCACCACAATGTGGGTGGACTCCCTGAGCGTATGGACCTCGAGATCTGCGAGCCGTTGCGAGAACTCTTCAAGGATGAGGCCCGCGAGGCAGGGTTAGAGTTGGGGCTGCCAGAGGAGATCATTTGGCGACACCCATTCCCGGGGCCAGGTCTAGCCATTCGCGTGGTTGGTGAGATAACGCGGGAGCGACTCAAGGTGCTCCGCGCCGCTGACGCGATCATGCGGGAGGAGATCAAGACGAATGGCTTACATCGTGACATATGGCAGGCGCTTTGTGTTCTCCTTCCCGTGCGTTCAGTTGGCGTGATGGGGGATGACAGAACCTATGAATCAGTTCTGGCTGTCCGAGCAGTGAGCAGTGTGGATGGAATGACCGCGGACTGGTATCCGATGCCCTACGAGGTCCTCGGCCGAATGTCGACACGTATTATCAATGAGGTCGCAGGAATCAATCGAGTGGTTTACGACATCTCGAGCAAGCCACCCGCCACCATCGAATGGGAGTAGGTGTTCGTGTTGTGGCTGCGCCAGACGCATTTCTTTCTGTTTTTAGGTGTTCTGCTAGGCGGTTGCGGCGGTGGTGTTGTGACAGTTCTAGACGCGCCACCACCGGCGCCCCCTGGCACCCGACCTGTGCAAGTCGTAGTCACGCCACCGGATGCGGGCCTCTGGGTTGACGGTGTCTACAGGGGAACTGTCGACCGATATCGCGCTGGCTGGATTGCCATCGACCAAAAAACATCCACGCTAGAGTTACGCAGCCCTGGATACTATCGGGCATATTATCTCGTGTCGGCTGACCTAAAAACTTTGACGGTCGAACTGCTCAGGGTTCCAAAAATCCATTGAGCCGTGTCTTTTGGCTGCCCCTTTAGGATATTGGGTTGCTGTTCGCTAAGTACTCGTCGTACTTTGATAAAAAGGCATTTCGGATTCGAGGCGTGGTGTGAGCAAAGGTCAGCTTGACGCATTCAAATTATTCAAGGTCTTCAGAGCACTGTTGGAACGACAGGCCAGCGGCATCCTGCGGCTTGAGCATGCTGGATGCCAAAAGGATATTACCTTTACTCAGGGGCTGGTATCGCGCGTCGACTCAACCGTCGAGCAAGATTCCCTTGGGTGGGCCCTCGTTAATGACGGCCTCATCTCTTCCACTGAGTATGAAGAGGTAAAGGCCGAGGCGATGGAAAAGGTGATCAGCTTCACCGAGTGCCTCACTAGCAAAGATCTCGTGGCCGTGGCGCGACTCTCGCGCCTTGAGACCAAGCTTGCCCGCAAGCGCGTTGTGGATGCTTTCGGCTGGGCGGAGGGTCAGTTTAGTTTTAGAGCGGCGCCACCACCGGGGGAGACATTAATCGATGCGTTGCATCCTGTTCACCTGATCATCGAGGCGTGCGCCAAGGTCGTCCCCACGCCTGTGTGTCGCCGCTTTATCGATAATTTCAAGGGACAGATTATCGAGCCGACGAGCTGGACAGAGGTGCATCGTGCCGAATTCGAGTCGATGTTCCCGTCGAGTCGAATGCTACATGGGCTCGCTGGCGGGATAGCCGTCTCGAAGGTGAATCAGCTCGCGGGTGAGCAACAGGATAACATTAGACAGGTCGCCGCTGTCATCTTGGGCGGGCTCGCTGCCCCCAGAGTGCAGAAAAATATAGAGAAAACAGGCGCACCCGAAGAAGAACAACAGGTGCACCCTCATTCATCATCGTATCAAGCACCCAACAAACGCGTGGTTAGACCGCCAAATGTGCGAAGTCGTACGAGTGTTGGGAAAGGGGAGTCACCGGAGAAAACGGTTCCGAAGGTGCGCCGTGCCGCCACAACTGAACCGGTGCAAATGCGAGGTGAGGCGAAGCGAGACCAGCAAGGCAAACGTCGGGCGACAACTCGACCCACCGCCCCGCAGCCTCCTCGACGTCCGAAGCCGGTGACAACGGGTACAAAATCCGCCCCAAAGCCTTCGCGGGCGGCAACCGCACCCGAAGGCAAGGCTGAGATACCCAGCGGCATGCCGCCCAAAGATCGAGGGTTTCTCGAAGAAGCAATCGCGATCGAGCAGAAATTGAAGGCCCTCACATACTTTGAACTCATTGGTGTGGAGCGGACAGCCTCCACCAAGCTCATTCGACATGAATTCCGTAAGCTCGCACGAAAATTTCACGTCGATCGATTTTCTCGGTACGACCTCAACGAGGCTACTCGGAGCATTGTGCAGCGCGTCTTCATCGCGTTGAACCGGGCGCATGAAACCTTGACCGACGCTGACCTCAAGAAGGAGTACGAACTCACGCTCGAATATGAGGCGGCAGCCGCATCAAGAAACAAAGGCGCTAACGGCTCCAAAAAACGGTCTAATGAAAGTCATCTGCAAGACGCGCTGCAAGCTGAGAAACTTGTGCAGGTAGCGGTTGCGCAATTGGCGAGGGGGGAAGCTGCGCCCGCACTCGAAAGACTTAACCAAGCCCTCTCGATCACGCCCGATGACCCGAGTGCGGTTGCTGGGAAAGCGTTTGCGACATACCTCATTTCGCAATCTCATGGTGCGTCCAAAACAGCGACGATGAAATGCCAAGATCAGATCCGGGCGGTAATAAAGAAAGCGCCGCATCTTGCGCAACCGCATTATTATCTCGCTCGCACCCTGAGAGACTCCAACGAGCTTGACGCCGCGATTGCGTCGTATGAGAAATCAATAAAGCTTGATCCACACCTGTCCCAAGCCGTGAGCGAGCTTCGCTATACTCGTAAACGTAAGGAGGAGTCGGCGTCTGGTCTTAAAGGGCTTTTTGGGCGCAAGAAGTGAAACCTGTCAACTACCGGAGCGGACTCCACATTGATGCGAGCGGACGCTGCTACCTGATTGGCCCCGAGAATCATGAACGCCTCGGTGCGGCGAGCACGCAAGCAGCTCGAATACCATTAGGCGATCTCCAGCAGGTCCATTATCATGTGGTAAGTCCTGGCTCTCAGATTGCGATGGCTGGCAATCTGGAGCACTTTGATAACGCCTTTGAGATCATCTCCTTTATCGGAAGCACTAAACGCTCAGGCACTCTCGAGCTTTGGTCAGACAGGGCACGCTTCAGGCTTCAGTTTAGCGAGGGCGCGCTCTCGAGCGCATCGACCACCGACCGAGGCGATCGAATCGGCCAAATTCTACATCGGCGTGGCTGCATCACAACTCCAACGCTTGCCAGGGAGAGGCAGCGCGCGCTCACTTGCCAGCGGCCTCTCGGCAATCATCTCCTAGACGAGCAGATCATCACCAAAGAACAGCTTCTTGCCGCGCTTGAGCAACAAGTCAACGACATTACGCTCAGCATACTGCTACTCGAGAAAGGCGACTTCATCTTCAGCGTAACTCATGCTGCCCAATCAAACCAACCATTCGAACTGGATGTGAACCACGTCCTAATGGATAGTCTAAGACGCATGGATGAGATTGGCGCCATGCAGGCTAGGCTTGATGAGCAACCGTGGGGACGCTTGTGTTTTCGCAAATCCGCCAACCACACCGCAGTTAGTGATACCGACACCGTCCGCAACGATGTTTTGCAGACTCTTTCAACGCCGGTTCGATTTGAAGAACTCTGTGAGCGCGTTGCACACAGCAAGCGCGTTGTCCTGGAAACCTTGTGGGGGCTGTTTGGCGACCGCATCGTGCAATTTGCGGAGCCAACAGTGGCGCCTGCATCCATCGCGCCTGCGGCGGCTGTGACCGTTCCACCTCGCGCGGGCGGTCCCGCATCCGAACCGGACGCGCTGGCCGAATTCCGAGATTTGTTGCGACAACTTCATCTGACATTAAAACGACTCGGCGAAAGTCACGCATTGCCACGGGCCTTAGATCGGTTCCAGCAATTCTACGGATACACTTCATTATTCCGCGGCGTGCGCATCGATTCATTCGGCAATCTCGATCTCAAGTCGCTAAAAATTAACCTCGAGGCGGTTGACTCTCGACCCAATGCTGTGGTGTATGCAGCGCGAGCCCTCGATGAATTCGTGGCGTTTGTTATTCTCGCATTGCGTGCTCGTTTAAGCGCACAAGATCGCAAACGCTACTTAGCTAGATCGAAGCAGATTCTAAAAACCGCAACACGCTAAAAAGACGACCCTGTGTCGCATAAGATATATTATGTTAACTAATGTAAGTAACCCAATGCTTGACGCCGTCCGCGGGACATCCTCCCACTTTCAGGTTGGCTGGGATGCTGCCACAGCCATCCCCTCCTCAGAGGCTGCTATTGACTACGTCACCGTATGTGGGATGGGTGGCAGCGCTTTTCCTGGCGACATCATCAACGCAGTGTATGGCGCAAAGATCCGTATCAATGTAAATCGCGATTACGTTGTCCCATCACAACCTGGTCGTGGGCTTTTTATCGTTTCGAGCTTTTCGGGCAATACGGAAGAGACGGTCGCCGCTCTAGACAGCCTGATTGAGCGTGGCGACGAGATCGTGATTGTGACCGCCGGCGGCAAGCTGGTCGAGCGTGCACGTTCGCACGGAATACCGCTGGTGCTTCTTGAGAAGCCGTCGCCTACGTTTCAACCACGTGCGGCGTCGGGTATTTTCGTTGGCGCATTCCTCAAGGTGCTCTGCGGGTACGGGTTGCTGGATAGCGACACGGTGCTGGCGGATCTCCGTGCATGCAGCGACGCCGTCGTGGGTGCCGAAGGACTCGAACACCAAGGGGTCGCATTTGCGGCCAGTCTTGAGGAACGCACGCCGATTTTTTATGCAGACGGTCCTTTTGTGGAGACGGTGGCGCAGGTCAGCAAAATCAAGTTCAATGAAAATGCCAAGATACCTAGTTTTTATGGGGCATTACCGGAGTTTAATCATAATGAGATGGTGGGCTACACCCAGCGCGCTGACCGCTTCCACTGTGTGTTTTTCCGAAACCCGAAGAGTGCTGCCCGAGCGTTGACGCGACTCGACACAAGCGTAAATACTCTCAGAAAGCATGGCGCGAACGTGTCTGTGATTGAGCTCATGGGTCCAACACTCCTTGCGCAGATCTATCTCGCGCTGTTGGTCATGGACTATGCCAGTATCGCAGCTGCGTTTGCGAGGGACATCGATCCAAACCCAGTTGCCATGGTGGAAGATTTTAAGGCTGACTTGGGTGCGTTTGAGGGCTATCAGGCCCCCTAGCCGTCACCAATTTTCAGTCAGCGAGCGGTGTCGCGCGCTGATCTTTAAAGTAGCCCGAAGAACCAAACGCAAAAAGTGTCCCCGCGTTGTCTAGTGCGTAGAGCGTGTCGTTCGCAAAAGTCGGCCGGGTGCTAAAGCCGGCACCAGGGTCGAAGCGTCGGACTGGCTGCCCCGTGCCGACCGTCAGCCAATACATTGCGCCTTGGCTCTGGCCGACGACTAAGTATTTCTCAAAGACCACCGTCGGCTCAAAAAGCGCGCCTTTCTTTGTGGGAAGTGCTGTTTCCCAGCGAATCCGGCGCTTAAATGTATCGATTCGAAGAATACGCCCATCACTGGTTGCGGCCAAGAGGTCGCCATCGTGGCCGCTGAGACCCGTGATGCCTTTTATCTTCATGCGCCATTTCTGCTTGCCGGTTGCTGCCTGGAGTGCATAAAGTCCACCCCCGAGTGAGGCTGCATAGATCAAATTAGGTACACCGGGAACGAGACCGGCATCCACATCAAGGCGATCGCCAGCCTCCTTGCCAAGGTTTGCAGACCAGATTAAGGAACCGTCATCCAAACGCAAAGCGACGACGTAGCCATCTGAAAAGCCCTGATACACCACCCCTCGATGAATCAAAGGGCGACTTTCTCCGTGAGACGCAAAATGGCGAGGCTTCTCTCGGCGGTATTGCCAGACCCACTTACCAGACTTGGATAAGCAGTAAATTGCATTTGTCCCGTCGGTCACTAAGACGTGTTTTTTACCGAGCGTTGGGGCTGAAGATACAACACCTCGAACCTTGTATGACCAGACCTTTTCACCGTTGTAAGCATCTACGGCAATGAGGCGACCATCATCGGCCCCCATGTATAGGAGTTTTCCATCATGAGCGATGCGTGAGCGGACGCCGCCTACATCAACTTTACTCAAGAGTTGTCCGCCAGCAATAGAAAGCTTCTTGAGCGCCCCCTGAGCTGTACCAGCCCATAGCACCCCCTCCCCCTTCAAATACGCCGGCTGCCCGAGTTCGACCTGCCGATCGGTCTTCTGATCGTCCGAGTGTGCCTGAACATTTCGGATATTCTTAAACCAGAGCAAGCTGGTAGGCGCGCTCTGTTCAGCCGCAGGTCGCAAGCCAGCTAACGGCAATTGGGTTCCGGGCCCACCTAGCGGTGCGCACCCCAATGTCAGAAGGGCCACAATACCCGAGAAAAATGACCGCATCCTGGACTCCACGTTATAATCGAGCTAACAGCCCTACTTGCTCGCTTTGCCAGCCTCAAGTTCTTTGAGGCGACGTGCGAGCTGCTCTTTCTTTGCGGCGTTCTCAAGCGACGCAAGGGTGGCCTTATGCTCGGTCTCAAGCGTACGGTAGAGCGAAATCGCATCGTCCTTGCGGCCCGCGGCGGCAAGGATGCGTCCCCGCTGCAAGCCAGCCATTAAACCGAACGACTCTTTGTTCAGTGCGCCGATGGTTTCCCATGCCTTGAGCGCACCCTCGGTATCCCCTTTGTTCTCAAGAGCGGAAGCTAAACCTTCGAGGGCGACAACTTTTGGCGCTTGCAGCAATGTGGGCGAGTTAGCGACATCGCTGTATGCAGCCGCCGCGCTATCGGTATCGCCTTGATCATACTTCGTACTGGCGCGACCGATTTGCGCCAGGGTTGCCACCGGGCTTGCACTGTAGCTTGTGGCGGTTTGCTCAAAATCTTGAGCGGCCTTCTCCAAAGCCGCCTTCACCTTCGAGCCCTGCTCCTCGTCATTCTCGGCGGCCGCGGTCGTCAGTGCGGCAAGACGTGAAGCTGCATCTTGCTTGCTGGTGGCGATCAGGCGGCTGTTCTTAAAGAACGTCGGCAGGGCTTCCAAGTAAGATTCGGACGCCGTGTTAAATGATGCCGCCGCTTCGACGCTACTATCGCTGCGAGCTGAGTCAAAATACTGCATACCGCCCAGCGTCCCCAAGCAAATCACTGATGCCGCAATAATCAGTCCTTTATTCGACGCGATGGTTTTTGCGCCTGAGGCCAAAACGGTTGTGAGCTGGTCTTCTGCAAGCGCGTCCATCTGCTGCTCAAAGGTAGCCGCTTCCGATTCTTCCTCTGCGATCGTCTCCCCCGCTTCGAGTTCCTCGTCGGTCTTTTCGATCCGCTTTTTAATCTTCTTTACCATCACTCATCTCCAAGGTGCGGGTTATCAATATTTACATACCGCTCAGGCGCGGGAATCTAGCACCCTGATTTAAGCAATGTCAACGGACCTATTTCGAATGGTTGACCCGAGCCTTCGTGTTGCCTAACGTGGGCACGTGAGACGGCTTCAATTCTATACCGTAGGTGCATTCCTTTTGGCCGCAACGCCGCTGATGGCGGAGCGAGCATTCGGGCTCGCGACGAGCACAGGATACACTTGTCTAAAGCAAGGGCAGAGGATCCATGGTGGGTATGGAAGGCTGGACGGCCATTATTATGCAGCCGAGGCGATCAGACTGAACGCAGGGGCGGCCCTCTCCGACTTCCGCGGCAAGGGACGGGTCGAGCGGCTCGTCTCCGGACGCGTAGGTGTCGGTTATGCCCTCGACTACTTTCATTACGTACCTTGGTTGAGCGCGCAAGTGATAGTACATCGAGCAGGCCAGACATCGGTTCTCGATGTCTCCCCCGTCAATTTTGGCGTGGAGTTTGGTGTCGATCGCCTACTCGACCGACACTGGGCGGTTGGCCTAACGAGCCAATTAGCAAGCCTTGGAGGCTCCGAGCCATTTCCTAGCATCACGCAAGTCGGCCTCCAGGTCACCTACAGGTTCGAGAATGGAGACCCCTTTGAGCCCTAGGAACTTTAATTCAGTGCCCTATCTCACCGAAGAACGGGGGCGCCCTTGATCGAATGCTGTCATAATCAATGCACAACCCCGATATGGGTCGAGGGAGACAATGGCTACATTGCGGCCTGCAGCAGCTTTACCTGTACGAATTGCCGCCAGATGACCTTGTGCTTGCCGCACTTTCTCGAGCTTTATCAGGGGGCTAAGATATTCCCCTGCTCCCATTGTAATCGGTCAGAATGGTGGGTGAATCTGGCGGACGGTGCCAGCCTTGACGACCTGACAGCGACGCACCTGCGGGCCTGTGGGGCGACGTTTGATGAGTTTAATACGGCACAAGGCGAACAAGCAGAGGAAGCTGTCCCCATTGATGAGGCGGCAATTGGCCTGCAGGTCCAACGCCTCGCGTTGCTGCCTGCAGGATTTACAAAGATATCACAGGGCGCCTGTCTGCAGCGGGCGCCCGAGGGCAATACCTTGTGGGTTGCCGGACACACATTTTCGATAGGAGAGCGGTTGCCGACGAGTGCCACTTCGAGTCCATCGAAGGGCCGGCTGGTGATTAAGGAAGCAAACCAAGGCTCCACTCAATTCCATTGCTATGAAGGCCAGACGCCCTTCGCGTCCTTTCCGCTATCACCCGGCGTAATTAGCAGTGCGCCGCTTTTCGTCGACGAAGCTCGATTTGTCTATCTGAAGGCCGACACTGGCTATCGGTCTGGAACGCTTATCGAGGCGAGCCCCCAGGGGCCAAACCGAATGAAATCCCGCCGTATCGCACAACTCGGCCCCCTGCCCCGTGGTCCGCTCCTCATCGCGCTCGCTGATCGTCGCTTCGTTTATACCGTCGAGTTAAGTGAAGGTGCTTATCGGCTGCTCAAAGTACCGTTGACGTTTGGACCACCAGAGACGCTCGCTCCGCTGGCCTCCGCACCTCGCCAGCTAGCGGCGTCTAGCCGCTCGGACGTAGTCGCTTGGATCGATTGGAATAACGAAATACGTTACTTGCAGAAAGGTCAATCACCACGACTGATCGGGCGTACAGAAGACAGCCTGCTCGCTGTGCACCCTGACGGGGATAAAATTGCTTGGGTCACCGATGATCGCATTGAGGTCGCCAACCTACAGACAGGTGCTTTCGTTCACTTGTCTGGAGGAATGGACGCGGTCCACCTGTACTGGGACAGTTAACCGATTCACATCAAGGCTCTAGGAGGCAAGTAGGGCTTTTATAATCTGGCGCGCTCTGTGCTGCTGCTCGGGCTTCACGTAAATGCGCTGCAATTGAGTCGGCTTCTTGTACCGCTCATAGATCTCCGTTTCGCTCGCAAGCGGCTTGACCACATCTAGTTGCCGATTAACAACATACATGGTGTTTCCGTCTTTGGCTGACAAGTAGTATTTACTCAGCACCCCTTTGTCCCGGCTGGTGAAGTAGTCTAGCTTTTCGGCATCCAGGGCATTGCAGATATTCATTAAGTCAACGCCATCTGTCGTACTGGTCTCTAGGACCCGCCGATATGCATCTCGGCTTGCTATACGCTGGGCCCAAGGGTTGCTCGAAGTCCTCAGGGCCGACCACAATGCGATATCGTCTGTCCGCGCGTAGGCCGCAGAGTCTGAAGGTATCGCGAAATCCTCGGGAGCCTCTTGGTAGAAACGCCCAAGCATCGTCTCAAGCCCAACCGATATGTAGTGGTAGTACACGCTCACAAACATGTGATAGCGGCTTAACAGAAAATCTTCGAAGGCGAAGACGGCGCGATTGGTGATCGCCATGTACGCTCGATCGTCCACGATGTTGTGGAGCATGTTCTCAAGCAGCCAGCTGTGATCAAACTTTCCGTAGCTCACGCCCGTGTAAAACGAGTCACGCTGAAGATAATCCATCCGGTCTGCATCCATCTCACCTGACACCATTTGGGTCAAAAGCGGAAAGTAATCGATACCGTCGACTTGGGTAAACGGTGCGCAATCGGGAAACTTACCACTGATGAGATGAGCGATGTGCTGAGGCGTGATCCCTGTGTCTCCGAATCGGTCCACCAAGCAATCTGTCAGGTCCGAATCAATGAGCAGCTTAATGGTGTAGTCCTCATGGGATGCTCGCTCCTGAGCTTCAGTGTGACTGTAACAGGGCAGGTTTAGACTCGAGATCGCAGGCATAGCCCTTTCACTTGCATGCGACCCCGGTGGATGACCTAAGTCGTGTAGCAAGAGGGACAGCCTGAGCAACTGTCTCAGGCGGGCACGCGACGAGTCGCCCAGCGGAGAACTTCCCATAGGGAAAACCGCATCAAACATCTTCGAGGCCACCTCCATCGCCCCGATGCTATGCGCGTAACGGGTATGCGTCGCGCCCGGGAAGGCTTGGTCTGTAAAGCCAAGCTGCTTGATGCCTCGCAGCCGCTGAAAAATCGGGTGATCGACGACCGCTAGCTCATCGCTGGTAATTCTGATCGTGCCATGAATTGGGTCGCGGATACGTATCATGAGTCAAGCAACTCGACGAAGAGCGTGTGACTTGTCGAGCCGACGACCCGACCGGACACCAAGGTCCCCGGCTTAAAGGATGAATCCGGAAGAATCGCCGTCTTGAAGCAGCTTGTCCGGCCAACCTGATCTGCTGCGTTACGGCGAGACGGCCCTTGCACCATGACCTCAACCTCTCGGCCCACCATCTGGCCATAACGCTTCTTGCTGATGGACTCTTGCAATGCGATTAACCGCTTGAGCCTATCCTTCTTGACCGCATCCGGAACATCGTCGGGGCGTTTCCTGGAAGCAAAGGTGCCCTCGCGCTCGCTGTATGCGAACATGAAGGCGCTATCGAATTCGATTTCAGTAACAGCGCTTAGGGTTTCCTGAAAGTCCTCTTCTGTCTCACCCGGATAGCCAACGATAATGTCCGTAGAGAGGCCATGCTCGGGCAGTATCCGCCTCACGCGGGAGATCAAATCCATAAAAGCTTCGCGAGAGTAGCCCCGCTTCATGTCCTTAAGAACCTTCGTGCTGCCGCTCTGAAGCGGAAGGTGAATATACCGACCCACCTTTGGCAGCTCCGCAAGCGTCTCCAACAAGCGATTGGAGAAGTCATTCGGATAGGGCGACGTGTAGCGAATGCGTTCAATGCCTTCAACTTCGCTCACCGCTCGCAAGAGGTCCGAAAAGTCATAGCCCCGCTCGTAATAACTCGACACGGTCTGTCCGAGCAGCGTGACCTCCTTGAATCCAGCATTAGCCATCTCGGAAGCCTGCCGAACCACCTCTTCTGGCGGCAAACTACGCTCACGCCCTCGGACAAAGGGCACAATACAAAATGTGCAAAACTTGTCACATCCTCGCTGAATACTCACCCAGCCGCTAATGCCTGGCACGCGGTCTACCTGGACCTCTTGATACATCTCGCCCTTATCGAGCTTTACATCGACTTGGTAGTCATTATTGTCCGCAGTTTGAGCCTGATCTATGAGGTTTGGGAGTCTCCGATACGCGTCGGGGCCGATAACGATGTCGACGTGCGGCGCTCGCTCAACGAGAGCGTCCCGCATTCGCTCAGCCATGCAGCCCGCAACACCCAACACGAGGTCTGGCTTTTTACGCTTAAGCGCCTTGTACCATCCGAGGCGACCAATGATTCGCTCCTCAGCTTTTTCACGAACGGCACAGGTATTGAGCAGCACGACATCAGCCTCGTCGGCAGACTGTGCGACGCGGTATCCGTCTTTACGCAGCAGGCCAAACATCAGCTCAGTGTCTGCTTCGTTCATTTGACAGCCATAAGTCTCTATGAAAACGCGTTGTTCCATGGCAGCCTCTATCCCTAAAGAAGGTCGCCGAAACTACCGGCCACATGGGCTCGCGTCAAGACCGAGGGGCACATAAGTGCGCTCAGCGATTCACATATGGCCCCACACAACAGAGCGTCGAGGCCGAAGGAGTATCGATTTGAAGCTATTGATTACGGGTGGCTCTGGACGAATTGGGCGTCGGCTCGTACTTGAGGCAGCGCAGCGAGAGAATCGTGTTATCGCTCTGTGCCGGCCGGGCGCCGACACACGACAGCTCGAAGAGCTGGGCGCCGAAGTAATCCTGGGCGACACAACCGTGCCCCGCATTCTCACTCGCGCGCTGAGGGGTTGCGACGCGGTCATTCATGCCGCTGGCGTCCGGGCAGCGGCACGGGAGTCTACGTATCAGCACTTCAACATTCAGGGCACGATCGGACTTGCTGAGGCTGCGAGTCAAGCTGATATTCAGGCATGCGTATTTATCTCTACGCTCGCTGCACAAGGACCATCACAGACTCACGAGCCACACACGGAATTCGTCAATGAAGCGCCGATTGACGCATTTGGCAAGAGTATGCTCGCCGCGGAAAAGGTGTTTATGGCCTCTGCTATTCGTGAGCGCACATGCATCATCAGACCCGGCCTGGTTTGCGGGACGGAAGGCGCCTTCATTCAGCGGCTTGTCGGCATGGTGCGACGGGGGCTCGCCCCAACACTCACCAATCCGCCACTGCTCAGCCTTGTCCATGTGAACGATGTCGCCATAGCCGCACTCAATGCGGCCCATTTGGGAGCAGGCGAGGGACAGCGGGTCTACGTAAGTAACGGTGAGCCTGTATCGTTTAACGCGCTTCTCGACGAGATCGAAAAACAGCTTGCGGTCCACGCCGCCGTGAGGCTGCCCCTGCCGCAGAGTCTTTTGGCCGCCTTTGCACAGACAGCGAACCGGTTGACCGAATCAACTGGACTCTTCGCCGAAACCACTATGACGCTCAACCACCTCACCAAGGGCAATTGGTATTGCAGCAGCTCCACGTCTTGCGCTGCCCTTGGCAATATTGACTGGATGCGGAATCGTGAGATCGTTGGCGACGCCATCGCGAGGGCCAGCGCTTAGGCGCCCCCTGCAGCTACTCTGCTGCGGGCTCTCTCACGACGCGGTTCTTGAGGCTATAGTAGATGCCAAAGCCGCCGAGAATCATAAAAGGAATAGACAGATATTGCCCCATGGTAAAGCTCGACCGCTCAGGTCCGAGAGCTTGGAACTCTTTGTAGAACTCGACCACAAAACGCCCCGTGAAGTAGAGCAGCAGGAATGAGAAGCCCATCAAGCCAATAGGCCGTTTCTCACCGAACCTCCGGTCGATGAGCCAGAGCGCTAGAAACACAGCGGTCCCCATCACAACCTCATAAAGCTGACTCGGATGCCGCCACGGCACCTTCGCGAGGCTCATACAAAAATCATTTACGAGCGAGCATGTATTGGGCTCTGCCGCTGCACAACTGGTTTCACAAGGAATACGTGCGGCGGCGTTATGATAGTATTCATACCGAGGGAATTTGACGCCGCTTTGCCCATCGGCAACGCGGCCGACGATCTCAGAGTTCATAAAGTTACCCACACGAATGAGGGTGGCCCCCCACGCGGCTGACAGACTGAACCGGTCGAGCACTTCACGTATCTGCATTTTTTCGCGATTAGCGAAATAGACCAGCACACAGATCAGGCCAATGGTGCCACCATGGCTCGCCAGTCCACCTTGCCAAAAGTACAAAATACGTATCGGATCTTTGAGGTAAACTTCAGGCTCGTAAAACAAACAATGCCCAAGCCTGCTTCCGATGATCGTCCCCAGGAATCCCATCGTAAAGAAGCGTTCGGCCTGCTCCAGACTTCGCCCTCCCCGAAGCATCTGCCATTTCCATAACCAGAAGCCGCCGAGGAACACGCAGACGTAAATCGCGCCGTAGTAACGAATCCCTCGACCACCGATCATCGGCAGAAAATCGGGCAGATGAAAAAGGTTTGGATCAGCATTCCAAACAAACATACGATTCAACCTCCTGAGTTTGGCCGCCATTACTAACCCCACCAGGCTCCATATTGCCAATAAAAAGTGGTTGTGGACCCGCGTGCCCAGGCACTGTGACATCCAGGAGACGGTCAATAGTCCC
The DNA here is from genome assembly GCA_049889275.1 of Bradymonadia bacterium. Classification (GTDB taxonomy): domain Bacteria; phylum Myxococcota_A; class Bradymonadia; order UBA7976; family UBA1532; genus UBA1532. Next base: position 126,169 of record JBMHDS010000020.1, on the reverse strand, counting down.
CAGCATTCGTGACACTGAGGTGGGTGACTTGTGGCATACTTTATGCTAACTCCTACGATGGGTTCGTTGTAGACTTTCAAGGTCGGTGGATTGAAAGGTGGTGTCATCCATGTTGAATCGGGTCATTCTGCTCTCCGTTTTCGGTTTTGTTGTCGTCGGTTGTGCCGACGACGAATTCAATGCAATGAGGGGCGCCGATACGGCTCCACCCGTGCAGCCGCTGGATGCTGGATCGAACGAGCCGCCTGCCGATGCAGCGCCGAGACCGGACTGCGCCAACTTTGAGTACAATGGGCAGATTTATAATTGCGCCCTCGTGGATCGGTGTGCAGAGAATAATGACATCACGACGCTAACAGCCTGTGCGGCCTGCGACCCCACCTTCGCAAACCCGCCCGCACCAGGTGAATGCCCAAATCGACCCCAGCCACAACCAGACCCCGATGATGTCGCTGAGAGCTGTATGCGGTGCCATAATGGCTCGCAACACAACGATTACGCAGGCCCCGGACTATCGAATCCCCACCCCTTCGGCGGCCCGACCGCTGAAAACATTCCGTGTACCGGCTGTCATGGTGGCGCCGGCGATGGCGGCGGAAAACTGCTAAGCCACGTGCCCGGGCCACCCTCGCTCAACGGTCCAACACTCGGCGGCGCCCTACAATTTCAACAAAACGACCAGAAGGCATATTTTAACCGCCGGACGTTGACCGGCATTGACAAGATGGAGCCTGAGTACTCTTACGACGAGCGCCCTGGGGAAACGTTTACGCCCATCGATTACCTGCAATTTGTCAACCCGGGAGATCTGCGCGTCGTTGCGCAGGGCCGGGGTTGTGGTGCGCCTGGCTGCCATGATGACTCCCATGCCCAGTGGGTGCCAAGAAGTGTGATCGCGACAACCACCGGTATCTTCTCGGCGACGCGCTTCAGCGTTGGGATCGAGAACCGGATTCCCGAGTACCGTGCTGGCGCAATCCCAGCCGAGATTAAGGCAACAGACGGCGACAGTCTGGCAGACAGCGCGCCGAGGGCCGTGCAAAATCCAAGCTACAACCAGCAGGTCCGCGAAGTCGGCGAGGTTGGGCGCCTACTCGAACAACCCGAGTACGCTCAGTACGGCCCGGGGACTCTTTTTTGGGAAAATGCGGCCATCAACGCGGCAAACCTCGTTAACGACATTTATCTCGAAGGCCAAGGCTTGCCCTCTCAGACGAACACCATTAGGCCCGGCAGCAACCTCGAGAAGCTTATCGACGAGCAGATCAACATCACCTGTGGTGATTGCCACCTCTACAGCGCAGGTCAAAATGACCGCTACGCTGACTTCCGGTCGTCCGGTTGCACCTCGTGTCACATGGAATACAGCTATGATGGACGTAGTCGGTCTGGCGATCCCAACGTCGACCGAAACGAGCCCGCTAATCCAGATGCGATTGAGGCGCCCGAGCGTGCGCACGTCGAGAGTCATCAAATCCGGAACGTAGCAAGGGCGATTCCTGGTGGCGGCATTGTTCGCGGTATTAGCGACCGTGCCTGTGTCGGATGTCACCAAGGCTCAAACCGCACCGTGCTTCAATATTGGGGTATTCGACTTGACCAGAATAAAGATCTCGCTGGCGAGACCCAATACCCAGCAAATCCAGCCAACTTTCAGAACACGGCCCAGGTAGAAGAGCTCTTTAATCCTGGTGTTGGTAATAACACTTTTAACGGACGGGATGCGGACCAGTATATCCTGAACGAGGACTACGATAACGACGGCAGAGATGATACGCCTGAAGATGTTCACCACGCAGCGGGTATGGGCTGCATAGACTGCCATGGCAGTCGTGACCTTCACGGCGGCCGTGCAGGCGATGACAGCAGCGGTAAGATCCAAAGTCGCCAAGATCAGGCCACAGCCATTTCGTGTGAATCATGCCACGGCGGGGTCAGTGAATACGCCTCGACGGAAGCCTGTAAGACCTATGACAATCTCGATGCAGAGTGTGCCGTCGATACGCGCGGTAATGTTATGCGGCACGTCACCATGGACCCTCAGGGCCATTTCTGGCTCAAGAGTCGGGTAGATGGACAAGTCCACTACTTGCCTCAGACCCGTGATGTCACCGTCAACACGAACCGCGTGCATCCATTAAACTCAAGCGTGCTTTACAGTCCGAAGGCGTCCTACGCCATGGGTCGAAATGACGGAAACGACAACCTCACCGGCATAGGGCCAAAGCAGCAAAACCCACAAGGGCGGCTTCCAAACTTTAGCCACTTAGACACGATGGACTGTGCGAGCTGCCACGCATCTTGGACGAACAATTGCATTGGCTGCCACCTGGCGACTGAGTACGACCAAGATCCGAACAATTACTTCTTCAGCAACATCACGGGTGAGCGCATTCTCCTGAAGCAGAACGCGGCCGATTTTGTGTACCAAAGCCCCATCATGACCTATCTCGGTGTGAACAGCCGCGGAAAGATCACTCAGGTCTCCCCTGCCGAAAAAGTGTTCTGGAGATACGTGGATCTAAATGGCAACACGTCGGACGTGTATGCATTCTCTGATCGACTTGGCGAAGGTAATAACCCGAACTACGCCGAGCGCAACGCGTTCCCAGCGCTCTCGCAGAACCAAATGGCGCCACACTCGATTCGAGGTAAAGTGACCGCCACCGATGAAGGCCCGCGTTACTGCGTCACCTGCCATATCACACAGGCAGCGATCGATAACTTTGGGGATGAGTACGAGGACTTTAAAACCGCGTATCAAAACAATGATTTCGCTAACCTCGATTTCAACTTGTTGCAGCTACATATCGGACAGAATACCGGCAACCAGCTGAACTCGCCGTTCTTCCCGCACATGGTGGCCGGCCTCGGTAGCGCTCTATTCTTATTCGATGAAGACGGTTGTCCAGTCAATCCGCTGGACCCTCGCGCCGACAGGCAGTACTGCCAGAACGGAGCACCGGCCAATAATTTTAACGTCAACAACGTCAAGTACGACCTAGATCGACTCGTTGAGGTCACCGGCATCAGAAACTCGAGCACGACGCACCCACTCCTCGACGGCGGCCGCGTGCCTGGTCGAGGTGAGGCTGCAGACGCTCTCATGGCGGGACCTCTGAAGGCTGGCACCATCCAACTCCTCACCGATCCCAATCAGGGACTCGTTCTTGATTCTTGGTTGAATGCCGATGGTGTGCCCGAAGGCGGCGCGGCTGACTTCGTGATTATCAACCAGTAACTGACAACGCAGACTATGGACGGCGAAGTGCAATTCTATCGAGGTATTCTTCTCATTTTCGCATTGCTGGCCACTGCATGTGACGGTGAGCCTCCGCTCGATCTCATGCCTACGCCCAATGACATGACGGAGACATTGGATTCAGGCGTCATCGAAGCCCCCGAGGATCTGGGGGTCACCGATCTTAACGTTCCAGTGAGTGATGAGCTTTGCCCTGATGAAGCAACTTTTGAAGAGGTGGTCGCACAACAAATCGACAACGTCTGTGGCGCCTGTCACAACGTGCGGCACGACCCAGCAAACCGCCTATTTGAATGGTATAGCTACAGTCTTGGACAACTGTCGGCCGCACAACAGCGTGATAATTTTGTCGAGGCGCTGCGCCTCATTGATTTTGACGCGCCAGAGCGGAGCACGCTGTTCACTTATCATCGCGATAAGGATGATAGCCACGGAGTCTTCACCGCGGCTCGAGAAGGGCTGGTCACAGAGTGGATTCAAGCCTCGACTCAGAACTGCGTCGCCGAGACAGAGTCCGATGCAGGTGCAGTGCGCCCGGGAACCGAGTCGCCCTGCCCGTCCAATGTCAACGCCGACCGGTTTGGTACACCCGAGTCGCGTGCCCAGTGGGCAGCGCCAGGCGGTGTGCACGAAGTATTGGTCGGAACTGGACCAGCAAACCCAGGAAAATGTGCAGATCCAGCCTGCCACGGCACATCCGGCACCGGAGGCAATCTATGGTTCCAAAGTGCGGACATGTCGGACGCCGCTGACTGCAACCTCAGCGTCATAGAAGGCTGGATCAATCGACTCGACGTGGATAGTTCGGAGATACTGACGGAACCACTCGGCGAGATGCCTGATCGGCCTGGCCAGAGTCAACATGGGGGCGCTGTGGTTTTCCGTGGTCGTGACGACCCCGCCTACATTCTCCTACGCAATTGGATCATTGAGGGCGGCATTCAATAGCGCATCGCGAATGATAGCCCTTTAGCGAGCCAAATACCAAGCCAGGGCAACGCACGCTAACACCAACACCACCGTGCTCCAGGTGGAGCCTTTCTCTTTCTTTGGCTTCGGCTCGTGCAGGTGCATCAGCCAGTCACCAACGACGTCCAGCGCTGGCCGCTGCTGATCAATTCTTAGACATAGCGCGTCCAGATCGCGTACCGCAGCTGCACATTTGGCCGCACGACCTTTGACCTCTTTTTTTGTCAGACCCTCGTGCCCTTCAGCGGCATCTCGCTCCCGCTCATACAGCTCCGCAAATTCACCCACGATCCCCCGAATCAGCGTCAGCGGGTGAATTGGAGACGCATCTCGGTCTAGGCCAATTAAGGTCGGCAAAACATCTAAACCAATGATGCTCTCGTCGCGCCGATTGATGCGCGGCACTCGATACACTCTCATCGCGCTCACATACCGAAGATCACTGTCACCAAGAAAATCCACATAGTGGCGCAGATGGGCTACAAATTGACCAAGGGTCTTAAAGACGCTATCAACATCGGGAAGCTGACATCTCTCATCGGCGGTCGTGTGCCCTATGCGGCGCATGACCGTTACGACCGCGCAAACATCCGTCACAACCGACTGCACACATCGCCCAAGGTTGGTTAATTCAAGATACCAGTTGTAATGCTCAATCCGCCCCTCTGCCCAGCCTTTAAATCGCGCAGGTGGTGCATCCGGAGGTCTTGGCACGACCACAAACAAACGCTCAAAGTAATCGTCGTGCTCTCCTTCAACCCGGATGACGGCGCCGTGGCTGCCAATATGCCAGCGCCGCCCATCCACTACGGACTCCTGAAATCGTGCCAAGAGGTCATTGCCGTGCTCAAAAACAAACTTCTCTGAGAGCATGCGGGAGCTATGTGCTTGTTGATTCATGATAGCAGGCTAACAATCTCTAGATATGTCTGCAATTTCGTTTGGGTCACAAAAAAAAGCCGAGGCGTGAGCCTCGGCTTTAAAAGCGTCCCCAGAGGGATTTGAACCCTCGTCGCCAGCTTGAAAGGCTGGTGTCCTGGGCCTGACTAGACGATGGGGACACAATATGGGCCGCCTGGGACTCGAACCCAGAACCAGCGGATTAAAAGTCCGATGCTCTACCAATTGAGCTAACAGCCCTCGGCTAGCAAGGTGAACATATCTACATGAGGCCCAAAAAGCTGTCAAGCCACCTTCCAAAAAAAAAGCCGCCTAGGCTGGCTAGTTGGAGTGCAAAAGACCAATTTTATTGACGGAAAGACATTAAACATTCTACGGTCCGCGGGTCGGTGCGCGGGTACTCCGCGCACGGCTCTAGTGACTGGAACGTACTCATGCTGGCGGCAATGAACACCAATGCGGACGATTCGACGAACGGCCTTACACGAGCGAAGGCAGACGCGCGGGCATTGGCGAGACGGGCACGCCGTGTATTGCCCGCAGGCCTGAGAGCGTCCTATAATCTGATCATACAAAAACAGCTTATTGACCACCCTTGCTTCCAGAATGCGACTCAAGTTCTCTTGTACAAAGCATTCGATGGCGAGGTCGACACCGATGAGATAGCGCACGCCGCGTCAGCGATGGGTAAGGCTATCGCCTACGCGTCGATTGACAGAAGCAGCAGCCAACTTCTCTTCGTTGATGCAGCCGAGTGGTCCATTACGAGACTCGGGCTCCCCTGCCCGTCCGGGCCTCGTGTAGATATTCATGAAGCGGCCCTCGTGGTCGTCCCTGGCACTGCCTTCGACCATCGCGGAAACCGCATCGGTTTGGGCGGAGGCTATTATGATCGATTTTTGTCCCTGGAGTCGGCCTGGCCGATAGGCCTCGCTTATGAGGCACAGGTGTCACCGTTGATAGCGAATGCCGCGCACGATATGCCCATCGCTGGTTTGATCACGGAGCGAGACACCTACGATTTTGTTCGACTGGAGAGACAACGGTGGACTGGCTACAAATTATTCTCAGCGCTGGAGGCGGCCTCATCGTAGGTGGCGGCATTGCTTTTGTAATGCAGCGAGGACGCTCCGAGAAAGAACAGGTGCAGCTCGAGGAAGAGCTGGCACGCTTGACCCAGGATGCCCGTGAAGAGGCATCGCTTGCCATGAAAGAGGAGCTCGCAGCTCTTACAGAAGAAGTTGAGTCGGAGGCTGCCACTGTCAGAGAGCAGCATCGCGTACGAGCGAACAAGCTTCAAGAGCAGGAGGACGAGTTGGACGGCCGGGCCGAGCAGGCACGTCGACAGGAAAAGTCCCTATCGAGACGCGAAAGAGACATCGGTCGCCGGGAGAAAAAAGTGGCCGAACGTGAGTCCTTAATCTCATCCTTACACGATGAGCATAAGGCTCGTCTAGAGTCGCTTGCGGGCATCTCGCAGAGCGAAGCACGAGCGGTTCTGCTCGAAGAGATTGAAGAGGATGCTAAGAAAGCCTCCCTCGACCGAATCCGGGTCATCGAAACTGAGGCTCAGAGTCTCGCGGCCGAGCGAGCGCGTATGGTGGTGAGTGCTGCCATTCAGCGCTATGCCAGCGAGCACGTATCCGACCGAACGGTAAGCGCTGTCACCTTACCAACCGAGGATATGAAGGGCCGCATCATCGGTCGCGAAGGGCGCAATATCAGAGCCTTCGAGTCTGCGAGCGGCTGTGACGTTGTCATAGACGAGAGCCCGGACACCGTTATGATCAGCTCATTCAATCCCGTTAGACGCGAGGTCGGCAAGCTTGCGATGGAGAGACTATTAGCCGACGGCCGAATACACCCCGCCCGAATAGAAGAGGTGGTCGAGCGCGTCCGGAAGGAAATGGACCAACTCGTCAAAAAAACGGGTGAGGATGCCGCCCTTGAGCTTGAAATAACGGGCCTCCACGCCGAAATCGTTAAAGCGCTCGGACGTCTCAATTACGTCACGAGTTTCGCGCAGAACGTCCTGCGGCATTGTGTGGAAGTGGGCACACTAGCTGGACTCATGGCCGACGAACTTGGCCTCAAACGCAAACAGGCGGTTCGTGCAGGCTTACTACATGATATTGGAAGGGCGCTGGATCAGGGTTACGAAGGCACCACAGGTGAGATTAGTGCAGCCTTCTTGAGGAAACATGGCGAGAGCAAAATCATTGTTCAGACAGTGCGCGCTTGTCATGACGAGAGACTTCAGGATACAGCCCTCGCACAGATTGTTGCAGCGGCTAAGGCCCTGTCGGCAACCCGCCCAGGCGCACGGCGCGACTCCTTGGCTTCATATATTCACCGACTTGAAGACATGGAGAAGCTCGTTGCCGGATTTGAAGGTGTTGAACGATGCTACGCCATCCAAGCGGGTCAAGAGCTCAGAGTAATGGTGGACAACGCTAAAATGTCTGACAAGGACGCCGACATCCTCGCGCGTGACATCGCTAAGAAGATTCAATCGGACATGTCTCATACCGGCGAGGTGAAAGTCAGCGTCATCCGTAGTGTTCGGGCGGTCCAGTACGCACGTTAACCCACCTGGATCTCAATGGGCTCCCCGGTCATCGCCGAATGGATGTGCGCCTTGATCGTCGCGAGGTCAAAAGGCTTGTGGAGTATCACGCGCGCGCCCGCATCAATCGCCTCCTGTACAATCTGTGCATCTGCCGGCATTCCAGTCATACCAACGACAGGCACACCTGCCTCCGACAACTGCCGAATCAACCCAATCCCGGTGGTGTCGTTCGACAACAGCAGGTCGACTAGAGCGACATCGAATGATTGATCAAAATAGCGCTCCGCGTTCTCGGTGCAGACGACCGGCTCAAAGCCAGCCACACTGAGAGCAATCTCCAGGTAAACAGCTGTATCGATCTGATCATCGATAACCAAAACGCGAGTCGCGGCGTCATGCTTGCTCATACGACCCCTTCCCCCAGCAGATGTGCCTTGCCCCCGTTATGCTCCATAACGAGAGAGTCCAGATCAAAGCGCAAGTTCCGCCGGCGGTCCACGCCGATTAAGACGGGGAGAAGATCGGCTTCCGCAGATTCCATCGCTTCAGCCTCAGGCTCCGCCTCGTGATCAAACCCCAACAGATGCAGTACGCCATGTAGGAGCAAGAAGAGTAATTCGGCATTGATGTCCCAGGCGTTAATCGCCGAAACGCCGCGAGGACCGTACGCCTCCAGCCGGCGCGCGATTCGAGACAAGGGTCCCCTGGCCGCCTGGCGCGCCGCGGTCTCGACGCTCAGGACAACGTCTCCCAGGACTCTGGCCTGAGTTATCGCGCTGGGAAAATCCTGTGGAAACGAGAGCACATCTGTCGATTTGTCCAAATTGCGATATTCACTATTTAGCTGACGAATCTCATCGTCACCCGTGAGCAGGATAGACAGCTGTACATTCTCGAGGTGCAAGAGGCCCAAAAGCCGACGCGACCGTCTGCGTAAGAGCGCGGCATTAGAAGCTGGATATAGATGAGGCCGCCTTGAGAGTGCGATCATTTGCTAACCCGGCCTTGGTTGGTTTCATTTTCATAGGCTTGAACAATTGCGCGTACCAAGCCATGACGGACGACATCCTCACTTTGAAGCTGGACGAAGCCTATACCGTCTATGTTTCGCAGCAGCCCGAGCACATGAATGAGGCCACTTTGCTGCCCTCGCTCAAGATCAACTTGTGTCACATCTCCGGTGACCACTGCCCGCGAGCCATACCCCAATCGCGTTAAGAACATTTTCATCTGTTCGCGCGTCGTATTTTGCGCCTCGTCGAGAATCACGAAGGCACGATTCAAAGTTCGCCCACGCATGAATGCGAGTGGTGCCACTTCTGCAATCCCTGTTTCGATCAACCGGCCGCCAGCCTCCATACCCATTAAATCGAACAGTGCGTCATGAAGCGGCCTCAGGTAGGGATTAACCTTCTCGGCAAGCCCGCCTGGTAGAAAGCCAAGCCGCTCACCTGCCTCAACGGCTGGCCGGGCCAGTATAATACGCTCAACCTCCCGCCGCTTTAACGCTTCGACGGCAGCAGCCATCGCCAAGTATGTCTTTCCTGTGCCCGCTGGACCAGTCGCAAAAACCAAATCGCTGGCTCGCAGCGCGTCTAAATACACCTGCTGATTCTTAGTCTTCGCGGTCACACGACCTAAGGGAGCGCTGACAGCCTTAGCCGTGGGCGCGATTGACCCAGGGTCTCCCCTGTCACTCGCCTCGCTCATTCCGATCGCTTGGTCAATATCATGCAGGAACACGGCACCACCGCTTCGAATACGCTCGATTAAGAGTACCAGCAAGCGTTCTGCCACCGAGCGTCTCTGGGAATCCCCTCGCACTTGAACCTGTGTGCCACGCGCACTGATCTTAACCCCTAAACGCCGTTCAATCATCCTGCGGTGCTGGTCTTGAGGACCAAAAAGTGGGGCCAACACAAGGGCGGCCTCTGGCACTTCGATACGGACGACTAAATCGTCTTTGTCGCTCATTCATCCTCCTGAGCTAATCGGAATTCGTACTCATTTTTGATACTGGTGTACTCAGCGCCCAGATTCATCAGCCCGTCTAGCAGCGAACCACTCAGCAAGCCCGCGTCACAAAGTGCTTGCAAGCGTTCTGGGTACTGACCGTGGATGAGCCGGTATGATTCCAACGCCCTACCCACCCCTCTGGTCACAAGCCCTCGGTCCACCCTAAATACGCTCAACTCGAGTTCGTGTAAAGGCGCCCTGCGCCCGGACTGACTCAGGCCAATAACACCGAGGACAAGCACCCCAATTATGGCAAGGTTCCAGACGGCTACACCTGCTCGTGCAAGAAGGCTGCGGCTACTGCGGCCCATCGGGTCATCCGTATAACCTTTCTTCCGACGGATCGTGACACGGTCCCTGCTCATCAACACTGTGAGGGCCTTCAGCGTTCTAAACTCACCAAGGCCCGACGCCTCGATGACCCCGCGCACCGTCTTCTTGCCATCTATCAGCGGCAAAACGCCCACCGAGTCCCCATCTAACTGGGAACCACTCCCAAGACCCTGCGACTGCTGTAGGACCATGCCGTAATTGTTGATCCTCGCTCTTATCAGGGGCCATTCTTCAGCTCTACTGAACCCCTCCGCAATTGCATTTTCGACGGAGATCGGTGTCATCGTTGGCTTGCTGACATCGCCTGTGGCTGGAAGCTCCTCATATGTACCCGAACGGAAATCGAACAGAGCATATAAGGCGTCTTGGCACTGCACATCCACAGCCGCCTGCACCTGCGCATCCGTCACCACGCCCGCCTCGACAAGCACCTGCCCTATACGCCCTCGCCCCTTCTTATGCCGGCTGAGCCCCCGCTTTAAATCTGCCTTCGAAATGACCCCTTGCCGAACAAGCCGCTCTCCTAGAAGGGAGTCTACAGTCCGCCTCTCTGGGCGAACATCGATGATCTTGCCCGCCTTCAGCACGACAGTCGTACGGAAAGCGCCCTCTCCATCCGCGATCAAAAGCCGTCCATCTGTATTCAATCGTGCAGCGCTCTGTAGGATTGGGGCGACACCTGATTGGCCTATGCGATTCATCTGCGCCTCCGCAAATCACGAAAGCCCGCCCGGAGTGACACCAAATATAAGCAGCCAATCAAAGCTAACGCCACATAGCCTGTGTCGCTGGATGCTGGTAAATACCAGCTACGATCAAATTGTATCGGCACCCATGCTGAGCCCAGCATGCATAGCCCAACCGCCCACGCCAAACTATAGCAAAACAAGCTCGTATGCCGACCCTCTGTTGACTCTCGCACGCCCGGCGCGATCAACGAGGCAAGCCAGCCAAGCCCTTGTTTCAAGTTCACGAAACGTCTAACAGCGGCCTCGCGACGGTCCCTAAGGCTGCGGTCCACGTGAGCCCCAAGCAAGAAGACTTGTGTGCAGGCACTGCAGACTGCCGAACGCTCTTCTAATTCCTCGGTGACGACTTTCACGCTCTGTCCACATCGTCCGCAGGCTGCGGCGACTTCGATACGCCGTCGGCTGCGACTCAATACGACGCAGAGGCCAAGAGTAATGAGCGCACCAAAGGACACAAACCAGCCGAGGCTGCCTGCTTTTGGCAGTGAAAAACTCACAGCAACGCGTCCAAGTCCATCCTTTGAAAATAAGGCAAAGGTGGGCTCGATGTCGGCGACCAGTTGATTAAGGCCACGACCCTCATTTTGCGACCACTTTGACACGAGTCGAGGCTGCAACTTGCTGGCTTCCGCCAAAAATGCTTTTGACTGCGCCTCAGCGCCTTCCGTCGCGGCCAACTGACTTAGATTAAAGAGCGGGGCTGCGCTCTTCGGCGACAGCCTATGACTCTCCTTAAATTCTTTGCTTGCCGCCCTGAACCGGCCAACAGCAAAGAGGAGCGTACCACGTAAATTATGTGCCATCCCCTGGCTTTCAGCCCCCAGTTCACGAATGCGGCCTTCCGGGAGCCGTGCCAACGCCTCCTTTACGTCCCCCAAACGCTTCATCGCTAAAGTTGTCGCGAGGAACTCGCGGTCACTGCCATCGACCTGAGAACGCTCAACCTTGGAGGGGTCTTCATTCAATGCGTCCAGAGTCATGGCCTCAGCACGCAACGCTACACTGCTCGATGTGAATTGAGGCCAGATCGCGGGTATCAACGCCAACAAGAGTAATCCCGCACACAAAATGTAGCGCTCGACGGCGTTTTGATACAAAGACAACAATCCGGCCACGAGAAACCCAAGATGAAGCCAGCCGAAAGGAACAAAACTAAAGATGGCCCAAAAAAGTGCCGTAAAAGTTAAGACCGAAGTGGCCCGGAGAGCCCCCGGAACGGCGAGCGATAAACCATGAAGCAGACTCAAGCCATATTTCACCAACTGGCCTGCCGCAAACAAAAGAAAGAATACACTGGCGAAGACGACCGCGCCCTCTGCGAGCACTTTTATCGCCGTAACACCACCGGACCGCGTGCCCAGCTCCTTCATATATCTCGCGCCCTTAGCTGCAACCCATTTATGTATCGCCAATTTCGAGCGGCGGAGAGCAATGCTGGCCTTAAGCTCTTCAAGCGTGAGCGACTGCGGATCCAGGATGGAGATTACCGATAGGCACAACTCGGCTTTGTCAAGCGCCCCCTGCTCAACAAAGTCTGCGGCCCGGAGCGCGATAGAGTCAGCAAGCGCCCGATGCGCACGCATACCTATCTCGACCATTATCCTCCGGCTCTGCTCGAGAGTTCTTTCCCACTCAGCCGGCCTTGCGAATACCCCCTTTGACACCAAAGGTTCCCAAAGTTGCTCTAACGACTGCTTATCGCGGGTCGGACTACTCAGCCCCTTTGCATTCAGTACAAACGGCGCCAACAACGCCAGACAAAACCCAATGCGGACAACAAACAAATTCAATGAGGTAAAAATCCTACGGGTGCAACGATAATAAGATAACTCACACAAGCGGCTGCGTCGATGCTTGTAACAGCCGCGATTGCGTTTTAATTGAAATCGTGTTGTATCCTATTGGCAAATTGTCCGAGAGATAAGAGAGCGATGGTTGAACGATTTCCAACAGAGGCGGAACTGAGTAAACGTCGGGTCATTCAAGACCTGCTTCAATCCGGCATGATTACGATCCAACTCGATCCGCGCCGTGCGGGCGTTAGCGTGCCTGCTGAGTATGCCAGCCAGGCGGCACTCACCCTGAATCTCAGCCATGCGTTTAGGCTCGACGTTTTTGAGTTTGGTGCATTTTCAATTAAGGCAAACCTGTCATTCTCTGGTGACCGACACCTCTGCGTGCTGCCATACGAGTCGATTTACGCGGTTGTGAGCCAAGCCGAAGGAAAGCACTTGCTCTTCCCGGAAGATGTTCCTGTCGAACTCATGGGGGACTTCCTAATCGAGGACCAATCCACCGAAGAATTGACGGGCCCCGAATCAGATCCAGAACGCGGACAAGGTGTTGAGGACAGCGACTCGACCGCTCAGGGTAAACGGTCTCACCTCAGGCTTATCAAGTGAAAACCCATGACCTTCAATCGAAAATGAGACGAGCGTTCACCTATTTTCACTATGCCCTTTGTCTCGCCTTTGTTGTCATCGTCGCCTATTCAGCGACAGTAGGCGCATTCTCAGCGCCCCTCGCTTCAATGGAAGCGGGACCCACAGCGGTGGAACTGAGTAATGCAGATGGGCAAAAGTGCGTAAGGGATTTTGATGCCTTACACACCCGCCTCCACACCCACGCGCAACTTCAATTCAACCGCACGCACAGTAAGGATGCACTGCGGTTATGGACGGAGTGGTCAAACGAGTGGCGTCAATCTCTGGACAGACTTCGCGCTTACTGCAAACTAAAGAGTGCGCCGACGATGAAACCTGTGTCTGCATATGCCAAGAGCATCGAGCGATTGCAAATGGCCTATGATAATGCACTGCGCGCCTATTTCAACCACGGTCACAAGGCCGCCAAGCGGGTTGAACAGCTCAAAACGAACCTCGGTCTTTAGCGCTTCTTCTTTAGCCGCTGGAACCGTTGTTTGGCGGTCTTGTAGTATCGATTCTTTGGATAGGTGTTGTAGAAGCGGAAGTACAGGTTTCTCGCCGTCCGACGCTCCCCCATTCGATCGTGAGAATAAGCTAAATGATAACGAGCCGAAGGTACGAGGCGGCGCTCCATGCCTTGATCCAATGCCCTTCGAATCAACCGTGCCGCGCGCGAGTAATCCTTGAGATGAAGCGCCGACATGCCCTGAAAGTAATGCAAGGTCCCGTGGTAGGGCGGTTTTGAATCAAACTCTAACGATTTGACAAACAGTGCATCAGCGCGATCGTAATTACCTTTTTCGTACAACTCCCGGCCGAATTTGAATTTCTCGGCGGCGACCTGCTTTTGATAGGACGCTACGAGATCTTCAAGCAGCCCTGCGAAGCTGACACTGCTGAGCGCTGCAAATTTCTCTACCGCCTCTTCTTTTCGACCCTTGCGAACGAGGTTTTCAAACTCCAAAAGCTCTCGCTCAATCTGGCGCCACACCCCAAGCTGTCCACGCAGATCGGCGGCCTCACGCTGATAGGTTCGCTCTTTTTGCTCAAAGAGCATCCCTTGCTTTCGACTCGCGTCCAATTTTGCTTGGACATACACCCAAGCGCCTGCGGACACCAGAACAGTAAAAAGCAAATACGCAATACCGCTCGACAAGAAGCGGGATAGCCGACTTTGGACCCGAAAGTTCGAGACCGCCTTGACTTCATTGCTCACCAACTTGAGCTGATGCTCTGTCTTGATGGTCAGATTCCGGATATTATTGAGTTCGTCTCGAACCTCCGAGACGACACTACCGAAAGCCTCATTATGCTCATCTTGGCTGTATGGTGAGAAGGGTTTACGCACGATCGTCGCCTAAAGGCTCATACCCATAGGGCCAGCATCTCCTGCCCCCTGGCCTTCAGGAGCATTCTCTACTGCCGGCTCGCCCCCGTCCCGACCAGATGAGGCCGTTGTTTCAACCTGAACGAAGAACTCCACAAAGATTTCAGCGCCCGCAGGTGGTGGATCTCGTAGCCGAACAAGGGCCCCGCCGGCACATTCGTCAACACCCAGCTCTAGTGACCACTCTTGATTCTGATAACTCAGCTGCCTTGGCTCTTCTACAACCTCGCAACGGCCGCCTTGTGCCTCGGTCAGTAAACACTGACTGCGCACGAGGATACTACTGCTATAGTTCGATGGGGTTGCGTACTCCTCGGGGGTCATGCAATACCGGTTAAGCGCCGGGTCGGCATTGGCGACAATACAAGCGGGTGTTTTATCGAGGCAATAGGTTGCTAAAATTTCAGCGACCTTAGACTTAATCGCCTGCAGTGGCCGCTGGAAGCTATCTTCGCAAATACTCAAGCATTCGGAGCATGCGAGACTGCCCTGGCCTTCTACAGGCCGACATTTTCCACCGTACTGAACATCGCCCTGCCGCCATTGGCATTCGGCATCCTTCGCAAGACCAGCGCAGCCCTGTACCTGCTCAGGAGCCACGTCCGCAGGTAGGACGGCCGGGCAACCTATGCCATTATTCCCAAAGGCTTCGGCAAGCTCGAGATAGCGCCGCCCACTATAGGCAATCCCGTTCCCGGGCGTATAGCACGAAGGCTGCACATTCCCCTCGCAGCGACCACCTGGGCAGCACTGCTCAGACTGTATCTCCGCCAAGTTTGCAGGCACGTCAGTGTCACTTCGCACCGGCACACACATGGGCGCCAGCGGTGTTACACTCTCACGATAATAGATTTCGCTACCAGCCTCTGTGTACCCACGCTGCCCAACAATGGTCGCTACAACCAGTTGTTCGAGTGGGTTTGCCTTCAGATTCTCGAGAAATCGGGCGTAATCGACCACATCCGTGAGCGAACTCGGATAATGAGCACAGTAAAACGGGTTTGCATTCACGTCTACGCTGCAGCGGTTATCACGACACGCCTGCGGGTCATACTGCCCGCAATCACGGGCATAACAAGCCGCTGGCCCGAGGCCCTGACAAAGTGCACGGTCATTGTAACCGTCGGGCACCCCATCGCCGTCTTGATCAACGATATTGTACTTGCAAATTGGTCTCGTGCTCTCCTGTGGGTTATCCGAGGGCGACGAACAGTCGTTCTCATCGGAGACAAAAATCACCACCAGGAGCGCATCGGGTCGCAAGAATTCAGGCTCGGCAAACCCCATCACCTCCGGAGAGCACGATGGGTTGTAAATTTTGCGTCCGGTGTTTGGCTCATCCGGATTATCGATACAGCATCCACCAAACTGGGCCGCATTCGGCCCATTACAAGAAAGTGCGAGCCGCATTGCCTCAAGGCCACGCTCAACGCCCGAACCACCGGTCCCCAAAGTCGCCATACACCGAAATATCTGTTCGAGCTGCTGCTGACTTTGAATCTCTTCGCCCCTCAAGACCGGCTTTAGTGCGCCACTATCAACCAACGCCTGACAGTCTGCCGTGTTTGGGACAAAGCCAACCCCGTCGGCGGTAGGGCAGCCTTGGGCCACCGCCGGTGCGGCTGGGTCGACGAGGAATCGTCCACGAGCCTTACCCTCGTCGGTATCCATGTTCGTGACAGCCAATCTGTAATCAGCTGAGGCGCCAAGCTCGTTGAACAGAAAATTAGAGAACGCAGAGAAGTTCTCGCTCAAATTCTGCTGTTCCTGACACATTGAATTCGAGGTATCTATCACGAACAGAAAATCTAGCTTTGTTTTGGCAGGAAGCTCATTCGTCTGACGATTGACGGCGGTCACCACCCCTTCTAAAGGTTGAACAGGGTGCTCATTACAGCTTGCAGCTGTCACCGCCAAAAGTAACAGGCCCAATTCGAGTGTACGCTTTGTTGCGCTCATATTTTTGCTCTCAGACGTCATCATTCTGCTCATCATGACTTAACACGTTCGATCGTTGCCAGCTTTTCAGCGGCCGCTACCCAGCTCGAGACAGCCGGGCTCCTCGCATTCTACCGTAAGTAGTCCACGATGCCACACAATTTTAGGCTTACGAACCGAGCGTTATCAACCGGATCATAGTTCGGCTGCTGTATTGATACAGCGTCGACCAAAAGATGCCGAACAGTCGTGCATCCAAGCGAGAGCCCGGCCCTACTCCTTCCGTGCCGTAGAAAGGCTTTTTTTGGCAATCGGCGCGCCTACTCAGCTTGCCGCAGGTCGCTTAATTTAACCGCTCCAAGAAGCAGGTACAATGCCCCAAAGCCAACCTGGACGAACAACTGGGCTGCATGCAAAAGTAAGATGTAGACCGTAATATTCCCCCGGCTCTCGTTCGACAAGACCAAGAGCGCGAAGCCGCCCTTTAACGCAAACTCGAATGTGCCGGCAAAACCTGGGCCTCCGGGCACCATAATCCCCACAGTGAGCACGGTAAGCAAAGCAAAGCCGCCGGTCCACGTCAGGTCATCCATCTGCACCGCAGCACCCATAAGCTTCATGCCGTAGCCTAAGGCCGCCCAATAAATGAACGTATACAGCATGAAAAGCCCGAGACGTCGCCAATCGGGCAAGACTTTCAGACCATCCAAGAAGGCTTCAAGAAGATGAAGCGCCCGATCCGCCAATCCCTTGTGGATGGCGTAGCCAACCCGCCGCAGGAACCGGAGCGTGACATCGCGTTGCAGGTATGCCCCCACAAGAACGAGCAACGTTACAAAAAAGACCGCGCCTGCCACATAGGCCCCTGCCTTAACGGTGCCAACGGCGGGATGGTTCGATGCGGGCAAAATGGTGACAAAAACAAAAAATAGAGCCACGAAGAGGATGCCGTCTATAACACGCTCAACCACCACCGTCGCCAACGCGCCTGAGGCCGTCACACCTCCATGACCACGAACCAATACCGGCCTGACGAACTCTCCAAGTCTCAGTGGTAGCACCATGATACACATGTACCCTACAGCCCCAGCGGCGAGCGTTCGACTCCACTTGATCGGACCTAAGGCGCGCACCAACACCCCCCAGCGAAACATCCGTAAAAGATGCGCGAGTGCGAACAACGCAACATAGGCCCAGACATATCCCTGGTCCACGGCGCCCAAACGGTCGATGACCTGCCCCCAGTCTTCACCACGAAAGGCAAGCCACACGAGCACGCCGCCAAGCACGAGCGACAAAAGGTATTTTAGATGCAGTTTCGCCAACGCTTACTCACTCACTCTCGACCATTTTTCTAGGAAAGTCGGTCATTAGACGCTGCAGATGGGCCGCACCAAGACGCTTATTCAATGCTTTTACCACGGGTCGGACAACCTTCCGGAGTTCGCGAGGACTATGACAGTCCGTTGCCACCAAATCTGCCGTCCCATCTTCGACAAGACGCCAGGCCGTCTTCTTTATGGCTCGCCCAAACGTGCCGGCCAACGAGCGAAAACTCACTTGAACCAAAGCACGACCAGCGGCGAGCCTCTCGAGAGCGCTCGGATCTGATTGATAGGGCTTGCAGCGCTCGGGGTGGGCCAGCACTGGATACACATCATGGCTTCCGAAACCATACAGGGTACTCGCCATCGTAGCTGGTACGAACTCCTCGGGCAATTCGAGCAACACATACCGAGACCCAGCGAGCGTGAGGGCGTTACGCCCGGCGACATCGGCCCTGAGCCTCTCGCCATAGGTATACTCTGCGCCATAGCTGAGGTCGATCATAAGGTTTGACTGTTCGACTGCATTCTGTAGGCTCTCAAACCCCCGCTTGATCGCACTCAACTCATACGTGAACCGATGATCGTCTGCGTGGGGCGTCACCACGAAATGGCGATAGCCTACATCGACTAGGCCCCTCAGCATCTCAAGCGCGTCATCCATACTTCGGACGCCGTCATCCAAACCTGGCACCGCGTGAAGATGAAGATCGCAATAACCCCGTTCAGCCCTAAAATTCACTTTAACTACTCATGCCCCGAAAAAATAATGACATCCATGCAACGAAATAATTGAACTTGAAACGAATCAACAGAATAATCGGGATATGACAGAAACAAATCCCAAGGTCATGCTCGTCGACGACAATATCATCAGCGCGATGGTCACGGTCGATGTGCTCAACCAGCACGGCTATGAAGTTGTGCAAACTACGAGCCCCAACGGGGCGCTCGCAAAGGTTGATTATGAGAATCCGGATGTCCTGCTTATCGATGTCGATATGCCTCGGCTCGCATTTGAAGACCTCGTCCGCAGCGTGCAGAATGACGCCGTACATAGGGGTCTCATGGTCGTACTATTTTCAAGTCGACCAGCCCCGGAACTCCATCAATTGTGCTTAACCAAGAACTTAAATGGATACTTTTCAAAGAAAATGGATGTGACTCGACTTCCAGAGTACATCGGCCACTTTTTCTAAGTTGACAAGTGCAGGCGTTCTCAACTAGAACGTCTATCCACGGCGACGTGGCCAAGTGGTAAGGCAGAGGTCTGCAAAACCTCCATTCACCGGTTCGAATCCGGTCGTCGCCTCCAGCCGCCTCATTTGAGGCGGCTTTTTTTTTGTCCAAATCCTGAACACCCTGTTCACGCTGAACGCCAACATAACCATCAATCCAAGTAAACTTGAGCTTGAGCTCTATTGGCATAGCGCTTGCTGAGCCCCCCCCTCAAACAATCCACAGGGGGCAAGAATGCTCGCAAGCGCCTACACTGCAGTCTCGGCTGGACTAAATGCTCATCGCATACAGGTGGAAGTGGACATTGGACGCGGCATGCGGACCTTCACCATCGTAGGGCTGCCAGCCAACTCGGTTTCAGAGTCACGCACGCGAGTTAAATCAGCACTCGTGAATTCAGGATACACCTTCCCGAAGGGCCGTGTGACATGCAATCTGGCACCGGGCGACATCCGCAAGCAGGGCACAGGACTGGATCTCGCGATCGCGATTGCAATCCTGAGCGCGCAGGGACGTATCGCCAAAGTCCACCTAGCGCAAACACTGCTACTCGGTGAGGTTGCGCTGGATGGAAGGCTACTCCCCGCCACGGGTGCCCTACCGTCGATACTGAAAGCAAAATCACTCGGCTTTACGACCGTCATATCGCCCCCGAGCAACGCGTCTCTGGCCGCTCATATTGAAGGGATCACAAGCCTCTCAGCTTCTCACCTGGGGGCGGTAGTGGAGCACCTCTGCGAACTGCATCAATTACCGTTGGGTGTCCCGGACAAGCTCTCCCAACCAGTGGCTTCAGACATCGACTTTGCTGAGGTTTGCGGGCAGCAGCGTGCGGTTCGGGCTGCCGAAATCGCTGTTGCTGGACGCCACAACTTGCTTATGGCTGGCCCGCCCGGCTGCGGTAAATCCATGATAGCCAAACGCCTCGCCACACTTTTGCCGCCAATGACGGCAAATGACCGTCTTCAAAACTTAGCTCTCTATCAACTTGCGCGCCTGGAGGATGGCGGTCGCGCAAAACACCTGGAACGCCCTTTTCGCGCGCCCCACCATACCATCTCCCGCGCGGGGCTTGTGGGCGGCTCTGGAGACGCCCTGCCGGGAGAGATATCATTGGCCAACCACGGAATCCTGTTTCTCGATGAACTGCCTGAGTTTAGTCGCCCAACATTGGAATGCTTGCGCCAACCGCTCGAAGACCAGCAGGTCACCATTGCGAGAGCCAGTATTCGTGCAACTTATCCCTGCGCGTTTATCTTAATCGCCGCAATGAACCCATGCCCGTGTGGATATCTTGGGCACGCAACAATCACTTGTGATTGCTCGCACAACGCATTGGCTCGATACCGACAGAAACTCAGCGGCCCTCTGATCGACCGATTTGGGCTGCAGGTGGACCTGCAGCCGGTACCAACTGCTATGCTGCGCTCCCCGATCCCGAACGAGTCCAGCCGCTCCATTAGAAAGCGCATTGAAGCCGCAAGAAAGTTCAGATGTAAAAATGGGGAAACCTGCCTTTCGGAGAGGCAGCCACTGAGCAAGCTTCTTGCCCAGCTTGAATCCGCCGCGACCTCGACGCTCGAGAGCTACGGTCGGACACACCAACTCAGCGCCCGCGGACTAGCGAAAACTCTGTCCATAGCGAGAACCATCGCAACACTCGACCAACGACTGAAGATCGGCACAGAGCACCTCAGTGAAGCCCTAAGCTACAGACAAACCCTAACAGCAAAAGGAGGCCCAAAAATGGGATGAGGGATCTTTTTAAAACAAGCTTGGCTGCAGTCCGCAGCATTCTAATCCATATCATTGAACGAGGTAGGCAAATGAAAACTTCGAAAACACAATCACAGGTCCAAGTGGCGCTCAGGGAGATCGAGAAGCAATTCGGACATGGTGCGGCATGGATGATGTCCGACACCTGCGCAAAAGGCGCAATCGACATTGTGCCGACAGGCAGCATCTCACTGAACCGAGCACTCGGGGTCGGCGGCCTTCCCCGTGGTCGAGTCGTAGAAATCTACGGGCCTGAATCCACTGGGAAAACAACTCTAGTACTAGAGGCTATCGCCCAACTTCACAAAAAGGGTGGAAAAGCCGCTTACATCGACGCGGAACACGCCTTGGATCTGTCGTACGCAAAGTGCCTTGGGGTAAACCCTGAGTTGCTATTGATCTCGCAACCTGACCACGGCGAGCAGGCGCTTGATATCGCAGACACCTTGGTACGTTCAGGTGCCGTTGACCTAGTGGTCATCGATAGCGTCGCAGCATTAGTCCCTCGGGCAGAGCTCGAGGGGGATATGGGTGATAGTCACATGGGTCTACAGGCTCGCCTAATGTCACAAGCCTTAAGGAAGCTAACGAGTTCTGCAAATCGAACCGGAACATTAGTGATCTTTATTAACCAGCTTCGGCACAAGATTGGCGTAATGTTCGGGAGCCCCGAAGTCACCACGGGAGGCAATGCCCTGAAGTACTACGCGAGCGTACGCCTGGATATTCGTAGAGTTTCAACCATCAAGAAAGGCGACGAGGCACGAGGCAACCGCGTGAGGGTCCGAGTTGTTAAGAATAAAGTCGCCCCCCCGCTCGGCCAGGCGGAATTTGATATCCTGTACGGAACGGGGATCGACGCGACCGGTGATCTACTCGACACTGCTGTCAAAGATGAAGTCGTAACTAAAAATGGTGCCTGGTTTAGCTATCAGAGCGAGAAAATTGGCCAAGGTCGCGAGCGAGCGTGCCTGTGGCTCGAGGCCAACGACACCATGCGGCAAGAGATCCTGGCATGCACCCTATCTCGGCCGGATGCACCACAACGAGCTGAGACAGGCTAAATCCGACACATGTTATTCAATGGTCGTAAAGACTCGTGTACAGGGCCCCCACACAGATCGAGCACCAGCTAAGAATGAGCGGCTGCACCACCAGCAGACACCCTGCGGCGACCGGCGCCACCGACGCCAAGGCGCCGGGCAGGACAGCCCCGACCACCCCAAACGCAAGCAGTAGTGTAGCTCGCACTACGCGGCCCTTCACCAGAAAGAATCCTCGGCGAAGCGATCGAATCAAACCCAAGTTCTCGATAACGATCACGGGCACCGCCAAGAGGAGCGGCCCAACGCAAAGGGCCCCCAAAAAGAGCCCCACATAGCTCAAGGCCGATTCGTACATACCAAAGAGCAGCGCTAAGCCTTGAACAATGCCGACGATCAAGCCGCCCACTATGACAAGATGCGCTAACCGCGCAAAGAGCATATTGCCAGCCTGCCTAAAGTCCGTATTTAAACCACGGGCCTGCCGGGCGACCATTGGGCCTACTAAACCGGCAAGAATAATCAGACTTGCACAAGCGACCAACGCGCAAAGCCAGGGCGGCGCCCACCAGAAACCGACAAGAGTGGGCAATGACGCCAGTAGGCCCAAAAAGATGAACGCGGACCGATGCTCGCGCCAGGAAATTTTCGCCATCCAAAAAGCGTCCCGAACACGGAAGTCGCCAACAGAGTATGGATCAAACGTCGTCTTGTTCCGGATCACCACATCAACCTCCAGCCTCCTATGCTCTCATTTTTTTTGAAGCTGGGCCACAAAAGCAACACGACCTGCTATATTTTGTACCCAGCCATATGGTGGAGTCATCTGGTGCGTACGATATTCTTTAGCGTGGTTATTCTCCTAGCCTCGACAGCAGTCGCCACCCCCCGCCTGGGCGCCGACCTGCACCTCGGCGCATTGGGTACGCTTGAAGCTGATGCGGAGGCAGCGGGCGCGACACAGCACGACGCGGAGGCAACCTATGTCCTCGCTCCATGGATTGAGAGCTATGTGTTCGGCCCTATCCGTGTTGGCGCAGAGTTCGACCTCATTTGGATTAAGGGAGGCACACAGAACCATGCGAGACGACTCATTGTGGCCCCGCAGGCAAGGCTTCGCTACCAACGTCCACTGACTAAATCCTATGGCTTTGATGCTGCATTCAGCTTGGGTCCCTCGTGGTGGACACGTTCGACAGAAGCCGGTGCCGGCGTTGCTGGAACGGCCAATCGCATCGGCTGGGGCATGAGGCTCGCAGTCGGGGCAACCTACGACCTCTCTCCCCAGGTTGAGATTGGGGCGAATCTCGGCTACCTCCTCAACAGCAGCTACGGGAACCGACTCACCAAAACCATCGACACGCTCACCTTTGGTTTGAATATCGGGACGAGCTATTGACAAGCTGCCCTTACTCAAGCAAGCAATCAGCAGAGCCCTCCGACGGCCCAGCCACCACCTTGACTTCAGCACTGCACGTCAACGAGCCCCCGCTCAATCGATTCCAGCGGGCGCTTGTTCAGGACGGGCAAGCATCTAGCGCGCAGAGAACCAGGCAGTGAGCCGAATGTCGAACCCTCTGTCTACTCTATTTCAGCGGGCGTTTGTTGACGACGGGTAAGTATTTTGCGCGCGGAGATTCAGGGAGGGCGCCGATTATCGAAGCCGCGGCCCACTCTATTCCAGCTGGCGTTCGTTCACGATAGATAAGCATCTCGCACGTAGAGATTCAGGGAGTGCGCCGAATAAGGGATGCTGTACAAGCCGTTGTAGCAAACCGACACCCGCTGTCGCGGCATCAGTCTCACTGAGCACAAGACCAAGCAAACACCGCGCATGGAGACCATTGGTAACCTCCTCGGCTTCATCAAATAATTTGACCGCTCTCTCGTAGGCCCGCCTCGCCGGCAAAAGCTCCGCGCGCTGTTCACATAGCTCGCCGACCGCGATGTACACCTGCGCTTGCCCCGCCAAGTCCCTGATCTCGCCAAGCACTTCTGCCGCGCGACCTAACGTGGCCAGCGCACCCTCTAAATCTCCAGTCCCCCGCTCCGCCTGCCCACGACCAAGAAGGCACTGTCCAACACTCAGCGCTTCACCTTCCTGAAGTAATGCTGCTTCGGCCTGAGCATATGCCTTGATCGCCTCCTGATAGTTCCTCTCAGAGCCCAGCACGTCCGCCAACAGAAGGAGGCCATGCCCCTCGACACCTCGATGCCCCCCTTGTCTTGACCACTTGATCACGCCTGCTGCTAAGGTCTTGGCGCGTACAGCATTCCCCAGTGCCAGCTCGACGGTGCCGAGCTTGAGCCAAACTCTGACGCGAACCATGTCGGCCTGAAGGTCATCACAATTCTCCAACACGTGGTATGCGCGCTCTAAAAAGTTTTTACTCGTACCCAGCTGACCACTCCGGCGCGCTCTAAGCCCAGCTTTGAGCCAAAAGCGTCCAGACTCGAGTAAGTGACCCGCGATTTCCAGATGTTTCGCGATATCCATCTCGTTTGCATGACTGGATTTGGCGGCCTCTCTTAACGCTTTAGCCGCGAGCCCGTGGAGCTTGACACGCTTCTCAACGCTGAGTTGGCCATACATTTGCGACTGCAATACAGAGTGTGAAAAGTACAGGCGGTCAGCTGGCCCTGTACTACTCTCCGCCAGTAATCCCGCCTGAATAAGACGCTCAACGCCGGCTTCAATACGCGCCCGCTCTCCAAAGCATGCCAACAGGAACAAAATTTGCGCCTCGTATTCAAAACCTTCACCAAGGACGGCTGTAGCCTTAAAGTAACGGCCGACCTGTGTACTATCTGGCAGACGCCTGATGGTCTCGCGAGCGCTCCGCATGACCGTCTCAGCTAATGTCGACGGCCATTCCCTTGGCCTTGCATTTGACGCAAGCCCCCACTTTTTACCCCGTTCCTCTAGCTCTCCGAGATCGATCAGCAAGCGAACGAGCTCTTCCGCGAAATAGGGATTACCCTCCGTCCTTTTGAGGACCGCCTCCATAACAGCGGCATCAAACGCACCGTTCTGGCTAACCAGCTCTATCATGGCATCGTCGGCCAATGGTCCAAGAGTTTTCTCTTGCCGGCCAGGCGCAACCTGCCTAACCCGCTCCAGCAAGGGCGCTAGACGGGCATCTTTGGAGCCTTCGGTCCAAGATATCAGGAGCAGCACCGATAACCCGTGCCGCTCGATTCCCGCGGCGAGCTGCACCACCAGTCCCGCCAGGAGGGGATCAAGACGCTCCAGCGCCCCGACCACAAGCACAACAGGGCGCTGCAAACTCGATAGCGCGATCAGGTTACGCAAGGTGCGCACGGAGTCCTTGGCCGCCCCTTCGATCCTGACAAGGCTCTTGCCTTCAGACGCCGAGGCAGCATCAGTGAATAACGACGAGACTAGATATCTGAGGGAGCTCTGGCTCAGCCCCCTGAGGAACTCAGGGTACGTGGTTGAACCACGCCATTTTTCCACCCTTTGGACGAGCTCCGTATAGATGTTCGTCTTATTAATGACCCCCCCAAGCAGCGCCTCCAGAAGTAACCTCAAGCCTGAAAATGGGTCACCTGCGTGCCTAAGTTCAGCGATGGAAACAACCTGCACGGGGGCCGCCCGCTTGAGAGCAGCGGTGAACCAGTTAAGCAGCTGCCTGCGGCCGAGACCAGGCTGAGCACCTAACAAAAGAACGCTCCCACTTAAGTCTGAGACCAGCGCTCGTGCTTGTCTATGCAACCAGCGTTGCTCAACCTCCCGACCATAGATTCCTTTGGCAGCCTGAGCCTTCTCTGAGGCCACGCTGCCTTGGGTTCGCCTCTCCGCAGCGACGCGCGCGATTAAATTGGCCGGTTCCGCAAGGCTTTCAAGCTTCTCAAAGGCCATCTGCAGAGCGCTGGATTCAAATCGAGCAGCCTTGCAGAGCGCGGCGCGAAAATCATAAGCCGTATCGAATCGGTCCGCGGGCATCTTGGACAGCGCCTTGCTGATCAAGCCCGTAAGCTCTTTGCCTCGCTCCATCCCCTTGCGGGGAAGAAGGGCAGGAACAGGGTCCGTTAAATGTTTAAGCGCAACGGCCATCCCATGGGGACCATCAAAAGGCGGCTCCCCCGTAAGAAACTCGAACAGAATGACTGCAAGTGAATATATGTCGGTCGCAGGACCGATGGGCGCGTTATGGCTGATCTGCTCTGGCGCCATGTATCGCGGTGTGCCGAACGCATCCTGCTTGGTCTCACCATCTTCGTCGTCCAATCGAGCAAAGCCGAAATCTAGAACAACCGCAGTCAAACCCGCCTCGGACTCTTGGACGATAACATTCTCTGGCTTGATGTCCCTGTGATATACCCCGCTCGCGTGTGCGGCCGATAAACCACCAAGGATATCGACAACCAGGGAAATCAACTGCTCAAAGCTGACCTTGTCGCGCCATGCGCTTAGCGTATCGCCCTCAAGATACTCGAGTGCAATATAAGGCCCTTCACTCCCCTCGCCATAATCGATCATGCGGACGATATTTGGGTGTTTCAAGCGTTCAAACGCTCGGGCCTCGCGCATAAATCGACGCCGAACTCTACCCTCCCCTAAGTACTTGGCATGCAGGAGCTTGAGCGCGACCGTCGAATTATCAGCGCGGTCCGTCGCCCGATAAACACGGGATACTCCGCCCTGCCCGAGCAACTCGAGTAGTTCGTATCGATCATCGATGATACCAATGACTTTACTCAAGCTTTAACCTTACAAATCCCGATGCCCTTAGCTCATTCTAATGGCCAAACCCACATGCGCAACTCAAGAATGCAGAAGGCAAAGAAATACAGCACTGAAGTGGCAAATGGCGACTCACAAAGCAAAAAGCCCAGGCAGACGCCTGGGCTTTTCTCACGCGAAACGGTGATGCCTACGCTTAGTCAGCCCCGAAGTCGACGACCGACGTTATCCAACGCAGCTCACTGATCAAATCGGTGAACTGTGCGAGTTTAAGTTCGGCCTGCTCATACGCTGACCGTACTGCTGGATTCGTCGGGTCGGCCTCTAGCGCCGACGCCGCCGGCTCCCAAACGTCATTTACAAAACGGTTGGCCCGCACCAGCAACTCATAACTAATAGACTGACCGTCACGTGTTTGGGCCGCATCATAAATAGCACCAGAGTGCGGATTGCGGAACGATACCACCGTCCAGCCGTCCGGATACGTACGAGCATCTCCGCTACCACGCTCTGTGACCACAATGTACTCATCAAAATCGAGCTCTGAATCGAAGCTAGACGTGTTGAAGAGTGCCGCGTTCAAAATTGCCTGCGTGACCACATTATATCCAAGTGGCGCGTACATCTGAGGCATCCCGACCATATCCTCAGGGGCCTGATTGAAGGCCTCCGCTGCAACCAACGCCTTTGGTACAACACCATCTTCCATCACGTAGCTGCTATACGCCGTACCGGTCTCCTCGCCGAGCCATGCGAGCATTGCGCTCCTCAGGAGGTCCATCAACTCATCGCGGAAAACCCGATAGTAGCCAATCGAGAAAGCACGACTGTCGCCAATATTCGCGATGCGGAAGAAGTTGCTGCCGGTATTCATCAAGTACGAGAGAACATTAATCTTGTCGTAGTAGGAACCGATGTAATCGATGACCGGCAAAAAGTCATCGTTGTAACGCAGAAGGTCCGGACGACCCGTGCCTACTTCGACGTTCACTGGATTACAGTTCTGCTGAAGTTCACTGCCGGCCAACGTGTACGGTACATACAAATTCCTAGCCTGGTCGAGACAATGTGGCCCAGACTTTGGCGTGCCGAGCACCTGATTTATAAAATTCAAGCCGATCAATGACGCCTGTTCGAGATCATTTCGGATGCCGATATTCCACTGTTGATAGAAATAATAGAACCGAAAGAAGGTCGTAAGATACCAACTCAAGCGCGCTTGCCGCCCGAAGAAAGAATTGATAAACCCAATCTGACTTCGGCCCCGCCGGTAACTATTGAAAACATAATAGTTCCAGTAATTTTGAATGGCCGCGCGAACCGTATCGGTGAACTTTGCGCCCTCGTCCCAAACCTGGCAGCGAAGATTCCCACGAAAGACATCAAAGCAGTACCCATACGGTACACCCAATGAGTACCAATACTCAGAGGCTGGCCGACGTGGATTCTCCAAGAGCTTGGCGGTGTTGTCCATCAGTCCGATACGAAGCTCTTGTACCTGGTCGTCAATCGGCACATCGACACGCTTACTGATGTTACGATAGTCGCCGCCAAGAAGCGCTGGGATGCCTTCGAAGCCATTTGCGAAGACCTCGAAATCGAAGCTTGATGACAAGTTCACAGAGCGGTCAAACTCTTCTACGTGATGGCCGTATGCGTACTTGATGGCCGCATGGTCGTACTTACCGAGACCTTTAGTGTCGGAGTTAAATCGGCTGCCGTACTCCATGATTGAGGTATACTGATACTCCCGGATCCGAGATTCGAGCCATTCGGACTCGGGCACTTCTGCGCGAATCCGCCAGAATTCATCAGGATAGTTGAGCGCATCAGTCGACGCCTCGAAGTTGTGGGTCATCCCAACCGTGTGACCGATTTCGTGCAATGAGACAGCGCGAAAGATCTCTTCCCGTAGCTGCTTGTAGACAGCCTCTGGGTCCATACCGCGCATGGCGATTGCCTGACCGACAATGGAATCGTCGATAAAATCTGCCATATACGCGTTGTGCCCGGAGAAAAACTTAAACCGCTCTTCCTGAAACTTATGGAAAGCTTCGGGATCTACCGCCATATCAAAGGCCGCGTCCTTCGCCTCATCGGTTAACTCGTCATTGGCCTCCAAACCAAAGAGCGGCTTCACCAGCGCAGCGTGCTCATTTGTAATGAGGCGCGCACGCACGTCGGGATTAGCCTTAAGCGCGGCAAGCCGATCCTGCGCCTCATTCATCGGCACTCGGGCAGCTGTGTGCATGGGGTCGCCAGGCATTGGATTTTGAAGACGGCGTTTCATCTGCTGCTTTAGCGCACCGACGTCGAGTCGGCCATCTTCGAAGCGATATGAGCCGTACGCCTCCTCGACATCAAAGTCACCGAAACGACTGCGGAGCTCGCTCGACATCTCCTCCGTCATCTCCACTGGCATATCACCAAAACTATTGCTCGAATCGAGCCAGTCTTGGTAGCTGCCACCCGTAACCAGGTTATTCAGGTCGAGGTCATCGTTCATCGCACGGACAATGTCAGCCGCGTTCCGCGCATACGTATCGATCGATGCGCCGTAGAGGTTGGCTGTCCCTGAGTGAATCTGTCCAGTCTCTTTATCTACAGCGGATGGCCCGTAACCGAGTGGCCCGGAGGGCTGCGGCTCGTTGATCCAATTCAGCATGTTGTATCGAACATCGCCGAGCTGCTGCCAATCGAACTTGTACTCAAGCCCAAGAAGCCGACTGTGAGAACGCAGCAGCGCGCATGCCCGCGGCAAATTGCCCCGCTTTAAGCCATCGACGACCGACGAGACCTGCTCTGCTCGATTACCGCTCAACTCACCGACCACTGGCTCCAGCGTCTCGATGAGAGCGTCTTCTTTTTCGCCCAAGCCAAGAGCCTGCAAATAGGCTTGAACACCGGGCTTTGAGCAGGTGTTGCGGCGAATTTGGAACCCGCCTCCAGCCTTGAGTTCATCGCCGGGCAGATAAGCCCAATCCGCTGCGCCAAAATCCTGTGCAAGCTGAGTTCGTACCCTGGCAGCGTCACGGCCGGTCGCGGCTGTCATCGCGCCCATGAATGGCCCGTCCCAGTCGTTGGCCATTTGACCGGCAACGTGCTCCAGGTCTTGCGGAAAGTTGACATTCAGATAATAGACGACCGGCTTGACCTTCCGCTCAGTCATGGGTTTGATAACTTTCTCACCCGCTTCGTCGACGACGACATTCCCGAGTTCATCAAGCTGATACGGGTCCGCCCAAATGTTGTGAATCGCTGCCGTAAAGTCGCGATGCTCATCATGAGCACCACCTAGCCTGCGGTCGAATCCGTAACGCTCCTGCCGAAAGAACCCAAACCGGCCAGACTGCTGATAGCTCACAGGCTCACAATCCTGCAATGTGTAATTACGCCGGGCGTCAGGACTGCTGTTGAGGAAATCAATCAGCTCCTGGGTGCAGTGAAAACTTTGGCGTTCTGTGGGGTTATTCAACGGCACAGCGAGAGAGATCTGTCGCATGTTGCGACCCTCGGCATCTCGGAGTTCAATCAAATCGCGATAATTGCGAGGCTCGTATTGTGCCGCCGGATCCATCTTCGCGAAGGACAGACGCACGCGCGCTTCGGCACTCCCGCAGTTGCGGTTCCCGTAGCTGAAATAACAGGTGCGGCCACCATCACTGAGGGTCACCTGCTGAGTGACCTGTACGTAATCATCATCGAGGATCAACATTCCTGGCTCATCGAGCTCGGTCTCGCGGATATAGTCGCTTCTTTCCGAGAACGCCTTCATGAACGAGATGTCTACCGGTCCGCTCAGCGCATTGGAATTCCAGTCCACGCGCATATACTCGCGCTCGTACCATGGGCGGTCGAATGTATTCTCAATAATCACATTGTCTTGTTCGCCCGTTGCCGCGTTGTACTGCCGGCGAATGTCGAAGTGAGACAGAATGGGAAAGACCGCTACTGGGTCACCGCGATAGTCACTGCCATCCCGGTTCGTATCCTCATCGAGTCCAGGTACGGCTTCATGGGTACGATAGCCCGTCAAGAAGTCGTGGCTGATGACCCATTCGAGCTTCTCGAGGGCGGCCTCTAGGCCGACGAACCCAATGCTGAGTTCCGGCGAGACGTCAACAATTGTTTGCTTGTACAGCCATTGGCCCGTGAACTGTGCTTTTTTCACGTAGTGTGGCTGCACGAGGTTGATATCTTCATTCGGCTCGGCGCATGCGGCGAACGCAGCGGCGAGGCACAGCAGAAATAAACGTGCAGTGGTCATCTGGTGTCGTCCCATTCTGATAGGAGAAAAACTTTGCTTTAGCTTATTTAAAATCATAACTCCCCCTCCCTTAGCGCCAATTCGCCACGTCGAAATCGGAGCGGAGTTGGCGCATAAAATCGAGCATTTCCACGAACTCCTGAAGCTGCCGATCGATCTGCTCGAAATTGCGCTCGAAGGTATCATTGGTCGGGTCTGCCTCAATCGCCTGTCGGGCTGGCTCCCACTCGGCTTCCACGTATCGAGCGGCGAGCTCCACCAACTCAACAGCAATCGAACGACCATCGTGGGTCTGCGTTGCGAGGTAGGTCTGCCCTGTCATGGGATGCGTGAAGGTGACTGTGTCTGTATCGCCCGACACCTCCCGCTCATCACCAGACCCCAATTCCGTGACCGTGATATATTCGAGAAAATCCGTGGTCTGATCGAAGGGGCTGGTATTGAATAAGGTGCTCCAAAACAGAGCGTTCGTTGTAATATTGTACGGAATCTGCGTATAGAGTTTTGGCGCCACAGCCGAGGTTGCTCGAGCATCAGAGTTAAAGCGAGCGGGGTCCACCAGCAGCTGTGGTCTCGCCTGCCCATCTACCACTAGATTGCCGAAGACCGAGTCCTCCACGAATGAGGGATTCCCGTCGATATAGGTGAAGTTCATCATGCTCGACATCACCATGTCACGCACGAGCTTAATGATTTCCTCACGAAATGCCCGGTAGTAGTTAATGCCAAACGCCCGCGAATCGCTCTCGTCACGGATGCGGAAGAAACGTGTGCCGTTCACGAAAAGAGCCTGCATCATCGTCTGCTTGTCGAAAAAAGCGCCGATATAGTTCCAGCGGAAGACATGGTCGTCGCTAAAGCGGAAATAAAGCTCACGGCCGGCACCAAGACCTACGTTAACAGAGTTGCAATTCTGCTGCGTCTGGCGATTAAACAAGTCTGCAGGTAGGTACAAGTTTTCCGTGTATTGGCAGTAGTCGCCCGGCTCAGGAGTACCAAGTACCTGATTAATAAAATTGAGCCCCAACATGCTCGCCCTAAAGAGGTCCTCGCTTAGGTCCACAGGATAGGCATCGTAAAAATAGTAGAACTGCCATGGATACATGAGGTAGTTCATCGCTCGGAATTGCCGACTCTGGTAACCCGAAATAAACGAGCGTTCGCTTCGCCCACGACGAAAACTGTTAAAAATGTAGTAGTTCCAGTAGCTCTGGATGGCGGCCTGCACGGCTTCCGTCTGGTTGGCACCCTCGTCCCAGGTACGACAGTTGAGATCCCCATTGAAGGAATCGCTGCAGAACGCGTATGGCACCGTTCGGTCGATATAAAAGTCACCCACGGGGCGGTCTGGATTCTCGGCGAGGAGTCTTGCGTTCTCCATAATGCCCTGCCGTGTCGCCTCCATCATCTCAGGCACAGCCTTGTTTACGCGCCTTGTGAAGTTCGCAGTATCGTTCCCGAGAAGCTGTGGAATCTTGCTGTAGTCGATGAGTTCCATCTCCAAATCGAGGCGACCCGGCACGGGCACCTCGTCAGCAAAGACTTCCATTTGCCCACCATACAGATACTTGATCGCCGCGTAGTCATAGCGACCGAGACCCTTTGTGTCCGAGTTGAATCGAGACCCGTAATCCATAATGGAGGTGTATCGATATTCAGGCAGCCGCTGCTCTTTCCATTCATCCTCGGCAAATTGCTCGCGAATCTGCCAAAACTCGTCTGGGTAATTGAGCGCGTCCGTGGATGCCTCGAAGTTATGCCGCAGGCCGACTGTGTGACCAATTTCGTGCAGCATGACAGCCTCGAAGATTTCGCGACGCAGACGCTGGTAGACTTCTTCAGCCGGTAAGCCTTGGAGTTCGAGAGCGAGACCGATCACTGAGTCGTCAATAAAATCGCCCAAGTAGACATTGCGCTCAGAAAAGTAATCCCTATGCTCATCGACCATCGCATGTCGATGGCCAGGATTAATTGCCATATCTAGCGCTGCTTGTTCCATTTCTGGTGGCACATCCATACCCGGCACCCAATTAAAGAAAGGCGCCATCAACTGGAGATTCTCCTGCGAGAGCAAGAGCGAGCGATACTGTGGGTCCTGAGCGGCCTTTTCTATGCGGCCCTGGAAAAAGTCCGCGGGCTGATTGAAGGCACTCTGCATCGGGTCTGTAGGCGATGTGTTGCGCAGGCGGTCTTTCATGTGTCGAAACATTGCCGCCCGGTCCATCGAACCATCTCCGTTTTGAAAAGGTCGATACCCGTCCATCTGATCGCTTCCAATACGTCGCGAAATTTCGGCACGCATCTCAGGGGTCGGCATTGCCGGATTGTCAGCAACGGACGTGCCGCTTCGAATCCAATTGACGTATGAGTGCCCGTCGAGCAGCTCATGTACATCGAGGTCGCCATTGAGCGTCCGAACGACATCCGCGGCACTGCGCGCGTATGAATCTAGAGCCGCACCATACACGTGTGCGTTGCCTGAAATGATTCGACCGCTTTCAATATCAGCAGATGAAGGGCCGTAGCCGAGGGGACCATTTGGCTGGGCTTCATTGACCCACCACACGAAGCTGTAGCGAAGGTCGCCCATTTGCTGCCACTCGAAAACCTCTACGTTCTCTTTCTCGGCGCGCTGTTTTGAGAAGTAGCTCAGCGCGGAGCAAACCTTCTCGAGGTTTCCTGGCCGCACAGGACCTTCAGCGGTCTCGATAGCCGTCACAGACATGCTCGGGTTTCGATTCAAGTACGCGTCGATGCCGCGAACCGAGCAGTTGTTCTCCCGGATCTGAAAGAGGCCACCGGCGCCATTCGCATCGGCGTCTAAGTATAACGCGGTCGGGTCCATGTCGGCCCGCAACTGCCCCGCGATGGTCTCTGCACTACGACCGGTTGCAGCTATCGCCATCTCCATGAAAGCGTTATTCCAATCGTCACCGATCTTCGCCGTGGTCTCCATGAGGTCCTCGGGAAAGTTTGGGTTCAGGTAATAGACAACTGGGCGCAACATGCGCTCACGCATCGGGATGCGGTTGCCTTCAGCATCGACGGTTGCTTTCCAGACCTGGTGGTGATTGGCATAGAACTCTTCGTTTACGTCATTCCCACCACCCACGCGCCGGTCGTAGGTGTAGCGCTGCGATCGAAAGTAACCAAAGCGGCCGAATTCCTGCCACGAGTAGGGCTTACAATCCTCTGCCGAGATCTCAGGTGCGAGAGCCTCGAGTACCTCATCTGTACAAGCGACGTCGACCATTTGCCCGTTGTTGCCACCGACGGTGACCGTGACGTAGTCGATCGTCTCGCCTGCGTCGTCTTTAAGCACAGTTCGGTCGTCATATTTCCTCGCCTCAAACTGGCGCACTTCCTCTGGGTCGATTTTGACAAACGCGTTGCGGATCTTGACTTCGACAGGCCCGCAGTTGTCGAATCCGCCAAACATTCCCCAGCCGAAGCTTGAAAAGCAACTGAACCCGCCGTCGTTAACAATGTAATAATTGGTGAAGAAGACGCGGTCGTCCTCGATCTGCAGCCGGTCCGGATTGTAGGGCTCGGTATCCCGGGGGTGATAGGCATGCGTTTTGCCTGTGCCCAGCAAATTGAAGAACCCGCCTAGGTCGACGCCACCCGACAGGGTGTTGGACGTCCAATCGACGCGCATATAGTCTCGCTCGTACCAAGGCCGCAGCGAGGCATTCTCTACCAGCACATTGGACTGCTGCCCCGAGTTTGGGTTGAAGTCACGAATAATATCGAAGTGTGACCAGATCGTGAAAATAGCGACCGGGTCCCCTTTGAACTCGGCGCCTTCGATATTGGCGTCGTCGTCGAGGCCCCTGACGGCTTCGTGGATTCGGTATGCGATGAGTTGAGTCTCTCTGACTTCCCATCGAATCTTTTCGAGCGCGCCCTCGATCCCCGTAAAGAGGTACAGGTACTGAGGCGGCCGGTCCACCATGGTCTGTCGATAGAACCACTCACCATCGAGGTTTGATTTCTTAATGTAATGCGGCTGCACGCGGTCGACATCTTCGACAACCTCCCCACAGCCCACACTTACAAATAGCGACGCTAACCCGAGCAACAATGCTCGGCCCCATCCACTCAACGACGGCATGCTACGCTCCTGCCAATCTGTCATGATTTACTCCGTGCAGCCCCGTCCCGAGGCGGCATAAATATTACGATATCTGCGACGCGCCCATTATAAGCAATAACTGCGCCAAAAACGAGGACCAACCTCAATTCTTCGCAGCTTGCCGGGGCTGCTTCTTTTCTTGTTAATTTACAGCTGCTTGCGCGACAAATCCCTGACTGCCGCTGGAGCTGAGCCGCTGTCGCTGAAGGCGTTCGAAAACTAACAGGGGTTATTGGGAGACTAACAAGGGGGCTCGAGACACAATGGAGCCTCTAGTTAAAATCCACGGAGACGATTTCGTATTCGCGTACACCGCCGGGTGTCTTAACCTTGACCGTATCATCGAGATTCTTGCCGATCAGCGCGCGGGCGACTGGAGACGTGACCGAGATAACACCCGCCTTAGGGTCCGCTTCGACCTCTCCCACAATCGTGACAGATTGTTCCTCGTCAGTATCCAAGTCAAGAAGCCCGACCGTGGCACCGAACACAACCCGCTCACCGCTCAACCTGCTTACATCGATCACATCGGCGCGAGCGAGCTTATCCTCGAGAGAGCGAATGTTCGCTTCGAGCATACCCTGCCTCTCCTTTGCAGCGTCGTAGTCGGCATTCTCCCTGAGATCGCCATGACTTCGGGCGATCTCGATCTCGCGAGCGACATCGCGGCGTTCGGTGGTCTTCAATCGCTTTAACTCTTCCTTCATGCGCTCGAAGCCTGCGCGAGTGACCGGCATCTTATCTTCCATAACCCAATCCCCTTAACCTAAACTAGCCTGCACTGTGATAGTCTTGTATTGCTTTAACACCGGGCCGGCCACCTGCGAGTCGTTCGATGGCGGAGACCGCTGCACGAGCACCAACAAGTGTGGTGTAATACGGCACGCCGCTCAAGAGCGCTGCACGCCGCAAGCCTTGTGATGACGGTAGGCGCTCCGCCCGCCTTGTTGTACACAAGACACAGTCAATTTCTTTTGCTTCGAGGGCCTTCACTGTGTGATGGCCTCCTTCGTTTTGTTTATTGATAGCCTCAACCTGCACGCCATGTTCTTGCAAAAATTGCGCTGTCCCGGAGGTGCCTATGAGTTTGAAGTTAAGTGCCTGTAAACGACGAGCGACATTGAGAAAACCACTCTTGTCTGCATCATCGACCGAGAGTAAGACCGTGCCTTCACGGGGCAATGTACAGCTCGCGGCGGACTGGCTCTTGAGAAAGGCCGTCGGGAAGTCAGGTCCAATCCCCATCACTTCGCCCGTCGACTTCATCTCTGGCCCGAGGATGGTGTCCACGCCACTGAACTTAACGAATGGGAAGACCGCCTCTTTCACAGATGTATGCTGTGGCACAATCTCTTCGGTGAAGCCAAGCTCCGGGAGTGTCTTACCGGCCATGACGCGGGCCGCGAGTTGCGCAAGCGGCACACCGATCGCCTTACTCACAAATGGCACGGTCCGGCTCGCCCTCGGATTGACCTCGAGTACGTAGATCTCCTCACCGACTTCGGTTCCGAAGCGGATGGCAAACTGTACATTCATCAGGCCCACAACGCCAAGCTCGATGGCCATGGCTTTGGTTTGTCGTCTGACCTCATCGACAACACTGGCGGGCACACTGTAGACCGGCAGGCTACAGGCAGAGTCGCCGCTGTGAATACCAGCTTCCTCCACATGTTCCATTATGCCGCCGATAACGACATCTTGCCCATCCGAGATGCAGTCGACATCCAACTCGACCGCCCCCTGTAAGAACTGATCGACGAGCACAGGGTGGTCAGGGCTCACCTGGACCGCTTCATTCATGTACTTGCGCAGGGCGGCCTCATCGCCTACGACCTCCATCGCGCGACCCCCGAGCACATAACTCGGGCGAACGACAACAGGAAAGCCGATACGCTCCGCAACCGCTAGGGCTTCATCCTCACTGCGCGCGATCCCGTTTTGGGGCTGCCTCAATCCGAGTTTATCGATAACAGCCTGAAACCGCTCGCGGTCCTCAGCTCGGTCGATGGCATCGGGAGTGGTACCAAGGATGGGAACGCCTGCAGCCTCCAAAGCCATCGCCAACTTGAGTGGCGTCTGGCCACCGAATTGGACGATGACACCGTAGGGATTTTCACGCCCTATAATCTCAAGAACGTCTT
Source organism: Bradymonadia bacterium (assembly GCA_049889275.1). Lineage (GTDB taxonomy): Bacteria > Myxococcota_A > Bradymonadia > UBA7976 > UBA1532 > UBA1532. The sequence continues at coordinate 88,986 of JBMHDS010000020.1, read as the reverse complement.
CGAGGGTAAGGGGTTCAAAGTACAAGCGATCGCTTGTGTCGTAATCCGTACTCACCGTTTCAGGGTTGCAGTTGACCATGACGGTTTCGTAATCGTCCTGAGCCAGACCTTTAACCGCGTGCACGCAACAATAGTCGAATTCGATGCCTTGCCCTATCCGGTTTGGCCCGCCCCCGAGAATGATCACTTTTTTGCGATCCGTCGGCAGCGCTTCATCCTCTTGCTCGTAGGTTGAATACAAGTAAGGCGTGAAGGCCTCGAACTCGGCGGCACAGGTATCCACGCGTTTGTACACGGGCCGTATGTCGGACGCCCAGCGCTTGTCGCGCACAGCCTTCTCGTTGACACCTAAGAGCTGAGCGAGCCGCCGATCTGAAAATCCGAACTGCTTGGCTCGGTACAAGACATCGCGCTCCAAGCCATTAAAACCAATCGTCTCAAGCTCCCGCTCCGCCACCACGATCGACTCAATACAACGCAAAAACCATGGGTCGACACCTGTGATTCGATAGACATCATCAACACTCAAATCGCTCCTCAGCGCATCGGCGATGAGCCACAAGCGCCTTGGATGAGAGACAGCGAGCTGCTCTTCGATGGTCGCGCGGTCGAGCTGACCTGGCTCGAAGCCGTAGGTATCAGTCTCTGTGCTCCGTAAAGCCTTTTGTAAACTCTCCGCCATCGTCCGGCCGATGGCCATCGCCTCACCCACCGACTTCATTTGCGTACCGAGCACAGGCTCGGTGGCCGGAAACTTTTCGAACGTGAAGCGAGGAACCTTAGTGACCACGTAATCTATGGTTGGCTCAAAGCTCGCGGGTGTCGTCTGCGTAATATCGTTCGACAGTTCATCGAGTGAATAACCAACGGCAAGAAGGGCCGCGATCTTGGCGATTGGATAACCAGTGGCTTTACTTGCCAGTGCAGACGAACGGCTTACTCGAGGATTCATCTCGATGATCACCACACGGCCTGTGTTGGGGCACACGCCGAACTGAACATTGCTACCGCCCGTATCAACCCCTATCTCACGAATACACGCCAGAGCGGCATCACGGAGATACTGGTACTCCTTATCCGTGAGAGTCTGCGCCGGAGCCACCGTAATGGAGTCCCCCGTATGAATCCCCATCGGATCGAGGTTCTCAATGCTGCAGATCACCACGACATTGTCGTTCGTGTCACGCATCACCTCAAGCTCGTATTCCTTCCAGCCGAGAATGCTTTCATCGACGAGCACTTCCCCTGCTGGCGATGCAGCGATGGCAAGGGCGGCCATTTCATCGACCTGGTCTTCGCGCCAGGCGATGCTCCCGCCGGAGCCACCCATCGTATAACTGGGTCGAAGGATGAGCGGGTACCCAAACCGTTCTCCAAATGCGCGAATCTCCTCCACCGAGCGACCGATACCACTCCGCGGCATGTCGAGCCCGATACTCTCCATCGCAGACTTAAACGCGTCTCGGTCTTCAGCTTTGCGAATGGCGCCCACGCTCGCGCCGATGAGTTCAACACCGTGCTTTGCCAGGACGCCGCTGTCCGACAACGCCAAGGCAGCATTGAGCGCCGTCTGTCCACCTAAGGTTGGCAGGAGCGCATCAGGCTTTTCGATCTCGATGATCTGTTCGATGTCATCCGGTGTAATCGGCTCAATGTACACTCGATCGGCGGTCTCAGGATCTGTCATTATGGTCGCGGGATTGGAGTTGACTAGAACCACTTCAAACCCATGCTGCCGTAGCGCTTTGCACGCCTGCGTGCCCGAGTAATCGAACTCGCATGCTTGACCGATCACGATCGGCCCCGACCCGATGATCAGAATTCTCTTTATGTCATTGCGCTTTGGCATTTAGTGATTCCCTGTCTGCGATGAACATTTTTTTCTCAGCGGCACGTTAATAATGATTGTTAGGCAGCAATTCAACCCATAGTCCCTTAATCAGTGCCTCGGCTTGCGACCACCCGCAACGGGCCGCCTGTGCCCTGGCTTCAGCATAGGCATTCTGACCGGCCTCGCCATCCGCGAGCAGACGCTCGATCCACTCCGCCAAATGGCCGGGGTCGTCCGCCCTGTAGTAGATGCCACCAGCGCCCGCAATCAAGCGCGGAGACCCTGAGTCTGGCATTACAGTTGGCCGCTCAAGCTTGAGGCCCCAGACGACTGACTCCGGGATATACGCACCGCTCGAAAGCATCCGCCCCGCGCGGATCGGCGTGACCATAATCCGTAAGCTCGTCAGGCGCCAGAGATTCAGTTTGTCTATCGCGATGTACTCAATGCGCGCCTGCAGCGCCCGCTCGAATTGGCGACTCAGATCTGCCCCTGACGTGACCCCAGGATCGAAAAACACCATCAGGCGCCACGGCTGCCGTATCCGCTCCAGAGCCGCCGCTAGGAGGCTGACATCTACGTCACCCTCATCCAGGACAACCGTCCCAAGAACTGGCAGCTCCGTCATGGAGCTGGTGTCTAACTCAAAATCCACGAGACCTTCGGGGACCACCAGAGTGCGCTCCGTTGGAACGCCGCGCTTGACCAATGTAGCTGCTTCTAGTGGCGTCCGCGCGATAACACGGTGGGCGCGCTGTAAGATCGCGTCCTCCTGCGCCACCCGGTCGAGCAATGCACTTGCGGCCGTCGGGCGTTCAAGGTCTCGTGCCCGCTGGGCCGCGGTGGCACCGGGTTCCACCACGATTGGCACTTGTCCACGGGTGCCAAATAACGCCCCCGCTGCCGCCGGCAGCCCCACACAGTGAATCACAGACGGTTTATGCGTGGCAGCAAAGTGTCGCAAGTGGTCGGAGAGCGCGTTACCGATGTCGGTACGCGATGCGCCCATCGGCACGTCAACCAACTCCACAGGTGTACTCACATTCGACCCCAGGGACATCGGCCCTTTTGGCATAACGATATGACCGTTAAAGCCCGACAGCCAAAGACAGCGCTGCCGAAAGCGAGTCGCCTCAAACGACCAATCTGCGGGGCGTCCGGATGTAGCCAGGCAAATACTCACGACGCGGAAGCTGTCGACACCCTCAGCGCCTCAGCAGCGTTATACGATGAACGGACAAATGGGCCAGCAAAGACATGCCGAAACCCAAGCCGTTCGCCGTAATCTTTGTACACATCGTAGGCTTCAGGCTTCAGATATTCGGCTACAGGTACGTGCTTGAGCGATGGTCGCAGGTATTGCCCAATCGTCACAATGTGAACCCCGTGAGCGCGCATGTCATCGAGCAGCTTGAACACCGCATCTTTGGTTTCACCGAGCCCGACCATAAATCCGCTTTTCACGACGACCGACGGGTACGTCTTTTCGACATAGTGAAGGACATCGAGCGATTGCTGGTAATTTGCTCTCGGCCGGACCCGTGGATATAGAGCTTCAACGGTCTCAACGTTATGATTGAAGACTGCCAGCGGCCCCGATGCAACAGTACCAACAGCATCAAGGTCGCCACAGAAGTCAGGCGTGAGCACCTCGATAGCCGAATCGGGCAAGCGCCGCGCGACAGCATCGACCGTGTCTCGGAAGTGCTGTGCGCCTCCATCGTCTAGGTCGTCGCGATTGACACTCGTGATGACAACATGCTCAAGACCCAAGCGAAATGCACTCTCCGCGACACGCTCCGGCTCACTGGGATCAAGGGCAGCTGGCCTCGCGGTCCCCACAGCACAGAATCCGCATGCTCGCGTGCAATCCGCCCCCATGATCATGAAGGTCGCCGTGCGATGCTTAAAACACTCCGCAAGGTTTGGGCATCGAGCCTCTTCGCACACGGTGACAACGCTTTGGTCGCGCAGTAAGTGCTTCACGGCCCGAACGGCCTCCCCTTTGCCGATCTTCTTGCGCAGAAATTCCGGGAGTCGTAGTGCTGCGCGGTCACGCCCGAAGCGGTCATCATCGGGGTGGCCTTGAATCACAGGAAGAGCGTCGCGTGACACGTTTGAATCTCCAAAAAAACTCTGGAGTGGACATAAGCGAAAATCGTGTGCTTGACAAGTCTAGTTTCTGTCTCTAGTATGCCGCGACTTTCGCACGCCAGCTGATTGCGTGCAGCCCAGTAAACACTTGTATGAAAAGTGAGGCCCGGTTTGAGCCAGAATGAAATCGTATTGCGACCGCTAGAGATCACCGTTGAGGGAGACAACGTCGAACGTGCCATCAAGGCGCTGAAGCGTAAAGTCGCCCATGAGGGTATCTACAAAGAGCTTAAGCGACGCCGCTACTATGAGAAGCCTTCTGTGAAGCGTAAGAGGAAACAGCGCGAAGCTGAGCGACGCCGACGCAAAGAGCGACGACGTGCGATTCGGGCGCGCGCACGCCGCAGCTAGTCAGACATGGCCTCCGCTTATGACGGCGTAAAGGTTTTCTCAGCGACTAAGGCTAACGAAAGAGCCGAGCTGGGTGAACGGGTGACAGCATGGTTAAACAGCAATGCTGTCACCGTCGTCGACACCGTGGTTCGCCAGTCAAGCGACAACCAGTTTCACTGCCTAACGATACTCATCTTCTATACGACGCGCTAGTTGACGCAGCCGCACTGGCCGCAGGCAGTGGTGCATCTGACCGATTCGCTTGTTCGCTCCTCTGGGCATTCTTCGCCGCCCGCCGAATTCACGGGACGAGCGGATAATCCAATCGTCATGCTGCACGCGCCTTCGCTTGCGCAGGCTTCCCCATAGCGCAAACAGGTTTGAAACCGACCCAGCAACGCCCCCGAACAAGCATCCAAATCCATAACGATGCTGTTCGGGTCTAAGCAAAGTTCATCAAAATCACCAAAGCAGTCGTTCCCTGATGCTGGAAAGGACATTTCCGCCCGGCAGAAACGATCACCTAACTGTCGGCGCACAACGCTACGCCCTCGCAGCCGGAGCTCTACCCGACCCGTCTCGGACCGGCATAACGCGCCCTCAAGACGCACGGTCAAGCCACTTGAGCCGTCTGCGTTACTGTGAGTCCAAGTGATATAGTTCCCCCGCTGCTCTATCAGCACGGATGCGCGCGTCGACTCAAGAACTGCGCCTGCCGTGCTGCAGGTTGTGAAATCTAAGGCCAACTCTGCCTCATAGCGCCCGGCCACGAGCGCGAGCGCCTGTTCCTGAGCAAAGCGGCTCTCGCGAATCGGCCCATCGCAGCCCACCAGGGCTACCACGGCTACCACGGCTAGCAACACAGAACAGGGCCGGGCCAAAGGGTAAGTCATCAATACTTCAACATCTCCAGATTTGCCGCCGCCATCGCCCGAGCACCCGATCGGCAACGAACAAGAAGCGGTCCAGATTGCGCCCCCGGGGCGTTGACTGTAGGCTACCAAAAAATCATCAACTAACCTACAAGACGATGCTCAAACACCTCCGCAAATTAAACAAACAGCCCGAGCGAGACCTTGAGCCTGACGAGAACCCCACGCCGCCGGAGCGAGCATCGCTAGACGAAGACATCATTATCCTCAGTGACCTGCATCTAGGCGAGGCGTGTAAAGATATCCCGAGAATTGACTACCTTAAGGCCGGCGACATCTTCGACCGCCACATTTCAAGCTTCTTGCAGTACAAGACTGGGCAAGCAGCGACCGGGCGCCCGATGCGGCTCATACTCGGGGGGGACCTTCTCGACTTCTTGCAGGTCACCATCGCGCCTGCCGACGCTGCAGAATCCGCCCGCACATATGGCCTCGGGAACACCCAAGATGAGTCAACCTGGAAACTCTTAAAATTAGCCGAGCGTCATCGAGCTGTCTTCGTGCATCTCGCAGACTTCGTCGGAGTGGGTCATCGTGTGGATATCATCCAAGGCAACCATGACGTGGAGTTTTTCTGGCCGAAGGTGAGAGCCGCTTTTTTGGACATCCTTGAATCCATCTATTTCGGTGACGAGCTTGCCGCGACCGATGAACGGCAGCCATTCCGAGAGCGCATACAATTTCATTCTTGGTTCCTGTACATACCCGGCAGAATCTATATCGAGCACGGACACCGATTTGACGAGTTCTGCAATACCCCGCCCCAACTCCACCCGGTCCGTCCGGGCGACGAATCGTCGATAGTTCAGCCCCTCAGCGCCATCGCCATTCAATATTTTGCGAATTTGGAGAAGGGGTTTGCAACCCATGACAAGGAACACTGGGGCCTCATCGATTATATCCGCTATTTTCGAGGTGGAGGATTCGGGCGGGCCCTAGAGCTCCTGAAGCGCTACGTCACGCTTGCCAGCGAAAGCGTCCGATACCATCAGAAGTTTGGGCGCCGCGATATCGACAAACTCGAGGCCATACATCGGGATAGGCTGAAAGAGCTCAGCGCTGCCTGCCATTTGGACGAAGAGACATTGCAGACCCTAGATAAGCTTGGTCCGCCCAGCATTATGAGACGCTTTCCGGATGTCGCCGCCAACGTCTGCCTTGGGGAGGTTGCAGCCCTCGGTGCTGCGGTCTTAGCATTTCCGATTGGGCTGGTTTGCGGACTTGAGGGTCTCGCGAGCGCCAGCCTGTCATGCTGCATCGCCATATTTGGCAGCCTAGGAGCCTTCCTACATCGGCGTCGCTACGACAGAAACATTCGAGCCAAACTCCGCCGCGCCGCGCTGCGGATCCACGACGTATTGGATGTACCCATCGTCGCGTTCGGGCACAGTCATAGCCCAACGAAGGAACGTCTTCCCGATGACCACCGCAAATTCTACGTGAACACGGGCAGCTTTTTGAAGGCGCATCATGGGGCACATGAGAGTGGCGCGCCTTGCACATGCCACCACACGTTCGTGGAGATTCCGTCACCTGGCGCCTACCAGCCCCCCGTCCCCGTACTCAAGAATTGGTGCGCCGTGGAGTCAAAGGAGACTCAATACACGGCGTCCTAAGAGTCAGCCATGCAGCCGGCCAGCCTTGATGTTTGAGCGCATTGGCTAGCTATCGTCGCGGCGTCGATTGCCAGTCAGCGCTTCGAGACCACTGAGGGTGCGCGGGCTTGGGTCGTCAATACCAACGAGACGAGTATACGTCTGGCGCTCACTTGTTGGGGTTGGGTCGGCATCGAATACAACACTTTGCTGTAGCCGTTCCGTGTCCTGCCGCTCCTGCGAGAAGAGTACATTCATGAGCTCGCTTACGTCGTCCGCCTCTCGACTGAGCCCACGTGCCTCAGTCCACCCGAGCAATGCGCGAGCGAAATCCCCAGCGCTTTCAAAACGGTCGTCCGGATCCTTTGCGAGTGCGCGATAGATAATTGTGTCGAAGTCTTCATCGATATCGGTGGTGAACGCGCTCGGCGGCGTCGGCTGCTTTTCCCGCACAGCGTTGATGAGCGCATCCTCACCCTTTTCATGAAACGGCATCTCTCCCGTCACACACCGATACAGCACAACCCCAGCCGCGAAGACGTCCGACCGGCTATCGAGCACATCCGAGCGAGTTTGCTCAGGGCTCATATACTTCACCTTCCCCTTGACGAAGCCAGCCTGCGTTCGGCTTCTGCTGAGGCGATCTTTTGCAATCCCGAAGTCGATCAGCTTTACCCTGCCATCGTACCCAACCAGAATGTTAGAAGGCGTAAAATCCCGATGAACAACATCCAGCAGCCGACCCCCTTCGTCGACCTGCCGGTGTGCGGCATGCAGGCCTTGCAGCGCTTCGATCACAACATGGATTGCGATGGACACATCCAGCGCATCTCCCAGACGACGAGAGCGCGCCAGAACAGCCCGCAAGTCCTGCCCATCAACAAACTCCATGACCAAAAAATACTGCTCGTCATAGAGCCCAAACTCGAAGACTCTCGCGATGTTCGGATGTTCAAAAAGCCTTGTGATTCGGGCCTCATCGGTGAGCATTACGATGAACTCATCGTCCGTATTATAAATGGGAAGAAGGCGCTTGATGGCGACATCCACATCACCGTCCATTGTCCAGACCCTGGCTCGATAAATTTCAGCCATGCCGCCAGAAGCGATCCGGTATAAGAGCGCATAGGGCCCAAGCTGTTGAATTCGTCTCATAAAACAACACTCAAGACGGCTTCGGCTCGGTTGCATTCACAACTGCCGAGTGCTATCTCCGTTATGGCTTCGTTTTCATATAGGATTGAGTTTATGACCAGTCAAGCTTGTCGAATCGTCAGCATGTGCGCCCTCGCTTTCGTCACCCTTATGGCCTGCAGCAAAACCACCGCAGCCCCTTCGGCTGAGAAGCCAGGCGACGCGCCTAAACCGGCCGCACCCAAAGCTGCTCAGAAAGGAGAGGCAGCCGAAGCCGCTAAAACCGCGCCTGCAAAGGCACCAGCGGCCGCCGCCAAACAATCCTTTGCCGACCGACCCTTTAAGATTAGCTATCAACAGACGGCCACCACGGGGAAAGATGGGGCACGAACAGCGATCACGGTTGTACCGCTTGACGGCTACAAGATGAACAAGGATTTCCCAAGCAGTCTTGTGGTTAAAGCCCCCGAAAACGTCAAGGTCAAAAAGGATAACCTTGCTGCCAGCGACGCACAGTTGACCGATCAGTCGTTGACATTTCCCATCGATTTCGCAGCTGCAAAACCAGCGGTAGACTTTACCGCAACGGCAAACTTCAGCGTCTGCAATGAGAGAACCTGCAAGCTGTATCGGGGCGAGAAGCTCGCCTGGACGGTGACCACCAAATAAGCATTCACGTACCGATAAGGGGTCCGCAACGTGTCCGATAATCAGTCGCAGGGTGAGGCGTCTACCACAGATGAACGGGATGAAAAAGCAGCTGAGACAGCCCCAGAGCGCACACCTGTAGGCGCGCTGCTCTCAAAGCAAATTGGTGCGTACCGCGAACAGTTCGACGCACAACGCAACATCCTCTCATTTGGGGACTACTTAAAGGTGTTCGAGGAATCGCCTGAGTCGCAAGTACGAGACAGTGCTCGCTATATCAGAGATTGTTTTTTGCACTACGGCATCGCAGAGGTGACACGTCCCCATGGCGTATTCCACCGCTACCTCTTATTCGACTGCCCTTTCGATGATGGTAAGGATGCACTCATAGGACAGGAGGCCGCACAAGAGGCTGTATTTGGATACCTAAATGATTTCGCGGTCCACGGACGGGTTAATCGAATGATCCTTCTCGCTGGCCCGAACGGCAGCGCGAAAAGCCGGTTTATCAACTGCCTGATGCGAGCTCTCGAGGATTACAGCCAGCAACCCGAAGGCGCCCTCTATACGTTTAGCTGGATCTTTCCAACGGAGTCGCTCAACCGCGGCAACATTGGATTTGGCGGTAAAACAGATGTTAACGAACTGGACTCTTTCGCCCACCTTACAGACAGCCAAATCGACGCCAGACTACAAAATGAGACGCGCGATCACCCGCTCATGCTGCTGCCACAAGCACAACGTCTCGAGCTGTTGACTGAATACCTTGGGGAGGACTACCCGCTGCCGCATGCTATCGCGGAAGGGCAGCTCAGCCCAAAGGCCAAACAGATCTTTGACGCGCTTCTCAAGGCCTATCACGGCGACCTCGCAGAAGTCTTGAAGCATGTGCAGGTTGAGCGAATCACGGTGAGCCATCGATACCGACAGGCCGCCGTCACCGTCGATCCGCAAATGAGAGCAGACGCGGGTGTACGCCAGGTGACCGCCGACCGGAGCCTTGCCTCTTTGCCGCCTGCACTCCAAAACCTGACCCTGTATGAGCCCATGGGCGACCTCGTCGATGCCAATCGCGGAATGCTCGAGTTCAATGACTTCTTGAAGCGACCAGTCGAGGCTTTCAAATATATCCTATCCACCTGCGAGACCGGGGCCGTGCGCCTTGAGACGATGACATTGCATTTGGACACGGTGTTTATTGGCAGTTGCAATGCAGACCACCTAACGGCATTCAAACAGATTCCCGATTTCGCAAGTTTTAAGGCACGCATCGAACTGGTGCAGGTCCCCTACCTCCTCGATTACCCTCGGGAAAGCCACATATATTGGGAGCTATTGAGGACGCTGTCTGGCACCATTGAGATAGGTCCCCATGTACCTGACGTTCTCGCTCTTTGGGCTGTCCTATGCCGGCTGGAGAAGCCCCTTGTCTACCAGCAGCAGAGTAAGGAACTGCAAGAAGCGCTCAAGACAATGTCGCCCATGGATAAGGCCAACATGTATGCGTATGGATCTGTGCCAGCTGGTTTACCCAGGGAGGTTGCGTACGAACTTGCGTCATCGATTCACGAACTCTACGAAGAGCATAGCAGCTCCGAGGCCTACGAGGGGCGCTTCGGGCCATCACCACGGGTCCTGAAGAATCTTCTACTCAATGCAGCTCGGATGTCCGAGGGGGTACTCACCGGCATCACAATACTCGGTGTTCTCCGTGAGCTCTGCGAACAGAAGGCCACCTACCCTTTCCTTCAGCTCGAAAGCGAAGGAGAGTACCATAACCCAATCCGTTCCATCGGCACCGTACGCAGCTGGTATTTAGCGACGGTCGAGGATGAGCTTCATCAAGCCATCGGTCTGGTGGACACTGAGGCGACAAGCCAGATACTGCGCAGCTATATCGACCACGTCGTCCATTTTATCCGAAAGGAACGCATCACCAATCCGGTAACAGGCAACTCGGAGCCCGCTGACGAAGGGCTCATGAGCAATGTTGAGCAAAAACTCGGAATCCCTAAAAAAGAAGCCGAAAGTTATCGTGAGGGATTGGTGCACCGTGTCGCTGCCTGGCGCATGGACTACCCGGAAGACACCCTCGATCACGAGGAGCTTTTTGCCGACATCACACACGCCCTCAATGAGGCGTTCTACGAGGAGAAGAAGGATGCGGCAAATCGCATAAAGCGTATGCTGCTAGACTTTTTGTCGGTTGAGGACCCCAAATTGAACGCGGAGGAAAAAGAACAAGCCGTCGCGATCCTTCAGCGGTTTGAGGCACAGTTTGGGTATACGAGCGGTTGCGCCCTGGAGGTTATCAGCGTCCTTCTAAGGGTCCGAGGAGCCGCCGAGCCATCAACTTAAGCGACGACCCTTATCGTTCAGCACCTTACCCACCTTTGACATTAAGTCATCCATCTGAAATGGCTTGGTCAGGTAATATTTCGCGCCAACATTAATCCCTTCGATCATCGACCGAGCATCACCCTTCGCGGTGAGGAAGATCACTGGAATCGCTTTTGTCTCGGGGTGCTCCTTGAGCGCTTTGATCAAAGTTAGACCGTCTAAGTTAGGCATCATGACATCTGCAATAATCAGATCGGGACGGGCCGCATCAACCTTTCTGAGCCCGTCGAGCCCGTCTTGTGCCTGTTCGACGTCGTAGCCATTGCTCGCGAGCATCTTCGCGACCATTTCTCGGACACTCGATTCATCCTCGACCACAATGATTCGCTTTTTCTCATCCGACATACTTCACCCAGGTACAATGATCATCTACGCTGCCACTATGATATGTGATCGCATCTCATGTAAAGGCAGGGATACCTTTTGGGGGCGTTTCGTGGAGCCGCGGTCTATCATCGTACCGAGTGTATCAGACAAACGATAACAGATTAGACGGCGAGTATTGCTGTGAGCATCACTGGTGAACGCTATCAATTATTGGAACGTATCGGCCACGGTGGCATGGCGGTCGTCCATCGAGCACATGATGCCGTTCTCGAAAGAACAGTCGCGCTCAAGGTGCTCCACCCTCACCTGGCTGAACGTGCTGACTCTCGCGCCCGATTTGCCCGCGAAGCCAAAGCGGTCGCACGACTCAAACACCCCAATATTGTCGAAGTCTTCGATTATGCCTCGGCCAGCAGCGACAAGTCATTCATCGTCACCGAGTTCGTAGATGGCCCCACCCTCCGCGACTTCGCGGAGCTGTCTCCACCTCGATTTGCAGAATCAGCACTCCTGCTCATACTTCCCGTCGTCGAGGCTATCGCAAAAGCCCATGAAGCGGGTATCATCCATCGTGATGTAAAGCCCGAAAACATAATGCTTCGCAAGGACGGGTCACCCGTGCTGATGGACTTCGGCATCGCGCAGATGGTAGATATGCCGACCTTGACAGCAACGGGCACAATGCTGGGGTCGCCTGCACACATGGCACCTGAGGTAATCGACGGGACAGACATCGGTGCGCCCGCTGATATCTTTAGTATCGGCACGACTCTTTACTGGCTCATCTCGGGAAGCTTACCCTTCACTGGACCAAACCCGTCAGCGCTGTTTCGGCGTATCCTCGAGACCGAATTTGTGCCCCTCATACAGCGAAGGCCTGCAGCTGGTCGCGACATCTGCCAGCTCGTCCAAGACTGCCTCGTCAAGGATCAAGCAAGCCGACCAACAGCGACGACTTTGAGCACCCGTATTCGGGCTATCTTAAAGGCCAGCGACATCACCCAACTATCGGAATCAACCTGTAGTTTCGTACTTGATCCACACGGGTTCGAAGCGTCGCTTCCTGAACGATTGCTGCCAGCCTTCCTGCGGCGTGCAACAACGGCTCTAGAGGCAGGTGAACTCGGTGCGTGCATCGACGCCTTAGACCGCGTTTTTGCCATCGAGCCTACAAATTCAGACGCCAAACGACTCTTTGCAAAGATCGAACGCAAACAAGCGCTCAAGCGGAACTTAATCATGGCCGCGATCATTACCTTTGGTCTATCGCCCTTGTTTATTGGCGGCTACCTTTTTCTCGACACATCCATGGGGCAACGCATACTCGCTGGAACACCGGACGTCATCACCACCCTGGATGCGTCGGTCTCCGGCTCACCCCAGGACGCCGCAAACCGACTCGCTCAAGACCTGTCCGCGGACACCCTGGTCGACGGCACGCTCGATGCCAAGTTGAGTGTAAGCGACGCGGCGCCCTCACCGGTGGCCGACGTGCTCGACAGGGGCGCCAAGCCAGCCAGCCGTCACCGGGTCCGTTTTGTGGGCTCCCACAAGGCGGTACGCGTACTGCTAAATGGGCAACCTCATCAGCCCGCGAGCTTCAATCGTATCAAGCGGGATGGCGGCCTAAACTTGCCGAGCGGACGTCATCGTATCAGTCTCATGAAGCGAGGCTGTAAACCCTTGCGCTATACACTTCGCTTGCCACGTCCAGATGGCAGCATTCCAACCGTCAGCTTCAAGTGCAAGGCGACCTCACCTCAGAGACCGTCGACGCAGGTTGACGGCCCCGTGGCGAAAGACCCGTCCCAACTAATCACCGTGGATGTGCGTAGCACCTATAAGGGCGCACGCTTAATTGTCGATGGCCAGAAGGACCCACGTTACCTTTATCAAATCGGTAAGAGCGGACTTAAGCTCACCCCAGGCCGCCATACAGTGGTGTTCGAGAACAAAGGCTGCGAGCCGAGTCAACAAACCCTGAATCTAGTCCCCGGAGCTGGCCGGCGTTATAGTCTCATCTTCCGCTGCAAGGCGTTACCCGCCATCCTGAGGGTCGCGACCAATGGCCGATTTAGGGTTTTGGACGACAAGGACACCTTCATCGGCATGACCAATGAGAATATCAAGGTGCCGCTCAAAAACACCTCCCAGTCGGTGAGGTTGACGATCGGGTCGCCCAGCGGTACCGTCCGGCGACAGGTGGTGCTCAGAGCTGGACAACAGACCAGCCTGAGAATCGACTGACTCCAGCAATTTGGGGCTGCCCTTGAAGCTAAGTCATTCCGTACTCACGCTCGCTCTGCTCAGTGTCGCTCTGCCGCCGTGCGCCAGTGCGCAGAGCAAGGTGCAGGACAAGACTGCGCAAGTTGATGCGCGTAAAGCACTGCGCGATGCCCGGTCCACCTTTGACTTTGGACAGTATCGGGCCACTGTAAATAAACTGACGCCGGTCATCACCCCGGCGGTCCTACTCGCTGCCCGCGCTGAAATATCGGAGGCCTATACCCTCCTGGGTCTCTCACACTTTTTCTTGGGTGAGAAGCCGCTCGCGCGGCGTTATTTCGAGCGACTACTTGAATATTCACCAGATGCAGAATTAGACCCCGTCAAGATTCCGCCGCCCGCGGTATCATTCTTTCAAGACCTCAAAGAAAGAAAGGCCGCGGAGCTCGCGCAGAAGAAGGCAGAACTAAAACGGCAGCGAGAGGAAGAGGCGCGTAGACAGGCCGAGGCGAATACTCGACGGATTCGATATGTGTACCAAGAACGGTCCAAGATCGCGGCATTCCTGCCTTTTGGGATCGGCCAATTCCAGAATCAACAGCCTGTTTTAGGGACGATATTGCTCGGGTCGCAAGTGGCATCGATCAGTGTGTCCATCGCTGCGTTCCTTGCCGTTGAAAACCTCCGGACCCGAGACGGACGTTTTCGCAACGCCGATGTCGAACAGGCACGCTCGATTCAACGCTTGCAATTGTACAGCGCCGCTACGGCCGCCGTGCTCGTGACGGCGGGCATCGTGCAAGCCTTGTGGGCTTTCGAGCCCACTCGTTTTGTGGAAGAACAAGAGCTAAAAGCGCCGCCACCACCGGCTCAACTTACGCCCAACGGATTCATCATCAGATTTTAGAGCCAAGCGATTGCAGGGCGGTCGGTTTTAGGCTCTATTAGGTTAGCGAGTCGAACTGGAGCCTTTACGTGCCAAGCTTAGTGAGCCAATCTGGAGAACGGTACCCAATCGTTCGGACCCTAACGACCATAGGCCCTGCAAGAGACAACGACGTGATGATTGAAACGCATGCAGGCCCCGGCACACACGCCGTCATCAAACTTGATGGCGGCCGCTTTATCATCGCACCAAGTGAGCGAAAAGCGCTCATGATGATCAACGGTAAGAAGTCTCGTAAACATGTCCTCGAGCATGGCGACCTGATTAAACTGGGTGACGCGAGCGTCACCTTTGACCTGTGGGACAGTGCAACGATTTCTGCCCCCGTACTCGATCCACATCATGAGCGCATCGATGCATACGAAAGGCTGATGACATTTTCGGCCCGCTTGGCCGACGCAGAAAGCATCGACACGCTTCTAAACACGCTGATGGACGAGGTGATTGTTTTGACCGGCGCCTCAAAGGGTTTCCTGCTACTGAAGGATGACACCGCCTTTCAGATCAAATCGGCGCGAAACGTCAACAATGAGACCATCCAAGACGGAGCCAACGCGGTCAGTGACAGCATCGTCGCGAAGGTACTGGAGAGCGGGCAACCAATCATTGTGAGCGATGCGTTAAACGACACCGTCTTCAGCAGCAGTCGATCGGTCATTCAGCTGCGCCTGTGCAGCGTCATGTGTGTGCCGCTGGTCTTCGCACAAAACACATTGGGAGTCATTTACGTCGGCAACGACAATGTCGTGAACCTCTTCGAGCAGAGCCTACTTGACACCTTGAAGATCTTTTGTGGACAAGCCGCACTCCTCGTGGCCCACGCGATCCAGCGGGACGCTCTCAGCGCGGATAACGCTCGGCTGCGAGTGGAACTGCAGGGACACCGCTATGGCGAACTGCTCGGCACCTGTGCGCCGATGCGAGAGGTATTCGCCAGAATCGAGAAGGTCTCCAAGGCGAACGTCAGTGTACTTATCCGCGGCGAGACAGGCACGGGCAAGGAGATGGTCGCCCGAGAAATCCATCGCCGGTCCAAACGCAACGATGGGCCGTTTGTGGCTGTAAACTGCGGGGCTTTTGCGGAAAACCTCATCGAGAGTGCGCTATTTGGGCACAAAAAGGGCGCGTTTACAGGCGCACACTCCGACAAACAAGGCTGCTTTCAGGCTGCGCATGGCGGCACGCTCTTTCTCGACGAGATCGGCGAGATGCCCCGCCAACTCCAAGTCAAGCTGCTGCGCGCAATTCAAGAGCGCAAAGTCTCGAGATTGGGGGCCAACAAGGCCGAGTCCGTGGACATACGGCTCCTAACAGCAACCCACGTCGATCACGAGCAGGCGGTCTCCACTGGGACGTTTAGGCAAGACTTGTACTATCGAATCAATGTACTCTCCATAAACCTACCAGCCCTCAAAGACCGCGGCACGGACATCCTGTTGCTCGCACAGCACTTTTTGGATCACTACGGGAAAGAGTACGAGCGGACGGACACGCACTTCTCACGTGAGGCGAAGCAGCGGCTTGAAGGCCACGGTTGGCCTGGCAATATACGCGAGCTACAAAACCGCATTCGCAAGGCCGTGCTGCTGGCCGACAAACAGACCATTGAGGGTGTTGACTTAGAGTTAACGGAGGATTCAATGGTCCAAAAAATATTGCCACTCGCAGAAGCCAAAGAGCGATTTCAGGCAAGCTACATCGAAAGAGCGCTCGAGCTCAACGGTGGCAACCGCACCAAGACTGCACGGGATCTAAAGGTCGATCCACGAACCATCTTTCGCTACCTGGAAAAACAAAGAACCTAGAGCAGACCCAGCGACACAAAACTCTTTGCGACAAACCACCGACATCTGCTACAACCTCCCGCGAGGCCACCTCGGGGCATATTTATGAGCGTGGCCGTTAACTTTCGATTCCATAGGAGTTACGAATGCGTAAGTTGAAGGACCTTTTGATCGTCGCGATTGCGTCGACAGCTTTGATCTTTGCAGTCGGCTGTGCCGATGACGCTGCAAGCACCGATGGTGCAGGTGGCACGGGTGGCGCGGGCGCGACAAGCGGTGGTGCTGGTGGAGCCGGTGGTGCTGGTGGAGCCGGTGGAGCCGGTGGTGCTGGTGGAGCCGGTGGTGCTGGTGGTGCTGGTGGAGCCGGTGGCGCTGGTGGCGCTGGTGGAACGGGCGGCAGCATTCCTGCCGAAACTGAGCCACTCCCAGACACTGCAGCTGGCGATTGGGCACCTGCATCTCGCGTGACATCACTGGGCATTCCCGCAAACCCTGGCGCTGCTGCAGATGCCGGTTGCGACACTGTGGGTGCTAAGAATGGGTCTGGCTTAGCTGTCCTTGAGACCGCCGCAGGACTTTCTCTCACCGAGCTTGTCCAGCCCGACGATGCCGGTGACATTGAATTGATTCTGCTCGCACATCTTGATGGATGGGCCGCCGGCCAGACTGCCAGCGAGGCAGGCACTGCGACATTGAACCTATACACAGGCGATCTCGCAGAAGACGGCAGTTTCACCGTTGACCCTGCGTCTTTCGTCGACAACAATCAGGACAACGGTGCGCTTATCAGCTTCGATGCGTCACTCTCCGGCAGCATGATGGACACGAGCGCGGGCGACTTTAACCTCGTTCTTCCACTCCCTGGCGCAAATGTTGAGGTAACCCTCTCACAAACCAAGATCAAGGCAGCTCTTGCGTCTGCCGAGACTGGCTTCGATATGTCGAACGGCGTAATCGCAGGCTACCTGACACGTGATGCCATCGTCGGCCTGATTACTGCAGTACAGACACTCTGTGCGGGCGAAGATGCCCCTGCAGACCTTTGCGGTGGCATCGTTGGTATGCTCTTGGCTGGCGATGCAGACATGGGTGCTACAACACTCATCGGCTTGCTCGGTGGCGCAGATTCACTGGTCACAGAGGACGGTGCTGAGGGCGATTGCGGCAGCGACTGTAACGCAGTCAGCGTTTGCCTCCTTGCGGAAGGTACGGCTGCCACGATTTCAGGTATTAGCGCCGAGTAATCTCACACGCGTGGTAGGAAGGGCCGGTCAGATTGACCGGCCTTTTTTTTTGCCTCCACAGCCTACAACACATCGGACGTTGCACGTGCCGATCCACCCGCGCGAACCCAGCGGTGACCCGGCTCACTTGAATCAGCCCATGCGGTCGATGCCTGATGGTTCTCGCTCGTTTCATTGGAGCACCGTCAACGCGACTGGGTAAGAGCAGTTTATTGAAAGCTGGCTGATCAATCAGCCCGATAAAGGTCCATCCTCGGGCCGTCCAAGCCGTACCAAATGAGTTCATGTCAAGTGTACAGTATGCGGATTGACTTCATTCGCGACGCATATTTTTCGCCCACCGCGCTTTAATCTCAAATGACCCTGAAGCCAAACTAGTAGATCCAAAGATCGTCTATCGCGATGCGCTCGCCATCCTCCGTCGGACCGATTTCTAACACGACCTTTTGCCCGGAATATTGACTCATATTCAACTCTAAGCGACCCAAGCGGCCGCCTGCTCGCTTTGGTATAGAGCGGGACACGACTGGGTCTCCATTTACAAGGATGGAAACCTTAGCCTGACCAAGTGTCGAGCCTGCGAGCAAAGAGAGACGCTCACCGGTCACTTTGAATGGTTCGGTACGTGCCCGCCCCACGCCCTTCAGGGACTCCAGCACGGCCATGCCCTGCCGGCCCGAAGGCCAGCGTGAAGCTTTTTTGGTCGTTGCAGAAAACCCCCCACTGAGGATCCAGCCATCCGTCCTGCCTTTTTCAAAGTTGCCGCTAATACCAGCCACCAATGGACGATATGCCCGTGTTTTCTTAACCCAGACCTGATGTGGGCGAACGAGGAAGCCTGTCTTCGTCCTCAGGTCCGCAGGGCTGGTGTAGTCGATCTTAAACACCGGGGTGTAATGTCGGTCGAGACCAGGGACACGCGTCCGATCGTTCGTCACAACACTCTTCCAATAGCCCTTCCTCAGCTTCGGCTGTAGGTCTTTGACCCCGCCCATATAGCCAACATCAGTGATCCCCATCTGATGGATATTGGTCTCACCGTTGAGCGCATATCCCAGGGCTGGCTGCCCCGGCAGAAAGACCGGTTTTGGGAGGCGGCTGAGGATCTTTTGAAAACGCGCGTTCGCCACGTCGTCGGCGCTGTTAGGCATTTGCTCATAAGGGTTATACCAGAGTGCAATAAACTGGACCATTAAGGCGATGGTCACGACAGCGCCACCACGGGTGTTACGCGAACCCGCCCGCGTCGATATGAAATCAAATGCGGCCATTGGTACCAAGCAGCATGCAAACAAGCTCAACGGCATAAAGCAATTGCTATAAGCCCATTGAGTGCTGTGATTCAGAGCGCTTGCTCCAACGCCAGCGACATACATCAGTAGAAAAAAACCGGGCGCCAACACCCTCACTGGGCGCGGATTACGGAGCCTGAAAATCCCCAGCATTACGGCGATCAGCAACGGTGGTATCAAGATGGCCCAACGAGGCGCCTCGTACCATAGCTCTCGGTAATACATATGCGGCACATAATCGAGTGTCTGAGCACGAAAAATAAACGCGTAGGTCCAATGTGCGGTGAGCAACAATGAAAGCCCGACAATCGGAATGCGATAGCCGAACCAGAGTAAAGGGACCAATAGCAGAGCCGGCGCCAGAAACAGCACGTCCCTCCAATACTCGAGGAGGATGTTCTTCCAATAAAAGAGATGCCCCTGGTGCCCCTCAAAGATATACGTCCAAAACCAACCATCCGTTGCCTGGTCGATCAGCCAGACGGCCCCACTGGTCAGCCCGGTCGTTAAAGCCGCAAACGCGAGCCCTTGCCGCCAATCCCGCCACAGCAAATATAGCACCAATGGCGGTACAAATACGCTCGAAGTCTGCTTAGTCAGGAAGGCTAGACAGAAAACAATCGACGCGGCAAAAACCCCACGCCACCGGACCTCTCGATAGATGATAATGCATCCACTGAAGACGATCGCGATATAGAGAGAATCCGGTCGTGCCAAGTCATAGAAAGCACCATTTGTACGAAACAGCGCCGCATACAAGCCAACCGCAATGAAACCAAAACGCGTATCCGTCTCTCGGCGCACAACCTGGAAAAGCAACCACAGCGTGAACAGTGTCGCCGCAAGAGAGACGGACCGAGCGAGGCCAAAGTCCACACCACCAAAGATCTTACCTAGAGCTGCCAACGCTGCTGGATAACCAGGGGTATAAAAGAACGGGACAAACTCCGCGCTAGGCGGCGCATAGATCGCCTGTCCGTTAGCCAAGCGTATGGCGTGCGTCAACATGCCGCCCTCCATCCACTCGATTTCAGCAGGAAACCCTATTCGGCTAACACTGATCCAAAGGAACTGAACCAAAAAATAAGCCGAGAAGACGACCAGGAGTCGGATAGACATTTTAGAAAAAGTCGGCAAGCACTTCCCTTTTGACACAGGGCGACAGTATAGATCGTTTCAGGATGTCGATAATACATAAAGCATAGAGAAGTAAAGCCGTGCACCGAGTCCCCTACTCCCTATTTTATGGTCTGTTCATGTCAGCCGTTTTCTTGGGTGCCGGTGAGGCGATTCACCTTGCGATCACAGCAGGGCCACAAATCAACGTTTTCGAACGTTTTTTGGCGGCCCTATACATCCTGAGCCCGTTTGTCTTGATTGGACTTCTTCTTGGATTTACCGTCACCTCTTTGGCTGAGGTATGGCGGCGAACGCGACGAGTCACGTTTAGCGGCGATAGGTATACAAACTGGACAACCGACGCCCTCGCAGCCTCCTTGGTCACCTTATTGGTCACCGTTGGTTTGTTTCTGCTCTCCAGCGCCGTATTGAACTCAGGCGGCAGCCGGACGCAGGTCGCCGGGATATTGACCGTCGCTACCCCAGCAGCCATCGGACTTGCACTTTATGGATGGGCAATCCTCCGAGCACAGCTCATGCGGCTCGAACGTCGCTTCGGTAGCGGGCTTATCTTCATCCTCATCATCGTTCTACTCGCCGGCGGCGCCGCAGTCCCGACCCTGATTATCTTGCAGAATGATGCTCTTCGAGAATTTCTTGGGGAGTGGACGGCTGCATACCTTGTTCTCTATCCCCTTACCGCCGCGCTCCTCACGACGACACTCAACCATTGGGCCGTTGGCCGACCGAAGCGTCTCACGAGCCGGCGTTGGATCATCATCGGGGCGCTCATCGGGGCTGCCGGTACAACCGATCTTGTTTTCAACCTGGACCGCAACCAAGCGGTCAAAAAAGTGCTGCTAGCGAACACCCTGGTCTTTCAACCATTGATTATGACAGTGCAGCCACTTTTTGATCGAGATGGCGACGGTTATGCGGGGCTTCTCGGCGGTGGAGACTGTAACGATGCCGACCCTGAGATACACCCCGGCGCGACGGAGCGGCCACGTAACGGTCTCGATGACGACTGTTTTGAGGGCGATAGCCCAGGCCAAACCCGACCCGAGATTGTACTCCCCGCGCCACTTAAACCGGCAGCATCGCGTGGATTGATCGAACGCCCGAATATTATTCTTATCACCTTGGACACGATTCGAGCCGATCACCTTGGTTATCACGGCTATAAGCGCCCCACATCGCCGGCACTAGATAAGCTTGCTGAGAGTGGAATTCAGTTCCTTTGGGCCTTCGCCCAAGGACCCCAAACGAGGCTTTCCGTACCCAGCATGTTTACCGGGCGATACTATTCTGAAGTCGCGCGCACACCGGATACATGGTCAAAGATCCACGGTTCTAACGTACTCCTGGCAGAAAGGCTAAAAGCTGCGGGCTATCTGACCGCGGGTATTCCGTCACATCGATTTTTTCTGCCACACTATGGACTCCATCAGGGTTTCGAGCAGTGGGACTTGTCCATCGTCGAGAAATTTCAGCAGAAGGTCGCGTATCGAAAGACTGGACAGTTCGTCACTGAGCGCGCTGCAAAATGGCTAAGAGAATATGACAGCGAGGGCCGCCCGTTTTTCCTTTGGCTTCACTACTTTGACGCCCATTTCGCTTACTTGCCGCACCCTCAATACGACTTTGGAGATAGCCCTTTTGACCGTTATGACGCCGAGATTCGTTACACCGACGAACAGGTCGGACGCCTTCTCAAAGCCCTCTCACAGAGCCCCCTCGCGGCGGATACGTACGTCATTATCCAATCAGATCATGGCGAAGGCTTTGGGGACCATGGATATCAGTACCACGGCCAAGAGCTCTTCAATGACCAGGTTCATGTCCCGCTCCTAATCGCAGGACCCGGCATAAAAGCACGGCAAGTCATGACGCCAGTGAGCCTACTCGATGTTGTGCCGACAGTTCTCGACTTCGCGGGAGTCCCCATCCCGACTGAACTGCCTGGGCGCTCTTTGGTTCCATATGGCACCGCCGATGTGTCGCCACCCCGAACGCCCGTCTACATTGAGATGCTGAAGGATGCAACGCACTCTGAACGGCGCGTGATTGTTGATTGGCCATGGAAGCTGCATTACAGCATCACATTCAATGAGTATCGACTGTTTGACCTATCGCAGGATCCACAGGAAGAGAAAGATGTTGTCGATCAACATCCAGAAGTTTTTCAGCGCCTACAAAGACGTCTCCGCCGATGGATGGCAGAGGAAGTGAAACCAATAAAGGCAAGCCGCCAAGATCCAGGCAGAATAGACACAGAGGAACCATAGAAATACGTTAGTCAAACGTCTGACTTAAACAGGAATACGAGAGATGAGCACCTACCAAATCAGTGAAGTCGCCCATGAGTACGGTGACAACGTACACATCCTGAACGATCCATTTTTGACCACGCAGCTCGCCCGTCTCTGCACACATGACGTGGTTCAACCAGAGTTCAATCAGCTGATCACAACCCTGTACACAAGCTTGATTCGAACAGTCATCAATCAAATGTATCCACTGCGCACAATCGAGTGTCCAACACGCATGATCGACCATACCCCGAGAGGCGTTTTGCGAGGAGAGCTAGTGGACCGAGACACCGCCTCCGTGGTCGTCGACATCGCCCGTGCCGGTATATTACCGAGTCAGATCTGCTTTGATACCCTAAACGGGATCCTAAACCCAAGCGTCGTCAGGCAAGATCACCTCATAATGGCTCGAACTGTGGATCAGGACGAGCGTGTAACCGGCGCTTCCATTACAGGCAAGAAGATCGGCGGCTCCGTAGACGGACGCTTTGTGCTCTTCCCCGACCCGATGGGTGCCACTGGGAACAGCCTAGCTACAGCGATGCGGAGCTACTCCAACGGGTCACTTGGTCGTCCGAGACGCCTCATCTCCCTCAACCTTATCGTGACACCCGAGTTTATCCGCACGCTCACGGAGGCCTTCGACAATGTCTCCATCTTTGCGATTAGGGTTGACAGAGGTATGTCATCACCGGATGTTCTCGCCGACGTCCCTGGCCGGCAATGGTCTAAAGAGAGCGGCCTTACGGACAAACAATACATTGTGCCTGGGGGCGGAGGCTTCGGGGAATTGATGAATAACAGCTGGGTGTAAGGAGGTATTGTGCCCTTCTATAAAGCAGACGAAATCGAAGTCCTTATTGATGAAAAGCAATTAATGAGCCGAATCGCCGAACTGGGCCAACAAATCACGTCAGATTATGCGGACGGTCGGCCGGTGGTCTTGGTCGGCGTTCTTAAGGGCAGCTTCCTCTTTCTCGCTGACCTGTGTCGCCATATTGATCTACCCGTCGAGGTCGATTTCCTCGGCCTCTCGAGCTACGGAGACAGCGAAGAGAGCTCCGGTGTAGTACAGGTCACCCAAGACCTCTCCCGGTCCGTCGAGGGCAAGCATGTGATCGTTGTCGAGGATATCGTCGACACGGGCCTAACGATGGCCTACCTGCTTGAGAATCTGGCAACCCGCAGACCCGCTTCAGTGCGTATCGCCTCACTCCTGCACAAGCCTGCTCGAGCGAAGGTAGAGGTTGCCATCGATTATCTTGGATTTGAGATCCCTGACCGATTCGTTGTCGGCTATGGCCTTGACTACGCCAACAAGCTTCGCAACCTGCCCTTCATCGGCGTCAATGTCGGCGGCGGTCAGCCCTTCTAAGTCGTCTCCGCGGTGTGCTCCGCCATGCATTTCTGGGCAAATGCAAACGCCTGCTGCGCAGCCGCATCATTGCCATTACGCACGAAGAGGCCAGCCAAGTTCAGCCAAAAGGATGCGTCTCGATTGCCCAGCTGAGCGGACCGCTGATACCACTGCACCGCGTCTGCATCATCACCGCAAAGCTCGGCTAATTGCCCGATCGCTGTGACAAACTCGATCTCGTCTTTAGCTCCAGGCAGCTCAGCTTCAAGTCTAAGCAACAACGAACGAGCTGCCTCCCGGTCGCCCTGTGAGGCGACTTGCCGTGCGACCTGAAGCGCTGTTTGAAGCTGCGAAGGCCGACGCTTGATATACTCAAATGTCCATTTTGGTAGCGCGTCAAGGTCACCCAGCGCAGCTGCAAGCTCAACAAGCCTCGCATAGACGATATGCCATTCTTCAAAATCAGCCGGTATGGCCCCAAGCACTGCGATATAACCGTTATAAGCGAGCTGGTGCTGCTCTGTCATGAAGTCGATATCCGCAACCAGTTTGGCGGCCCGCCACAACTGTATTTCCTTGTCACGCATACCAATGAGTCCATAGCCACTCACCTTTGCGGTACGAGCGAGTTCAAAGAACGTCCGCGCCTTCGGATAGTCCAGCTTCTCCATCTCGACGAGCCCCGCCTGGAACGCGACGTCCGGATTGTCTGCGAACAAGCTCATCCCTGCAGCTGCATATTGGCCCGCCAAATCGGCATCACCTAAGCGAAGCAGTCCCCGTATTAAGCCGACGTAGCTATATGCGACAGTCACATTCCGGACGGCGACCCCAAACCGACTTGGATCGCGGCTATAGTATTCTGTCACCCGACGGAAGCCCTCCGTCGCCGCCTCATAGCGTCCAGCGACCCAATGCTGCGAGCCCAGATAAAACCATGTAATCAGGTCATCTGGCACCTGCGCGAGGCGCGCCTCCAACAACTCAATGTTGCGCGCATCCTTCGCCTTTTCCTCCATGACCTCTGGGTCGGCCCCATAGTGATCAAATTCGATATCGAGGCGATAATCTGTAGCCACATCAGACCGATCTTTCGCCACCTCTTCATGAACGCGGCCTTCAAAGCGCATATCAGGCCAATTCCTAAACAGGCGACCGCTAAACCCATCGCCTAAAAACTGCCCACCGCGGGTGTAGTTGTTAATCCTGACACAAATGACGCGACGTTCTTCATCACCGTGATACTCCTCTAAAACAGCTCTCAGGCTGGTCTTTGATGCTGACGTCAGGCGTTCATCCGCGTCTAAGATGAGGATCCAATCACTCGTCGCGTACTCCACACTCACATTACGCGCCTCGCTGAAATCTCCGGTCCACTTAAAGAATTCAACTCTCGCCCCCGCTGCGCGTGCCAGGGAGACGGTGCTATCAGTGGAGCCCGTATCAACAACGATGATTTCATCCGCGATGTCTTCAACTGATTTAACTGCGCCCTCGATGAACTCAGCTTCATCTTTGACGATCATGCACACAGCGAGAGATGGCCTTGGTCGCGAACGCCCCTCTCTAAGACCGCTCCTCACGGCATCTAGATGCTTTTCGGGCGGCGCCTGGTCATGTCGCAGGTTCGCCTCAATTTCGTTGAGCGATTGCCTCGCGTTAGGAAAAAACGGGTCGATACCCAGCAGATAATCAAGAAGCTGTTTTGCCAGACGGAGATACCCTAGATGACACAAGGAGGCCGCATAGAGGTTCACCAGGTGGACCAGCCTTGGGTGCTGGGGAAAAAAACGAGCCCCCAGCTCCAATACCTGCTCGTGCTTGCCAAGATGGAAGAGCGCCAGACCTTCATGACAAATCAACGTAGTGCTCTCGGGATCGAGCCCTCTCGCCTGCCGCCATAAGACCAATGCTGACGATTGATCGCTCTCCGCCAAAGCAAGACTTTTTAAATATTCCGCGGACTGAGTGTCCCGCACAGTGGCGATTTGAATCGGCATAAGCGCACCATGCCATGCAATAGCACAGCCGTCGAGACCTCAAACAGCCCAAGCGCAATTGGTGGCCCTTCACAGCCCTCTCACTCTGAGGTATTATGGCACCCCAGTTAATCTATACTTTGGTAGCCCCGTGTTTCACCCTCATCTATTCGGCGACTACATCATCGTCGATAGAATCGCCATCGGCGGTATGGCCGAGGTTTTCAAAGCACGCCACCGCGATGCTCAGCGCCATCAATGGGTCACCCTCAAAAGGCTCCTCCCTCACCTGGGGCAGGATGAGAAGATGGTGCGCATGTTTCAACACGAGGCTGAAATCGCCTCTCGAGTCGAGCATCCGAATGTCATCCGTGTTCTTGATTGGGGCCAAGTGGGCGATGACCATTATCTCACTCAGGAGCATTTGCTCAGCGTCGACATGCAGTCTATGCTCAAGCATTTGAGCAGAAGGCCCACCGCCTTCCCAACCAAGTTACTACTCTATGTATTGGAGCAGCTCTTACTGGGTCTGAGTGCATGTCATAGACTAACAGACAGGTCCGCCAGCCCACTGTCCGTAGTTCACCGCGATGTCACGCCGGAAAACGTCCTGCTTGGTTACGACGGCCGTGTGATGTTGACGGATTTCGGAATCGCTACGAGCAACTTAAGCCATGAGGGGACTCAGCATGGGGCGCCGAAAGGTAAAACACGTTATCTTTCTCCGGAACAGGCACTCAAGCAGCCGCTCGACGGGCGTTCCGACCTCTTTTCGCTTGGCGCCGTGTTGTATGAGGCGTTCCAGGGGAAAGCCCTTTTCGATGGTGTAAATCAGTTCGTAATACTGGAAAAAGTGCGCGCCGGCGACGGTCTGCCTGGAGAGCGAATCAGCCGGAGCGACCTACCTGAGCCTGCGCGCGCACTGCTCGAGAAGCTACTCTCGTTTCAACGCCACGACCGACCGACCGATGCTGATGCCGCGAGCGCTCTACTCCGAGGTGCGAACCTAGCTCCTCAGCAGCACAATATGGCGCAATTTGTGAGGACACAGTTCGCCAAGAACCTGCAAGCTTACGATGAATCAAATGACCGCCATCTCCGGCTAGACTTGTTGGATGGAGAGATTGTCGAGCATGCGCCTCCACGCCTCGACCTAACAGGCTCTTTCGCAAAAAGCGGCTCAATGCAACTGGGCTCGGACGCATCACTTGCACCCACGTTACTCGGCTCGCAGTCTTCTGCGGTGCACTCGCCTCCACAGCTAGATGCGGAGGCGACCATCATGTCTGGGCAGTTTGCAGAAACCGAGGGGACGCCAACACCTGGCGACACCATGGATGTCAGTCACCCATACACCCTCGCGACCGATGCCGAGCAGCACAACAGCTTGCCAGACCGCAAACGAATGTATCTATTGGACCTGGGCCTGCTCGCCGCGCTGTCCCTCCTAGGGGCGCTCGCCGCAACATTCGCTTTGAGCCTTTTTTCTGGCTCGAAAACGGGCGGGTTGCTGATCACATCTCAGCCGGGGGAGGAGATCAAGCTCACTCTAAACGGGCAGACACTACCCAGCAGGAGCGCGATAGCCATCGGCAATTTGGAAGCAGGGGAACATAGGGTCACAGCTCAGCGAGGCCAAGCGGCCACCGAGACGGCTGTTGTTAAATTGTCCCCGATGGATTTCAAGGCAGTAAACTTCGACCTACGTACTGACGATGATCAGCGCGCCAGCTTTACTGTCCAAGTATTGCCCAATGATGCCACCATCGAGGTTGATTCAAAGACCATCACGCGAGGAGAAAAACTTGGACTCAAGGTTGGCTCGAGTAGCGTTTTCAAGATCACTCGAAAGGGCTACATTCCACAGACCCGTGAGGTTTTGGTTCGCAATACCGAAGAGCGCTCCCTTTTCTTCGAGCTGGAGCCCATGCTCGGAACGATATTCATATCATCGGAACCAAACGCGACGGTCTATATCAACGGGCGCAAGCGAGGCCGCACGCCGGTACAATTGAAAGAAATGGACACGAACGAAGACTGGCACATTCGCCTTGTAGCTGCGCAGCACCAAGTCTACGAGGGCAAACACCGTTTCGGAGACAACCGCATTTTACAGGTGGATAAGGTTCTCGCCCCCGAGTAAGCGCTCAAGTGCCACGGGCATTAGATTCTGGCTTTAACCGGGCAAATGCACGTTCTCGCTGCCGCGCCTTATAAAGCTCGTGCCGACTCTCACCTTGATTATTCCGATGATGAGTTTGTCGATCGACCACTTGAAATTCAACCAACACGAAGACCACACGCCCATTGCTCGCAAGCGACGAACCGAGCTGGCTTGCGCGGGCATCATCTAGCCTCACCGGGAGGTCGACAACAAAATTGATATCGCGATAAGCCTTATCCGTAAACTGATTGACCCTCTGGCTTGGGTCCTCAAGTGAGTGGCGCCCGACCACCTGCATCAGCTCCTGCAAACTCGAGAGTTGCGGATCGTTCTCCATCGTCGCCTCAAAATCGATCAACTCATTCCGAGACTCGCCGGGTACCACGTAGTTGAATGCAATTAAGTGCTTTGACAAATAGACCAAGACGTCCAAGACATCACTTAACTCCTCCGCCACGATGCGGAAACGTTGACGGTCATGTACTTGAGCCGCCTGAGAATCACGTCGGCACAACAGTTTAGTGATTATGGCGTGGTCTGCCTTGCGGCTTCCCGCGAACTCAACCACGCGAATTCCGCGCGTCTTCATGTCATCAAAAGCATCAAAAACGCGGCGTTCGACCAAATAGAATAGCTCAGAAATAGGCATGGGCAGCTGATACAAAAGCTCACGACCCGCGGCGTGGTGAATGATGTGCATCACCTTCAACACCATACATGCATCACCGCTGAGATGACCACCGCGACTTGCGAGCAAAAACAACTGCCTCACGTCATTTGGAAAGCGCACCTCATCCGGAAGCCCGCCCTCAAAATTTGCGAGCACATAGTCTACAGCCATTTCGTGTATTTGATTAAGGCGCGCGACATCGTCCGCCTGCGACATCCAAACGCCCTGACGACTCAGAAGCTGGTCCGCGTGAGCCAAATCACGCATGGCGAGGCGGCGCCAATCAATAACAGAATGTCCATTCAACACAAGCCGAACTTGCTCAACATCCTGTAAACCGTATGGAGTCCGTTCCAAAGCTACCTCAGCAAGACAATACCAACACACGCCGGGTCTCAGCGATGCACGTATGCTTATTTCAAGCGGGCAAGACTTGCAAGATGATAAACGACCATCGCCAGCGGCAAATTGAACCCCCTGTTAGGAGCGCGGCGCCTTTTCGATCCCCAAGGTACCCAAGACGAGAGCGCCGGCAGCCGCCAACACCGCTAAATTACCGAGAACAATGGCTGCATCACCACCTGTCAATGTCGCCGTCAGGACCCCCGAACTAGCAAAGAGTGCAAGCGTTTTCATGAAATAACCCCCACAAGTAATCACATGTGCCGAGAATAATTACATGTAGGACACCACTTGTCAATGTATAGAACCTGTGTTGAAAGCACTGTCATGAAGTATTCGTTGCAAGAGCATCAACTTTCGAACGGCATCCGAGTTGTCACAATCATGCGGCCGGATGCTGCGACCAGTGCACTCACCGCATACCTACGCGTTGGCTCTCGTTTCGAATCAAAGCAGCAACGTGGTTTGAGCCACTTTCTTGAGCATATGGTTTTTCAGGGAACAACCTCTTATCCGACTGCGAGGGCATTGAATATTGCCGCGGAAGGCATGGGCAGCACACTCGATGCCGCAACGGCGCGTGATTACACTCAATACGAACATCATGTCGCGAACGAACGACTATCGGACAGCTGCGCCCTATTGGCGGAGATAATCTCGGCACCTAATTTTAACGGCATCGAGAGTGAGCGTTCAATCATTCTCGAGGAAGCGTTGGACGAGTTCTCCGCCGATGGACGCCGTATTGATGCGGATACCCTGACTCGAAGATGCATTTGGGGCAATCGCGATTTGGGGCAGCCAATTATCGGCGATCTTGAGTCGATTCGACGATTCACTCAGTCCGATCTGACCCATTTCCATCACCGCCATTATGTTGCCGAAAATTTGGTCCTTGGCATCTGTGGGCCGGACACACACTTAGACCTCCTGAACAAGCTCAAACCCTTTGAGGCATTGAGAACAGGGCGCCCAAACATCATCGGCTCTCGAGAATACAAGCCCCGCACGAAGACCGCGGTAATCGTCGAAGACGAAAGATCCCAATGCGACAGCAGGCTTGTCTTCCTTACGCCTGGACGAAGCGCAGGGACCGCTGCCCAATACCACCTCTTGAGGCGAGCACTAGACGACGGCCTCGCCAGTCGGATGCACGAACGACTTGGCAACCAGCTCGGACTTGCTTACGAACAATGGGCGTTTTGGGATAGTTTTCCAGATGTGGGTGCCTTTGAATTCGGAACCGTCGTATCACCCGATAAGGTGATTACCTTTTTCGCGGAGATCACAAAACTCTTGAGGGAGTTGGTGGCCAATCCGCCACAGGGTGCTGAACTTGATCGGCTCCGATTCAGAGCCCGTTGGAGCTTAGAGACAGCACAGGATTCTGCGGCAGGGGTGCTTGCGCTTCATACACCAGCATACATTTACGAGGAACCGGTCAGGACCGTTGAGGCACGTATACGTCGACTGGAGCAAGTCACGTCGATGGAGCTCGCAGCGACCGCACGAGAACTACTTAGCCAGCGCTACGTCGCGTCTGTCGTGGGCCCAGTCGATGGCATCAAAGCACACCACATTCATGCAGCCGTCAAGCCGCAGCTCAGTCCATAGTCAGGGACCGAGACCCACCCAGATGTCTCCGCCCTCGCGGTACTCTTTTTTGAAAATAGGTACATCTTCTTTAAGGCGGTCGATGAGCAAAGCACAAGCCGAGAATGACGCCTTGCGATGTGGTGAAGCGACGGCGATGGCCACCGCCACCTCGCCGAGGGCTAGCTCGCCGAGACGATGCTGCACGACCACGCGGGCCTCTGGATGCGCCGCCTCTACTTCCATAAGCAGTTCGCCAAGCTTGCGCTCCGCCATGGCGCCATACGCCTCGTAATCTAGGGATACAACTTGGTGCTCCCCGGTATGATTCCGGACGCGCCCCTCAAAGGTCACCACAGCCCCACAGTCTTCAGTGTATACCTCGCTCACGAGCCGTGCGGCCGCGATCGGCTCACTTGTGAGCAGTGGGCGCGAACTGCCACCTGAGACGGGCGGTATCAGAGCGATTACATCCCCCATTTGAATAACCTGATGCATGCTGCCATCATCGACAAACGCCTCATTCAGGGCGATTCGAACATATGGCCGAAAATCGGATATCGTGGGGTACTGAGAAAATAAGCTATCGACGAGTTGACCGACGGTTGTATTGGGAAGCACGTTCAGCTCAAGCCGATTCAAGCCCAGCTTTTCTCGGAGTATGGCGAAGACCAACACCTCAACAGGAATATCTGGCTGCATTGAACTACCCACGCTCTCTACCAGCCGCCACGGTTACCTGCCGACGCGCCTCGTAGTAGGCGACTGCAGCGCATTGAGCCAAATTCAGGCTCCGAACGTTATCATTGTCCATAGGGATACGGAGCTGCTGTTCCGGCCATTGGTCTAGAATCTCTTGGGGCAACCCTTGTGTCTCGCTTCCGAGAACAAGCAAGTCCCCTTCCCTGAAGTCCGCGTCGTAATAGCTCTTCTTCGCTGTTTTCGTAAAAAGCCACGGGCGGCCACCATCAAGAATCTCCGACCAGTGCTTGTAGACCGTCACGTCTATCCAAGGCCAATAATCGAGACCTGCGCGTTTCAAGTACTTATCCTCAAGGCTAAACCCAAGCGGCTCTACGAGCGCAAGGGGCGTCTTAGTGGCTGCGCATAGCCGACCAATACTCCCAGCATTTTGAGGAATCAGTGGGTTGACTAGAACGATCTTCATTGCTTCGCGATCCCTTCGAAGAGCGTTGTTCGCGTTCCATTATTGTTTGGTATCAAAGTTCGCCAATGTCCGTCAGCGCCCCGGCAAAAGGCCACATTCATCACAGGTTCAAACTCTGCGGCTTCTGTGCGTGTCCACTTACCATCCCGCCCACGGCTGAAAATGGAAACATGACTGTTCCCTCGCGCAACCACTTCATCTTGACCGTCACCATCAACGTCACGAGCCCAGAGTTCGAAGAAGGTAAACTCCTTCGGCGACCGCCCTACGCTCTCCAGCTTGGGACCACTCGGTGTCCACTCAACGGTCTTTAACTGTGCCTTCGCCATTTTGCCGTAGTTTGAGTGCCAGCCGTCAGCAACGAATAAGGTGCGCCCACCTTTGCCGTCGCGCGCGAAGACCAGCCCCCGCACGCCACGGTCTGTCTTTACGGTCATAAAGTCGCCGCCGTGCAGCTTCAGCTTCAGGTCGCCTGGCAAACCCTTCGCGTCGCCGTAAACCCGGCCGATAGCGACATCAGTCTTATTGTCGCCATTAATGTCGCCGAGCGCCCAGGAACTCGCCATCCTCATCCTGTCGACACTAAATTCTGTAACAACTGCCGCACCATTCGGGCTCATATGCCGGGTCCCAACGTGATACTTGTCGACGTAGTGCGCGAACGCCAATATCGGCTGACCCGCGTTCTCCACAAGGCTGAGATGGGCAGGCTCATTCCGAACGCCAGCATGCTCCCACAATTGGAACACCGTGCCCTTGGATGCCAACACCCGCGACAGGCTCAAAGGCGCATTCAACGCTGGGCCACGTCCGATACCCCGTGCGAGATAGAGATAGAATTGGCCCTGCTCCTCAGCAGCAACAATACGATGTACGACCCCCTTGCCCGTCGACGACCACAGTTTCACCGCGGCCTTTTGACCAAGGTCGTATGCCCACAACTCTGAGCCTTGAGCGCCAAGCGCCTCATCGGTGCCATCACCATCGATATCGAGGCAAAAGACACGTTCACTGGGTGGAAGCGTATAAACCGCCGCAGCGTTGCTTCTTTGAACAGACGGACCTCGAGGTTTACCCTGCTTCGCAGCACTACCCGCGCCCGACTTAACTGCTTCGCTTGCTTTCTGGCATCCTAGGACACCACAGAGCGAGGCAACGATCAGCAGACGCATCACGCGCATGACTCCATCAACTCTATGAATTCTCCAAACAATCCAACGGAATCATGGGGGCCGGGGCTCGCTTCGGGATGATGCTGCACAGTGAACAAGGGGGCATCAAGGTGCCGCAGACCTTCAACGGTCTGGTCGTTGAGATTAAGGTAGCTCACATGCGCCACGTCCGCGAGACTCTCAGGGTCAACGGCGAAACCATGATTTTGGCTCGTAATCTCTACGCGACCTGTTGAGGCATCCAAAACCGGCTGATTACCCCCCCGGTGTCCGAATCGCATCTTGTAGGTTTTGCCTCCGAGCGCAAGAGCCGCGATCTGGTGACCAAGGCAAATACCAAAAATGGGTACCTGCCCAACGAGTTCTCGCACCATTTCAACGCCATAAGTGACCGCTGCAGGGTCACCCGGCCCGTTTGATAAGAACACACCGTCGGGCCGATAGGCCAAAATCTCCTGAGCTGTCATGGTCGCAGGCACCACCGTAACGTCACAGCCATGGTCTACGAGCAAGCGTAAAATGTTTCTTTTGACGCCATAATCCACCGCGACCACACGATAGGGACGGGCGCGCACAGGCACGGGTCGCGTATAATCCTCGCCTGGCATTCGAGTCAGCCCCTCAGTCCACTGATACGGCGCCTCGCACGTGACCTCTGCCACCAGGTCTCGGCCCTGCATCTCAGGCTCTTGACTCAGCCTCGCTCGAAGCTCTTCGTCGCTGGGTTCTCCCGTCACAATTGCGCCGAGCATGGCGCCTTTCTCCCTAATATGACGTACGAGAGCGCGAGTATCGATACCCGAGATCCCCACGATGTCAGACCGCTTCAACCACGCCTGAAGCGAAGTATCGCTGCGCCAGTTGGATGGGACTTCACACACGTCGCGCACAATAAAGCCCGACACTTGGATTTCGGCGCTCTCCATATCCTCAGGGTTTACGCCATAGTTTCCAATATGGGGATAGGTCATCGTGACCATCTGCTTACAATACGACGGGTCGGTCAATATTTCCTGATATCCCGTCATCGACGTATTGAAGACAACCTCACCCGCCGTCGAACCTGCCGCCCCAAAACTGCGCCCACGGAAAATCCGACCATCTTGGAGGATTAGGCTCGCAGGTTCTCCTGCCAATAGACTCATCGGTTACTCCCTTATTTTACGTGGCGTTTCATAGAGAACACCACCCACCCACGTGTTCGTAATGACGCCCGGCAGTTTGAACCCGAGCAATGGCGTATTTTGAGCTCGCCCACCCAAAGACGCGGCATCCACAATCGACTCTTCGTCTGGCCTGAAGAGTACAAGGTCCGCTCTTGAGCCGGCTAAGAGCCGCGACGGAGCCTGGCGCAGACAGCGCGCGGGCCCCTCGGTTAACCGCTTAACCAGTAGCGGCAGCTCTAAGTCGGTTTGCTCACGACGCAACTCGAGGAGCACAGACAGGGTCGTCTGCAAACCTAATAATCCAAACTCAGCCTCAGGAAACGGCACCTGTTTATCGAGGAGGCCCATCGCCTCATGTCCGCTTGACACAGCATCGATCGTACCATCCAAGACGCCTTCGATCAGCCCTTGCCGATCATCCTCAGTTCGTAAGACGGGCCTCACCTTAAGATTCGTCGACCATGACGCCAGAATATGGTGGTCACAGAACTTAAGATGGGTTGCCAAAACCGATGCTGTAATCGGAAGTCCTTCTTCCTTGGCGACCCGAATCGCCGCCACCGACGAGCGGCTACTAATCGGGCCTATATGAATGGGCGCTTGTGTCAGGCGAGCCAACGCAATCGCCCGATAGACACGCACCTCTTCTGCCGCGCTTGGTACCGGTTTGAGACCGAGCCTTGTCGACACCTCCCCTTCGTGGATCACGCCGGCACCACTCAGAGAAGGGTTATTCGGGAACTCAAACACCGGCCGACCCGTCGCCTTCGCATACTCCAACGCTCGGCGCATGAGTCCGGCGCACGCGACTGTACTATCGTAGTCCGTAAACCCGACGGCGCCCCCATCACGAAGATCGAACAACTCCGCAAGGCGTTGACCGCTACGACCTACCGTAAGGGCGCCCAAGGGCAGCAGCCTGCTGCCGCCGATCTCTGAAGAACGCCGCATCAGGTACTCAACAATGGGTCGGGAATCGTGGTTTACCGAGCTGTTCGATGTGAGACACAGTCTGGTAAAGCCACCCCTCAGTGCCGCAGCCACGGTCTCTTCAAGTGTTTCTCGATATTCGGCACCGGGCTCACCGGAGCGCACATGCAGGTCGGTAAAACCGGGCGCTAGGACAGCGCCATCAGCATTGAGAACTGCACCACTCCAAGCGGGTGATTCGTCCATCGAGCCAACCCACGCAATCGAATCATTCTCAATATCAAGGCATCCACCGTCGAGCACTGTGCCCGACGAGCATACCAGTTTTGCGTTTGTAATCCGTGTACGACTCGACGCTCTAGTCATGCCAACGCGCCCCCTGCACAGTGATACAAAACGGCCATACGTACGGCCAAACCATTTTCTACCTGCTGCAATATGACCGAGCGTTCACAGTCGGCAACCTCAGGCTCAAGCTCAACGCCGCGATTGATGGGCCCAGGATGCATCACGATGCAGTCAGGCTTTGCCAGCTTGAGGACACGTCTATCGAGCCCAAAAACTTGGGCATACTCACGATCACTCGGAAAAAGCTCTTCGTCGAGTCGCTCTTTCTGTATGCGGAGCATCATGACGACGTCGGCCCCGTCGACCGCCTCTTCACGGTTGCTCGTAGCCACACAGCCCAGAGCCTCGATCTCCTTCGGTATCATCGTGGGGGGCCCACACGCGACCACCTGAGCGCCGAGCTTGGACAAACCAACAATCCCTGAACGGGCCACTCGGCTGTGTGCGATATCGCCAATAATGGCGATTTTCTGCCCCTCGATACGCCCACGGTGCTGCCGGATGGTCAGCAGGTCGAGCAATCCCTGCGTTGGATGCTCATGAGCCCCGTCCCCGGCATTCACAATGGATGCATCAAGGTGCTGCGCCAGAAGGTGCGGTGCGCCTGCCTGCTTGTGCCGAAGGACGATGATATCAGGCTGGTATGCACCTAGGTTACGAGCGGTATCGAGTAAGGTCTCGCCCTTGACCACTGAGCTCGAGCCACCGCTGACATTCAATGTATCTGCGCTCAATCGCTTGGCAGCAAGCTCGAAGGAGGCGCGTGTCCGCGTCGAGGGCTCCAAGAACAAGTTGACCACCGTCCGCCCACGCAGTGTTGGCACCTTCTTGACTGAACGACCAGCGACCTCTTTGAAGGTCTCCGCCGTATCAAGAAGTCCGGTAATGGTTTGCTCTTCCATCGACGCGAGCTCAATTACGTGATTGCGCATGTCCTAGCTGTTCCTACGCTCTGCGCCAAAGTAACGCATCATCATCTCCATCGGTCTCGCGTACGCGGACCTGAACAGACTCATCAGCCAGCGTCTCCAATTGCAGCCCTACAAAATCTGCTTGGATCGGCAACTCTCTTCGCCCTCGGTCAACGAGCACAGCCAACTTGATCGAATGAGGGCGTCCCCAATCGATGACTGCGTCTAGCGCTGCACGGGTTGTACGCCCCGTGTATAGGACATCGTCGATGAGCACAACCGCCTTGTCGACCATATCGAACGGCAAATGGGTGGGCCGCACCTCAGGTGCCGCTAATCCGTCGAGAACGTCATCCCGATACAGCGTAATATCAAGCTCTCCGACGGGCACCTCAACGCCCTCAACCTCGTGGATAATCGCTTGCAGACGACGCGCCAACGGCACGCCCCTGGTGCGCACACCAACAAGCACCATGTCTTTACAATCGATGGATTCGAGTAGCTGGTGAGCGAGTCGCCGGATAGCGCGTTTGATTTGCGCAGCGTCCATGAGAACACGCTGCAAGACCATATTATCCCTCATCGCGTACCTCTACTTCATCTCTCCGTGAACGGGTCGGAACAATCTATGCCAACGAATTTTTGAGAATAGACCAATATCTGAGCGTCCGTCCCAACTCATCCACATGAACATGGCTTTGCCTTTGATGAGCCCCACTGGCACAAAACCCCAAAAACGTGAATCTTGCGAATTGTTGCGGTTGTCACCCATCACAAAGACGTGGCCCTCTGGCACAATCCAAGGCAGACGAGGCGGAAGGTTCATCATCGCTTTCGGTGGACACTGATTCTTTGTTGGAAAACCCGACCAGTCGAGCCCGTCTTGAAATGCAGCCGTTTGGTAGGCGTGCACACCGCAATGCAGGGTATTGAAGGTTGCTTCCCCTACCTCAGCCCTATACAACTCCAAGTCGCCCCTTTGGTAGCATCCATTGACAGGCTGACTCCAAAGCCCCATCTCGTTCCTCTGTGCGGTCTCGCCACCCTGAAAACTCGGCACCAATGACTCGAAGTTCTGTACTCTAGTCTCCACGAACGGGATCACTTTGCCGTCTTGCCGATGTATGCTGATAAAACCATGGGCATCAACATCGATAATATCACCTGCAACCGCCACCACTCGCTTGATATAATCTAGACTCCGTTCGCATGGATACACGAAGACGATCACGTCTCCCCGAGCCGGCTGCGACCATTCCGCGGTCAGCTTATCCGCCAGGGGCATACGAACGCCGTAGGCGAGCTTGTTTACGAAAAGGAAGTCACCGACCGCAAGAGTAGGAACCATCGAGCTACTGGGTATGCGAAACGCCTCCACCACAAATGCTCGTAAAACCAACGCGACCAGCAATGCGACTGCAATCGGCTCAAAGAACTCCCGAAACGGAGATTTACGAAACTGTGACAGATGGGCCTCATAGGCAGACTTGAGACCACCAAGCGCCTCGCCCAGACCCTCAACGTTGCCACGCCTCACAGCCTCCTTAAGCCCATTCTGAGCCTCGACGACGGCTTCTATCGCAGCCTGACTCAACTGCGGTTTCCCACGCTTGAGAAGACTCTTACAAAGCCGCAAGAGCTCCTTGCTTTCTTTCTTCAGTGCGCGTCGTGAGGGTTTTCTGGCCACGCTTATTGATCCGTAGATAAGATGGCGAGAAAGGCTTCCTGTGGCACTTCAACGTTGCCCACCTGCTTCATCCGTTTCTTGCCTGCCTTTTGTTTCTGCAGCAGCTTTCTCTTCCGCGAGATGTCGCCTCCGTAGCACTTGGCGGTCACATCTTTCCGCAGCGCCTTGACGGTCTCCCGCGAGATCACCTTGTTACCGATGGCAGCTTGAATAGCCACATCGTATTGCTGACGATTGATGGTTTTCCGCAACCGCTCGCAGAGAATCTTGCCACGCGAATAAGCGCGATCCTTGTGCACGATGATACTCAGAGCGTCGACAACCTCGCCATTCAAGCGAATGTCGAGTTTCACGAGCTTCGATACCCTGAGTTCGCCAACTTCATATTCGAAGCTGCCGTACCCCTTCGTGATGCTCTTGAGTCGGTCAAAAAAGTCAAATACGACCTCACTGAGGGGCAACTCATAGTTGACCATCATCCGCGTCGTGCCAACATAACCGAGGTCTTTCTGTATACCCCGCCGCTCTTCACAGAGCCGGATGACGGGCCCACAGTACTCACTCGGCACGTGGATCGTCGCCGAGATAAAGGGCTCTTTAATCTGTTTGATCTCCTGCGGGTCCGGCATGTGGGCAGGATTCTCGATCCGAAGAATCTCTTCATCTGTGGTTTGCACCTCATAGACCACCGTAGGCGCGGTTGTAATGAGAGACATCCCGAACTCGCGCTCAAGCCGTTCCTGCACGATCTCTAGGTGCAAAAGGCCAAGAAACCCGCATCGAAACCCAAAGCCTAGAGCCGCCGACGTCTCTGGTTCAAATGAGAACGCCGCATCATTCAACTTGAGCTTCTCCAGCGCCTCCCGAAGATCTCCATAATCCGAAGAAACAACCGGAAAGAGGCCACTGAATACCACAGGCGTGACCTCTTTGAAGCCGGACAAGGGCTCACTGGTGGCCAACGCCTTCGCATCAACGATCGTGTCGCCGACGCGGGCATGCCGAACATCCTTAATATTCGCAATAATGAAACCAACATCGCCCGAGCTCAGCTGCTTCAAGCCGGTCGCACCGGGTGAGAAGACCCCAACCTCAAGCACGTCGAAGACCTGCCCCGACGTCTTCATCGCAATCTTAGAGCCTTTTTTGACGACGCCATCAACCACGCGTACAAGTACGATGACACCTCGGTAATTGTCGTACCAGGAGTCAAAGATCAGCGCTCGTAGGGGTTCATCTGCCTTATCGGCTGGCGCCGGTATGCGCTGTATGATGGCCTCGAGTACGCCTTCTACGCCAATCCCCGTCTTCGCGGACACCTGCAGCGCGTCGGTCGCGTCAAGCCCGATCACATCCTCGATTTCTTCGCAGACCCTGTCCGGGTCGGCTGCGGGCAAGTCAATCTTGTTGAGCACCGGCACAATCTCTAAATCGTTATCCAATGCGAGATAAACGTTGGCCAGAGTTTGAGCCTCTACACCTTGAGACGCATCCACTACCAGCAGCGCCCCTTCACAAGCAGCGAGACTCCGTGACACCTCATAGGTGAAGTCCACATGGCCCGGCGTATCGATCAGGTTCAACTCATAGGTCTCGCCATCCTCAGCGGTCCAATTCAGGCGCACCGCCTGAGCCTTGATGGTAATCCCTCGCTCTCGCTCCAGATCCATCGAGTCGAGAAACTGCTCTCGGTGTTCGCGGTCAGAGACTGACCCTGTCAAACTTAGAATGCGATCAGCAAGCGTTGATTTCCCGTGGTCAATATGGGCAATAATCGCAAAATTGCGGACTTTGAGAGCCATAAACTCTTTTCCTTCAACGGAAGCGGGCCGACCCGAGCCGTGTGAGACGTAAACCGTCTAAACGTCATAGCTAG
This sequence comes from Bradymonadia bacterium, assembly GCA_049889275.1. Classification (GTDB taxonomy): domain Bacteria; phylum Myxococcota_A; class Bradymonadia; order UBA7976; family UBA1532; genus UBA1532. The sequence goes on along the minus strand of JBMHDS010000020.1, from coordinate 49,286 downwards.
AATCCGGCGCATTATAGGACGATGCACGTGCATTGCAACCGTCCCGCGTCACTACGTAAAACACTGTCTTGACGAACACCATCAATTTGTTTGATTTTGTGTATGTCAGTAACCTTTGGAGTTTTCGAATGCGCTTCGCGATTCTTCTCTCGTCCTTAATCGTAGCCGGCTGTGGCGGCTCACAGAGCGTCCCAGACGACTCAGGCAAAGCTGCCGCTAAAAATCCCGATCAGCAATCCTTCGATACCAACGGTGACAAGAAGCCAGACAGTTGGAAGTACTATCGGCGCGTAAGCGGAAAACAGGTCCTCGCACGTAAGGAGTATGACCTTAATTTTGACGGCAAGCCTGATGTCGTTCGCCGCTTTAATGACAAGGGTCAGCTGGTGGCCGACGCCCTCGACCTCGATTTCGATAGCGTGCCAGACGTCAAAACCACCTACGAGAACAATCTGCCCGTACGCAAAGAGCTCGATCTACAATTCGACTCAAAACCTGACGTCATTCGAAAGTACACAAAAGGGCAACTCAGGGAGCTTAAGGCAGACACTGACGGCGATGGCCGCTTCGACCATTTCGAGTTATACAAAAACGGGAAGCTAACCCAGGTCGGCGTCGACGAGGACGGCGATGGACAACCAGACCCCGACAAATGGCAGGAAAAGTAGAGCCCCCTCTTTATAGCCGCGTTACATAGCCACTCTCAGACTGCCCACTGCGCGCACCAAACTCACGCTGAAACGCGCGCGCCTCGTCCATCGTCTCGAATCGACCCACACGGATACGGTAGAAGCGTCCTTTTTTCGGCGTATCGACCACGATCAGATGTGGAAAAAAGTTTTTACGCCGCAAAGCGCGCATAAAATCATCCGCCTCGCCTTTGCTCTTAGTCGCCTTGACCTGCAAGGTAAAGCGCCCCTCACCTAAACGGGCCTTCTGCGGTTTTGTCTCCGCCTGGGACTGAGTTTTGCGCTTCGCGGCTCTTGTCTTTGCCGCAGTAATCGCGGTGTCAACCTTCGGGACCCGCTTAGTCTTGCCAAGTTTCGCGGACTTCCCTGCGACGGCCAACTTGGGCACACTCAGCTCTGGGATCAGATCATTCTCTGCTGCCGGCGCATCCTCGTCGTCTGCTGCCCGCTCGGGCTTTTGCTTTACGATTTGCTCAAGCTTGGTCTCCCTTTTGCTTTCCTGAGCCACACGCTGTGAGGTCGACAATACTTTGGGTTTGGGCGGGTTATCATCCTCAGGCGCCGCTTTCCCATCGGCAACCTTTGCTTTAGCGGAAACCTCTTCTCCAACTGTGCTGCGAACACTTGTCTCCTTCGGGCGAGCCACTGCCACAGGTGCCAGAGGAGCAGCCCCTTTAGGTTTCGCAGCTCTGAGTGCAGCGGCCTGCTTCTTGGCCGAGACGACTTCTCCGGCATGAGCCTGAGGCGTCGGCGTCCGCTTTTGACCTGCGGTCGACTTCGGAAACATAAACTCAACTTCGCCAATGGCCGCCACAGCAGGCCGACTTGCTGTCCGCTCTTCACTCACAGCACTCAACACGCGCTGTAAGTCAGGCTGCGGTGCGACCGTTGGCACTCGACTCTTGCCCACCGTATATCCAGCAACGAAGAGCAGCGCAGAAAAAACCGCGGTGCCGACTGCAAGCGCTGTGACCTGAGTAGCGCCGAGGCGAATCTCTACTTTCGTCTTCATTCGATCCAGATCGTGCATATGATTTCACCTAAGAAAACGCCCTTTTGCGTACACTATCCTACATTGCCTCTTAATCAAAAATTTTACTTTTGTGGACGCATTTGAGGGATACGGGCCTTCATCCATTTTACAATCTCCCCCGCCGCAGGCTTGCCCCGGGGGGTATACCAATGGTTCTGGCCATCCGGCGGCCCCCACCAGTTCCAAAAGAAGACGCCTGCCAGACGGCCCTCCGCAACCCAGGTTCGTCTAAAGGCTTCAAAACAAACGCGCTGTTCGTCCAAGTCGAGCGCCTTACCTGTTGTATAATCCCATGGGCTATGTGCCGCACCATCTATGCTAGGGTAGCCTACCTCGGTAAAAATGAAATCGCGGTTCAGTGATTTGGACCAGGCCAGAAGGTCTTCCTTGATGGGCCGCCAAGCGGCGGTCAATTCAGAGACAGTCGGTGTCATCGAGTCGGTCAACCTGTAGTAGCCGGTCAGCCCGACCACATCTACAGCATCCCAAAACTCTATATTTTTGAAGTGATCCCAATTGGCCGAATAAACTAATCGGCCCTTGTACAGACGGCGTACAGCCCGACTGAGCGAACGCCACTCCGACACATGACTCTCCATGCTGGACAGTTCGCTGCCGATACTGTAGAGCGCAACGCCTTCTTCCGCCGCGAGGCGAGCAAAATGGAGAATATAACGTCGATATGATTTCCACCATTCGGACGGTTCCCTCGGTGCAAGTTTTCCTCGCCACTCGCCCGGTGCCCGTTTATCCAGCCAGAGAATGGGAAAAAGCATCACTCTTAAACCACGGGCTGTCGCCACACGAATCACATCACGGACCACTTCATCTTTTGGCGTCTCAACAGGATGAGGCCGGATCGACGATGAACGAACATCTTCCATACCCCACAATGTGACGATGGAGATGTGACTGGCGCCAGTCCGCGCGATCTCATCGACCATCTGCGCGTACTTCGAGGCCTCTTGCGGGGTCTTGTAGTAGAGACCGAGCGCGATACCGTTAGGGCCCGGCCCAGCATTCGCAGTTGTGCAGATACCGAGCGCGCAAAAAAGAACGAACACAAAATGACTCAAAGCTGACGCAGCCTGTATTCTCTGGATGGAGTTTGCATATATAATTGCTACCAGGAACACCTGCAACCCTCGACCAATTCCAAGGCATGATGATGACCACCACTCCCTTACCCCAATCGCTTCAAAGCAAAGCGGCCCGCAGCCTGGTACATCTAGACCTTTTGGGACTCTTGATCGCCATTGTGCTCACACCGCTCGCCCAGGCCCAGATCAACCCGACCCCGATCGCCATAGATGTCCATGTGCATACGTCCTCCAAGCACTATGCCCTGCTGGACGATATACTCAGCTCATTCGGCGTGACACGCTTCATCAACTTGTCAGGCGGGCAACCTGGCAATGGCCTCGAGGAGTCACTTTCAAGTGCGAGACGGTTTGATGGCCGAATCAAGGTCTGTGTCACCCTCCCCTGGCAAGAAATCGACGACCCCCAGTTTTTCGTACGGCAGGCAGACATGCTGCGAAGGGCACGGAGTCTTGGCGCAGCATGTCTCAAGGTGTCGAAGGCGCTGGGATTGTATGTTCCTGACCCAACGGCCACCGACGGCCTGCTTGCCATCGATGATAAAAGAATGGATGCCATCTGGGCGACTGCAGGTGCTCTCGGAATGCCTGTATTTATCCACACCGCTGACCCAAAGGCATTCTTTGAGCCACTCGATGAACATAACGAGCGCCTAGATGAACTCGGGCTCCACCCGAACTGGTCGTTTTCGAATCCCCGATTCCCCCGACGTGGCGCCTTGCTGGAGGCTCGCAACACCGTTATCCGTAGACATCAAAAAACCAAATTCATCGGTGTACACTTCGCAAACAATCCCGAGGACCCTGCTGTGGTAGACGCCTGGCTCGATGAGATGCCCAACCTCTATGTCGACATCGCAGCGCGAGTCCCGGAGCTCGGACGCCACCCCCCGCATGCCATGCGTGCATTTTTTGAAAAGCATCAAGACCGAATCTTGTTCGGCACAGATCTTGGGTTCTCTCGAGGTGGAATTATGCTGGGTTCCGTTGGACGTGAACGACCTCAAATAATCGACATTTTTCATTTTCTGGGCCAGCACCAACAATGGCTCGAAACGCAAGCCACCAATATTGAACACCCAACCCCCATACAGGGACGGTGGCGCATCAACGCAATCGGGCTTCCCTCGGACGTCCTAAAAAAGCTCTATCAGACCAACGCGCTGAAGCTATTTTGGCAGCAAGACAGCCACGATATGCGCGACCAACAGGCGGTGGAGAGTGCCCGCGGTATGCCTCATTATTTTGAGTGAACGTCATATCTGGTCGAGCTAGTCGGCGACACGCTCGACCTGGGTCACTCCGTCAATCCGCTCGATAGTCTTCAAGACTCTGTTCAGTTGCTCCACGTCGGAAATAAGCACCGTAAAGTTATTGATTGCACGCCGATCAGCACTGGTTCGACAATTGACCGCCGTGATATTCACGCCAGCGTTATGAAATGACTGGCTGATATTGGCGAGCAACCCCGGCACGTCTTGACTCTTGACCAATATCTCAACTGGACGTTCCTGTTTTGCCGCACCGTCCCATCTCGTATCGACACGCCGCGCTGGATCATAATCCAACACCCGAGAGCAATCGGAACGATGAACAACCACCCCCTTCCCCGCCGAGATAAACCCAAGAATCTTGTCACCCTTGACCGGTGAACAACACTTTGGAAAATGAAGCGCCAACCCCTCCAAACCATCCACGATGATGCCGCCCTTGTTCCGCTTCGGTAGCACTTTTTTGACGATACGCTGGAGGGTTGTCTCAGTGGTCTCTGGCGGCCCCTTCTCCACCAGTTCCTGGGGTAAAAAGGAATCGAGAATGTATTCAATACGACTCTTGCCGTACCCCAGCGAAACAAATAACTCTCGTTCATTCTTGAGTTTCAGCTTGCGCATGCCCGCATCGAGTTGGCCATTCTTGCGCAACTTGTTCACGGATAGGCCGTATCGCCTGAGTTCACGTTCAAAAACCTCTTGTCCGATCTGCGCCGCCCGCGCATTCTCCTCTTGGCGGAGGAAAGCACGAATCTTGGTCGCTGCACGCCCTGTGCGAACGATTTGGGTCCAATGAGGCTTAGGCTTACTCCCGCGAGTACGCTGTATCTCGACAACGTCGCCATTCTGCATTTCATATTTCAACGAGACTTGGCTTCCATTCACCCGTGCGCCCGTACACTCGTGCCCCAAGCCGCTATGTATTGCGTAAGCAAAGTCGATTGGGGTCGCGCCCCGCGGAAACGCCCTGACCTCACCGCCGGGTGTGAAGACATAAACCTCATTGGCGAAAAGGTCGACCTTGACCGTCTCCATGAAGTCGGTCGGGTCGGTCAAATCATTCTGCCATTCCAGCAATTGGCGCAGCCACGCAAATCTCGCATTGCCGTCGCCCCCTGCGACACCGTACTGCCCCTCCTTGTAGGCCCAGTGGGCCGCCACACCGAACTCAGCCACTCGGTGCATGTCCGATGTCCGGATTTGAAGCTCAATCCGCTCGTTTTCCGGCCCCATAACCGCCGTGTGCAGGGATTGATAATTGTTCTCCTTCGGCAACGCGATATAGTCCTTAAACCGGCCGGGCACTGGCTTCCAAAGACTATGAACGGAACCAAGCGCTTCGTAGCATTCGGAAATTTCATCAACGATGACTCTAAACGCCAAGATATCGAATAAGCTGTCTAAGTCGCGTCCGCTCTGGTTCATCTTTTGGCGAATGGACCAGAGATGCTTTGGCCGTCCAGTCACCTTTGGCGACATAGTATCTGGGAGCTCAGCCTCAATGGAACCAATCACCTTGTGGATGTACTGCTCCCGCTCGCTACGCGTCTTCTTGATACGCTCGGCCAGCCGCTTGTACTCAGCAGGATACAAGTATTTGAAGCATTGATCTTCTAACTCAGTCTTAATCCAGTTAATGCCGAGTCGGTTCGCAAGCGGCGCGTAGATATCCAAGGTCTCCCGCGCGATGCGCTTCTGTTTCTCTTCTCTGAGAAAGCGAAGCGTCCTCATATTGTGCAAGCGGTCTGAAAGCTTAACCAAGATGACCCTTAGATCGCGGCTCATCGCAATCAGCATTTTCCGAAAATTTTCTGCTTGCGCCTCCTCAGCGCTGTGAAAATTGATCTTCTCCAGCTTGGTCAGACCGCGGACGAGAAAAGCAATATCCGAACCAAACTGCTCTTCTATCTCCTCTTCTGTGGCAACGGTATCCTCCACCGTGTCATGCAAAAGTCCGGCACAAACCGACGCGGTATCCAGTCGCAACTGCGCTACGATGTACGACACCTCCAGGGGGTGCGTCAGATAAGGCTCCCCATTGGTCCTGACCTGCCCGCGATGAGCCTTGGCGCTAAAGACATATGCCTTTCGAACGAGGCCGACATCAGCATCGCTGTGATGTCGCGTCAACTCACCGATCACATCATCGAGACGAATCATTCGACCACCTGAGCTCTTTTCTCATAATCCCTACCATTCACCGCGTCCAACACATCAATCGACCCCAAGTAATTCAACAAGGGTGGGATGGGCGCCCCTGTTTCGTAAACGGGCCGCCTGATAAATGGCCGACACTTCATCCAAAGCGATGTCCAAGTCACGATTCACAACCACATAATCAAATTCACTCGCGGCAACAATCTCCGTCCGACCTCGCTGTAAGCGTCGTTCGACCACTTCTGCCGCGTCGGTGCCTCTCACCGTCAGCCGACGCCGTACCTCGTCCCAGTCTGGAGGTAAGAGAAAGATCGAAACAGCGTCCGGGTACTGTTCTTTGATCTGGCGGGCGCCCTGAATCTCTATATCGAAGATTAAATCCAATCCGGCTGCATCAGCATGGTTGATGGTCTCATTGGCAGTGCCGTAGGCATTGCCGACATATTCGGCCCACTCAGCAAAACCGCCACCGGCGACCATCTCATCGAAACTTGACCTGTCCACAAAATGATAGTGGACACCATCGATCTCTCCTTGGCGTGGATGCCGCGTCGTATGACTTACGCTCACACTCAAGGTATCATGGCGCTCGAGTAAGCGCCTTGCAATCGTTGACTTACCCGTACCGCTCACAGCGGCTAGAATGAGCATCACCACGGGCTACTCCACATTTTGGATCTGCTCTCGCAAGCGTTCCAACTCCGCTTTCATGTTTACCACCGTCTCCGTCACCCCGAGGTCCTGGGCCTTACTACCCACAGTATTCGTCTCTCTCAAGATCTCTTGGCACAGAAAATCCATTTTCCGCCCGACAGCTCCATCGACCGACAACAACCCTTCAAAATGACTTAAGTGAGCTCGCAGCCGGCCAATCTCTTCCGCAACGTCTACGCGTTCGGAAAACAACGCGACTTCATGGAGGATTCGCGCCTCATCCACCGGATATTGCAAATCACCAAGAGCCTCCGACATACGATTCGTTAACCGCTCTCGATACCGATCCTGCATTTCGGGGGCACGCGACGCCAAAGACTCGACCGATCTTGAGAGCGACTTAAGGTGTTCAACCACGAGGAGATGCACCTGTGAACCCTCATGGCGCCGCATCGTGTTCAGCGCCTCGATGGCAGGTTCCACTAACAACCCTAAGAATTGATTCACGTCTGCGTCGGCATAGGTTTCTGCACCCGCCCGCAAAACACCGGGATAACTAAAGACATCACGAGTCGTACAAGCAAAAGTCACATCGAGCCGTTCCGCGAGCTCACGGTGAGCCAGCACCACTGACTCGGCAGCCCCGTAATCGATATTTAGATCGGGCACATTCCCTTCGGCCACACCCACAGCCTGAACGGTCAACTCGACCCGTCCACGCTTCAGAAACTTTACCAAACACGCCTTCACCGTCGGCTCGCCAAACGACAGAGCGCGGGGAAGCTTAATCCGAGTGTCTAGATATTTGTGGTTTACGCTCTTTGCTTCTGCAGTGTAAAGCCGCCCTTCGAACGCGAGGGCGGCCCGACCGAAGCCCGTCATACTATAAATGCCCATGAGTGGAGACTAATACACTCCAGCTCACATTAAAAGAAGCGCGACTGGCAGGCGTTAAGGAAGTCGGCGTTTTGCCGCGGCGAACTGCCGTCCATTAAGCGAGGTCTCCTGAACAAGAGAGACACCAAACCCCAACTGCCCGACCGTCTTCTGAAACAAACGATACGCGGCGGCCCTCGCCTGAACGCGCGCCTCAAGACGCGGCATCAACATAGACCCAACCGCCGTCTCGGCTTCAGAATCAGACGTCTCTGGCCCCTCTGCATAAGCGGCCGACGAGACAAAAAGCACCAAAAACAGCATAGCACTACGTAACATGACTACCCCTTTAACCAACGTGTCCTACATGTAGGTTAATATGAGTATTAGCTCGACGCAACTTTTCGTTGCGGAACTCTTAACGCTGGTATCAGTCGCGCGTCAGCTTGATACGTAGAAAGGTTGAGATAGCGCGGGCTGACGGCTTTGGCTTGCGCGCGGTAAGATAAATGGTCGAGCCAGCCGATTGGGCAAAATCAGCCCGTTTGAGGAGCGGTGTCCCCCCCTCGCGAACATAGAACTCCCGCGTACCATCTTCGGATTGCCCCTCTTCATAAAAACGTGCCACCCCCGTCCTTGCGGTACCGACGTCTCCAAGCAGCAGCGCGGCTCGAGCCCCCACTGACTTAAGGGCAGAGGCAATCGCCGCCCTGTTACCGATCTGCGAGACTGCAAAGACCAAGCAGCCTTCACCCGTCTGCCCCAGCCCGACGAGCGGCCGTCCCGCAATCCCGGATGCCCCTTCCGCGATGAGCCCATTTTCCACGAGCGGCGAACCTTGAAGTAGAACACTCCACCGAACATCAGCATCGAGCGGTGCGTCACCATATCGGCCTATGGATAGCTCACCGTCAGCGTCCACAACCATCGTGAACACACCTTTCTGCGCTGAGGACCACACGCGCCGTTCCACCGTGAGCCCAAGCTTTTGTGCGCGTGGCCGCAAACCAACACCGATTGAGAAAAGAGGCCCTCCTGGCCAGTCGAATTGCGTCCGAGAGTCTGTAATGACAGGCCTTTCCTCAGCTAGACCTGGCAGCAGATGGGGCCGCGCCTGTTCCGCGCTAACAGCGTAAAGAGTGACCGCCGATTCTTTCGTTCCACGGCCCTTGTCCGACACTCCGCGGTAACGCGCAGTGGCAACAAAAGGCACATTTTCTACATACTGCAGTACTGTCCAATCTAGGGCATCAGACCGATTACGCTGAGTCGCTAAGAACTGCAGCAGTCGCCCTGTCCGAAAAAGATAAAAGAATTCATCAGGACTCGTAGCTAACCAAGATGCGACAGCGGGCGCCATACGGGGATCGGGTACAATCTCCGATCCCGGCACCATAGAGTTTGGATCGATCATCGCCAAGCCGCCTGCATCGAGACCAACCGCAAGGTGCATAGCAAACTCGGCCCCAGCCAGCCTTAAAGCCTCCGCCAACCCCAAAGCGCTCACGGAGGGCGACCAAGCAAACATCACGACTCCGCCCTCTGTTACGCCGAGGCCTGTTCGCGGAATGAGCTGTTCGTCAAAATCTGCCAGCAGCTGACCCCATCCATTATTTGCGCGCGGCAGGGAGCGACCTCCCATCACCAATGGCGCCTGGTTTTGAATCAGGGAGACCCATGGTTCATCAAGCTGCTCAGCATCCCAGAGCCCAAATGCGGGCTGGCCATCCCGCTGCAGCGCCAAGGTCGCCCGGCCAATCTCCGGAGGCACAATCACACGGCCATCGACAATGCGGCCGCCAGCATCAAACGCGCTTCGCAGCCCCCCGTTCATCACCGCCACAAGTTGCTGACGACGTTCGTGAGGCATTCGCCCGTTGCCGCGAACGCCACTCTTGCTGCGTGGCTCATGAGTGCCAGCGACATACCCCAAACCCAACCGGCGCATATCGAAAGCATATAGGTGAATTGACTGTTGCTTGGCGCCTGCATTGATCAGCACTTCGGTGGTCAGCATCAACGCGGATTCAGGCGCAAACCCCTCCGGTGAGCGCCACCGCTTCACGCCAGGCTGGCCATCGGCATCAAAGCCCGGTAAATCCGGAGGCGGCCACATTAAACGTGGTCGAGGTGCGACGGTGACCATGGCTGAATTCGACGCGGGCAGCCCAGCGGCGCTATTGCCCTGAAACCAATTCACCATGCCCTGTGCGAACGCTGCTAACTTTACGAATCTTTCAACCCCAATCAGGCTGGATGCTTCAAAAACTGTATTGAGAGCCTGCCGCGTCCGAGTATTCATCTGGCTATCGAGCACGAGGCGTGCGCTACCCGAGGGTGACACCGCCCCATCCCTAAGGTCGACAACAATCTCCTCGCCATCGGCCTCAATTCGAACACGGCCGGGTTCGAGACGGCCTGCCACATTCGCAACCCGCTGAGTGAACACCACATCTCTGCGCGAACAGCCACCCCAATGCCCAAACTCCAGCCAACCTGCAAAGCCAACCGTCAGCGCATCGATAAAGTTTGTGCTCGTCTCAGGCGCCGCAAAGTCTAACTCGACGACGCGGTCGATGGACCCACCTTGAGGGACGCTATACAAAACGCGCGTCAAACCCACGTCGAGTACATGCTCGTCACCAACCGGCGTTCGCGTCACGTTTACGGGCGCCGCCATCCCAATGGGGATCCCGGCCTGGGATACGCGGAATTGAGAAAAATAAACATCCCTCGGCGAGCCTTCACCTGCTGCCGCAGAGAACCACACAACACCTGGCTTCCCCACATCGAACACGCTCGACGGAGCCCACTGAAAATGGAGATTACTATCCTCGACTGACAACCCAAAACGAACATACAGGTGCTTCAGTAGGTTTCGCTTGACGACCGGTGCTGCAATATCACCAGGGGTCTGTACTTCATTGAAGCCATCCTTCGGCATCGGGCCCATCTCCACAAAGGACCAAAGGGCAGCCATCACAACGCCAAAGATGACCAATAAGAGTCGTCGACCGAGGGACAAACGCCACATAATGCCCAGCTACCTTTGCGCTTTCAATTGCGACCGCTGTACATGCACGGGCATGGCGATTACTCCATTACCTGGTGGCTAGGATAGCACACTTCCAACATCACCCGATCGACACCGATGCGGTGCCGGAATAGATGGAACGCGAGCCCGCGACCGTCCAGCAGCTGCACGCCGCCATTGTCAAAACGACCCGCAACTTCCACAGCCTCATCGGTAAAGGTGCCGATGGTCAGGATAATTCCATATTCAGCACCAAAGAAACTCAGGCTTTCGCGGAGCGCCTCGACTGTCGCTTGCCCAATCGGCGCCCAATCGCACTGCGCGATCACCGCTATCGTAGACATCCCAGCAGCCTGACGACCATGGGCCACAAGCATGAGCTGCTTGTCATCGGCCCGATGAACCAATCGGGTATCGGCGAACCCCATCGCCGCAAGGACCTTTGTGGTTAATTGCTCAAAGGAGGCCTGATCACCATCGGCAATCCGCTGCAGTAGGCGACGCCTGACACGCTCACGGATACGGGCAACCACATCTAACAGCTCGTCTTCGAGTTGCAGGAACCCATCATCGCAAGCCCACTCCGTCAACCCCACCGCGTCTGTTTCGTCACAGTAAAATAATGGTCGAAGTCCGGCGCTTGACCGAGCTGCATTATGCGCATCAATCCCTTTGCGCAGGGCACTCGGTGTTGCAGCGAAGGGCGCGTCGATCTGTTCGCTGATGCGACCAAGCGCCAGTGGCTTCTCTTCGCGAACGAGTACAGCGCGGATGGCCTGTGCCGCCGATGATTCAGGACCAAATTCACGTGCCCGTGCAGTACGACGTTCGCTCTGAATTGGCTGTCGTTGCGAGAGGCCACGCCGTTCCGTATAAGGCCCAGACCCGCTCTGCGGCTGCAACAATTCCAGAAAGCGCGCATCACGTAAATCATCCACACGACCGTCTAGGGCACCTTCGGCGAGACCTTCGGATTCCCGATTGCTCGACGACCACCCATGAAGATGCATGAGCCTTCGCGCGGCGTCCACACCATCCTGAACAACGTCAACTGACGACAGATCTCCAGGCGCAACAGAGCTATCATCTATCTCAAGCCCATCCTCATCGACAAACGCCTGACCTGCGACCTCGGCCGCACGGCGCGTCATCCGCCGCCAAATCGCTTCACTTAACTGCAACCTATCGTCAGCCTGTGCACTCATGGCGGTAGTCTCATCGAGCGTGAGTGGTGCAGCCGGGAATCCTTCATTGAGACCCTTCCGTTGGCCCGCTCCTCGACTCCGCTTGTTACGCGAACGAGCAGCCTCTCGCGCAAGCCGATAAACGCCGGGCCTCGCCTCACGGATAGTGCGCGCTTCGAGCAAGCCTGAGACCGCTTCCTCAATCGAGCCTTCATCGACCCCGTCAAGCTCATTCATCGATACGATCGCGCGCACGATACGCCGAATATTCAGTGAACGACTCGACGTCCGGAATAACTCGACAATCATCTCTTGAAGGTCCGACATTGCACCTCAATAAACCTACGTGATACTTCATTGACCTACACCATCTGCAGCACCTCGTACACCCCAAATCCAGGAGCTAGAGTGAGGAAGTTAGATTTTGTTCCGTGGTGGCCCCTTGAAAATGGTCAATCCACGGCTAAGGCATTGAAATCATCGCTAGAGGGTCAATAGCCGAGCTCATGCTGAGAATTCAACGAGACCCTAATCATTGTTTACTCACGATAGGCGCCCATTCATTTTCGGTTGGATGCGGCGACGCCGACCAGATCTCTGCCTTTTCTTTCGCTGTGTCTGACAGTATAAACCGACTGCTCTCTGGGCAAATCCCCCTGAACATCTCACTATTTACGGCATTGCAACACACCTTAAGGATCGAAGGCCTCCCACAGGCTTTGACGCTGGCTATCCTCGACCCGAATGAGCGCCCTGTGACCGCCATTCAAGGGGTAACCCTCGTCACCTTGTTGCGGGCCTTTAAACCTGCTCTCGATGAAGACTTTGAAGTTTGGGAATTCAACGAGCTTGAGGCCATCGCGACCGCGCTGAGCGCGCCTGTAGCTCGAAGCTTCGACAGGGCAGCATCAGACCTTGCCCCGCCAGCCTCCAAGATCGAGAGCATTTCGCTCGTCGAGGAGACTGATGTGGATTTGACCAACGCTCACTCTGTGCGCATGTGTGAATATCATGAGGGCAGCTATGAAGAGTTAGAGTTGGCCTTCAACGCCTATGGATTTAAGCAGGATGGTCAATATACACTCAGGACTAGCGCCAAACATAATGAAGAGCCAAAGGCGTTCATCAGGGACCCTCAAAGGAATTATCTGGGGACTGTGTCCAGCGAGCGAATCACACTCTGGGGGCGTGGTCAGCCCCTTCAATTCCCAGTAAAGATTTGCGACAGCAACACGGCCATCGAGTTAGTGCCGCACCACCATGTACTGCTTCGCCACAACCATAGGCCCGCGCTTCTGGATCTGACTACGGGTAATGTCTCGCCGATCAACCGTTTTCTTGGGGTCCCGATGTGGCAATACACGGATGACGACTTCATACTGCAGATCAACCCCGATGGCCTCCTCCGCTACAAAGACCACACAAACCGCGCGCACCGCATTTTGCAGTTACGCGGCAAGCCAAGCTCAGCCCTCTACCTCGGTGACAAAGAGATCGAGTTTTTGGTGGCGTCTCGCGGCCATATCTCCCTCTATCGATTTTCTGGGAGGGCCCAATCTGTTCAACACTTATGGCGACTTACTGGCCTACCACTCGACTCAGTCCGGGACCGAGACAAGAAACTCTGGATAATATTGGGGACAGTAGATGGTGAACGCCTCGTCGCGACCTGGTGCCCATCAGCCTGTCAGCTGAGGCAGTATCGGCTTCCAAGCCGCATCAAGGCCAGCAATATATATCGACTCGACCAGCACGTGATCGTCTCGGAGGGTGAGCAGTTCTATTCACTCGACATCGATCAGCCCTCACGTATCCGTTCATGGTTGGTCCCTGGCGGGACCGACGTATTTGCCCCCCGTCTACAAGGCGGCATCTGTTACACCATTGGCAGCGAACTCAACCTGAGGCGCGTCTCAGATTTTAAATGTATTGGACGGCTACCGCTGTCTTATGGGCCGCCAGACGCCTGGACCCTTGACCCCAACGGAACGGTATTACTCCAGTATGGCAACGATTTAGTGCGATGCGTGCGGGAAGGATTCCTTCGTCTTGTTGACGATGAAAACGGCTAGACGCCCAGGAATAGTCGGCGTCCAAACGCCTCGGCTAATTTAGCCTCAGCGATTCGCTTGGCGGCGGTTTCAATATCATACGGCAAGCGCACATACTCGAACTGCCCAGAATCTGAGTCGTAGACCGCACAGCACGCCCGAGCATCATAATCCCGCGGCTGACCAACGCTACCAGCGGAGATAATATATTTGTGTTCATCACCCACCACAAAGCGCGTCCGTAAAACCTCTTCACCCATATCCGGCGTGTATCGAAAGGATTTGCACAGGTGCGAATGACCAACAAAGGTGACATGGGCACGTTCGTGAAAGGTCCCCACCAACTGACCGACCTGGTCCAGGGAAAATAGATACTCAAAGGCCTGAAAGTCAGGCGGCACACCATGACAGAATTCAACATCATTCAATCTCGCCGAGTAAGGCAGAGACTTGAGCCACTCAAAGTTTGCTTCTGAAATCATTTCACGGTGGCGGTCGAGGGCGTCTCGTGCAGCCTGCCGATAATAGGTGTAGTCCATCCGCCGGGCTACAGCGGCGTCATGATTGCCGACAACTGTAATGTCAGCGTGCTGCCGTATCAAACTGCAGCATTCCTCAGGCTGGCCGCCATAGCCAACAATATCACCCAGACATGCCAGGTAATCAATCTGCCGCGACTCAAGTACTTTAAGTACAGTCTCAAGCGCACCAAGATTGGCGTGAACGTCCGTAATGATACCGAGCTTCACTCAAAGTCCCCATTATTCTTCGAGGTCGACCCCCCATGCCTCCGACCCATCATTGCAAAAATAGAAGCCGCAGGCAAAAACTGAATGCGGATCTAAGTTCTGTGGCCCCGATATTGACGCAAAACGCCCCGAAGCAGACCAGCGAAGGTGACGAAAAGATGTGCTCTTAGCCGCGAATCAAACGGATGCGCGCTGCTCGTTTAGAGCTCTGATGCGTTAAGGCTGACTGAACCTGGAGCTACCCCCTCCAAGAGCGAAGCAAGTCGAAACGCGAAGGGGGGGGTTTCCGGTCGTCCAAGCTCGTTGGCAACGTTACGCGCTTGCCCGATACAGGCGTTAACGGCAGGATCATCGCTTGAACCATCGAGACCATCTAGACTACCTGGCGCCTCCGCTTCGGCATAGCCGAGCAAAACCGCGATCCGCGCCAGGCCACCCTGATCGACTTTCGCGCGACTCAAGGCGGGTTGAACGGCGCGTTCCCCCATCCGTGCGATGCTTGCGGCGAGAAGCTCCCATTTGTCGTCGTCTGCCTCGAGCATCATAGATAACAGCGGATTGAAGGCCCGCTCATCCCCCACTTCCGCAAGTAACATGGCCGCCGCCATCCGCGGCGCCGGCGAATCAGATGAAAGCGCACGCCTGAACAAAGGCACAAAGACATCCGATACAGGTAGAATAGAAGGTACGACGACGACCAGGTCCATGGGCGACATAAGCGAAACGGCATCAAATATGGATGCTGCGTGCCGACTTGGGTCACGCGATATAAGCTGTACGCAGGCCCCTGCTCTACGTTCGGGGTCATTTAAGGCATGCAACAATTCGTCATCATCCAGCTCACTGATCGCTGGCTCGATCACTTGCCCTTCAAGCTCCGGCTGAAAAAAGCGGTCTAACTGAAGGTTAAAGGCCCCGAGAGACTTAATATCGATGGCGTCCGCCAAGCTTACTTCTATTGCGTCGTAAGACTCATCAGACGGCTCATAATCATCTTCTGCGTACTGTTCTGCATTTCTAAGGGCCTGAGCCGCCAATTCTTCGACCTGCGCATCTACTGAGATCCCGAGTTCGTCGGACCAGGCTAGCAGCGCGTCCCAGTTTTCCCACAGGGCAATCGGTCCAAGTTCATTGGGCCGCAAATTCAAATTCACCTCGGTGAAATGAGACAACAGAGCTGTCACGAAGGTCGACTCGCTCTCGATCGACATAGCCGACTGTATCCACGAGCGGTATTCACCACTCGTTACCAGTCCAAAATGAACTGTAGCTTCCCCAACCCGTCGTTGAATCTCACGCCACCAAACCAACGGGAATCCCAAACGATAGACAAGCCGGTCCGTCATCGTGGATTGAGACCAATAGCTTACAATGCCAGCTGCGACCTGTGTTTCAGAAGCCGTCATCAGCTGACCGAATTGACCTTCAACGAAGCTATGCTGCACACCGGCCAGCGGCTCGAAGTCATCCCGTGTCAGGGCCTCCGGTGCGAGACTCGTCCGCCCAACCTGGGCGCGTTCAATCGCTGTACGAACATTATCTTCAAGCGGCGCGGTGACCGAATGGTGACCGACCAACGCGCCCTCTCGGAGGTACTCTAGTCTCACAGTAAAGCGCTCTGAAAGCAGACTCAACGCTGCCTCGTGAACCTCATCCTCGGGCTCAAATGCCTTGAATATCCATCCATCGCTATGCTCACCTCCGGAGCCAGCATTGTTCAGCAATAGCCCAAAAACATCGCCCGCATCATGTTCGTGCCACTGGAAGATCACCTTCTGCTCGCCCGGCGAACTCTGAACCTCGGCATCAACACGCCAAACAACGAGATTGTCCTCGACGGCAAGACCCGCTGAATAAACGAGTTCACTCTGATCTGCGTCGGCACCTGAGAGCTGAGTCGAATCTGCATCAGGCGTCGAGTCCACAGGCTCACCGATGTTCAACTCCAGACCGTTGGAAACGTTATCGGCGCTCGTCAGTTGCTCGATATTCGATACAACCGTCGGTTCGCCCCCTCCCTCCATGCCAGACAACTGCTGGCCTAAGGGGGCTCGACTGAGTTCGTAATCTGTGTCGAGCACACCAGGCGCATCGACCGCTCCCGAACCCTCGCTCTCTTCGAGCAAGGCCCGTAAGGTCACGCCCGTCGTCTCACGAGTAATCCGCCCAACACCACGGTTATGAACGTTTGCCTCATCTCGAATACCGACCTCTTCAATATCGACCGCCGGCTCTTCCCCACCGCTTGGCTCAGAAAACGCTTCAGCGTCCTCGTCTTCCTGCTCGAGCAATTCTGCTAACAGGTTAAGCGACTTGGTGTGCCTCCTTGGCTCCGATTGACTTGACGTATTGGACTCCGTACCCGACCCTGCTTCACCAGCTGATTCATCAACATCCGATTGCGGCATCTCATTTAGACCGGTTTCCCGCTCTGCCAGGATCCGAAAAAATTCTGCTGGGCCACCGACCAGAACAGGCTCTAACACATACAGCGGCACCACCACACCAGGCGCCTTGGAGACATCTTCAATGAAATTCGCCCTCATCCGCTGGGCTCGATGGCGAAGGGAGTCCGGGACGATGAGAAAAATTTTCCGTTTGGTCGGATAGTGTATCGCGAGACGCTCGCGTGCCACATGCACCCAACCGCATGCTGAGCACTTCAGCTGGTTGACCGCATCGTACCCATCTCTACGGAAGCCTTCCACCAACTCAGGGTTCGCCTCGGCATCGATACTTCGATAAAGCTGTGCACCATACCAAGCGCCACAGCCGCCGCACCATACCGTCGTGGTCTCCTGCTTTGTCGTGCCCATTTCACCGGAAAATGGTTTATCCGTCATCGTCAGCTCTCTTGCTCTACGTCTCGCGGCGCACCGTATACCACGTCTCGCCGCCTTGCGTCATCGTACTTCTTTGAATTATCGATGCTTTCCAAATCACGGTTGCAGCCGAGAATACAACGGAATCTCACATGCTGACGAAGATTAAGCGGGACCACCTTATTTTTTGTTTGACTCGAATCCAGCTTTGAACGATAACCTCGGTCCGCAACGAGCATTGCAACTGCAGTGGTCGGGAATCGTCTAATGGTAGGACTACGGCTTCTGGTGCCGTCTATCTAGGTTCGAATCCTAGTTCCCGAGCTCGTCCCATGATTGGGACACCACGGCCCGTTCGTCTAGCGGTTAGGACGCCGGCCTCTCAAGCCGGTAACACGGGTTCAAATCCCGTACGGGTCACTAAGCCCGCCTGATTCCAGGCGGGCTTTTTTTTATTCACTGAGGGTATTACAACACACAGACGCACTGCGTTATTAAAGAGGGCATTACAACACACGGACGCACTGCGTTATTAAAGAGTGCATTACAAGACACAGACGCACTGCGTTATTAAAGAGTGGCTAGGCCGACTAGACTGCCTCTTCCTTCATCTTCGCATCAAGCATGTGGCCCATGCGGTCTCGCTTGGTCTCCAGATACCCACGATTAATGCGATTTAAGCCGGTTACATGAGACTCCCGCCCCACAACGTCCACCCCAAACTTTTTGAGGCCTTCGATCTTGAGCGGGTTATTCGTCAGGAGCCGCACGGACTGAATTTTGAAATAGTCTAGAATTTCCGCAGCAACCCCATAGTCCCTCAGGTCGTCACCAAAACCAAGCAAACGGTTCGCATCTACGGTGTCCGCCCCACCCTCCTGGAGCCGATAAGCACGAATCTTATTCCCGAGACCGATACCGCGACCTTCCTGCCTTAGATACACGACCACGCCACGACCGGCGTTTTTGATAAACTCCAGCGCGCCGTCTAATTGCGGCTTGCAGTCGCACTTTAGCGAGCCTAAAACCTCCCCGGTCAAGCACTCTGAGTGGACTCGGACGGGTAAATCTCGCGCTCCATCAATCTCGCCGTAGACAATAGCCAGATGTTCATCTTGGCCGTAACGGAAAACATGTACATCATACTCGCCGATCGCCATCGGAAGTCTTGTAACGGCATAGTGCGTTAGCTTGAGTCGGTCACCCATCAACACAGCCCTTTGTGAAAACTTTGAAGCCCAGTCGGGCGTGGAAGGTATATCCAGGCAAGCAGAAGGTCAAGTGGCAGGTAAGCCGGAGCTCCACCTATCCTTCTGAACGGCCACTGGCATCAAATTCTTGCTGTGTAGTCAGAAGTGGTCAATTATACTACATATGCAACGACGGATAATACTCTTAGTCCTTTTTTGCGGGACCGGATGCATGCACTATGGCGGCGCATCGGTCTCCGCCAAACCGCCGATCCACCCGCTACTCAGCAGCGCGCAATGGCGTATCCCTGAACGCAAGCCAACGCTCAGCTTCACACCGAAGCCAAAGCGCTACGAGACCACAGACGAGGCTCTACTGAAATCGAACATCGGTAGACTTTCCCCCGGCGCATATCGCCGGCGTCCCGACGAACTGAATCTCGTCAGAGCCATATACCACGGCACAGACCTCCGAACCGCCCTAGGGAATGTGCACAGCATCAGCGAATTGAAGGCCATAGGGCGCCAATACGAGGGGCCCGTCCGCACGGGTGACGTTCTTTTCTTTGGCCAAAACACCACACCTAGGCTCGCAGTCGTACAAACGGTCCGGACCGACGGAACAATCATCTCAAAGGGCATCGCCCGGGGACATCTGAGGACAGTATTCGTTCAGCTTGAGCGACCAAGGCAGCGTCGCTCGGGCGGCCGTATACTCAATTCTTTCATAAAGGTGATCAAACCGGGCGGCAAGCGGCAGGACCGCTTCTTGGCAGGCGACTTGGTCATCGCGCGCAGGCGCTATCTGAACTCAGCAAGATTCGGCAATTAGTGGCGGACTCAACTCTGCGGCCTGTGGAACCGCGAAACATGGTTCATCGCCAACGTGCAGCCGGTCCCCACGCTCAAGGCAAGCAGCGCAAACCCCGTCACCCATCTCTGCAGTCCAGCGCAGGAGGTTAATGCGCAATAACCTATTCTCTTGGATCCCCTTAAAGCCGACGTTGTCTCCCAATTGGCCCATCGTGCGCAAATGTGGCATCAGGCCCCGATCCCGTTGAAGACGTGCTCTCCGGACCAAATTACCGACGTCGGTTCTTTTAATCCCTAAATTTGCCGCGACGGCATCATAACCCAAGCCCTCCACTTCGACCATGATCAAAGCGGCCCGTTGCTGACTCGGCAAACCATTCACGACTCCGAGAACAGCCGTGCGTAAACGACGGGCAACTGACAGCCGACCGCGCTCTTCGAGCTGGCGCTCCGGGGTAAGCGTGTGTGCTTGTCCATCTTGCCACAGCGGAGCTGCACCCAAAGCTTCAAGATCGTCACGCGGCTCCGCTTTCTTTCGACGGAGATAATCAATGGTGCGATGGTCAGCGATCGCGAGCAGCAAGGCGTAAGTAATTGAGTGACGTTCTCGATTGGAACGGGCAAGCAATCGATGAACGGCCTCTACCGTCACACCGAGCAGGTCCTCAACGTCCGCGAGTGAACACCCGAGACGCGATGTGCTGAGCCGCTTCCTGATCCGAGCGGTAAACCGGTCGAATAACACTTCGTAGACAAACCCGATGACTGGTGCCCGTCGATAACCCCTATCCAGGCAGCCGTTGAGGATGTCTTCGAATCCGTCGACCGTATCTAGATCCTCCCGATGCGCCTCCGTTCTCAAGAATGGGACGATATTTTCGGGCACTAAGTCCGCACCTCTGCGACACTCGCGCTTCACTTCGTGCTGGAGGCGAGCCAGCGCAAGGCTCACTCCGAGTGGACGTATTCGCTGCTGCTGTCTGGTTCCCTGAGTCGGTAGGCCGTTCACACTCTTCGGCCCACGCACCTTGGTGCTCGCTTCCATGCAATGTCCCCGTGCGATCATAATTGATACACCCAAGACCATTGCAATTTAGAGACCAACTGTCTGAAACTGCACCAAAGAATGAGTTAAGTCATACTTAACAAGGACTTAAGCAACCACTCAAGCTATCTAGACGGCGTTCAATTTTGCACATGAGGACAAAAAACCGATGTAACGCGCCCCTTGAGCCTCGATACGAAGCCGCCGCCCATTCTCCAGGTGCGACAATACGATCCGAATGTGATCTACAGGGATGAGCTCTGGCACTCTACTGGGCCATTCAATATAGGATACCCCTTGTGACGCGATCACCTCATCGAGCCCAATGCCATAGGCCTCATCAATGTCGGCAAGCCGATACAGGTCCATATGGTTAAATGCAAGGCGCCCCGGATGGATTTGCAGAATCGCAAAGGTTGGGCTGTTGACATAGTGATCTTCGGGGACCTCGAGTCCGCGCGCGATCCCCTGAGCCAGCGTCGTCTTACCCGCCCCAAGATCACCGTGCACCGCCAACACATCTCCTGGGTTCAGCAGCTTCCCGATGGCGACCCCCATAGCAAAGGTCGATTCGGCCTCCGGCAAGAATACTTCAATCATGTTCGCTCTCGCGCGAGTCGGTCGATGACCGGTTTATCAGCAGGTGGTAATTCGAGCCCTAGAATCTGTTGGGCCGACATCCACTCAAACTCCTGCGACTCCATCCCGACAGGCACGCCGCCCACAAGGATCACCTCGTAAACGATAAGAATGACCTCTCGAGATGGGTAGACATGATGACCCACCGCGAAAACGTCTCGCACGTCGACCTCAATGTTGAGCTCTTCGCGCAACTCCCGGCGCACCGTCATTTCGGGCGCCTCCCCTACCTCAACCTTGCCACCCGGAAACTCCCAGAAGTGGGCTAAGTGCTTGCCCGACGGACGACGGGTCATCAGGATCAGGTCGTCAGAAGGACGGCGAACTAACCCCGCCGCGACGACTAAGCGCTTAGGCACCACGCCCTCATGCATGAAAGCCGGTCCGAGTCGCCTTCTGGCCACGGTCTTTCCATTTCAGGCCAAAGATCGAATCATGCTCGAAGAGGTAAACACTATCCTCTGTGGTCGCCTGCACAAAGTCATCCAACAAAGCGATCTCTTGAATACGGCTCAAAGGTGCAGGCCCGCTCGAGCCGGCCTTCAGGAGTACGTCAACAGTTGCCGTGTCAACGACCTTGAACACACCGTCTGCCTCTTCCATAACGGTACAGGCGGACAATAGACTCAACAACTTCGCTTTATTCACTTCAATCTCCTTTACTGCATCATCAGTAGGCTACAGTCCGTTGTACAGACTCGACCCTGCTCATTTCCCATGTCGTCCATGATGGGCAGGCAAGTATAGCCCTTAGGACACTCATTGGGCTCCGCTTCGCACGGCTCAAAACAAAAATCGCCGATGGGATTCTCATCCCGGTCCTGTAGAGATAAGCAATAGCTTCCTGGGTTACCACAGGGCGGCTCTTGACTCTGGGGATCACAACCAGGCGCACAATGGTTACCCGCCGCATCCTCGCACATATTTGTCTGCTGATTGCAAACCTGCCCGAAGGCGCACTGATAGTTTGCGCTGCATCCACGTTCTCGACACGAACCCGCGACGCATTCCAAATTCGCATCCAAGCAGTCGTTATCAACCTGACAGCCCGAAACGCACATCATAACGCTCCGGTCACAATAGGTCTCAGCCATCGTACAATCGAGGCTACTGGTACATCCATTCGGAATTCGACAACGACCATCGTCCGAGCAAACCTGCCCATCGAGACACGACATGTCTCCAACACACGGTGGCGCGCAACGTAAACCTTGGCAAAGTTCGCCAGACGGACAGCCCGTGTCGTCAATACAGCCTGGCTGACACTCACCGCGTTCATTGCAAAACCGGTCGGGAGGGCACTCGCTGTCCTGCTCGCATTGGGCTGTCTCCGAACATATCCCCGCTCTTGGCACACAAGCCATGACACCACTCACTGAAAGACATTCGTACTCTGGGCCCACAACGTCGCACTCTCCCTGGCAGCGCCGAGCACAATAACCCGCAGGCCTGCCCGCTTCTACGAGACTGTCCCGATAGCCAACACATACCGACCTTGGATCACAGCCATCGTCACCAAAACAGGCACCACACTGAGGCGCGCGCTCACGGCATTGACCTGAGCATTGTTCACAGTATTCAGTCGTCGCGCATTGAAGATTACCCCGACATTCGGCACCCGATAACGCGACGCACCGCCCAAGACAGTCACAGGTTTGGCCAGCTGCACACTCGGATTTTTCCATGCAGGTCTGCGGCTCTATGCAAAGTCCGGCAGAATTACACACAAGATTTGCACCACAGGTTCCATCAGCTGCACAAGACAGCTTACACGTTCGCGTGACCGGATCGCACTGCTGCCCCGCCGGACAAGGCATCTCCTCGGAACAGCCAGCCCCGCTCCCGCCACCGTCAGATAGCGCGATGTCGCCGGATAGTGCTGCATCAGAAGCAGGAAGAGGCGCACCGGACGTCCCCGACTTGCTGTCGCATGCATATTGGGTACATACCAGAGCACATAAACATATCGTCAACGGCCATGTTTTCATGATTTCTACGGACTCTCTAATTTAAACGATAAGGCAGGGTAATGGACTTGTTTGTTCCGGAAAACGGGGGAATCTTAGTCCCCTTAAATGCCCGCCGGAGGCACCGTATACCCTGCACTGTCCCGCCATTCAACTGTACATTTAGGATTTTACCGGATGACATGGCCGTGAGGGACACCGCCATGTCTTGAGTGCCGGGCCGCGCCTTTAATTCTTTTAGAAGGCACTGATAGATCATCCGAGAACGACTCGCCAGAACACGGTCAAACGCCGCCCTCGAGAAAGGCTGCCTGCGCGCGCCCTCGTCACTCAAATCACTATTCGCAGCCAGCTCAGCCTCACGTCTCATCTGCTCTGCCTCCGAGCGAGACCAGTTTTTGCCACCTGAACGTACGGCACGCCGCGACCCCTTCGGTCGGCGGCTCGACGCCATACGCCCAGCCGACGTCGGCACAGCCGTGCTCACAATAGAATCTGGCTCTGGGATCACGGGCAAGGTCCACTCTAACGACTCAATGGCGCTTCCAAGATGAAGCCGCACAGGCTCCGGCCGATGTGCGAGCTGATACTGCCAAACCCCGACGGCTGCAGCGATCGAAAACACCGCGCCCAAACCGCCCCACAGCTTGATCCGCTTATCGGTCTTCGCGCGCCTGTTGTCTTGCTCGGTGCGCGCGATGGTCTCCCGCTCATCTTTCTTGTGCAGTGAATCCAGCATCGCCGCTTCAAACACTTCGAACTCGGCCAAGTGAGAGCGCGTGTCTGATTCAACATCAACCAGGACACTCCGAGGCGTCAGCTCTCCCGACGCGAGCTGGTCTAGGATCTGAGACTTTGTAAAAGGACCGAAGTCGACCCCATCTCGCTCGATCAGCCATCGGAATGCAGAATCGCTTTCATCCCCGCTGAAAGTATTTGCAGGCACACTCAGCGCCTCTGGCGCATCGGTCGTGTGAGCATCCACTACGAACAGGTTCTTAACCCCCCGCCGAAACTCCAAAGGGCTATCGTAGCCACCTTCAGATGCGGGTTTCAGGCTCTTCTGTAATCGTTCAAGAATGCGGGCATCGGTATCGGGCGGCGGTTCATTCAGCCCACCCGGCCAAGGCTTACCCGTCAATAACTGACCCGCGATTACGGCCAACGCAACAAGATCTTCTCGTATGCGCGGTCCGCCATCCGCCGGCCGCAGACAGCCTTGATCCCACTTTGTCGCGTCTGTCCACGTGCTTCGCAGTCCAGCAAAACCATGACAGCCAACCTGTACCCGGCCATTCGACTGGATCATGACGTTGCTCGGCATCAGAAGACCATGACCACCGTATTCACAGAAAAACTGAATGGCATTACAAAGATGCGACAGCAGACTGTAGGCTTCGACGGGCTCAAAGGGCCGTTCCACCGAGAGCCGACGTTCCAAGTGTTCTGCGAGTGAGCGACTGTCGAAAGCCTTCTCTACGAGGTAGCCATAACCGCGTTCTTCACCGAAACCAACACACGGAACGATGTTCTTGTGACGAATACGCGGTGCTGCTGACAGAGACTGAGCCAACTCATTCCGTTCCGTTGGCGAAAGCCCGTCTAGGCCAACCATCTGTACCACCACCGACATCCCCTGCTGTTGATAGGTAGCGAGATACCTTGACGCGGGCCCTCGAGCGTCCAGCGTCGACTTGACCTCATATTTGCCGCCAATCAAATCCCCTGCGCTATAGCTCATCCCATTCCCTCTGCAGCATTCACGGAGCGCCACCAGCCTTACGGTCTTCAATCACAGGCCGCACGTCGAGTAAATGAACCTTCCATGCGCCCGATTCACGAACCACGGGCACCACAGACTTCACGTTTCCCAACATGAACTCAACAGACCGACGCTCGGATGCGGGATCGGCCGAAACCAGGCGCGGTCGACCAAATACGGGGCGTTCAAAACGCCAATCCAATTGCACAGTTAAAGCATCCCTCGGTGCCTTTCCGTTAAGCTGATTCTTCAGATGGTCACGTGTCGCAGCCGACACAAGCCCCAACAACCCGTCGACATCATTTCGATACAGTGCAGCGAGCGCGCTTTGGACGGCCGCCTCAGCAGGCTCAATCGGGCGTGGTCCACAAGCAAAAGAGAGCAGACCAAAGAGTAAGGTAATAAGGCGTGTACACATGGTTTGTATGGTGCCGACGGATTTCAACAACCGCAAGCGTATTCAGCCTCTCCTGCACTGAAGCAATGCCTTGACGTATCAACGCCACGGGTCTTTACTAATATTCATGAGATACAGCGCACGAATCGCCTTACTGGTCATAGCCATTTCGGCCGGAGCATGCTCCGAGAATTTAGATCCTAAAACACCCGACGGTGCACTTCACGTTTTCCGCGATGCGCTTGAGAGTCGAAACTATGAACTTATGGTGAAGCTCTGTTCCAAGGCCACCCGCGACGCGCTCCACGCGTCCGTCGAGCTCATAGGAAAACAGGCCGACGGTTTCAAGAGTTATCCACCCGAATATCGCATCGGCGCATTGGGGATATACCCACGCAGAGTATTGAAGGCCAAGACACCGGCGAGCCTCCTAGCAGCCTTTCTACATGTGAGACTCAATCAGTATCCCCCTTCGGCTGGCACACGTTTCGGTCTAAGCACGGCCACAAACCCAGTCGTTGCCAATGGTGGGGCGAGCATCATGACTCATTCGGGTGAAAACATCACCCTAATCAGGGAAGGCGAAGACTGGCGCACGACCGCATTCGAACAAACAGTGCTCCAAAATTACGAGCGAATTAAAGCGAATGAGCGCATTCTCACTGAGAATCTCGCCACGTTAAAAAAATACCCCAAGCCGAAACCCTCAGCGCCCCCAGCTGCGCCCTAAACTCATTGTGCAGTCAGCCGCGTGGTTCGCCCGCGAACTCGCGTCGAAGTCGCGTTGGCTCGTCAGAGAACACGCCTGCCACACCTCGGAGCGCCAGGTCTCGGCACGTCACCGTATCATTAACGGTCCAGACGAATGTGGGGATCCCCCTTGACGCCAAGCGCATGACCAACGCTCGGCGTGCCTGCCTGATGTGGGTGTGCCACCGCGTGGCCTTCACACTCAATAGCTGGTCTTCCGGGTACCAATTGGCGAGATCGCGCCCGACATAGCCCGTCACATCTCCCGAAATCCAAGCACGTTCACACTGAGGCAAGATGACCGATGCTGCGCGCACAGCTGCCGGTTCAAAGCTTGAGATGAGGGCATTTTCAACGCGCCGCCGTTTCAAAACCGTGGCCACCGGCTCAACGGCCGCCGCATTCTTAAGCTCGATGTTGACCGCGACCTTCTCTCCGATAAGATGCAAAACCTCGTCTAGTGACGGAATAGTGTTACCCCCCTGCAGGATAACGGACCTAAGATCGGACATCCCGAGCGCTGCGACCGGTGCTCGCCGACCCCCAACCGATAAACGTCGCAAGCAGTCATCATGGAACACGAACGGGACGCCATCGGCGCTGATGTGCACATCTAACTCAATCCCATCCACACCGTCATCTATGGCCCGTTGAAAGGCCGGCAACGTATTCTCTAACAGCTTGTCATAGCCATGACACCCTCGATGTGCCCATATCTCCATGCCGTCCCCTATCTCGCCCTACCTAGCTGTGCAAGCACGCCCGCAACGCCGCCAGATTGTTCAAACGGTATCGTTCGTATCCTTTCGCATGAGACCACGGAAAGAGGTAGACCTCAATCCCGCAAGATTCAGCAGCGATCACGTCGACGTCAGTGTCACCAAAGTAGACCACATCACTCATCATACAGCCGAGTTGACTGACGGCATAAACCAGCGGTCCAGGATCTGGCTTACGACCGTGTCCGTCATCGCCGAAGACCTCTACGTCGAATGTCCATGCAAGCCCGTCAAGTATAGGTGCACCAAAGCAGCGCGGTTTATTGGAGACCAAACCTGCAATCGGGCAGTCGGCCAAGAGCGCTTCAACACCCTCGAACGGCTTGCTGTCCTCTAGGAAGCATTCCGAGTAGACGCGCATAAAGATCTCACGGGCCAACTCAACCTCCGCTTCCGTCTGGGCTGTTTTTGTCGACCGAAGAAGAGCCCCAAGACCGCCGCCAATATTACGCCTCACCGATTCAACCGAAAGGTCCGTCAGTCCAAGCGATTTGCGGATCGCGTTCAGCCCTTTTGCGATGTCCGGTGCGCTGTCGAGCAAGGAGCCATCCAGATCAAATATTGGTATTTTGGGCATTCACGCGCCTCCTTTCAAACGTCCCCTTGGATACACGTGGGTGTGCAAAGGGTTCAGGGTAAGATTGACAGAGAAGAATGCAATCTGCGATACCGTACAGATGAAGACACTCTACTTAGGCGATCAGCCTCTCACCGTCGACGATGTCATTGCAATCGCCCACCAAAAGGTGATGGTTGCGGTCAGCGAAAACCGACGCCAAGCTATCATCAGCGTTCGAAACCAAGTGGCCCGATTCCTCGTCGATGAAGCGCCTAACGTTTATGGTGTGAACACCGGATTTGGCGCCCTTGCGGAAGTAAGGATCCCTGGAGACCAACTCGCAAGCCTGCAGACGAACCTCCTTCGCAGCCATGCCACGGGTGTAGGTCAGCCGTACGCCACCAGTGTCGTGCGAGCGATTATGGCGATCCGGGCCAATGTTTTGCTTCTCGGCACGAGCGGCGTACGTATCGAAGTTCCTGAGCTTCTGATCTCAATGCTCAATCAAGGGATACATCCAGTTATCCCCGAAAAAGGATCGGTCGGAGCATCTGGCGACCTCGCACCACTGGCGCATCTCGCCCTCGTGTTGATAGGCGAAGGGCGGGCGGAATACGAACAACAAACAACCGATGGCCTCACGGCGCTTACGGCTGCTGGATTAAAGCCCGTCGTCCTTGAGGCAAAAGAAGGCCTCGCGTTGATCAACGGCACCCAAGCAATGACCGCCGACATGGCTCTCGTCATCGACCGTTGCCGCAACATTGTGCGTACCGCCGACATCGCCGGCGGGATGTCATGCCAGGGTCTCTTAGGTAGCGCCAGCCCGTTTGATGAACGGATCCACCGCGCACGCCCCCATCAAGGCCAACTCGTTGTCGCTCAAAACTTAAGGGCCTTGATGGCGAATAGCCCCATCACCGACAGCCACGCAGACTGC
The DNA here is from genome assembly GCA_049889275.1 of Bradymonadia bacterium. Classification (GTDB taxonomy): domain Bacteria; phylum Myxococcota_A; class Bradymonadia; order UBA7976; family UBA1532; genus UBA1532. The sequence goes on along the minus strand of JBMHDS010000020.1, from coordinate 20,825 downwards.
CACAAAGTTCAAGATCCCTATAGCCTCCGCTGCATGCCGCAGGTCCATGGTGCGACAAGGGTCGCACTGAGCCATGCCACCGAAGTGGTTTCGACCGAGTGTAACTCAGCCACTGATAACCCCTTAGTGTTCGAGACCACTGACGGCCAACTCGATACGATCAGCGGAGGTAACTTTCATGGACAGCCCATCGCGCTCGTCGCAGATTACTTAGCCATCGCGATCGCTGAAATCGCAAATATCTCCGAAAGACGCATAGAACAACTCGTCAACCCAAACTTGTCGAGCGGCCTACCACCTTTTCTCTCGCCGGACTCTGGACTCAACAGCGGCTTCATGATCGCACAGGTGACCGCGGCTGCGTTGGTGAGTGAGAATAAGGTACTTGCGCATCCTGCAAGCGTTGACAGCATTCCCAGCAGTGCCAATCGGGAGGACCACGTATCCATGGGGACCATCGCGGCGCGTAAGGCCCGTCACATCGCTGAACACGTCGAAACCGTTCTTGCAATCGAACTGCTCTGCGCGTGCCAGGCGTTGGACCTTCGCCAACCACTGGTGGCCAGCGCTCCGATCCAAGCCGTGCAAACAGAGATTCGGCGCCATGTATCAACCCTCTCTAAGGACCGGCTATTGCACGAAGATATCGAAGCGATTACCGAGCTCGTCCGCTCGGGGCGCCTCGTGCGTGTGCTCGAGCAGGCAGGCTTTGAGGTCCATTAGTATGACTGTGGAGAAAGGTTCGGCCGAGACGTTTGCCATTCACTGCGGCCAACTCTTTGATGGTCATACTGTTCAAGCGAACGCTGTCCTTCAGGTCACAAGCGGATGTTTCAGCTTTGTAGGACCCTACTCTGAATGGCTAGCCACCCGAACACCTGCTGAACCCACCGAAATCATCGACGCACGCAGCCACCTCGTCACACCAGGCCTCGTCGATTGCCATACGCATGTGGTCTATGGTGGTAGCCGAGCAAACGAATACGAAATGCGAGCCGCGGGCGCCTCCTATCTCGAGATCGCCGCAGCGGGAGGTGGTATAAAGGCCTCCGTCGCTTCAACCCGCGAGGCGACCGAGCAGGCACTCTTTCAAGCGGCCCTCTTCAGACTAAATCGCCTCCTAGACCGAGGCGTCACGACCGTTGAAATCAAATCGGGGTACGGTCTCGACCTCGCCACAGAACTTAAGATGTTGCGGGTCATGGAGCGGCTCCGAACCGAGACGCCACTTCGTGTCTACAGCACATTCTTAGGCGCCCACACAGTGCCAAGCGAGCACAAGTCAAGCCGCGAACGTTACGTTGACGTGGTCGTGAACGAAATGATCCCTGCTGTCGCAGCGACAAATCTAGCGTCTTTCTGTGACGTCTTCGTAGAACAAGGCGCTTTCTCTATCGGTGAGGCACGCCGAATTCTGCTCGCAGGCGCTGCGGCTGGTCTTAGGCCAAAGCTACATGCTGACCAACTCAGCGCGGGTGGAGGCGCAGAACTCGCAGGCGAAGTGGGCGCCGTCAGCGCCGACCATTTGGAGTACATCACCGACGACGGGATCAAGGCACTCAAGAGTGCTGGCACGACCGCCGTCCTTCTGCCTGGCGCCCCACTGTTTTTAGGGCAAAGCATCGATCCGCCAGCACGGGCTCTCCTCGATGCTGGCGTCCCGACCGCTCTCGCCACCGACTGCAATCCAGGAACCTCCATGACTCAAAACCTGCATCTGATGATGACCCTGGCCATGTCTCGCTTCAAAATGACCGCGTTAGAGACCTTTCGAGCTGTCACATCTCACGCAGCCCTTGCTTTGGACGCCGAATCAGCGGTCGGAAAGATTGCCATCGGCCGCCCAGCCGACTTCGTCGTCTTCGAGGCCAATCAATTAGTCGATATTCCTTATCAGATGGGCAGCAATCTGGTCCGAGCGGTCTACATCGACGGCAAGCTGGCTCGGTCCCGACAAGTCAGCTAACTACGCCGAGAACGATTCCACGCCGTCTCGAGGTCGGCGCGCGACAGCGGTCCCTCGCGAAAAAAGACCAATTCACCTCGGTCGAGGCCTACGACTGTGCTCGCGCCGCCTGCGACCGTAGACCCATCTAAATAACCGTCCAGTCCCTGCAACCCGGACTTCAACACATCATCCGATGACACCGCGGCAGGCTGCCCGGTGAGATTGGCAGACGTCGCCACGAGCGGCTCCCCTAGACACTCCACAAGGCTGCGTGCGACCGGATGAGCAGATACCCTCACACCGACCATATTTGTACCTGCGGTCACCTGGGCTGGCAGGCCTGGGAACGCTGGGACCACGAGGGTAAGCGCGCCGGGCCAAAACTGCTCGGCGAGAACCGCGAGCGGGCTATCCATCCCATGCTGCTGTAGATAGGCAACGTTGGGTAGCAAGATGGGTAATGGTTTACCGTCCGGTCTTCCTTTGGCTGCCACAACCCGAGCGACAGCATCGCCGTCATAAGCGCGGCACCCAAGCCCATAGCTCGTCTCCGTGGGGAACGCGATGACACCGCCCGCCCGTAATGATTCCAGGGCTCCGGCTATATCTAGCTTCGACAGCATCTCTCCACCTCCCTCAAAGCGTCTATCAGGTCGCGCGCGCGCAAGCTCTCTGCACCATATTGCGCTTCAAACCAGTCGCCTGCGCGAGCATGCCAGACAGTCCCGGCGACAACCGCCCTGTCCATCTCATACCCCACCGCTAGCATGCCCCCGATGACACCCGCAAGCACATCACCTGAGCCAGCCGTAGCCATTCCAGCGTTACCATCGGGACACAGGTAGATATCTCCACAGGGTAGACCGATGAGCGTGTGCGCCCCCTTGAGCACAACGTGAGTTCCACACAAATCGATGAGCCGCTGGACCGTCCCGACTCGATCGGCTTGAATCTCTGCAGCACTTATACCGAGCAGACGTGCAGCCTCGCCCGGGTGTGGCGTAACAACCGCCGGCCCTAAAACAGGCCATCCATCGGGCGCAACCGCTAAATGGTTCAACGCTTGGGCATCTAAAACAAGCGGCATTCGCAGCTCCGGCAAGCTCTCCACGAGGCGACGCCCCACCACAGGCGCATCACTCAAGCCAGGGCCGACCACGAGCGCATCGTAAGCCTTTACACGCTCCGTCCAGCCGGGTTCTAAATCAGCCTCGTATAGGGCCGTGGCCATCACCTCGTAGAGACCACTACTCAAACTTCCTAATCTTGCCGCCGTCGTACCGAGCGTCGATGTACCCGCACCGACCGCCAGCGCAGCATCAGCTGCGAGACGCGCAGCACCAAACTGGCCTTCACGACCTGTGACAACCAAAACGTGCCCAAAATCGCCTTTGTGACTGTTAGGCCTACGCTTGGACAGTGTCTCCCTCAACACGTCAGCCTGAACCCGTCGCATTACGATATCTCCGCCCGCCCATCCTTCACCGGTCGGCCCATCGGAAATACCACCAATACCGATATCGACGATCTCCAGCGAGCCTCGATGATCAGCTCCAGGATATAGCCAATGTCCTCGCTTGCTAGACTGAAAGGTCACCGTACAATCAGCCTTGACCGCAACCCCCGCAATACGTCCCGTCGCGCCACAGACCCCACTTGGGATGTCAATAGATACGACTGGTCCATGGTGAGCATTCAGCGACTCGATCAGCTGCGCTATATGTGGACGCACAGGACCCTCAAGACCGGTACCCAATAACGCGTCCACGACAACCCCGGTGGTGCTCAGGGCGTCCAGGGCAGCCGGCAAGCTTGGATAATCTATCTCGCGATGACCGCAACACGCAGACCACGCGTTAGCAGCAACGGCCGCATCACCCTTCAGCTCCCCCCTTGGCAAAGGGGAATAACAGATTACACGCCATCCCCATGACCTGAGATAACGTGCGGTCACGTAGCCATCGCCAGCGTTATTCCCAGAGCCGCAGACAACCAGACAATCTGCCCTACCTGCATACCGTCTCGAGATAACTTCAGCAGCCTGCCGCCCTGCCATCTCCATGAGTGCCATGCCGGATAGACCGGTCCGGACCATCGCAAACCGTTCATATGACCCCATTTGCCGGGGCGTCAGTATTTGATCGATTCCTAAATGCCTACTAGTCACCCCAAACAGCCTCCACTCATAACTGCCCCAGCGAGGTCACCGTCATGACTCAAACTGACCAAAACCGGCTGAATGCTGTAGGCCTCCCCTAAGCCACGAAGCTGCGGTGCTCCATACTCGCTATGAAACACCTCGAGTGCGAGAAAAGGGACATGGCTGTACAACCGTCGGTAACACAGCTTGGCTGCCCATCGAGCGGCAAAATGTTGCCACGGGTTGCGCTTATGGCGTTCGCAGTATGCCGCCTCATGACTGGTAAATAGCCGAGATTTCGCCTGTGGATAACACTCGAGCAGATATCGCACCCTCTTCACTGACAGCAAGCACAGAAGAGTCCCATCGCCCGGGTCTACGAAATGTTTAATCCGACCGGCGTCTACCACGCTCTACCGCCTGACCAAAATCTAGAATCGACTGTTCAATGCCTCTAAGGAGGCCACGGGCAATGCACGCATGGCCAACGTGGAACTCATGTACGTAAGGAATCCGGGCAAGGTTTTCGATGTTGACGAGATCAATATCGCCCGCTAGAGCGACGCGCATACCGAGCTTACTCGCGAGATGGCAAGCGTCGGTAATGCGGCTGAGTTCGGTCAGTTTTTCTTGGCTTGAGCGCGCTCGCAAGTAGGCGCCGGAATCCAGGACGGCAACGTCGACCTCCGAACGATGCAACGCCTTGCACTGCTCCAACTCCGGCTCCACCCTGACGCCAACTGCCATACCTGCGTCTTTCAAAAGCAGCACCTGCCGTCTCAGAGCATCTTTAAGCATCTGAGCGTCTATCCCGCCAGTCCCCGTTCCACCCTCACGACGTTCGGGTGCCAGCGTTATCCGGTCAGGCCGCAGGGCGAACGCAATGTCCATCAGGTCAGGGCCGGCTGAGGACACGACATCGAGTGTGCCCGTCAAACACGCGCGCAGTAGCTTACCATCCCTCTCAGCCTCCCCACGGTCCGGCCCACGCATATCGTAGGCAATCGCATTGGCGCCCGCCAACTCGGCGAGCAACGCCACACTCACGGTGGAGGGATTTACACCATCCCCGACCCGACGAAATGCGGCGGCTGCATCAACGGCTAGATGAAGTTGTGTATCCATGCTCAACCCACCTCTTCAGCGAGGTTTGCGGCGATCCGAGTCACAGCGGTCCGGACCACATCTGTGTTGGGACCCTCGACCATGACTCGAGCGAGGTTCTGTGTTCCTGAATAGCGCACCAGTACACGCCCTTCGTCACCAAGCGCGGATTCAATTTCTGCAATACACGCTTGCGTGTTTCTCAAATCCGCCAATGGCGGCTTTGTTGCGACATCTACGTTGACGATTTGTTGTGGGAAGCGCGTCATCAATCGCCCCAGCTCGCTGAGTCTGGCTCCTCGGCGGACCATCACACCAAACACAGAGAGGCCTGTCACCAAGCCGTCTCCAGTTGTTGCAAAATCGCTCAGTATGACGTGCCCCGATTGCTCACCCCCTAAGGCAAAACCGTCGGCCCGCATGCGTTCAACGACATAACGGTCTCCAACACCAACACGAACGACATTCGCACCAAACTGTCGTAGCGCCTTATCTAGACCCAAGTTACTCATGACCGTCGCGACGACGGTTTGTCCCGGCAGCCTATTCTGCTCAAGCAACTCCTGACCCAAGATGGCTAAAATTTGATCGCCGTCGAGAACGTCACCGTTTTCGTCAACGAGGATGCACCGATCGGCGTCGCCGTCCAGAGCCAAGCCAGCATCCGCACCATGCTCGCGAACCACAACCGCTAATTCTTCCGGGTGCAACGCCCCGCAACCATTGTTGATGTTCAAACCGTTGGGGCTTGCACCAATCGTGACCACCTCGGCCCCCAACTCATTCAAGACTTCAGGGGCCACTCGATAGCCTGCGCCATTTGCGCAGTCCACTACGATTTTTAGGCCGTCCAGAGTCAAGTTACGAGGAAAAGCGCTCTTAGCGAACACCGAGTAGCGGCCAGCGGCGTCATCGATTCTGTAGGCGCGACCAATCGCAGCACTCTCCACCGGCGAGAGTTGGTCATCGCCACCAAGCATAAGCCGTTCTAGCGCCAACTCCTCAGAATCAGGGAGCTTATAGCCATCTCGAGCGAATAACTTAATCCCGTTATCTTCATAAGGATTGTGGCTGGCAGAAATCATTACGCCCGCATCACAGCGCATCCCCATAGTAAGAAACGCCACACCTGGAGTGGGCAAAGGGCCAACCAAATGCACGTCCGCACCTGATGCGACTAAGCCGGTCGCAAGAGCCGACTCGAACAGATACCCGGACAGGCGCGTATCCTTGCCGACCAACACCTTCGGTCGTTTACGCTCTGCACTGCGGAGTCGCTTACCTAAGGCCCGCCCAAGTTTCATGACCATCTCTCCGGTCATCGGATACTCGTTCGCGAGCCCACGGATACCATCAGTGCCAAATAGTACTCTTTTTTCTTCGGTCAACGTTGTGTACTCCACTGTCCAGGATCAACCTAAACATGACGAGAATGTTAAAGCTCAGACTCGGCTGGCTCTTGCGCGGGGGCGACTCCAGCGTCCACGGAAGGCTTGGGTCGTGGTTTCCGCGAGCGAGAAAGCATGACATCCTTCGGTGTGAGCTGAACGATCGTTACGTCAGAGCCCACCGGTGTTTCCGCGACAACCTCTTTGCGGCGGCGCTGTCCGAACGGAATATCATCAGGGTCGATGTACACGTCAATACTTTTTCGATCAAGACCCCGCACCTGACTGATGGGCCCTTCCACAACGACATCAACGGTCGCAGGGGAGGCCTCCGCCAACTCACTTTCATCGCCTGTCAGAAGCGCGATCTCCATGTCGGGAAACACGCGTTGTTCTCGATTTTCGACAATGTCCAGCGTGACCAGCACCGTCGAGCTCGCCGCTTCAATCGTGGTTCCGTATGCCGGCGCCTCCAATTCAACGTCCAAACTGGTGGCCGACGAACGCCCAACTAAAGAAATCGGGCGCGTCCGCATTTCCTTTAAGTCTCGCACCATAGACTGTGGGCCACTCACGTCTATGTTCTTCGGTTCCACAGCACTCGCCAGAAGGTTAAACCCACCCCTCGGTTCGCCTTCGAGCCTAAGGACAACAGGCAGACTACGTACAATGATGGGCTCCAACTTAATCCACTGCTTCTCGGGCTCAATGCGTTTAACCCATTTTGCTGGAACGCCCTTGATGTCGCGTTTATCGAGCCGTATCCATTCCTGACTATTGCGTCCACTCAACTCAACATTGATGGGTTCAATCGCAAAGTCATCCAAACGCCTCAACGCCGGGTCAGTGCCCGACAGCGTAACTTTGACGGTCTCTGGCGGGCGCCGTATGGGTACCTGATTCGCCTCGAGGATGGTCACAGTGAATGGAACCTCAACCTCACGAACAGTGACACGCTCATCCTGCGTAACCGATACCAAGGTCACGGCCAGCAAAAACGCAAGCAGCTTCAATGTGCCATTTTGCCGCAGAGATGCAACGATGCTTGCCCAAGATAGCTTCATTACTCCGCACCACCTCGTCCATCGACGGAACTGTACGCGGCATCGTCCCGACGTGCTGAGGCACTGAAACGACGCACCCGCGGCCTGCGAAACCTTGTTCGAGGCGCGGACGCTGCGGGCATCAAATGCTGGGTCAAAACCTCTCTCAACTTGGGCGGCGGTAGGTCAGGTAGGAGCCGACCATCGAGCGCAATGGAGGTCGTGCCGCGTTCCTCGGATACAACAACCACCAAAGCGTCAGTCTCCTCCGATAGGCCTAACGCCGCCCGGTGCCTTGTACCGTAGGAACGGTCGATGTTACGCCCCACAGACATCGGCAAAAAAACACCCGCTGTGGAAAGCCTTCCTCCGCGCACGACGGCTGCGCCATCGTGAAGCGGATTTTGTCGTTCTGGCACGAATAAGCTGTAGAGTAATTCTTTCGACAGCCTCGCATCCAGCCGGGTGCCATCAGCGATGTATGCAGATAAGTCGGCATAGCGCTCTATCACAATTAGACCGCCGATCTTTTGCCCTGCTAACGATACAGACGCCTTCACGATTTCATCGATCGCCTGTGCATCAGCCGCCCCACTCCGAGTGGTGGAAAAGATTTGCGTCTGGCCAAAGGCTGCGAGCGCACGTCGGATGTCAGCCTGAAAAACAACAATAACGATAATCAGAATGTTCGCAAAGAATTGCTCAAGCAACCAGTTGAAGGTCGGCAAATTGAGCAATACGCCCTGCGTAACAACATACAAGACCGCGATGGCAACAAGCCCCAAAAGCATCGGAACAGCTTTGGTACCTTTGATAATCATGAGCACGCGGTAAATGATGATATAAACGAGGGCGATATCGACCCCAGTTGATAAAACATCCTGCCACGCCCATGAAAATGTCACCGATTCATCATCCCGTTCGTCAAAGCGGCCGTTGTCCTAACCACATCGTAAGCCGACGCTACATCGTGCACCCGTAGTGCGCTTGCACCATTGAGTAAACCAACACAGTGAGCAGCACAACCCGCAGCCTCCCTTTTGTCAACATTACGACCCGTAATCGCTCCGAGGATTGACTTGCGGGATACGCCCAATAGTAGGGGCCTCCCGAGACTCTTCAATCGGCCAAGATGCTTTATCAACTCGACATTCTGGTCCGCCGTCTTCCCAAACCCAATCCCGGGGTCGATGCAGATCCGTTCGCGCTGCACGCCTACAGCCTCTAAGTCGACTATGCGTTGCTCCAAGTAGGTACCCACGTCACCAACGATATCCTCACTCGCAAGATCTCCGGTTTGCATGGTCGCCGGTTTGCCCCTCATGTGCATCAGCACAATGCCGGCGTTCGATTGGCGCGCGACTCGAACCATATCGCGGTCAGCCGTCAGCGCAGAGACATCGTTTATAATCGACGCACCAGCCTCCAGAGCAGCGTGGGCGACGGCGGCCTTCATGGTGTCTATGGATATTGCCACCTCGCAGGCATTACGAAGGCCTTTGATCACCGGCAAGACACGAGAAATTTCTTCGTCGACACAAACGGGCTGCGCACCCGGGCGGGTAGATTCACCGCCGACATCGATAATGTCAGCACCTGCTCGCACCATGGCAATGGCATGCTGAACAGCCACCTCCGGTTCAACAAATGTGCCCCCATCGGAGAACGAATCAGGCGTCACATTTAATATACCGAAGATTAAGGTCTGAGAGATGCTCGCATGGTGGCTGGGACTGTCCATCCACTCAAAAACCCGCTGCCCGGTCTGCCAGATCAACTACAAAACCCTTCCGAATTGAGAACGCGAGCCCGAAACAATCGACGCTCCGGTCAGACCCCTTCAGTAGACGTGTCCCCAACGACGCCGGTCGTTGACGCGTTGTCACTCACAAAAACAGCCTTTGGTGTACGCCTGACCGAAGGTTTCTCCTTCGGCTTCATTGGCGGGAGTTCTTCCCCTCGACAAACCATTTCAACCTCAACTCTGTCCAGGGACTCTCTTTCTAAGAGCGCCTCCGCCAGTGTTTTGAGCGTATCGAGATTATCCGTGAGCAACTGAGTCGCAATCTTATAACCATCGGTGACGATCCGCCTGACCTCAGTATCGATCTCGATGGCGGTTTGCTCCGAGAAGTCGCGCTGCTGTGAAATTTCTCGCCCAAGAAAGACTTGTTCATCTTTCTTGCCGAAAGCCAGTGGACCAAGCTTCTCGCTCATGCCCCACTCACAGACCATACTTCGAGCCGTCTGAGTCGCCATGACAATGTCTTGCCCCGCCCCGGTGGTAATTTGGTTGAAAATAATTTCTTCCGCCACGCGCCCGCCCATTAAAATAGCGATTCGATTTTCAGCAAACTCTTTTGTCATCGAGAGGCGGTCTTCGGATGGAAGCTGCTGCGTCACCCCAAGCGCTCGCCCCCTGGGGATGATGGTCACCTTATGAACCGGATCGGTTTCCGGTAAAAGCAATGCTACCAGTGCATGCCCTGCCTCGTGGTATGCCGTGGTCCGCTTTTCGGCATCACTAATGATCATTGAACGTCGTTCAGCGCCCATGAGCACCTTGTCCTTGGACGATTCAAAATCATCCATGGTCACAACGTCTCGGTCGCGCCGCGCCGCAAGCAACGCTGCCTCATTCACCAAGTTCTCTAGGTCGGCGCCACTGAATCCAGGCGTCCCACGCCCGAGAACCTCCAAGTCCACGTCTCCGGCGAGTGGAACCTTCTTTGTGTGGACGCCAAGAATCATTTCGCGGCCCCGCACGTCAGGGCGGTTTACCACCACGCGGCGGTCGAAACGCCCTGGCCTGAGTAATGCTGGGTCCAGCACATCTGGGCGGTTGGTCGCTGCGATCAAAATGACGCCGTCGTTCGACTCAAACCCATCCATTTCAACCAATAGCTGGTTCAAAGTCTGCTCACGCTCGTCATGCCCGCCGCCCAAGCCTGCGCCGCGATGGCGACCAACGGCGTCAATCTCATCGATAAAGATGATGCAAGGCGCATTTTTCTTACCTTGTTCGAACAGGTCCCGGACTCGGCTGGCACCGACACCCACAAACATTTCCACAAAATCTGAACCTGAGATTGAGAAAAACGGTACCCCGGCTTCACCGGCTACGCCCCTCGCGAGTAGGGTCTTCCCTGTACCCGGGGGGCCCATGAGGAGAACGCCCTTAGGAATCCTGCCGCCCAGTCTGGTAAATTTCTTTGGGTCTCGCAAAAAGTGAATAATCTCGTCCAGTTCACCCTTCGCTTCTTGGACCCCTGCAATGTCGTCGAAGGTTACCTTTTTCGAACTCTCGTTCAGCAGCTTGGCTTTACTTTTTCCGAAGGACATGGCTTTGCCACCGCCGCTTTGGAGATTCCGCATAAAGATGAAGAAAATAAAGAACAGCAGGAGCATGGGAAGCCACGAGATAAGTACGCTCTGTAGCAAGCTCTCCCGTTCTTGTTTCTTATACGTGAAGGTAAAATCCGGGTCTCGAGCTGCTTGGCTAGCGAGGCGTGCCTGCAGGTCCTCCCCTATCGGCCCGTAAACGACAAACTTTCGGTTATCACCCTTGAGCGTCCCATGTATCTCAGTACCGTCGACCCGAAGCGTTTTTATCTGTCCCTTGTCGATAAACTGGTTGAATGCACCCCAGCTCGTCTCATTCCTCTTGTCCCCATTCGGTACGACCGTATAGATAACCAGGAACGTCATGATTAGAATTGCCCAAAGAAGGCCGGTTTTTACAGGTTGCCGCACTTTATGGTCCCTTAATAACTGCTGTGCACACTTGGATGCGGGCTGCCCCCAAGAAGATGCCGAAAAACTAGCACGTCCATTGAACTACCCGCAAATTAAGAGAGCACCAAAATCTGTGGCGCTTACGGCTACCTCAATCACGTCGCGCTAAAGGTAAACACGACAGGAGCGAACGACAAGGCCGACCGCCATTAATATGTCATATTTATACGACATGCAGATTCACCAAATTTCCGGATGCCGGAATGTAACAAGCGCACGGATGGCGTTTTGACCAACAGTGCCCGTGCGACGCTCGCGCAGCCCTGGCGCGATGACGACGTTTTGGTCGCGATCGTATAAAACAGGGGCCATCGCCCGTAGACGCTTTGGAATCCCCTTTTCGTTCCACAGACGGCGAACTTCTTTTGAGCCCTGTCCCCCAGCCTGAGAATAACGCGCCCCCGGACGCAACGTCGCGACCATTACCGGAAACGTAATCGGTGTTTGCACGCCCTCAGCGGGTTCATCCTCGCCAGCTGGGCCAGCCCATGGCTCGAGATGCAACTCCCATGCACCAAATGTGTAGCGTCCAAAACCCGTTATCTCGAATGACCTGCTAGCAATAACCGAGGCTACGGCTCGAATGCAGATGCTCTTGCGGTCTCGATGAGCTTCCATACCCGCGCCTATCGGGAGCATCAAGCCTTGTCTCTCTACTGCCAATAACTGCAGCAGGCGTTCAATCTGTAGGTCTGTCCGCTCGAGCCGACCATGAGAGATCTGACCACTCATTAGTCGGAGTGCCTCTCGCAGAATCAAACGCTGGAGATTCAAGGGCTGCTTTTTTATCACCTCGATCCGCAGCAGCACACACCCCGCTCTCGCTTTCACCGCGTCAGCTAAAAGTGGCGCCATGAGCGTCTCCAACGCAGTCGTTGCGTCAACTAAATGTTGAGCAGAACGCGCGAATTGCTTCGTCCACCCCTCCCCGAAAACGGCATTCAGGGGCCTTGTGAGCTCTTTCCGTAATTGATTCCGGAGAAATCGCGAATCCAGATTGGTTGGGTCATCCAGTGCGGTCAACTCCCGGCGTTTCATCCATTCGACAATCTCTTCTCGCGTCACACCTAGCCAGGGCCGAATGACCAAATCACGGTGCGGCAGAATACCTCGAAGACCAGTTAGACCGGACGCTTGACTAAGTCGCATCAGCAGGGTTTCCGCTTGGTCATTCGCGGTATGAGCGGTGAGGATAAATTCCGCCCCCAACGTCTCCGCGAGTCCCCCCAAAGCCTTATAGCGGGCTAAGCGCGCCCCAGCCTCTATCCCCCTACCCCCTTGGATGATTTTCGAATCGGCCATCAGGATGTGACACCGTACTTGTAGCTGAGCCGCTATGCTTTGCACGAAGATGCCGTGTGCCGTAGATTCATTGTGCAGCCCGTGATCGACGTAGCACGCGACAACACGCTCACAACCGAGCACATCGACCGCCGCATGCAGCAGTGCGACTGAATCATGCCCGCCGCTACAAGCGACGATCACACATCCATCACCGAGGGACCTTGCGATCGGTCTCAAACCAGCCTCAAGACTACCGTTTTCCAAGCGTACCAACCTTCTCAAACGCCCAAGTAACTGCCGCAGGCGGTAGCAGCAGGGCAACCGATGGCTCCACTGACGAGGAGAGTCCGACGAGGCTAATCAATCGCCCCGTCGCGTCCGTGACGGGGGTTCCTATGGGAAACTGGCCCGCCATGCGCCAATAGAATTCAAGCGGCCCGGGCGCCGGCAACGTCATGGTGCTCCTGATGGGCACTCCTTTAGCAACGTGCACAAAAACGGGTCTTCCCTGCCAAAAATCTTGCGATTTTGGCACTTCCGGAAAGGCCTGCGACAGAGAAGAACTGCCGTCATGAAAAACAGCAACCCCTTGCCTCACGTCATAAGCAAGAAGCGTCGCTTTCCACTGAGTCCCTCGGTGTCGAATCCAGAACTCGACACTTTCTTCATGCCCATGACGTAACAGCCCCGCACTCGCAGTGATGACAAAGCCTGGAGAAATCAACCAGCCTGCATGCCGAAGAGAATCGCGACCGGGTATATAAAGACCGGCCCTGAGCTTGGCCCGTCGTTCGATCGAAACAACCGAATGCTCTAGACGTTTCCGAAGCGTTTCTCGAGCGTCCATGCTAATTAGATCGATTTTTTGCGTTTCCGTTGGCTCGATCGCGCTTAATGGCCGGTGACTGAACATAATCAGAATGAATAAAAACCGGTGCAACATTCTTCACTGCGTCCCTAGAGTCGTCCCTGGCACTATGCGCCCCACACGTCACAACATCCGCTGGGCTACCCTTCTTATCAGTACCCCAGGGAACCAAGAACGGCGTTTGCTGTCTAGTACCGCAAGTTAAGTTTTATGATGCGACGTGCGCACACCACAAATTCGTGTTGTGCCAGTGCCGGTTGTGCTTGCGTTCACGTGGGACCCCGGCTAGATTGCGTTGACCTTTCGAACCTGAGGCGTGTGCGTTGCACCGTTTGGAGGCTTTGTACTGTGAGTAGTTTAGATTACCGATACCTACGCATCGGCGTGCTTTGGCACGATACATTAACGGAAGAATTAGTCATCAAGCGTGGCAAAGTAGCCACGGTCGGCGAGAAAAAAGCCGACCTGATGGTTCCGAGCTCTGCGGGCTTGGGCAACCGCTTCCAGATGTTTGTTAAGGGTGATGGCTGCAGCGCACTCAACCTTGAGGGAATCGGACAAGATGTCGGCGGCCGCCTCGTCCTGAATGGCAAAGAGATCGACGTCGCGGACGCTCGTAGCCAGATGGGCCAACGCATTAACATTAACAACGGCGATTGGGGTGTGATCGACCTCGGCCCTTGCGCCATCTATTTCCAAGCGCTCGAGCACAACGACAAACTCATCGGTGGCGCATTTCTTGGCAGTATGGAGACATCGGTACTCACTGCCCTGCTCGTCGCGGTCACATTGCACCTCACCTTTTTGGTCGGTGCCTTCATTATGTGGACCGAAGACCCTCAATTCTCGGAGCTCGACCTCAGCGACAGATTCATGAAGGTGGTGGTCGAGGAGCAGAAAGACGAGCAAGAGCTCGAACTCGAAGAAGAGGAAGAGGAAGAGGAGATCGAGGAAGACGTCGGCAAGAAAGCCGGTGGTGAGGAAGGTAAGTTCGGCGAAGAAGACAAGATCGAGAAATCCAAGGTGCCAAAGCGCGACGGCGAACTTGTAGACAAAGTAAAAGATATTGGTATCCACAAGGCGCTCGGCTCTGACATTTTGGGTCGAGGCCCGATGCAAAGTGTTTTTGGTGACCAGACAGGGTTTGACAGCAAGCTCAACGCAGCCATGTCGGGCGCTGATGGCTCACTCGTTATCGGTCAGGGTAGCGGTGGCATGGGGCTACGCGGGACAGGCAGCGGGGGCGGTGGCCAGGGTTTTGGACGAATCCATGGCATGGGACGAATCGACACCGGCGGTGGCCGCGGGGTTCGCGCTCGCCTCGGAGGCAAGAAGCAAAAGAAAAAGAAGGCCCGTGTCCGTCGCGGCTCGGGTAGTTTCTCGGGATTCTGCAAGCAAAAGGATATCCTCCGGGTTGTTTCAGGTCGCCAGCGCGGTATTCAGTTCTGCTACGAAAAAGAGTTGGCACGTAACCCGACTTTGAGCGGCAAGGTCACGATGTCTTGGATCATTGGTTTAGACGGCAAGGCAGCTCGCGTACAGAAAGCATCTTCCTCACTGAACAACGCCGCGGTAGAAGGTTGTATGAAGCGTAATATCTCCCGCTGGCGCTTTCCGAAGCCAGAGGGCGGTATGTGTAAGATCCGCTTCCCCTTCGTCTTCAACGCAGGCCTCTAAGGCTCACTCCTCGAGCGGCAACGGGGCTCCCCGTGCCGGCTTCTCGCTATTTCCGCGAACACTCGCTGGCCTTCGACGGCCCGCCCTTTCTCAACCACCGACGGGTATGCGACTGCACAGTCCTTCAGCCGTCAAGGGTCTGAACCGGCTGTCGTACTTGTCACTTGTTAGAATCTGGAATGCTTAAGGTCATCCCGAGACATGACCGCTTGGCCCCGCACAACCAGCATATGCGCTGCTGCTGCACGATTATGAGTTAAGCAGGCTCGCGTATTCAACGCTCGATCAGATATCGATGATGATCACTTTCGGCTCATCTTCGATCGGCTCATCGTGAGGGGGGGCATCATCCACAAGGTCGGGAACTGGGATTTGAATCGCTGGCCTCGCATCATCCTCATCGATTCGGCTTTGCCGTTTTACGATCTCATCTATGATGAATGCATCCAGCATTTCTCAACGCTCCACACAAGAAGTTTGGGTCATCGGAGTCTCCGTTCCGACTCCACTACCATTGTGACCAAAATTGTGATGTCAACACAAACAATCCTGATTAATTTTGTTCGGCGCTTTTTTGGAAGCACTCAGTTATTGTTGAGTCCCACTGGAGAGTCCGGTAAGCGTAATGCTAGGGGAGATGTTGATCCGACCAAGGATATTCCAGATGAAACAGGTACGCGTCTATACGACAAAAATCTGTGGCTATTGTGTGATGGCAAAGCGATTGCTCAACAGCTTAGACATTGCCTTCGAAGAAATCGATGTGAGCCATGATTACGAAGCCAGACAATGGCTGATGACCGCCACCGGGCAGAGAACGGTCCCGCAAATTTTTATCGGCGAACAGAGTGTCGGCGGCTATACCGAATTAGCGGCGCTCAACCGTGATGGCCGATTGGTCGAGGCCGTAACCAGTTAGACGGCCTGCGGCGTCCTTTTTTTCCTATCAAGGTGGCCTGACACCTTGACATTCGCCCCTTAAAACCGGTACATGCCAAGGGTTGGAGGATTGCTTATCCGTACACGCAGCGAACGTGTGCGCGGTGGCCCTTATCCAAATAATTTGACGTCAACTTGTGCGTGGCTGAGATGCCAAGCCGGACTTGTCTCGGGACGGAGAAAAGTATGAAGAGGAATTACGCTGTTGCACTGATTGGTACAATCTGTGCTCTAAGCCAGGTCACGGGCTGTGCAGAGCCGGTTGACGACATCAACCGAGTGACCATCGAGAATTTATTCTCGAAGGACATCTTTCAGGGCGAGTGGTACTTCGCGCAGACCGTCGTGGATTCACCGTATGAGAATGCGGGAACCTTTGTCGGCGACCGCCAAGAATACCTTCTCGGTGCAGAAGACTTTCCGGCCACGAAGGTTCGCTGGCGCCTTACACAAGGACACCTGCTTGCCTGTCGCGCAGACGATATCATCGTAGGCTCAAACCTCGAGGGTAGAAACGAAGGCGATGAAGAAGATCCAACAAAGATGGAAGCGAGGCGCAGGAACAGCCTCGACCCTAATGATCCACAGTACCTCAATTTCCCGTGTACCAATCCAATTGCGGCATTTCCGGTCCGCCACGTTGATGTAAATCGGGCTTACAACGCTGCCACTGGTGAGCAATCAAATGTTCTGGTGCAGAATACGCAAGACCGCATGTGGTTTGACCGTAAGTTTATCCAGGTAACAAAGTGGGAAAACAGCGGCATTCCGGAATTGAATTTAAGCCTAGCAGGTGGAGCAGGCCTCGGCTGGCACCAAATGGGTCGGGCGACTGGATACCAGGTCACACCTCAGACCACCGATTGCCGTTACGAGATGCTGCCGGGCGTCTACAATTACTCAAACTGTGAAGAGGGCTTCCTCCCCGACCAAATCGAAGACTTGGATGGCGATGACCTACCTGACTCGCTTATGTTTACACATCGACTGCACATGGCCCCATCGTACATGGGCTATAACGGTCTGTTCGGTTGTTACTTGAACAGCATTTACGGCAGTGGCGGTACTTGCGCCAACACTGAGATCGGCATGCGTACGCACTTCCTTCGAGTACCACAGCGGGACGCGGAAGAGCGGTACGAGCCACTCTACTACTCAGACATTCACTTCGAACG
Source organism: Bradymonadia bacterium (assembly GCA_049889275.1). Lineage (GTDB taxonomy): Bacteria > Myxococcota_A > Bradymonadia > UBA7976 > UBA1532 > UBA1532. The sequence goes on along the minus strand of JBMHDS010000020.1, from coordinate 3,464 downwards.
CGCGGGCTCTTGGCGTGTGATTAAGAATACGTTCACTCCAGGTCGCGGCCAGACCGACTTTAAGCAGTTCCTCGCGACGCGTTTCAAGATTTGGAAGAAGACGCAGACCTGCGACGATGATGGCAATTGCACCCCACTGCCTATCACTGAGCGAGAATTCAATCCGATTGTCTACTATTTGAACCGCGAATTCCCAGCGGACCTCAAGAAGGCAGCCTTTGAAATCGGCATGGCCTGGAATAACGCGTTTAACGGGATTCATCCTCAAATCAATCTTGAAGAAACCTGTAAGGTAAAGTGCGCAGGCGGCACCAAAGACTACGCAGATTGCACTTACGAAGATACCGATTGGACCATGGAAGGCATCTGCGCATTCAAGGTGGTCGAGAACTCCGGAAACGAATTTCTCGGCGACCTCCGCTATAACTTTATGGCTTATATCGAAGACCCAGGGTCACGCACCCCATGCGGCATCGGTGGCCCCGCGAATGATCCAGAGACAGGCGAGCTGATCAACGCTGTTTCGTATGTGTACGGCGGCTCATGTTTTGATTACATCGAGACCCGGATGGCAGACATGATGGACATTCTTTGCGCCAATCATCAGCGGGATGAGCCAAACACGGAATTACCAAAGGCTTGCCGACCTATCGACGAGAACCAATATCTACGCGGCCTGCGACCGATGGAAATCATGCAAGCACAGGGCTATGTTCGTGGGCCAACGGTACCCATCCGCGGCCTCACGCGTGCGGCCTACGAGTTCACAAATGATGAGACGGCAGAACGCCTTGAAGGTGTTCGCCGCATGAGCGAGGAAGCGCACAATCACGGTGCAGTGTTACAGCACCGCATGCGCAAAGCTCACGAGGCCGGATTGTCACGTCTATTGGTACCAGACGACCTTGCGCGCGAAGTCAGTGGCGGTCTCGCGCAGACCGGCGCCGATCTCACAGACGAAGAGCTCGATATGGTCAACCCACTTCAACCAGTGGGCAACGGTATGGCTCGCATGGAGAAGCTTAAGTTCAAGCTCGCCAGCCGTGCTCTTGAGATGGAGCAATTCATCTACAACGATGACGGCCTCTGGCAATTCGTAAATCAGTACAAGGATCTCGAGCGCGAGGACATGCTCCGCGTTTTCCGTGAGCAGATGTTCAAGGCCACGACCTTGCACGAGATTGGTCACAATGTCGGTCTACGGCACAACTTCGTCGCGTCATTTGACCGCGCCAACTACTTCCCTCAGTACTGGGATATCATCGAGCAATCGAACGCGATCTTTGAGGAAGAGACCGGCAACCCACCCCTTGAATTCGAACCAGCTCGCGACGAAGACGAGACGCCAGAGCAGTTTGGCGCGCGCTTCGAGCAGTGGGAAGCTGAATCAAAGCGCCTTCGTGACATTCGCATCGGACTGGGTATCCGACAATACCGCTACAGCTCGATCATGGATTACCACGGCATGCTGTTCGGTGATTGGCAAGGGCTCGGGAGCTATGACCACGCTGCGATTCGATTTATCTACGGTGGACTTGTAGACCGAGTTGAGTGCGAAGGGCAGCAACCGGAAGATTGCCTTGAGAAGGACGAAAATGGCGTGCGTGCACTTCACAAGCGTTCCTATGTAAAGTGGTACATGGGCGGCGAAATCTGTAGCCAAGACGTCGACTGCCCGATGGTGAGCCACGGGCAGCAATGTCGTTACAATCGCGACCAGGGTGTAAAGTTCTGTTCGAATTGGGATGATGATGAAGCCATCTCAGGCCGCTACAATCCACGGCAGGCATTCTGCTCCGACGATCGCGTACCAGACCAGCCATTCTGTAACCGATTTGATGCAGGTGAGACGTCTGAGGAAATCGTCTTGAACGCCATTGAGCAGTATGAGCAGGGCTTCATTCGAAACAACTTCCGACACTACCGGGCCAGCTTCAGCATTCGAAGCTATATGGGTCGCCTGTGGGGCCGCTACTTCAGCGTTATCGGTAACCAGATGCAGTCACTTTTATACAAGTACTACTTTGAGCCGGGCTTCCGCGGCAACGACGGCCCAGGCGGTTTCTACGACATGTTCCGTGCGACCATCAGAGGCTTTGACTTTATCTCCAATATTTTGGCTCAGCCAGAGGCTGGGTCTTACGAGTGGGATGAGCAACAAGGCGTCTACACCTTCTTGGATAAAGAGTTGGTGGACGACAACATCACCGGTGATGAGCTGATCAATATCCCACTCGGACAGGGCAAGACGCTCTTTTCGAGCTACGAGCGTGGCTACTTCGGCGAGACCGACCGACTTGCTTATGTCGGTGTTTTCTATGACAAACTGCTCGCTTTACAGGCGCTTACAATCCGAAGTTGGGGCGCAGATGCGGGTCAGAATGATGAGCGATTCGCACTTTCATTCTATGACTTCTTCCCCGGCGCGTACCTCAACGTCTTAGGCGGATTTATTTCCGGCGACTACAACAGTCTCGGGCTCGTCTACGACAGTGACACCAATATGCTCAACCAGCGAACCTTCTGGGATGGCAGTTTCTTTGGTGATGAAGTTGAGATCGATGATTCAATTCTCAATCCGGCAGGTCGACGAATCCGCCCAGGCGCGTCATCGATGCTCAACATTTACTCCATCCTTTGGGGCTTTGCATTTTCTCCGGCGTTCTTCGACCTCAGTTTCATTAATGAGGGTCGCATCTTCGAGCTCGGCGGTGAGACAGGCTTCAATATCGACCACTTAAACGAGAGCGAGTACGTCGAGTGTATATCTCCGCTTACACAGCGACGGTTCGTCGCTGTACAAACGGCCGCAGCGCGGATCAGTATCGCACAGCGTGCCATCAATCGTTGTGTTGAGCTCACCGAACGCTACCGCACCCTTGAGGATGCGATTGAGGCCCACAGACTCGATCCTTCTGTACAGCTACCTGAAGGCATGGATATGGATCAGGCAGAGCGTGAGCTTCGCACAGCCAGCAATCGGTTGAGCACACACGAAGACACCATGTCCAACATTGTACGGATCATTGATATCTTTGGCATCGGTACATTCTAGAGTGCGGCCTTAAGGCAGCACTATGCAGGCCGATGCGTTCGCGCTTGGCCTGCTGCCCCCCCACACCTCACCCTGACGCAACCAGCCAACCTCAGCAGCTTATCAGCCACGATTAAAATGATATTCGAAGCCACTTAGGTGGCGATGCCAGTACCGCTGAACGACGGTCGCCCGCGCCTATGGAGTCATGTGGGCTCGCCCGAACCTGCCGGTAAATGTGAACCCGCAACGCGCGCCCTTTTTTACGGCGAATTAAGCAGGTCACCCTCCTAGCACTGCGGCTGGCGCTCGGTGGAGACTGCTAGAAAGATGAAATCGATTGAACAGTACCGACTCACAGAGTAGGCGCTTCGCCAGGAGCCACGCAGGTTAGGTAGCAGCTGTGCTGCGTGTAATCGCTTGATGAAGA